>NZ_QKML01000001.1:0-592028 GCF_003208455.1 Rhizobium sp. UGM030330-04
CGGGCGGCATGGACTTCTAATCAGTCCTGTCACCGGAATTAAGAAAGGGCGGTCTTCGGATCGCCCTTTTTCGTTTGCCGCCCATGCCCTTCGAGTGGTCCGGCGTCGCAAGCGCGCCAGACGGACGGCATGGACTTCCAATCAGTCCTGTCACTGAAATGAGGAAAGGGTCGTCTCCGGATCGCCCTTTTTCTTTTGAAAAATTCCACGGAGCAACTCCGCATTCAGGCTATACAGGAGCCTGCAAACCGCAATGGCGGGCGTCGCTTCAAAATATTGTCTCTTTTTGAGACATCCGTAACTTTAGCCGGCTTGTTTTCAGCGACCTATGCAATAATGGGACATCCAGATGGGCGAATCACCATCGCCGGCGGCTCGGAATTCCGCATTTCCGGACCTATAAGTTCGACATTTAGTTGTCTTTTTTCATATATTTCGCGATTGCGATGAAGGAATACATAATATTTTTGATTTTCTCACTGATCGGTTGTTGTCGGTAGAGGAAAATAAACTATAAGTCAGCGCCCATAAGGGTGCCGCGACAGGACGCAAGCATTGAAGGGGTTTCGATGCTTGCAAATACGTCCAACTGCGGATGGCGGTGAAAGTACAATCTGACGGCGACGCTTGGAAATAGCGGCGCTGGCACGATGTTCAGCGGGGGCGCGATTTGTTCGAGATATCAAGACGCAACGATGCTCTGCCCGGAGCTGCGGCAACCATGCCCGATCCACAAACCCTGTCGCATTTCTTTATTTCGGAGGAATGGAGCAGCGATCTTGCGAGCGGCGTCATCCGGCTTGGCGAACACGCGTCTTTCATGCACGGCCTGCCGCCGGGCGAATGCGGACTGCTCAGCCTGGTCCGCTGCTATGACCGTGGCGACCACGCGCGCGTGCTTGAACTTTTCGAGCAGGCTTCCACCACCCCCTCGCGCTTCTGTTTTTCAACCGGCGTCTCCATCTTGCCGGCAATGCGGCAGCCGGTCATCTGCATGGGCGAATCCTCCGGCTTCGAAGGCGGCCAGCAGGGCTGGATTTCCGGGCTGTTCCTGTTTCCGCGGTTTGAAGATATCCGCTTCGCCGCCTGACCACGCCGGTTGAGACCGAAGATTGTTCACAAAATGAAGACAATTTGTCTTCTGTCGTTCATCTTTATAGATGAGTGATTTTCGGGCATTGATATCTCCAGACATTGCCTTGCAGCTAACCGGCGACACGCCGATCATCCACCGGAGATATCCATGTCCAGCAGCCAGAACGTCCTCGTTCTCATCGCCCGCATTCTGCTTTCCTTCATCTTCATCTCATCGGGCTTTGGCAAGCTCGCCGATCCGGCTGGCACGGCCGGCATGATCACCGGCGCCGGCCTGCCCGCCGCAACCGCGCTTGCCTATCTCGCAGGCCTGTTCGAACTCGTTGCCGGTCTTGCCATTCTCGTTGGTTTCCAGACCAAAATCGCCGCCTGGGCGCTTGCCGTCTTCTGCGTCTTCACCGGTCTGGTTTTCCACAGCGGCACCGTTGCCGTTCCCGGCTGGCCTGAGCCGGCTCTTGGCTGGATCAACACGCTGAACGGCATCATGATGGTGAAGAACATCACCCTTGCCGGCGCTTACATCCTGCTTGCCGCCTTCGGCCCCGGCGCCTATTCCATCGACGCTCGGCGCGGCGCGGCTGTTGCCCACGCATAAGCCAAATAAATCGACCAACAAAAAGCCGCCGGATCGCTCCGGCGGCTTTTTGTTTTCTATCGTCAGACCGCCGCCCTTATGCGCGAGGCGATCTCCTGAACCGTCGCATCGCCATCATGTTCCGGCTTGCGGGCACGCACGAAGCAGGCTTCCGAACGGACGATGATGCCATCGGAGAGGATTTTCAGATGGTTGGCCTTCAGCGTCGAGCCGGTGGAGGTTATATCGACGATGATATCCGCCTGCCCCGCCGCCGGCGCACCCTCGGTCGCGCCAAGGCTTTCGACGATGCGGTAAAGCTGAATGCCGTGCTGGCGCGAAAAGAACTGCTGCGTCAGCCGCCAATATTTGGTGGCGATCGCCAGTCTCCGGCCATGGCGGGCGCGGAACTCAGACGCCACATCGCCAAGATCGGCCATGCTGTCCACATCCAGCCAGATTTCCGGCACAGCAACCACGACATCCGCATGGCCGAAACCGAGGCGGGCACAGAATTCCACCTGCGCATCGGCATTGGTCAGTCCCTCGCGCACAAGGTCCTCACCCGTCACGCCGAAATCCACCGTGCCGGCGCCGATCTCGCGGGCGATCTCGGAAGCCGACAGATAGGCGATTTCGATATCGTCTCGCCCTTCGATGCGGCCGCGATAGGAACGGTCATTGCCGACAGGCGCGACTTTCAGCCCGGCGCGTTCCAGAACGGCGGAGGCGTCTTCCTTCATCCGGCCCTTGGAGGGCAATGCGATGGTGATCATGGCTTGTCGCTCCCGCGCACCGCTTCGATACGATCCAGCCAGAGCGAGAAGCCCACAGCCGGGATTTTTTCCTGTGCGCCGAGCAGGGTCAGCAACCGGTCGAAACGGCCGCCGCCGGCCAGAACGCTGTCGCCGCCCGCTTCCACCACCTCGAAGACAAGGCCGGTGTAATAATCGAGCGGGCGACCGAAGGCCGCGCCATAGGTCACGGTTTCGAGATCGACACCGGCATTGGCAAGGGCTGCGACACGCTTGTCGAAAGCGGAAAGCGCGCCATCCAGCTTCAGCTTCGCCTTTGCGGCAAAATCAGCCAGAACCTGCGAAGCCTGCGGCAGGGGTGCCTTCAGGGCAAGGAACTGCTTGAGCAGCGCGAAGCTTTCATCCGGCAGCCGCGTGGCCGCGAGCGCCAGCTTCTCCCGCAGACGGCGGGCGATTTCCTGCGGCGAGCGGCTGGCATTGGTGGAATAGCCGGTTTCCTGCATCACCGTATCGAGATAATCGACCAGCACCGTCTCGTCGCCCGTCGCCAGCAGGCCGGCGACGCGGGCATCGAGGCCGGTCATCGGCTTGGGATGCACAAGGCTTTCCAGCAGCGCGTCGAGCTGCGCCATATCGCCGAAAGCCTGCACCAGCCGCTTCTGCCAGCCGAGCGGCAGGCCGAGGGCGGCAACCACCGCCTCGAAAACCTGCTGGTCGCCGAGCGTGACGGCGAGCGCCCGGCCGGGCAGCAGCCGTTTCAATATGGCGGTTGCGTCGATGACGGCACGGGCATCGGCGGCAGCGATATCGGTATCACCAAGATCCTCGATGCCGGCCTGATAAAACTCGTTGGCGCCCTCACGGCGCTGGCGGAAGACTTCGCCGAGATAGGAATAACGCTTCGGTGTGCCGGTCGCCGTCTCGATGTGGCGCAGGCAGACCGGAATGGTGAATTCGGGGCGCAGGCACAGGCTTGTCCCCGTTTCGCTCTCCGTCATGAAGATACGGCGGCGCAAATCCTCGCCGGCCATATCCAGAAACGGTTCGGCGGGCTGGATGACGGGCGTGTTCACACGGCTCGTGCGGCGCGCGGCGAATTCTTCCAGTAGCTCTCCGGAAAACTCCGGCATGTCGATCAGGGGCATGGAACGGTACTTTTCGTCACGGTTCGAGCGGCTGCATCATTTCGATGCGGTTTCCGAAGGGATCATGGACATAAAACCGGTGATACCCTTCCAGCGGCTCATCCTCAACCACATGGCAGCCTGCTGTTTCAAGTGTTTTTCGCAAAGTTGCCAGATCATCGACCAGAAAGGCCGGATGGGCTTTGCGCGCCGAGCGGAAATCCTGCTCGACGCCGAGATGCAGTTTTATCGAACCCCGGCTGAACCAGCACCCGCCGCGCGCGGCCAGATTGGCAGGCTTTGCCTGCTCCGCAAAGCCGAGCAGGCCGCCATAGAAAGCGCGCGCCTCATCTTCGCGGCCCGCCGGCATCGCCAATTGAACATGGTCGAGCGCGAGGATCGCCATGGCCTTAACGCTCTTCGGCGGCGCGGCGAACGTCCTCTGCCTGATGCTCCAGAATTTCGCAGACCTTCACCACCAGATCGGCCTCCGGCACGCTGACCTGCGCCACACGCGCCTCGCGCCAGCTGGCATTGTCCTCGATCTCGCCGGAGAGGCGCTTGCCTTCGATCAGATCCTTGATCTGCACCACGCCTTCGGCACGCTCGTCACCGCCCTGGATGATGGCGATGGGGGAGCCGAGACGGTCGGCATATTTCAGCTGGTTGCCGAATTTCTTCCAGTTGCCCTGATACATTTCAGCGCGGATGCCTTCGGCGCGCAGCGCCTGCGAGAAGCGCTGGTAACGGCCCATGCTCTCCACATCGCCGTCCATGACGGTGATCAGAACGGGGGCAAGCGGCTTGACCTGACCGAGCTTGCCGAGGTTCTTCAGCGCCGTCATCAGGCGCGAAACGCCGATGGAGAAGCCCGTGGCCGGAACCGGCTGGCCCATGAAGCGCGACACGAGGCCATCGTAACGGCCGCCGCCGCCGACCGAGCCGAACACGACTTTTTCGCCCTTTTCATTAGTGACATCGAAGGTCAGCTCGGCCTCATAGACCGGGCCGGTATAATATTCGAGGCCGCGAACGACGGAGGGGTCGATCTTGATGCGCGTCGCATCGTAACCGGCACTGGTAACCAGAGCGCCGATGATGTTCAGCTCATCAACACCTTCCTCGCCTTTCGAGGTGCCCGCGACCAGTTTGGCCAGATCGTCGGCGCTTGCCGCATAGTCCTTGATGCCGACGAAAAACAGCACCTTTTCGATCTGCTCTTCGCCAAGGCCCGCACCCTTGGTGAAATCACCGGATTCATCCTTGCGGCCGGGACCGAGCAGCAGCTTCACGCCTTCAGGACCGAACTTGTCGAGCTTGTCGATGGCACGCAGCACATTGAGACGACGGGCGGCATTGTCCTCGCCGCCGAGGCCGATGGCTTCCATGACGCCGTCGAGCACCTTGCGGTTGTTGACGCGGATGACATAGTCGCCGCGCGCAATACCGAGCGCTTCCAGCGTATCGGCCATCATCATGCACATTTCGGCATCGGCCTGCACGCCGGCGGCACCCACCGTATCGGCATCGAACTGCATGAACTGCCGGAAGCGGCCGGGGCCGGGCTTTTCATTGCGGAAGACATAACCGGCGCGATAGGTGCGGTACGGCAGCTGGATTTCGTTGAAATTTTCCGCGACATGGCGAGCGAGCGGCGCGGTGAGATCGTAGCGCAGGCTCATCCACTGGTCGTCATCATCCTGTAGCGAAAACACGCCTTCGTTCGGCCGGTCGCTATCCGGCAGGAACTTGCCGAGCGCATCGGTATATTCGAACAGCGGGGTCTCCACCGGATCGAAGCCGTAAAGCTCATAGACTTTGCGGATCTTCTCGATCATCTCATTGGTGGCATGGATATCGGCAACCGAGCGATCCACGAAGCCGCGCGGCAGGCGGGCTTTCAGTTTCTGAGGCTTTTTTGCTTTTTCGCTCATGGGACCGGTCCGATATTTTCCTGAAATCAAGCCGGTGTATTAGAGGATGAAGCCCGGTGCGGCAAGCCGCAAAGGCTGCGGTTTTACTGGCCTGCGCAGCCAAGCGGTGCTATATGGGATACATGTATCCCAATTGAGATCGGGAAGGACGCGACCCATGAGCAAACAGACAGCCATCCGCCTGCCTGATGAGACCTATGAGCGGCTGAAGGCGCTTTCCGAGCGCACCGGCCGCACATCCGCCTATTACATCCGCGAGGCGATCGAGAAACATATCGAGGATATGGAAGACCTCTATCTCGCGGAAGAGGCGACGCGGCAGCGCATCGCCAATAAAGAACGCACCTATACTCTGGAAGAAGTGATGCGTGATCTTGACCTGGAGAATTGAATTCCAACGGGCTGCCGTCAAACAACTGGGCAAGTTGGCGAAGAGTGATGCCAATCGCATCATTTCCTTTCTGGCGGACCGGATCGCCAAGGATGACAACCCCCGTAAAACCGGCGCCGCCCTGCAGGGCTCCGAGCTTGGAAATTTCTGGCGCTACCGGGTGGGCGATTATCGCATCATCTGCGATATACAGGATCACAAGCTCGTCGTGCTGGTGGTCGAAATCGGCCATCGCCGTGAAATCTACCGTTAGGCATCCATGATCCTCGAAGCCCTGCAATATGCCGCCACCCGCGCGGTCACGCCGAAAGAATTCCGGCCGCATATCCGCTATTCCGTCAACCTGTGGGCGCGCGCCAACCGCTGCGCCAAGGCATGGGCGGAGCATGAGGACAACAGCCGTCAATTCGTGCTGCAATCGGCCAGAAAGCTGAGACAGCGGCGAACAGCAGTGGTGCTGGGGTCCGGCCTCTTGCGCGATGTGCCCTATGACGCGCTGGTGGCGATGTTCGATACCGTCGTTCTGGTTGATCTGGTACATCTCGCCAGCGTGCAGGCAAAACTGCGCCTCAATGCCAAAAAGAACGTCCGCATCGCCAACCGCGATCTTTCCGGCTTTGACGATGTACTCGCCGACCGACAGCCGGAACCGCTCGATTTCCTGCGGCGGGTGCCCTATCTCGATCTCGTCGTTTCAGCCAATCTCCTGTCGCAGATCGGCACCGGCGCACGCCACCGGCTGGAGCGCGAGAAGATCACGAATGCGCCGGATGATCTGCTGGCGAAACTCATTCGGACGCATCTCGATGCGCTGGCCGGGCTTCCCTGCAAGGCCTGCCTGGTAACGGACACATCCTTCGATGTCACCGGCAGGGATGGCAGCCAGCAGCAGCACGAGGATTTGCTGCACGGCATCGAGATTTCCTCACCCACCGCCGCGTGGGAATGGCCGCTTGCCCCCTTCGGCGAGGAAAGCAGGGATTACCGCATCGTGCATCACGTCATCGCGCGTGAACTGACCTGAGCGTCATGCTTATTCCACAATTTTCGCGGTAAATTCACACCATGCACCTGATGGTCCGCACTTTGATGTTTCTTGCCTGCCTGCTTTACGGTGCAATGCCGGCGCAGATGGCGATGAGCATGCCGCTGGGCACAGGCATGGCCGTTTCGTCGCAACCTGCGATGAGTCATGAAAATCGCCATTCAAACCATGCCGGAGATCAGGACATCGGCGCCGAGACCCATGCGCAGGATATAGCCAAAGCCCATAAATCCGGCATGGGCGATTGCTGCCCACATGGCGATGACGCCGCGCATCCCGGATCCTGCGCCGCCTGCCTGATCGTGGTTCCGCAAATGATCTTCGCCGATGCCGGCCGGATGATCTTCGCCTACCCCAAGCCGCAGCGTGGCGTTCTCTTCAACGGCAAGGCTTTCGCGCCGCCGCTGCCGCCTCCCCGCGCCTGACACCAGATTTTTCCAGTCAATCCATCGAAAGATCCGTCAGACACAGGAAGGATAATCCATGTCTATCAAGACCATCACGCTCGCCGCCGCTTTCGCGGCCGTCTTCGCCATGCCCGTCTTCGCACAGGAAGCAGGCGGCCATGCCGGGCACACCATGTCCAAGGGTGCCGCAAGCGAAACCGAGTCCACCAAGGCTTTCATGGAGGCCAGCAAGAAGATGCATGGCGATATGGCCATCGATTACAGCGGCGATGCCGATGTCGATTTCGTGCGCGGCATGATCCCGCATCATCAGGGTGCGATCGATATGGCCAAGGTCCAGCTCGAATATGGCAAGGACCCGGAAATCCGCAAGCTGGCCGAAGAGGTGATCAAGGCGCAGGAAGGCGAAATCGCCATGATGAAGGCCTGGCTGAAGTCCAAGGGCAAGTGATTGCTATTGTTGAAGGGGAGCGCCGGCTGCGGCGCTCCACTTTTTCTTCTCCCCGCCGGGGAGAAGGTGGCTCGAAGGGTCGGATAAGGGGGCAACGTTGCCGGGTTTCGGAGAGCTCGCCCCCTCATCCCCCTGCCGCGGACTTCTCCCCGACGGGGAGAAGAAACAAGCGGAAGCCTATCGCTTCATCGGCGACGCTATGGCGTAAGGGCGAGACAATGTCGGGTGCCTGGACTTGTCTGGCACCTCACGAACGCCAAATATCCTACACCCCCGCAAGACCGGCCTTGTAGTCCTCCGATGCCGCACGGCTGAGGCGTTCCAGCTCCATGGCCGCGCGGCTGGTGTGGCGTTCCTTATGGCGCAAAAGGGCGAAGTTGCGGGCGGGCAGATCGATGCCCGAACGGACCAGCAAACCCTGCCGCAAAAACAGTGACGCGACCGAGGCTGAAACTGCCGTCGCGGCCCCACCCGAGCGCGCCGCCATCACCACCGCCTCGTTGGACGGCAGTTCCAGCATGACGGAAAGCTCGCCGGGATCGACGCCCATCTGCCGCACCGCCGCCTCGAAGGCGGAGCGGGTGCCGGAGCCCTGCTCACGCAACACCCATGAGGTGCCATAGAGCATATCGAGCGCGGTGAGATAACGGCCATCGGCGAAGGGATGGGCCGAACCGGTGACGACCAGCAGCTTGTCGGACACGACGGGCTGCACCAGCAAGGCCGGCTCGTCGATCCTGCCCTCGATGAAGCCGACCTCCGCCAGACCGTCCAGCACCGCCTGCGTGACAGTCTTGGTATTGCCGATATCGAGCCGTACGGTGACGCCGGGATAGAGCTTCTTGAATTGCATCAGGATCGGCGGCAACCAGTAGCTTGCAATGGTCTGGCTGGCGCAGACGGTGATTTCGCCGCGCGTCAGCCCGCCCATTTCGGAGAGAATCAATTCGGCATTGCGCACGCGCGCCAAGGTCGCCTTTGCTTCGCCCAGAAATACCCGGCCGCTTTCGGTCAGTTCGATGTTGCGGCCGACACGATGAAAGAGCTCGACATCATAAAACGCCTCGAGATTCTTGATGGCGGAACTGACGGCGGAGGCTGTCAGGCCGATGGCTTCGGCGGCCCTTGTCAGATGTTCGCGTTCAGCGACGGCGATAAAGATGCGGAGTTGTTCAAACGTCATGGCTTTTCATTCGATTTTATCGAATAATATATACCATATTATTTGATAGAATAAAACAGGCCGCTCCGGCATTGTCTGGCCATGGCACAGCATCGCACCCTCACCCATCCCTTTCAGTTTTCCCTTCGCTGGTTCACCCCGCTTCTGCCGGGCATCCTGCTCTGCGCAGCCGTCAGCTGCGCCGCCATTCTGGCCGAGCGTTTTCAGGTGCGGCTTGCTGGCCATGCATGGCTTGGCGATCTTGTGCTTGCCATTCTGATCGGCACACTTTTGCGTTCTCTGGTGTCGCTTCCAGCGGTCGCTTCGGCCGGCATCAGGTTCAGCGCCAAGACCCTGCTGGAAATCGCGGTGGCGCTTCTCGGCGCGTCTCTCAGCCTTGCCATTCTCAAGGGTGCCGGTGGGCTGCTGATTGGTGGCATCGCGCTGATCGTCGCGCTGTCGCTAATCGTCAGCTATGCCGCCGGGCGAATGCTGGGCCTGCCGCCCAAGCTTGCGACGCTGATCGCCTGCGGTAATTCCATCTGCGGCAATTCCGCCATCGCCGCCGCCGCGCCCGCCATTGGCGCCAAGCCGGAAGATGTCGCCGCATCGATTGCCTTTACCGCGGTTCTCGGCGTCGCCGCCGTGCTTTTGATGCCATTCCTGCCGCAGCTTCTGGGTCTCGATGCCACTCAATACGGCATTTTCGCCGGCCTGACGGTCTATGCCGTGCCGCAGGTTCTCGCCGCCACCGCCCCGCTCGGCGCGATTGCCGTGCAGACCGGCACCATCGTCAAGCTCATCCGCGTGCTGATGCTGGGGCCGGTCATCGCCACGCTTTCCGTCATCCATGGCCAGTCCGGCAAGGGACGCCTGAAGCTGCAGCAGATGGTTCCGTGGTTCATCATCGGCTTCGTGCTGATGATCATGGCCCGTTCCTTCGGCCTCATCCCCGAAGTTCTGCTTTCACCCGTCGCCTCGCTCTCCAACATCCTGACCATCATGTCGATGGCGGCGCTGGGTCTTTCGGTCGATATTCGCAGCCTTCGCCATGCCGGCGGCAAGGTCATCGTCGCCGCCAGCCTGTCGCTGGTGCTGCTGGGTGTTCTGAGTTTCGGCCTGATCGTGCTGACACAGGCAGCCTGAGGGCGCGCCGTTATGTCCCGGTGCTGACCGTCAACGTATAATGCGCGCCGAGGCCACGGCGCGGCGATCCCAGAATGAGGGTCGGGCGGATCAGCCATTCGGTATCCGCCTTCGGCGTCAGCGTCGCGATCTTGCCGCCGGAATCGCTGAAGAAGATCGCATCCTCATCCGGCGTCGAAAAATCGAAGATCGCCATCAGGACAAATTCACTGGAGGCGGCAAGCTCGATCTTCACCGTCTGCCCGGCCTTCACCTTCAGGCGATAGACATCGCCACGCCCACGCCGGGTCCAGCCATCCAGCTTCAGCGGTCCGGCCGGCGGCAGGGCGACTTCCTTCAGCCTTTCACCGTCATCGAGCCAGATGCCATCGACATTGCGGCTTTCCGCAAAAGACGGATGCGGCACGGCGGCCACAGTCATGGTGAAAGCCAGAAGAAGGGACGTTACCTTCATGGACGTATGAACTCCCGCCGCAGCGCCTCGATCGGCTGGCGGCAATGGCAGCCTTCGATATGATCGTTGACCATACCCATGGCCTGCATGAATGCATAAACGGTCGTCGGGCCGACGAAGGTCCAGCCCCGCTTCTTCAAATCCTTGGAAAGGCGGATAGAGGCGGCGCTGGTGGGGTTGGCCCTTAACGTCGCATAGTCCAGCCTTTGCGGCCTTTCTGCGGCGGCGGGTTCGAAACCCCAGAAATATCGGGCAAGCGAGCCGAATTCGTCCCGCAGTTCCAGCGCTCGGCGGGCATTGTTGATGGTCGAAACGATCTTGCCGCGATGGCGGATGATGGCCTTGTCCGCAACGCAGCGCTCGATATCGGCATCGCCGAACTCCGCCACTGTTTCGAATTCAAAATTGGCGAAGGCAAGCCGGAAAGCTTCGCGTTTGCGCAGAACCGTCAGCCAGGAAAGCCCGGACTGGAAACCTTCCAGACAGATTTTCTCGAACAGCCGTCGATCGTCAGTGACGGGATAACCCCATTCCTCATCGTGATAACGGCTGTAATCCTCCAGCCCCTGCTGCCAGAAACACCGCACGCGGCCATCCGGGCCGGTTTCAAGTCCCGCTTCGCTCATTCCGCAACAACCCTTTTCCGCTCCCGCCCGTGACCGTTGAAAGCTGCGCACTTACCACTCATTCACCACGTTTCAAAACCGGGCGCTAACCTTAAATCCAGCTTTCCCTAATCAAGGGCTTTTTAATGAACAGCCATTTACGATTCGCTGGCGTCGAGGTGCGAACGTGTCCGGCAATGCGGGACAATATTCCCCGCCATTTCCATTGTTGCGGCATACCGCAGAGAGAGTCCACCCGATGACGATGAAGTCCGTTTTTCTGGCGCTGAGCCTCGTTTCCACCCTCGCCGTGCCGGCCGCCATGGCCAATGAGCGTTACCGCGAGCGCCCGCCGATCGTCGTCAGCCCGGACCTTTCCGCACCGTGGGTCACGCAGCTGGGTGGTCGCGGCAATGTGCGCCCGGTGGTTTATCCACGCGCGCCTGCCGCACGCCAGCCATTCTTCCAGCAGCGCCAGGCCGCCACGCCGCAGCGCCCCAGCTCCGGCGTCACATCGCAGCGCCCCGCACGGGTGCAGAATGCCGCCGTGCGACCCAACGCGCCGGTGCGCACGCAGATCGCGCCGCAGTTCCTGCCGCAGATCGTCACCTACCAGACCAATGAAAAACCCGGCACCATCGTCATCGATACACCGAACCGCTTCCTCTATCTCGTGCTCGCCGACGGCAAGGCGCGGCGTTATGGCGTCGGCGTCGGCAAACCGGGCTTCGAATGGGCCGGAACCCACAAGGTGACCCGCAAGGCGGAATGGCCGAGCTGGACCCCGCCGAAGGAAATGATCACCCGCGAGGCGGCCAAGGGACATTACCTGCCCGCCTTCATGGAAGGCGGCCCGGCCAACCCGATGGGCGCGCGCGCCATGTATCTCGGCTCCACGCTTTACCGCATCCACGGCACCAACCAGCCCTGGACGATCGGCAGCAACAACTCCTCCGGCTGCATCCGCATGCGCAACGAGGATGTCACCGATCTTTATGAGCGCGTAAACGTCGGAACCAAGGTCATTGTGATATGACGGCAACGGTTACGCCATTCCGGCCGCTTCAGGACCGGCAGGGCGGCGTATCCGCTTGAATTGCCGCCTTGCGCGGGTACACTCGGGCTGAATTCAATTGAATGAAGCATTCGACGAGACTTGGCGGGGGACGCCAGGCGCCGGACCTCTCTCAGGGGGATGATGGAACGGCCTTAAAACGGGTGGTCAGCTGACCGCCCGTTTTTCGTTTCTGTCATTCAAATGTTATCAAAAAACGGTTTGGTGGATTTCTGATATCAACTTGGATTCTCTCCATGCCGCGCCACACTTCTTTTGTCTGCGCCCTGCTCCTCAGCGGCGTTTCCTTCTCTGCCGCAATCGCAGGCGAATTTGAAATTTCCGGTTATGGCGGCTGGCAAAGCGCGCCGCACAGCGACGTAACGGTTTCCGACGGACCGGATTTTCGCGCCGGCTGGGAAGGCAAGTCGTTTTCCAGCCCGCCCTATTGGGGCGTGCGCGGCACCTACTGGTTTGAAGAGGGCCGGTTCAACAATTTCGGTATCTCGCTCGATTTCACCCATGACAAGGTTTATGCCGACGACCAGACGCTCGCCCGCTCCGGCTGGTCGCATTTCGAATTCACCGACGGCCTGAACCTTTTGACGCTCAACGCGCTCTATCGCTTTCCGCTGGAATCCCTGCCGATCACCCCTTATGTGGGCGCCGGCGTCGGCATCAACGTGCCGCATGTGGAAGTGAACCGTCCGTCGGGCAAGACCTTCGAATACCAGTTTGGCGGCGCCACCCTGCAGGCACAGGCCGGCCTCAGCTACCGCATCACCGACAACTGGTCGACCTTCGTGGAATATAAGGGCACCTATTCCTTTATCGATGTGGATATCGACAATGGCGCGTCGCTGAAGACCGATATCATCACCAATGCGGTGAATTTCGGCGTGGCGTATAAGTTCTAAAAGATATGGCGCAAAGCGTGCCGCGTGGACGACGCTCTCTTTCTTCGTCATTCCGGCCATGAGCCGGAATCCAGCCAGCCCAAGTCATTGGGCTGGAAAGACTCCTCTCGTCGCGCCGACGCGCGCCGGCTGGATGCCGAAAGTGCGTGCGCGAAAGCTGCCTCGGGTACTGCGCAGTCGAAAGTACCACGGGACGTTTCTAAACCGAAAGCCGCGCCGGCTTCGGCCCGCCATAGGCCCAGTCCAGCAGCTCAACCGTGTGCAGGATCGGCATATCAGTGCCGGTTCCGATCTGCGTGATGCAGCCAATATTGCCTGTGGCGATGACATCCGCGCGGGTGGCTTCGATATTCTTCACCTTGCGCGCCTTGAGCTTGGCGGAAATTTCCGGCTGAAGAATGTTGTAGGTTCCGGCCGAGCCGCAGCAGAGATGCCCTTCCGCTGGATCGCGAACGGTAAAACCCGCCGCCTTCAGCAGCTGTTTCGGGGCGAGCGTGATCTTCTGGCCGTGTTGCATGGAGCAGGCGGAATGATAAGCGACCGTCAGGCCCTGGCTTTGCCGTTGCGGCAGATCGAGCGTGGCGAGATATTCGGTGATGTCCTTTGCAAGCGCCGAGACCCGCGCGGCTTTTTCCGCATAGGCCGGATCGAGCCGCAGCATATGGCCGTAATCCTTGATGGTGGTGCCGCAGCCGGAAGCCGTGATGATAACGGCGTCGAGGCCGCCGCTCTCCAACTCCCGCGTCCAGACATCGACATTACGCCGGGCTGAGGCGAGCGCTTCTTCCTCCCGGCCCATGTGATGCACCAGCGAGCCGCAGCAGCCCTCGCCCTTCGGCACCACGACCTCGATGCCGAGCCGCGATAGCAGGCGCAGCGTCGCCTCGTTGATGCCGGGGTCGAGCACCGGCTGGGCGCAGCCGGTGAGAATGGCGACACGCCCGCGCTTTTCGCCCTCGGCCGGCCGTTCACCCGGGCGGGCGGAAGCGGAGGCGGCAGGTACGGCCGCGGGCGCGAGAGCGAGCATGGATTGCAGCGGCTTCAGCGCCGGCACCCTGGCAAGCAGGCCTGAGAAGGGCCGCGCCAGCCGGGCCAGGTGCAGCGCCAGCCGGAAACGCGTGGGATGGGGCAGAACGGCGACCAGAAGATTGCGGAACAGCCGATCCATGAAGGGGCGCTTATAGGTTTGTTCGATATGGGCGCGGGCATGATCGACCAGATGCATGTAATCCACGCCGGAGGGACAGGTGGTGGTGCAGGCAAGGCAGGAGAGACAGCGGTCGATATGGGTGACGACCTCGCGGTCGGCCGGGCGGCTGTTTTCCAGCATGTCCTTGATGAGGTAGATGCGGCCGCGCGGGCTGTCCAGCTCGTTGCCGAGCGTGACATAGGTGGGACAGGTGGCGGTGCAGAAACCGCAATGCACACATTTGCGCAGGATTTTTTCGGATTCCGCCACGTGCGGATCGGCCAGCTGTTGCGGCGTGAAGGATGTTTGCATGGTTCAGACCGCCCTTATATCGCTCCGGCCATCTTGCCGGGATTGAAGATGCCCGCCGGATCGAGCTTTTCCCTGATCCGTGCCGACAGGATGGCCTCCGCGGCCGGGCGCGGCTCGAATGCCGCGACCGTGGCGCGCACCGCATCGCTTGCCCTCACCAGCGTTGCGTGACCGCCGCCAAGCGCCCGGATCGCGCCGCGCAGCAAATCCGCCTCGGGGTCGGCCTCCATCTGCATCCAGACAAGGCCGCCCTGCCAGTCGTAAAAGGCGTCTATGCCCGCTTCCATGCGCAACGCCGCGACAAGCCGATGACCCACTGAAGGCGCGACCGATACTTTCCACAAGGGCTTCGCTCCCTGTCCGGCATAGGGTGCAACATCCCGCACCTGACGCCACAAAAGCCTGCTCTCCTCAGCCTCCAGCAGCGCCCACGGCCCGACCCGATCCATGACCGAGAGGAGTTTGGCCGTGCGCGCCTCCACCGAGGCGGAAAGCCCTTCCAGCCGCAGGATGGTCGCCGGGCCGTCCGGTAATCCGCCATCGATGAAACGGGAGCGAACGCTTTCCGGCAGATGCGCCGCACCAGAGACCTCGACGCTCATCGCCATCGCCGCCGCCATGATGCGTGTCGCCGCCTCGTCATCGAGACCGGACACGACCACGGTTTTTTCGGCCGGCGGTTTCGGCAGCACACGGAAGGTCACTTCGGTGAGGAAACCGAGCGTGCCGAAAGAGCCGGCGAGGAATTTCGACAGATCGAGCCCGGTGACATTCTTCATCACACGGCCGCCGGCCTTGATAATCTCTCCGCCGCCATTGACGAAACGGATGCCGAGCAGGCTATCGCGGGCCGCACCCGCCACATAACGGCGCGGGCCGGAAACATTGGCGGCGAAGACGCCGCCAATGGTCGGCTCGCCCGCAGTTCCCATGATCGGGCGATGGTCCATCGGCTCGAAGGCCATCATCTGGCGGTTTTCAGCAAGGGCGGCTTCGACGGTGGCGAGTGGAGTGCCGGCCTTGACGGTCATGACCATTTCGGCGGGAACGTAAGAGACGATGCCGTTCATGGCGCGGGAGGAGAGCGCATCATTTGCCGCGACTGCGTTGCCGAAACCGGAACGGGTGTTGCCACCGATGATTTTCAGCGGTTTTTTTCGCGTTGCGTGGTCGCGGATGATATCGGCGGCCTGTGTTTCTGAGTATGGGGTCAGCATAGAGTCGAGGCCTTTGAGCAAGAGATACCCCCCTCTGCCCTGCCGGGCATCTCCCCCTCAAGGGGGGAGATCGGCAAGAGGCTTGCGGATCGTTCCAATCGCAGCGTTCGAGAATTGATCGAGAGGTGGCCGCTTGTCGATCTCCCCCCTTGAGGGGGAGATGCCCGGCAGGGCAGAGGGGGGTAAGCCACACCCATCAACCTCACAAACCTCACACCCATCATCCCCTCCCCTCCAGCGGAAACACCTTCGACGGATTCATCAGCCACCCCTCATCGAAAGCCGCCCTCACCGCCATCTGCTGGGCAAGATCGGCCTCAGCATACTGGTGGCGCATCAGATCGCGCTTTTCGATGCCGACACCGTGCTCGCCGGTCAAACACCCGCCGGCATCCACGCAGAGCTTCAATATCTCATTGCCCACCTCCTCGGCGCGGGCCGCATCATCAGGGTCGTTGGCATTGAACAGGATGAGCGGGTGCATGTTGCCATCGCCGGCATGGAAGACATTGGCGACGCGCAGGCCGAGCCGGTCGGTAATCTCGCTCGTCTTTTTCAGCACGTAGGAAAGTTGCGAAAGCGGCACGGTGCCATCCATGCAGATATAATCCGCGATACGACCCGTCGCGCCGAAGGCGGATTTGCGGCCTTTCCAGATCGCCGCCGCTTCCATGGCCGACTGGCATTCCTTCACGGTCTTCACGCCATGTTTTCGGGCGATGGTGACGATATCGGCCAGCATGGCGTCCATTTCCGCCTCTGAACCTTCAACCTCGACGATCAGCAGCGCGCCGACATCCAGCGGATATCCCGCCTTGGCGAAGGCCTCGCAAATCTCGATGGCCGGCTTGTCCATGAATTCGATGGCGACCGGGATGATACCCGCGCCGATAATATCGGCCACACAGGAGCCGGCCTCCTCGGATGTCTCGAAGCCGAACAGCACCGGTCGCGCGCCTTCCGGCCTGGCGATCAGCCGCACTGTCGCTTCCGTCACGATACCGAGCTGGCCTTCCGAGCCACAGACGAGGGCGAGCAGATCGTAGCCGGCAGCATCGAGGTGCTTGCCGCCCAGTTCCAGCACCGTGCCATCCACCAGCACCATTTTCACGCCGAGCAGATTGTTGGTGGTGACGCCATATTTCAGGCAATGCGCGCCGCCGGAATTCATGCCGATATTGCCGCCGATGGTGCAGGCAAGCTGCGAGCTGGGGTCCGGCGCATAAAAGAAACCTTCCGCGCCGGCCGCATCGGAAATGGAGAGATTGGTGACGCCCGCCTGCACCCGTGCGGTACGGTTATAAAAATCGAGCTCGAGGATCGAGGCCATCTTCGAAAGGCCGATCACCACCGCATCCTCCTGCGGGATCGCGCCGCCGGAGAGCGACGTGCCGGCGCCGCGCGGCACGACCGGAATGCCGTAACGGTGACAATATTTCATCACCGCCGCCACGTCTTCCGTCGTCTTCGGCAGCGCCACGGCCAGCGGCAGCCGGCGATAAGAGACGAAGGCATCGGTTTCGAAAGGCACGAGTTCGCGCGGTTCGTGCACAAGACAGTCCGCCGGCAGAATATCCTTGAGGTCCGCTATGATGCGGTCACGGCCGGCGACGACTTTCGCGCACGGCTCCAGAAACTTGATCGGCTGCGTCACCGCGCCTCCTCCATGCCATTTTCCCAACTGGTATTCTTTCTTTACCACTTTGAAACAGCGCAATCAAATGTTATGGATTTTTTCCATTCCGGAAACAATCGAGGGCAACTATGACGAATCTGGGCGATCTGGAAGTCTTCGCAAGCGTTGCCGCCTCCAGCAGCATGTCGCTCGCCGCCAAAGAGCTTGGTTATTCGCCCGCCGTGATTTCCAAGCGTATCAAGCGGCTGGAAGAAAAGCTCGGCGCGCGGCTTTTCCAGCGCACCACACGGCAGATTTCCCTGACCGAAGCGGGGCAGGGTTTTTACGAGCGTGTGCTGGCCGTGCTGGAGGGACTTGAAGAGGCCGAG
Organism: Rhizobium sp. UGM030330-04; assembly: GCF_003208455.1. Taxonomy (NCBI): domain Bacteria; kingdom Pseudomonadati; phylum Pseudomonadota; class Alphaproteobacteria; order Hyphomicrobiales; family Rhizobiaceae; genus Rhizobium; species Rhizobium sp. UGM030330-04. Next base: position 17,837 of record NZ_QKML01000001.1, read on the forward strand.
GATTTCGTGTCCGGCCGGGCCAATACGGTCAACGGCACGCTGAAGGTTTCCGCGCCGACCTCCTTCGGGCGCATGCATGTCGCGCCGCATCTGAAGGGTTTCATGGAGCGGCATCCTGATCTCTCGGTTAATCTCGTGCTGAGCGACGAGTTCATCGACATCATCGAGGGTGGTTTTGATCTGGCGATCCGCATCGCCGATCTCAATTCCTCCAGCCTCGTCGCCCGCAGGCTGGCGCCGGTGCGTCGCGTGCTCTGCGCTTCAGCGGATTATGTGGCCGCGCACGGGATGCCGGCGACAATCGAGGATTTGAAAAAGCACCGCTGCCTGCCGGCCCACAATAACGATGTCTGGCGGCTGGAAGGACCGGGCGGCGCGATGAGCATTCGCCCGGAGGGGATGCTTATAACCAATTCCAGCGAGGTGATCCGCGAGGCGGTGATATCAGGACTCGGCATTGCGCTGCGCTCCACCTGGGATATCGGCCATGAATTGCGCAGCGGCAAGCTGGTTCAGGTCCTGCCGGGATATGAGGGGTCGCGAAACGTCACGCTCTCGGCGGTTTATCCGAGCCGGCAGTTCCTGCCTGCGAAAGTGCGGCTGTTCATCGATTATCTGGCCGGGCTTTATGGGCCTTCACCCTATTGGGAGCAGGGCTGAGGCAGGCTTCGCATCGGTACCACCTATCCTCCCTCATCCCTGTGCGTGTCACAGGAAAGAGGGAAACCTGGCCCTCAGTGCCCACCCTCGGCATGGGAGCGGCGGATGCGACGCACCACCCACCAGACGCCGAGAACCGCGAAGGGAACGGAGATACCGGTGACCACGGCGGGATCGACCGGCAGCACGTCGTGGCTGATCGCCTTGGTGAGATAACCGATGAGGCCGACGACATAATAGGAGATGGCGGCGACGGAGAGGCCTTCCACCGTCTGCTGCAGGCGAAGCTGCATGGCCGCGCGCTTGTTCATGGTGTTCAGGAGCACGGTATTCTGCCGCTCCAGCTCCACATCGATCCAGCTTCGAACCAGAGCCGTGGCGCGGTAGAGCTTGCGCGAGAGGTTCGCCTGTCGCTCTTCCACCGACTGGCAGGTGCGCATGGCGGGCGCCATGCGCCGCTCCAGAAAGCTGCCCATGGTTTCGTGCCCGTGCACCGGGGTTTCCGCGAGCGCCCGGATACGTTCACGCACGATGCCGTCATAGGCACGGCTGGCGCCGAAACGATAAAGGCTGAGCGCGGCGTTGGCTTCCAGTTCGGCCGCAAGCCGGGTCATCTCGGCCAGCAGCGCATCGGCCTCGTCACGCGCACCGTTTTTCATGCGCTGGGTGATGCCGGTCAGGCCATCCTCGATGCGGCGGATTTCCGGCGACAGTGTCTGCGCCATCGGCAGGCCGAGCATGGCAAGCGTGCGGTAGGTCTCGATATCGAGAAGCCGCTGTACCAGCGCGCCGCGGCTGTAATCGCTCAAACCGCGGTCGATCACCAGAATCTGTGTCAGCCCGTCACGATCCTGACGGAAATCGGTGAGGATCGCCGCCTGCCCGTCGCGCAGGTCGCTGTGACAGAGGCTGGTCGGCTCGAACATCGTCTCGGCTCGCGCCGCGAGCGCGTTGTCCTGATGGATTTCCAGCCGCACGCCCGAGATCAGCGAGCCAGGCGGCGAAAAGCCGTCGCCGAACGGGTCGCCGGCAATCTCGCCGCCGAATTTTTCCGGCGCCGGCCCGTCCCAGAACCAGGTGGAAAATTCCGTGTGCCGCTCCCAGCGCAGCGTGCCCTGTCCCCACGGCATGGCATGGTGGCGGGCGTCGCGTTCCGGCGGCGCGACACCGCGGCTGCGCGACATTTCCGCGATCACGGAGTGATGCACGGCGGAGCCGCCATCCATCATGAAGGCAAGCTGGATGATGATGCGCGACGGCGCGAGCAGCACCGTGGGGCGCGCATGCACCTCGCCCAGAGCCAGCGACCTTTCCGGCGCGCTTGCGAAAGCAAATCTACCCTTGGCCATTGCGATTTCGTCCCCGCTTCCTGTCCCGGATTTCTAAAACATCGATCACAATGAAAACATCGCAATCGAAGCCGATGTAATTGTTTTGATCCATCTGACGGCAAAAATCCGCCATCGTCACCCTGTCCCAAGCCTGCTTTAACAAAAGCCAGTTTAGAAAGGCAGATGCCGAGTTGCCGCAGGGACACAAGACGCCACCCGCGCGGAACTGGACAGAATATTTGACCAGTACGATGCTTCGCTGATAATTTGCCCGGCATCAAACACGGGGCGGGTTTTCGCCGGAGACTTGTGCGATGGACGAAACCCTATTTGCGCGCATCGAGCACAGCCGCACATCGCAGGAGGTGATCCTGCGCTTCGAGGAGCTGATCCTCGACGGTATATTGCGCGATGGCGACCGGCTGCCGGGCGAGCGCGAGCTGGCGCAACGGCTCGATGTCTCGCGGCCGATCCTGCGGGAAGCGCTGAAGGAGCTTGAAACCCGTGGCCTTCTCGTGAGCCGGCATGGCGGCGGCACCTATGTCGCCGATATTGTCGGCCCGGTCTTTTCCGATCCCCTGAGCGCGCTGATCACCCGCCACAGCCGGGCGACGCGGGATTTCCTCGAATATCGCCGTTATATTGAAGGCATGACCGCCGAACTTGCCGCGCAGCGGGCGACGGAACCGGACAGGCGCAACCTTGCCGCCATCGTCGACAGGATGCGTGAGGCGCATGAGGCGGGCCGTTTCGAAGAGGAGCTTGCGGGCGATGTGGAATTTCACAACGCCATCGGCGAGGCGGCGCATAATATCGTGCTGATGCACACGCTGCGCTCCTGCTACCGGCTTCTGAGCGACGATATCTTCTACAATCGCCATCTCATCTTCACCGTTGCCGGCGCCCATGACGAGGTGCTGAGACAGCATATCGCCATCCATGACGCCATCGCGGCCGGCGATCCGGCAGCGGCAAGGGCGGCGGCGGAGGCCCATATCGACTTCATCGTGGAGACGACATCCAAGGCGCATCAGGCGCGGGAATGGGACCGGATTTCGCGCCTGAGGCAACAGCAGCGCAGCACCTGAAAACGCCATCCGGCGAAATACGACAGCTCTTTTATTCAGGTTTTGATGGAACCTTTTGTGCCCTTTGGTCTTTTTATCGGGTTAATTGGAAAAATTTACCAAGATGGGACCCATGACGACCACGAGCGAAACTGAACGCTATCCGCGGATAGCTCTCATATCGACGCATGGCTATGTCGCCGCGCACCCGCCACTTGGCGCGGCGGACACCGGGGGACAGGTGGTTTATGTTCTTGAGCTTGCACGCAAACTCGGCCAGCTCGGTTATACTGTCGATCTTTACACCCGCCGCTTCGAAGACCAGCCGGAATTCGACGAGGTTGACGAGCGCGTCCGCGTGGTGCGCATTCCCTGCGGCGGGCGCGATTTCATTCCAAAGGAATATCTGCACCGGCACCTGATGGAATGGTGCGAAAATGCGCTGCGTTTCATCAAGAAAAACGATCTGAATTATTCTTTCATCAACAGCCATTACTGGGATGCTGGCGTGGCCGGGCAGCGGCTGTCCGAAGCGCTGAAAATCCCGCATCTGCACACGCCGCATTCGCTCGGCATCTGGAAAAAGCGCCAGATGGAGACCGATTACCCGGAAAAGGCCGATACGTTCGAACTGGAATTCAACTTCAGGGAACGCATCCAGCACGAGCTGATCATCTATCGCAGCTGCGACATGGTGATCGCCACAACGCCGGTGCAGCTGGACGTGCTGATCGAGGATTACGGCCTCAAGCGCAAGCACATCCACATGATCCCGCCGGGTTACGACGACAACCGTTTCTTCCCGGTCTCGGATGCGACACGGCAGATGATCCGGCAGCGTTTCGGCTTTGAGGGCAAGGTGGTGCTGGCGCTTGGGCGGCTTGCCACCAACAAGGGGTACGACCTGCTGATCGACGGCTTTTCCGTTCTGGCGGAGCGCGAACCGGAAGCGCGACTGCATCTGGCCGTCGGCGGCGAGAACATGGACGAGCAGGAAACCACCATCCTCAACCAGCTGAAGGAGCGGGTGCAGGCACTCGGTCTGGAAGACAAGGTGGCATTTTCGGGTTACGTCGCGGACGAGGACCTGCCGGACATGTATCGCGCCGCCGATCTCTTCGTGCTTTCGAGCCGTTACGAGCCCTTCGGCATGACCGCGATCGAGGCGATGGCGAGCGGCACGCCGACCGTCGTTACCATCCATGGCGGGCTGTTCCGGGCCGTGAGCTACGGCCGCCATGCGCTGTTTGCCGATCCTTTCGACAAGGAAGACCTCGGCATCACCATGATGAAGCCTTTCAAGCACGAGCGGCTTTACGGACGGCTTTCCCGCATGGGTGCACACAAGGCGCGCAGCCTGTTCACCTGGACGGGCATTGCGCAGCAGCTTCTCGCTCTTGTGGAAGGCAGGACCATGATGCCGGTTCTGGAAGAATCGGACTGGGCCGAACCGTGGAATGACGGCGATTGAGACCGCTTCGCCTCTTTTCCACCGATCTCGACGGAACCGTCGTCGGCGATAACGACGCCACGCGCCGGTTTCGCGATTTCTGGCACGCCTTGCCGGAAGAGCGTCGCCCGCTTCTCGTCTTCAACAGTGGCAGGCTGGTCGATGACCAGCTTGCGTTGCTCGAAGAGGTGCCGTTGCCGCGGCCCGACTATATCATCGGCGGCGTCGGAACCATGCTGCATGCGAAAGAACACAGCGAACTGGAATGTGCCTACAGTCACTCGCTCGGCACCGGTTTCGACCCGCTGAGGATTGCCGATGTCATGACCGGCCAGCTGGGCGTGACGATGCAGGAGGAGCGCTACCAGCATGGCCTCAAATCCAGCTGGTTTCTGCATGACGCCGATGAAAAGGCGCTTGCCGACATTGAAAACGCTCTGCGGGCAGCAGACATCGATGCCCGCATCGTCTATTCCAGCGGCCGCGACCTCGACATATTGCCGAAGGCCGCCGACAAGGGCGCGGCCCTCGCATGGTTATGTGGACAACTGCGTATCGGCCTCGACGAATCGGTCGTCGCGGGCGATACTGGCAATGATCGGGCGATGTTCGAATTAAGCGGCGTTCGCGGCGTGATCGTTGGCAATGCCCTGCGGGAACTGGTGTCCCTGGCAGACGGCAATAGCCGGCTTTTCCTCTCGGACGCAACGGAAGCGGATGGCGTGGTCGAAGGTCTCCGCCATTGGGGATTGCGCCCCCTCTAGCCTATTCCAGCCATGTCCGGGGCGGCTTGCGTTGCAAATGACGTGAAAGCGGACAGAACGGCATTCCGTAGTCAGCCGTTTGGCATGGGAAACACCCGGTCGCGAGTTTTTTCGCCAATCCACCCCGTCCATCTTTGCCCGCAGGCTTCATCAGCGTGAAGACAGTAGTGGGTTATGGATGAAGGGGGATTGGCGGAACTTGCGGCGTATCTATATTAGCAATTATCACTACCCGGCAAAGAAGGATTTATCCGGATTGAAGATTTTGAATCGATTGGCGACAGACGTTGGCTTGATGTTGCGCAGACCGCCGCGACAGCAATATGCGGCGCTGTGCTATCGGTTGTCCAAAAAAAATCCGGCGCCGGAAGTCCTGTTGCTGACCAGCAGGGACACGGGACGATGGGTCATTCCCAAAGGCTGGCCGATGGGCGGCAAGAAGGCCCATGCGGTGGCCGAACAGGAAGCCTATGAGGAAGCCGGTGTCAAAGGCACGGTGGAGAAGGCTCCCTTCGGCTTTTACGAATACGAAAAAAAGCTGAACAGCGGCATCAACGTGCCGTGCAGGGTTCAGGTGCATCTGCTCGAGGTCTCGGAAATGCAGGATAGCTTTCCCGAAAAGGACTCCAGACGGCTGGAATGGGTCAGCCCCCAGGAAGCGAACAGGCGGGTCAACGAACCGGAGCTGAAGGCGCTGATGCTCGCTTTCGACAAGCGGATGGCGCATTCGAAATAGCGCGTCCGCCCGAACAGTGGCAATGTGCAGTTTGTTTTTCCAACACGGCTGTTACCGTCTTTCCTTTTGGAAAGATGTGCGAGATGTAACAGTCTTTCTTTAAATTGCCTTCAACCTGCGACACTGCCGGACGAAAGGGAATGCTGGCAAACGAGGTCTGAATGGCAATAAAACCGCCATCGAACATGAAGCCGACACTCGACAAGGACCTCGACAAGATTACCCGTGTCGAGGAGGCGACGCTGCACGTCACGCAGCAGCTTGCCGGCCTTGGCGCGGGATTCATGTTCGTTGTCCTGGCGGCGATATTCGCCGGTGTCTTCGTCACCGGCACCGCAGGCTCGGTCATCATCATCGCCGCTGTCGCCATCGGCGCCTATATGGCGATCAATATCGGCGCGAACGACGTGACGAACAATGTCGGCCCGGCGGTCGGCGCCAAGGCCATGCCGCTCGCCGCCGCGCTCATCATCGCCGCGATCTGCGAAATCGCAGGGGCGCTGATCACCGGCGGCAACGTCGTGGAGACCATTTCCAGCGGCATCATCAATATCGAGACCATTCCCGACAGGACTGCATTTTCCTGGGCAATGTTATCAGCGCTTCTGGCCGCCGGCCTTCTCGTCAATATTTCGACATGGACGAGAGCGCCGATCTCCACCACCCATACGGTGGTCGGCGGCGTTGCGGGCGCGGGCCTGGCGGCCTATGGCATCGGCGCGGTCGACTGGCTATCGCTTGGCAGCATCGCCTTTGCATGGGTGCTTGCGCCCTTCATCAGTGCCGCCATCGCCATCGTCATTCTGGCCTTCATCAAGGAATGTATCATCTATCGCGAGGACAAGATCGAATCCGCGCGTCTGTGGGTGCCTGTTCTCATCGGCCTGATGGCGGGGGTTTTCGCCGCCTATCTCATCTGGGTCGGACTGCGGCAGCTCATGCATGTGTCGCTTGGCCATGCCAGTATCATCGGGCTCGTGACGGGCCTCGTCGCCTGGCGGCTCTGCGTGCCGATCATCCGCAAACAATCCGAAGGTCTGGAGAACCGTAACCAGTCGCTTCGCATCCTGTTCCAGTGGCCGCTCGTCCTTGCCGCCGGATTGATGTCCTTCGCTCACGGGGCAAATGACGTCTCAAACGCCATCGGCCCCGTGGTGGCGATCGTGCGGGCCCTGCATGACGAGGCGGTGGGAACTTCGGCACGCGCACCGCTATGGGTTATGCTGGTCGGCGCTTTCGGGCTTTCCTGCGGTATTCTCCTCTATGGCCCACGCCTTATCCGCCTTGTCGGCGAGCAGATCACCAAGCTCAATCCGATGCGCGCCTTCTGCGTTTCCGTGGCGACCGCGCTCACCGTTCTCGTGGCCTCGCGCTTCGGCCTGCCGGTCAGCACCACCCACACGGCAATCGGCGCGGTGTTCGGCGTCGGTTTCTTCCGCGAATGGTACACGCAGGCGTCGCGGCGGCGGCAGGAACTCGTCAGTGCCGGCACCGGCCAGACCCGAAGGACAAACAGATACGCCGACAATCCTTCCGAAGTGCGCCGCCGTTATCTCGTCCGACGTTCCCACTTCATGACGATCATCGCCGCCTGGCTGGTCACCGTTCCGGCAAGCGCTACACTTGCAGCGCTGCTCTACTGGCTCATGTCCTTCCTCTTTCTGTGAACCTGAAACCGAATCCCATGCGCGCAAATTTCCGGATGCAACGACTGTTCCTTGAAGCCACTCTCGCAGCCGGCGTGGCGCAGGAGGCCACAGGCGAACAGTTCAACTACCTCGCCAATGTGCTGCGCATGGCCGATGGTGCCGAAATCCTGCTGTTCAACGGCCGCGATGGCGAATGGAAAGCGAAACTCTCCTTTCCAAGCCGCAAGAAGATCGTGCTCATTCCCCTTGAGCAGACACGGCCGCAGCCCGACGCGCCGGATCTGCACTATCTATTCGCGCCGCTGAAGGTCGGGCGGATGGACTATCTGGTGCAGAAGGCGGTGGAAATGGGCGCTGGCCTGCTGCAGCCGGTGATGACGCAGCATGTTCAGGGCAAGATCCACAATACCGAAAAGCTGCGCGCCAATGCCATCGAGGCGGCCGAACAATGCGGCATTCTGTCTCTGCCAGAAGTGGCCGAACCGGTGAAACTGAAAGAGCTGCTCGAGACCTGGCCGCATGACCGGCGCATCATCTATTGCGACGAGGGCGATGCGGGACAGAATCCGCTGCCGATCCTGCAAGCCGTCACGGAGCGTAAAATCGCCCTGCTGGTCGGCCCGGAAGGCGGATTTTCCGAGGAGGAGCGGGAACTTCTGCGCAGCCTTGCCTTCGTCACCCCCATTCCGCTTGGGCCTCGCATCCTGAGAGCCGATACGGCCGCCGTCGCCGCGCTGGCCGTCATTCAGGCGGCCATCGGCGACTGGAATTGAGCGGCAGCATTGCGCTTCATGCATCTTTAAAAGAAATTCATTTGCCTCCGGATACGATCCGGCTCTATCTGCCAATCATATGCCTCGCCGCAACAGAGACGTCATAACAAGGTAAGCCATGGCACGCGACACGACCGACCAGACCCCCCTCTCCTCCGTTACGGAGCTTACAGATTATCTGGCGGGCGGTTGCAAGGCTGAGGCCGATTTCCGCATCGGCACCGAACACGAAAAATTCGCCTTCTTCCGGGAGGACAACAGCCCGGTTCCCTATTACGGCGATGCCAGCATTTCCGCGCTTTTGACGGGCATGCAGGCAAAGCTCGGCTGGGAGCCGATCATGGACGGTGAAAACATCATCGGTCTTGGCGAACAGCATGGCATGGGCGCCATCTCCATCGAGCCCGGCGGCCAGTTCGAGCTTTCTGGCGCGCCGCTGGAAAACCTGCACCAGACCTGCAAGGAATCCAATCAGCATCTGGCGACGCTGCGCGAAGTGGCCGAACCGATGGGCATCCGTTTCCTCGGCATCGGCGGCAGCCCGCTGTGGAGCTACGATGAAACGCCGCGCATGCCGAAGTCGCGCTATGCGATCATGACACGCTACATGCCGAAGGTCGGGACCAAGGGTCTCGATATGATGTACCGCACCTGTACGATCCAGGTTAATCTCGACTTCTCCTCCGAAGCGGATATGCGCCGCAAGATGCGCGTTTCCATGAAGCTGCAATCGCTGGCGACAGCGCTCTTCGCCTCTTCGCCCTTCACCGAAGGCAAGCCGAACGGCCTGCTTTCCTGGCGTGGCGATATCTGGCGCGATACGGACAACCGTCGCTCGGGCGTGCTGCCTTTCACCTTCGAGGCGGACTTCGGCTTCAAGGACTATGTGGAATGGGCGCTCGACGTGCCGATGTATTTCATCGTGCGCGACGGCAAATATCACGATTGCACCCATGTCACCTTCCGTCAGTTCATGAACGGCGCGCTGAAGGGCGAAATCGCCGACTGGCAGCCGACCATGGGCGACTGGACGAACCATCTTTCCACACTGTTCCCGGATGTGCGCCTGAAGCGCTTTCTGGAAATGCGCGGCGCCGATGGCGGCCCGTGGCGGCGTATCTGCGCCCTGCCCGCCTTCTGGGTCGGCCTTCTCTATGATGACGAGGCGCTTACCGCTGCCGATACGCTGACCGCCGGCTGGAGCTTCGATGAAGTCATCGCCCTTCGCGATGCCGTGCCGGCCAAGGGTCTCACCGCTGAGATCGCCGGCAAACCGCTTCTCGGCATTGCCCGCGAGGTGCTCGATATTTCCCGCACCGGCCTCAAAAACCGCAAGCGCCTGAACGGCGAAGGCCAGGACGAGACCGTGTTCCTGTCTTCGCTGGACGAAGTGCTGGCGAAGAAAACCACGCTCGCCGAAGACATGCTGGCGCTTTATAACGGACGCTGGGGCGGTTCGGTGCTGCCGGTGTTCGAGGAATACCAGTACTGAGGTCGTACCGGCAAAACGGTGCAGGCGGGCAAGGCCATAAAAAAGCCCGGCGCGGCCGAGGGGCCTGACACCGGGCAAAGGCAGGGCTATTGGCAAATCACCCTGCGGGGAAAACTTTGGGGTCGGAGCAATTCCGGCAGCTGGAGGTTTGCCGGAATTGCCCGCATATTCTGGAACGCTTGGCCATTTCCGGACAGAAAACCGGGGCCAGCTTTTTCTGGAAATGCTTTAAACGGTCTTGAACCGGGTCACCGCGCGGTTGCGTGCGGCACGGGTCAGATGAGCGGTCGGATCCTCGAGCAGGCCGGTATTGAGCGCATCCCGCACGTCCGAGCGCGCCAGACCGATATCGGCCAGAAGGCGGTCATCAAGTTCCGTGAGGCCATTGGCCACGATACGATTGTAGATGCGCTGCAAGAACGTTTTGACGCGGAAAGCAAAGAGGACAGCGACACGACGCAGCGTATCGTTCTGCCGGGAGCTTGCGAGTTCCAGTTCCATTCTCCGTTCTGCCGTGCGCATGACACTTATCCTTTCGTAACGGCACGATGCGGCACCGCCCCCGGCGCACCACGCGCGAGAAGCTGCCTCGGGTTGAGGGCCTGGCATTTCGCCGGGCCGGGGTTGATATTGATTTGCTTGAAGTCAAAATGTCGCAAGACTATTGATCAGTCCAACGAATGTTTCTAATGTGAGGCATCAATCATTCTGATGGATGACCATCCATGTCCGCACCTCTCGACATAGACCAGCTGCATACTTTCATCGCCATCGTTGATACGGGCAGCTTCACCAAGGCCGCAGACCGTGTTTTCAAGACGCAATCCGCCGTTTCCATGCAGATGCGGCGGCTGGAAGAACGGATCGGCAAACAGCTTTTCGCCAAGGACGGGCGTGGCAACCGCCTGACGGCGGAGGGCGAAAAACTGATGAACTACGCCCGCCGCATCATCCGCCTCAACAACGAGGCGATCGCCGCCTTCGATGACAACCGGCTGGAGGGCATGCTGCGCATCGGCACGCCCGATGACTATGCCGACCGCTACATGCCCGAGATCATCGGGCGTTTCGCCAAGACCCATCCGAATGTCGAGCTTTACATCGTCTGCGAACCTTCGGTCAGCCTTGCCGAAAAAATGGCGCGCGGCGAGCTGGATATCGCGCTCGTCACCCACAACCCCCGTGCCCGCTCCTCCGATGTGGTGCGGACTGAACCGCTTTGCTGGGTTGCTTCCGCCAACCATCCGCTGAAGGACGATGCGCCGGTGCCGCTCGCCGTCGGCCGGCGCGACTGCCACTGGCGCCAGCTTGCCTGTTCGGCGCTCGATGCCGACGGGCGGGATTATCAGGTTCTGTTCACCAGCTGGTCTTCCACCGTGGTCGCCGCCGCCGTACTGGCCGGCATGGCCGTCTCGGTGCTGCCGGAATCGGCGCTGCGCACCGGCATGAAGGTCCTGACCGCTGCGGACGGCTTCCCACCCCTGCCGCCGGTACAGATCGGCCTGATGAAACGACCGGGCCTTTCGCCCTCGCTGGTAAACGCCATCACCGACCACATCACCGCCTGCCTCGACAACATCTCACCGATGAGCGTTGCCGACGAAATGGACAGCGATGTGAAGACCTACCCCAAGATGCCGCGCCTGCGCGCCGGGCATATGCTGCCGGGCTGGTAGGCGGAAGGTGCAAATGCAAAGGCCGGGACAAATCCCGGCCTTTTTAATCGTACCTCTACCGGCTGCCGTTTACCGGGCCCGCAACGTGGCGACCGCCAGCAGCGTATCGCCGCTGATGCCCGCCGAGCCGCTGCCATTAAACAGCATCATGATCGGATCAGTGGTGTTCTGCGCATTGTCATACATGATGGTGAAACGGGCGACGAGTTTCTTGACCTTTTCCGGGTCCTGAAAATCCTCGATGTCGAAATATTTCTTCATCATCGCCACCTGCGTATCGACCGGGGCATTGCCGAGCTCATCGGGAATGCCGAAGGTGGTGTTGATGAAATTCTGGATCGCGGTGTCGGCGAGAATGGAATAATAGGACGTCGTTCCTGCCGCCATGCGCTTGAAATAGAGCGCCAGACGCACGCCGGCATTCTCTTCACCCGCCTGCGTTTCCAGCGTCTGGGTCAGGTAATTGTCCAGCGTCTCGTAAAGGCCGCGCCGCGTCTGGATCAAACTCCGGTCCTCGTGGAGGATATTGCCGTCGGTATCGAAGTTGAAAGCGGTGACGAGGCGGCGGAAGACGGGGTCCATCTCCTTGTTGAGGTAACTTTCCTTGTCATCCAGTTTGGATGAGAAAATCTTTTCCAGCTGATCCTTCGTCACGCTTTTCGGATCAATGCCAAGCGATTCCATCGCAAACTTCGTCAGGCGATCATTGGCCAGGAACTCCTTGAGCGTCTTGATCTTCTGCATCTCGGCCGTGAAATATTCCGCCTCTTTCTTGGCCGCCTCCTTGTCCTTCTCCGTGCCGAAAGCCGACTTCTTCTTGATATAATCGGCGGACATGGTCTGCATTTCAATTTCCGACTGCGCCAGAACGGGAGATCCGACCGTGCCGTCTGACTTGAAATTGAAAAGCTCAGCCAGCTTGACGTAGCGCTCGTCCTTCAGCGTATAGACGAAGCTCTTCTTGTCCTGCAGATCGCTGGTGAGGACCTTGCGGATATCTGCGACGTTCACCTTGGCCGGGTCTAGGCCCACCGCCTTCAGCGCATAGGTATAAACAGCGCTGCTATCGAGAAAGTCCGCGACAGATGTGACGCTTCTTATGTCGCTCTTGAACAGCTTGAGTGCCTTTTCGTCGGCTGCGTCGTCCTTGTCGTTATAATGCGTCATGTAGCCGCTGGTTGTGGTCGCGGTTTGCAGCGTCGTCTGGGGCGTTGTACCCTCGGCGAGCGTTCCATCCGTCTGGAAATTGAACGCCTCTCTCAGGGCGATATAACGCTTGTCGTTCTTGCCGAAGGTTGCAATGTAATTGTTCGGATCGCTCAGATCGCTGGTGAGGATATTCTCGATCGTCGCCGTCACGATCGTCACGTCATTAAGGTCGAAGGCGACCTTGATATAGTTGAGAAGCCTCGCATCCGAGGTCAGTTCGTCCACGGTCTTGATCGAACCGATCTTCGATTCGAAATAATCCCGGTTCAGTGTGGCGACGGTCGGCGTCACGCGGGGAGCGCTGCTGATATAGGCATCCGTCATTATCTTGATATTGTCGGCCTTCTGCGCTCCACCGGCGGTCACGGTGCCGTCGTTGTTGAATTCGAAGGCGGCGGCAAGCTGCGCCATCTTGTTATATTGCGTGACGGTGTTCGTCAGCGTTGTCTGCTGCGCGGTGATGGCAGCAAGCTTCGTCTCCCACTCATCCTGTGGCGGGAGCACGGCTTCCAGCTGCGTCAGCTGATCCTGACGGGTGACCTTTTCCGCTTCGAGCGCCGTGCGCTCCTCGTCCGTCAGCTCCGTGCCCGCAAGTGCGGTGTCGATGGCAGTGATCCGCGCCGTAACCTGCCCATGAAGCTCGATGTTGCCCTTCATCGCCAGCTTTTCGACCGCATCATTATAGGCCGCGCCAAATTTCTGATTGAGGTAGCTGTCGGGATCGTCAATGTCGCTCGTCATCAATCCCCTGATGTGAGCGTAGGTGTAGGTCTTCTCGTCGATGCCGAAGACCTGGAAGATATAGGCGCGGGTCCTGTCGTTCTGCAGCAGCTGGTCCACATTGGTGACCGTGCCGATGATCGCCTTGTAATAACGTGTTTCTTCCGCAAGGCTGTCGTTAAGATCGGATATCGACGTGTCGTAAAGCCCGATCATCTTGTCGAGCTGCGCCTCCGTCTGGACCGTCTTCGTCGACGCTGTGAAATTGAAGGCGGCGGCGAATTCGCGGTAGCGCTCGTCAGTCAGCTTGTTGGCGAAGCTGTTCTGGTCGTTCAGATCGCTTTCCAGAACCTTCTTCATGAAGGCCTTGGCATAGGTCATTTCACCGAGACCGAAGGCGTCCATGGCATAGGAATAGAGCTGGTAGTTATTGAGGAACTCATCGACGCTTTTCACATTGCCGATGTTTTCCTTGTAATATTTCGTCTGCCGCTCGACGAGCCCCTGCTGCGCAACGCGCGAAATGCTTGTCTTCATATCGCGGTTGATGAGGTCGTAGCTGAGATAAGTCGATACCATCTGATGCCCTCTGAAACACCGCGCGTCCCTTGGGGAGAACTCGATGTTCCGGTTTTTAAATCCACCCGTCGCACGCCATCCGGACGCACGGCGAGCCTTGGCATGACTATGCCGGACACGCCTTGCCCGGAGCTTGAAAGAGCACATTTTCGGCCGGCATAAAAACCGCATTGTCTCGATCCGCTTTACCCAAACGAAACCATGCCACAGTGGGTTTTGCTAACCATTTGGGAATGCAAAGTTTTCTTAACCGCGATTTTTAAGCAGTCTCGAACATGCGGCGGATAATCTCCTGACATCAGAGGACGAAAAGTCCCGATGAGAAGACCGGAAACCGGCTCTCAGGTAAAACAAGGGTAGATTAAACATGACCAATACCGTTCTGAAGCCCGACTGGGCCGTCGCCACACTCAGACTTGAACCGGCACGTTTTCCGCAACAGGTCACCTATGGCAGAGGCAATGGCGCAACCGACGTTGCCGTGACGCTCGATGAACGGGGCGCCGTCCTGAAAAAGGTCCTTTCCTCTTCCGGCCTGCCTTTGTCATTCGCCCTGCCCGCCCGCGCCTTCAAGGGCGTCGCCGCCCGTGCCATCGATCATGGTGACGGCCAGGTGACCGTGACGCTGGAACTGCACCACGACGATCCGGACCTCTGCATTCCGCTGCTGGTCGCCCACGATCTCTGCGACATCGCCGCCGACTGGCGCAGCTGGTCCGAGGCCTATCGCATTCCCATGCTGATGGTGGAAGCCGATGGTGTTGCCCGCCCGCTGGAAGAACATCTCGGCAAGGTGCGCACCCAGAATACCCGCCCGCGCCGCCGCCACTCCTATTTCGCGGATCGCCGCCCGCGCTTCCTCGTTCGCCGCTCCACCGGTTCGCTGGGCATGAGCATGAAGATCGAGGGCAAGGAAATCATCGCCCGCAGCTGATAATCTTCAGCCAGACAAATCAAAAAAGCCCGGTGCGGATGACGCGACCGGGCTTTTTCATGTTCTATGTTGCCGCAACCTTATGCCACGAGAAGCGGCAGGATGAGACCTGCGAAAATCAGCACGCCGACGCGGTTGTTGGATTTGAACAGCACGAGGCACTGATCGACGTCGTCGATATTGAGCACCCAGACCTGCCGGAACAGCATGAGGGCGGCAGCGGCAAGGCCGCTATAAGCAATGACGTTAACACCCGCGCCCCAGAAAGACAGGGCAATCATGACGAGGGCTGTGCCATAAAGGAAAACCAGCCAGCGATGTGTGTTCTCGCCAAACAGCAGGGCGGTGGAACCGATGCCCACCGCGGTGTCGTCTTCCTTGTCCTGATGGGCGTAGATTGTATCATAACCGATCGTCCAGGCGATGGAGCCGACATAAAGCAGGACAGGAGGCCAGGCGATCGATCCGAACTGTCCGGCCCAGCCCATCAGCGCACCCCAGGAAAAGGCCAGCCCGAGGAAAAATTGCGGCCAGTTGGTGAAGCGCTTGGCAAAGGGATAGATCGCCACGAAAACCAGCGAGAAGATTCCGGTGGCGATTGCGAAACCGTTGAACTGCAAAAGCACGACAAGTCCGGCAAGCGCCTGCAGCACGATGAAGACCTTGGCCTGCATCCGGGTCACGCGGCCAGACGGGAGCGGCCGGGAGCGGGTGCGCGCCACGGCCATGTCGATCTTGTGGTCGGCCAGATCATTATAGGTGCAGCCCGCGCCGCGCATCGCAACCGATCCGATGAAGAACAGCACCAGGTGCCAGATCAGCGTCGCCCAGGAAAACCCACCGCTTTCCAACGCGGCATTGGCCGCAAGGGCTGCGGACCAGAAGCATGGCCACATCAGCAATTGCCAGCCGATGGGGCGATCCCACCTTGCCAGCTGCGCATAGGGCCAGAGGGGTCTCGGCAAAATCCGATAGACCCAGTTATTGGATGGCGCGTCGGAAACGCGGTCTGACAAATCGCTGTGGTGAACCATGGGACGGTTCTACAGCATCGGCGGCAAAATCGGAATGGATTTCAGCATCCGGCCACACATGCAGAAAAGCCCCGCAGCGGTTCCGCCACGGGGCTTTGCAGGACCATATCGCCGTTATTTTCAGGGCAGAGAGAAATTGAATTTATAGCTTGCCTGAACGCCGATGATGAACTGGTTCTTCGAACCGCGCTCGCGCACCAGCGAGCTGTCGGCGGCGTCGCCGGTCAGACGGCGATATTCCGCAAACGAGCCGACTTCGGCGTTTTCGGTGACTTTCCAGGTGATGGCGGCGCCGATGCCGGCGGAATGCAGGCCGCCGCCCGGGCTATAGGGCGAAGGCGCGCCGGCGGCCGTCTGCGCCGCGCTCACGCCGTAATAGCGCTCGTTGTATTTGCTGCTGACCCATGTGGCGCGCGGGCCGGCGGAAATCTGGATACCGGGGGCGATATCGGTGAAGGCATCGACGGCAACGTCACCGACCACACCGCTGTGGCTGCGGATGCCCTGACGGACTTCACCGCGAACGCGCAGCCAGTCAGTCGGATAGGCTTCGGCGAAACCGCCAAGCTCGCCGCCGCGCTTGATGCGGGTCATGCCCTTCAGATCGGAAGAGTCGCCTTCATCGCGCGGGGATATAAGCTTGCCAGCGAGACCCATGCTGATCGGGCCGTTGTCCAGAAGCGAGATCGAAGCGCTGTCGTTGCGGGAGGTGAAACGCGCGCCCTGCCCCTGACGGCCGAGCGAAATGATGGGCGAAAAGCCGAATTCATTCTTGTTGTCGCCCTGATATTTCGGCGCGGTGAAACCCGCACCGCCGAGTTTCAGATACCAGTCGCCGGAAAACCAGCCTTCGGCATGGGCACTACCCACGGCAAAAAGCGACAGGACACAGGCGGCGGCTGCCGCTGACGGCTTGAACATGAAAGAACCCCAGAAACGCAATACAGACAGGTGCCCGTAGACTTAGAGGGATTGTCTTTCCATTCCATTAACCAGCGCGGGAGAGGACGCAGGGTCATCGAACCTAACCCTGCGTCATGCTCGGGTTTATCCCGAGCGTCTGCGTTCGACCGACTTTCCGCGACGTGGACAGATCCTCGGGACAAGCCCGAGGATGATGCCGAGATTGCGGATGGGTTGGTCAAGACACCACAGGACCGTCGCCCGTCAGAACGTCACCTTCTCCAGCGGCGCACGCGTCTTTTCGAACTCCAGCAGTTTCGCCTCGTTCTGTGCGATGTAGTCGCGGTTATGCGGCACGGCATCGCGATCCTTGGCGATCTGGATCTGGAAAATATGGAAGTTTTCATGGGTGAAGGCCATTTCCGAACCCGCCAGGTAAAACTCCCACATGCGGAAGAAGCGCTCGTCATAAAGCGCTACCGCTTCCGCCTTGCGCGCCACGAAGCGCTCGCGCCAGTGCCGCAGCGTATGGGCGTAATGCATGGGCAGGATTTCGATATCCTTCACCAGCAGCCGCGACTTTTCAATGGCCGGCAGCACCTCGGCAAGCGAGGGAATATAACCGCCGGGGAAAATATATTTTTCGATGAAGGGATTGGTCGCCAGCGCCGGATAGGGCTGACCGATGGAGTGCAGCACCATCACACCCTTGTCGTCCAGCACCTCCGCCACCTTGTCGAAATAATCGCGGTAATGCGTCGGCCCGACATGTTCGAACATGCCGACGGAAACGATGCGGTCATATTTCTTCGAGGCCGGCAGGTAGCGGTAATCCTGCAATTCGAAGCGGACATTGTCGGCAATGCCACGTTTCGCCGCACGGTCACGGGAAACGCGTAGCTGCTCTTCGCTGAGCGTGATGCCGGTCACATCCGCGCCCGCGCTTTCAGCGACATACATCGCCATGCCGCCCCAGCCGGAGCCGATTTCCAGCACGCTCTGGCCCGGTTCGGTCATCAGCTTGGCGGCGATGTGCCGTTTTTTCGCAACCTGCGCCTCATAGAGGCTGATACCGGGCGGGTTGAAATAAGCGCAGGAATATTGCCAGTCCTCATCGAGGAAGAGATCGAACAGCTTGGCGCTCAGATCATAGTGGTGGGCAACATTGCTCTTGTTGTGGTTGACCGGCAGATGCATCTTGATGCGGGCGGCGATGATGCGCGCCATGCCACGCCAGACCATGCCGAAGGACAGCGCCTCGCTCAGCGTATTGCCTTTGACCAGCGCCAGAAAGTCGTAAATATCGCCTTCCGCGACCTTCACGCGCCCTTCCATATACATTTCGGCAAGCTTCAGCGCCGGATCGGCGGCAATCTCCTGCATGGCGGCTTCGTCAGTGAAATTCAGAACCACCTTTTTGCCCGTACCATCACCATAGGTGTGGCTTCCTCCCGGGCTGGTTACGACAAGATCGCCGATCTTGATTATCTTTTCGAGCAGAACATGCAGAGACGACGCCATGGCACCCCCAATTGCTAAGTCTCACTTATCAATTTTCCTGACCGTATTCCTTTCGGCACAAGTTTCAAGATAGTCTTATTTCAAAAAAATTGAACGATTTCATCAAGCAAAAAGCCCCGCCGGGGTGTCCGGCGGGGCTTTTTGGTAAAAAATCATTTCAACCCTAAGTCAGCGTCGCTTCATGGCTTCCGCCAGGGCAGCGGCAAGGGCGCCACCGGATTGCGACCCCTCGTTGCGGTCTTTCGGTTTGGATGTCGCATGGCGCATGGCGCCCGCATTGCCCTTTTCACGCATCGGCTGCGGCGCCGCCTCACCGCCATCCTTGCGCATTGTGAGACCGATACGCTTGCGCTTCACATCCACTTCCACGACACGCACCTTGACCACATCGCCCGCCTTGACGACCTCATGCGGGTCCTTCACGAAACGGTCGGCGAGCTGCGAGACATGCACCAGCCCATCCTGATGCACGCCGATATCCACGAAGGCGCCGAAGGCGGCGACATTGGTGACGGTGCCTTCGAGCAGCATGCCCGGCTTCAGATCGGTGATCTCGTCCACGCCCTCGGCAAAGGTCGCGGTCTTGAAGCTCGGGCGCGGATCGCGACCGGGCTTTTCCAGTTCGGCGATAATGTCCCTGACTGTCGGCAGACCGAACTGCTCATCGATGAACGTCTTCGGATCAAGCGCCTTCAGCGCGGCGCTGTCACCCATCAGCGAACGCAGGTCGCGGCCACAGGCGGCGACGATCTTTTTCGCCACGCCATAGGCTTCCGGGTGAACCGAGGAGGCATCCAGCGGCTCCTTGCCGTTCGGAATGCGCAGGAAGCCCGCGCATTGCTCGAAAGTGCGCTGGCCAAGGCGCGGCACCTTCAGCAGTTCCTTGCGGCTGGCGAAGGGCCCCGTCTGGTCGCGATGGGCGACGATGGCGTCGGCAATCGAGCTGCCGAGGCCCGATACGCGCGCGAGAAGCGGCGACGAGGCCGTGTTGAGATCGACGCCGACGGCATTCACCGCGTCTTCCACGACAGCATCGAGCGAGCGGCTGAGGCGGCCCTGATCGACATCATGCTGGTATTGCCCGACGCCGATGGATTTCGGCTCGATCTTCACCAGTTCCGCCAGCGGGTCCTGAAGGCGGCGGGCGATGGAGACGGCACCGCGCAGCGAAACGTCGAGATTGGGGAATTCCGCGGCCGCCCGTTCCGAAGCGGAATAAACAGATGCGCCCGCTTCCGAGACGATGACCTTGGTGGGCTTTGCGCCCGAAGCCGGCATCTGCGTCAGAAGATCGGCGACCAGCTTTTCCGTCTCGCGGCTGCCCGTGCCATTGCCGATGGCGATCAGCTCGACATTGTGCTTGCGGATGAGCAGGGCGAGTTCCGCCTGCGTGCCACGCACGTCGTTCTTCGGCGGGAAAGGATAGACGGTCGTGGTGTCCAGCAGCTTGCCGGTGCCATCCACCACAGCCACCTTGACGCCGGTGCGGATGCCCGGATCGAGCCCCATGGTGGCGCGGGAACCGGCGGGGGCGGCCAGCAGCAGATCCTTCAGATTGCGGGCAAAGACATTGATCGCCTCTTCTTCGGCACGTTCGCGCAATTCGCGCATCAGGTCGAGCGAAAGCGACATGGAAAGCTTCACCCGCCAGGTCCAGCCAGCGACCTCCATCAGCCATTGATCGGCGGGGCCGGCACTGCGGATATCGAAGGCGGCGGCGATGGTGCGCTGCGCGGGCTTGACCGGTGAGGGATCGTCCGCATCGACATCGATTGTCAGCGTCAGCACTTCCTCGTTCCAGCCGCGCAGCATGGCCAGCGCCCGGTGGCCCGGCACCGTGGCCCAGCGCTCGAAATGATCGAAATAGTCTGAGAATTTTTCGCCCGTGGCCTGCTTGCCGTCCACCACCTTGGCGCGGAAGGTGGCGTTCTGGCGCATATAGTCGCGCAGGCGGCCGAGAAGATCGGCGTTTTCCGTCATGGTTTCCGCCACGATGTCGCGCGCGCCCTCAAGTGCGGCCTTCACATCGGCCACCTCGCCCTGAACATAAGCCTCCGCCAGCTTCGCCGGATCGGCGGCGCGGTTTTCCCATATGGCTTCGGCAAGCGGGCCGAGACCACGCTCGCGGGCGATTTCCGCGCGGGTGCGGCGCTTCGGCTTATAGGGCAGGTAGAGGTCTTCCAGCTCCGCCTTGGTGCCGGCCTGCATGATCTTGACCATCAGTTCATCGGTCATCTTGCCCTGACCGGTGATGGAATCGACGATGGAAGCGCGGCGCGCATTGAGTTCACGCAGATAGACAAGCCGTTCCGAAAGCGTGCGAAGCTGGGTGTCATCAAGTCCTCCCGTCACCTCCTTGCGGTAACGGGCGATGAAGGGAACGGTCGCGCCCTCGTCCAGCAGCGCCACCGCCGCCTTCACCTGATCGGGGCGGGCGTTGATTTCGGAGGCTATGAGCGAGGCGAGGCGGGCATTGTCTGCGGTCATGAGGTTCTCTGCTGTCATGTCTGGAGCGGCGAACATAATGTCTGATTGTGGCGTGACAACAAGAGGCATCCACGATTCCACAGGAAAGGCGGCGATCAAGGGAAAGACGGGCATTTGCGGCGCTTTCTCCTTGACCTTTCGCCCCCCTGCCCTTAACGCCCGTCCCACAAGGTTACTGGCGAATTTGCAGGGGTATTGACCATGAAAGTTCTGTTGATCGGTTCCGGCGGACGCGAACATGCGCTGGCGTGGAAAATCGCCCAGTCTCCCCTGCTCGATGAATTTTATGCCGCCCCCGGTAATCCCGGCATCGCCGACCACGCGACGCTGGTGGCGCTGAACGTGGAGGACCACGCGGCCGTCATCGCCTTTGCGAAGGAAAAGGCAATCGACTTCGTCGTCGTCGGCCCGGAAGCGCCGCTGGTTGCGGGTCTTGCGGACGATCTGCGTGCCGCCGGCATCGCCACATTCGGCCCCTCGAAAGCCGCCGCCCAGCTGGAGGGCTCCAAGGGTTTCACCAAGGATCTCTGCGCGCGCTACGATATTCCGACCGGCGCTTACCAGCGTTTCAAGGCCGCCGAACCGGCCAGGGACTATGTTCGCGCACAGGGCGCGCCGATCGTCATCAAGGCGGACGGTCTTGCCGCCGGCAAGGGCGTGACCGTTGCGATGACGGAAGCGGAAGCGCTTGCCGCCATCGACGAATGTTTCGACGGCGCTTTCGGCACGGCCGGCGCCGAAGTGGTGGTGGAAGCCTTCCTCGATGGCGAGGAAGCGAGCTTCTTCTGCCTTTCCGACGGCAAGACCGCGCTGGCGCTCGCAACCGCACAGGATCACAAACGCGTCGGCGACGGCGATACCGGCCCGAATACCGGCGGCATGGGCGCCTATTCCCCCGCCCCGGTCATGACACCGGCCATGGTGGAACGCACCATGAAGGAGATCATCGAGCCGACGATTGCGGGCATGGCCAAGGACGGCAATCCTTTCTCCGGCGTATTCTTCGCCGGGCTTATGATCACCGCCAAAGGCCCGGAACTGATCGAATATAATGTGCGCTTCGGCGATCCCGAGTGCCAGGTGCTGATGATGCGCCTCAAGAGCGATCTGCTGCCGATCCTCTACGCCACCGCCACCGGCACGCTGGACAAGGTTGAGGCGGAATGGCGCGACGATGCGGCGCTGACGGTCGTTCTCGCCTCGAAGGGTTATCCCGGCGCTTACGACAAGAACACGCCGATTGCCCATATTCCCGAGGCGAGCGAAAAGGCAAAGGTCTTCCACGCCGGCACCGCGCTGAAGGACGGCGAACTCGTCGCAACCGGCGGCCGCGTGCTGAACGTCACCGCTTTCGGAAAGACCGTGACGGAAGCGCAGGCGCGCGCCTATGCGCTGGCCGACAAGGTCGAGTGGGAAAACGGCTTCTGCCGCCGCGATATCGGCTGGCAGGCTGTCGTGCGCGAAAAGGCCTGATACTTAAGGCAAACACCGGTGAGGGCGAATCTTTCGTTCAATTTTTACCAAGTTTGCTGACCCGATGGAAACGAAAGACCGGTAATACTTGCCCGAATATTTAAATGGCGCACCGTGCCTGAACCACGGGTGCTGCCGTTACTTCGGGGGTTTTTCGATGCGTCGTGTTTTTCTGACAGCCATTGTCGCACTGGCCGGCGGGTCGGCCATGGCATCCTCCATCGAATATATCAATGGCGTACACGCCAGCAATGGCAGCTTCATTCGTCGTGACTGCACGGATTGCGAACCCGCGAAGGATAAAACGGTAGCGGAAGGTTATGCCATTCCGTCCATCGAGCCGGGTACGCAGCATATGGAAATGCGCGAAGTCGACGGAAAGCGCACCCTCATCCGCACCGAAGCCTGGCTCGGCGGCGCGCCGGTCACCTTTGTCAGCACCAATCCCGCATGGATGCCGCAAGAAACCCCCAGCACCGCCATTGCGACCTATGACAACGTGGAACCCGTGGCGCATCCCGAGGAAGCGGTTTCGACACCTGCCGGCATCGACGCGACAACGACGACTGCCGGTGTCAAGGAAATCTCCGCCGACAAGGCTGCCGTTGCCGCTACCGCCTCCACGATTGCCGCACCCGCATTCCCGGATTTCAAATTGCGCGGCAATTGACAGGCGACCGATACATTTTCATGGCAAATGTCAAATAATCACGCGATCGCTGTATTTTTCAGAAGCCATGGCAACCATGCGGGGAATAATAAATTCGTCCGCCGTTATTCCGCCGGATGGGCTGATAAAGCTTTCTCTAATTAAATATTTATTCAAATTTTTGGCCGCTAAGTGATCTCATAGTGCAATGCAGCACGCCATGAGGCCTGAAGCGGATATCAGCTGTTCAGGCCCTTCACCGCGCATCAGGCGCCCTTTCCATTTCCGAAACTTCGGCAGCACGCGGCCTTTTCTGGCCGCGACGCAAAACGCTTGTGAGCGCCCATGAAGAATCTCTCCATCTCCCGTCAGCTCATCGTACTCGTGGTGGCCCTTATGGCCGCCTTCGCCGTGGCGACGTTTTACCAGCTGAAATCCGCCACCGACGCGATCTATGAGGAACGCTACGGCATGCTGCGGACGCAGGTGCAGTCGGCCATCTCCATTCTGCAGTCCTTCCACGAGAAGGAAACGGCGGGAACGCTGTCGCGCGAAGAAGCCATGAAGCAGGCTTATGCCACCGTCAGCGCCATACGGTTCACCCCTGACGGCTATCTGTTCGGTTACGATTACGACGTGACCATGAAGTTCCATCCCGATCCGAAGCGGGTCGGCGAGAGCTTCAAGGGCAAGCCGGACAGCAAGGGTTTCGCCTATCGTGACGAGCTGGTGCGGCTTGGCCGCAATGGCGGCGGCCAGACGGATTTTTACGGTCCGAAACCCGGCATGGAAGGCAATGACTACGCCAAGAGTTCCTATGCGCTCGCCTTCGAACCATGGCAGGTCGTGGTCGTGACCGGCGTTTATATCGACGATCTGAACGCGCAGGTGCGCGGCGAGGTGATGAAGGCGCTGTCGATCGGCGCTATCATCTTCGTGCTGGCGCTGGCCGCCGCCTTCTATGTCATCCGTGGCATTTCGAAGCCTCTCGGCGATATTCACCGCGCGCTTGGCGAAGTGGCCAATGAAAACGTCTCGCTCGCCATTCCCCATACCGGTCTCACCAACGAGGTGGGCATGATGGCCAAGGCCACCGCCTCGCTGCAGGACAAGGTGCGCGAACGCCATGCCATGCAGCGCCGTGAGGAAGAACAGCAGCGGCAGCTCAATGCGGAGCGTCAGAACAATCTCGACATGCAGCGCGACGAGGCCGAGTTGCAGGCGCGTGTCGTCACCACCATCGGCGAGGCGCTGGAAAAGCTTGCAGGCGGCGATCTGACCGTTCGTTGCGGCGATCTCGGCAATCGTTATGCGGCGCTGCGCGACAATTTCAACGAGGCCCTGACCCATCTTGATGCGGCCATGGCCAAGGTGAATTCCAAGAGCATCGATATTGGCGGCTCCAAGGAGGAAATCCGCAAGGCCTCCAACGAGCTTTCGCAGCGCACCGAACGGCAGGCCGCAAACCTTGAGGAAACTTCGGCCGCTCTGGATGAATTGACCGTTGCGGTGCGCCAGACGGCAGAGGGTGCAGCCGACGCCGCCAAGCGCGTCACCACCGTCAGCTCGGAGGCCATGCGCAGTGACCGGGTGGTGGAAGAGGCGATATCAGCGATGAGCGGTATCGAGCAATCTTCCGACCAGATTTCCAACATCATCGGCGTGATCGACGACATTGCCTTCCAGACCAATCTTCTGGCGCTGAATGCCGGTGTGGAAGCGGCACGTGCCGGTGAGGCCGGCAAGGGCTTTGCCGTGGTGGCGCAGGAAGTGCGCGAACTGGCGCAGAAATCCGCCGCCGCCGCCAAGGAGATCAAGGACCAGATCGCCCGTTCTTCTGCCCAGGTGGAAAACGGCGTGCGTCTTGTCGGAGAGGCCGGCGATGCGCTGAAACGCATTTCGGACCAGATCAAATCGGCAAACGAGATCGTCAGCAAGATCGCCCATTCGGCCGCCGAACAGGATACGACGCTGCGCTCGATCTCCTCGTCGCTCAACCAGCTCGACGTCGCCACCCAGCATAATGCCGCCATGGCGGAAGAAACCACGGCTTCGGCGGAAGCGCTCGCCGTGGACACCGAAGAACTGCTGAACCTCATCCGCGGCTTCCGCGTCTCCTCCGGCCACCAGCTCCACGGCATGGCGCAAGAGATGCGCATGGCGGGGTGATACGCCTCAAGGCTATCGATGGAAACCGGCGCCGGGGGAAACTCCGGCGCTTTTCTTTTAGCTTGTCAGAGCAGCCAGCCGATCGATATCGGCAGGTGAAAATACGGCAATACCGGCTTTTTCGAATAGCGCCGCCGTCACGCCATTGCCCGCGTGTTTGACGCCGGAAAACGAACCGTCATAGATCGCAACCGAGCCACAGGACGGGCTGCCATCGATCAGAAGCGCGTATGTGCAGCCATTGGCCCTGGCGAAGGCCAGCGCCCTTTCCGCACCGGCGATAAATTGCGCCGTGACATCGCCGCCGGTCACCTCCAGCACGCGGGCGCGGCCCTCCAGCACATCGAGACCGGAGGCACCATTTTCGATTTCCGCCGGCGGGCGTGGCACGGGCATGCCACCCGCCATCTCCGGACAGATCGTCACCAGCCTGCCCTCACTTCGCCAGCGCTCTATTACGGGGTGGGAGAAGGGTTTACCCTTGCCGTCATAGCGGACCGGCTGGCCGAGGAGGCAGGCGCTGATGAGGATTTTGGGGGTGGTGTGGGTCAATGGGGAGTCGTCCTGTGAGAGTCACGGTTGCGGCTTACCCCCCTCTGCCCTGCCGGGCATCTCCCCCTCAAGGGGGGAGATCGCATCGTGGCGACGTATCGACCATCTTCAACGTTGCAATGTTTTGCGGGGAGCGACCGTCTTGCCAATCTCCCCCCTTGAGGGGGAGATGTCCGGCAGGACAGAGGGGGTGAACCAAGCACGCTGACATACCTGGCTACCCCGAAACCCCTCACCCCGTGATCTTCGAGAAATCCGCAACCGTACCAGTTGCCTCGCGGATGGCCTTCAGCAGCGCCAGGCGATTGGCACGGATGGCTGCATCCTCGTCATTGACGAGCACATCCTCGAAGAACCTGTCGACCGGTGCACGCAGCGTCGAAAGCGCCTGCATGGCGGAGCGAAAATCCTCGCCCGCAACCGCCTTTGCAGCATCGGCGGAGGCCGTCCTGATCGCCGCATAAAGCGCCTTTTCGGCATCGAGCTTCAACAGCTCTTCCGAGACGCCATCGGCGACCACGGTACCCTTCTTTTCCTCCGCCGCCAGAAGCTGCGTAGCGCGCTTCGCGCCCGCCAGAAGGTTGCGACCATCTTCGCCGGTGATGAAGGCGGTGAGCGCCTCGACACGGCGGGCGATCATCAGGAGATCATCGGATTCCGGCGTCAGAACGGCGTCGATCAGATCGTAACGGGCGCCGAGGTCGCGCAGATAGACCTTCAGGCGATCATGGAAGAAGGAGAGAAGGTCCGGGTCCTTCGCAACGCTGAGCAGCGGAAGCCGCACGTTTTTCTCAAGCAGAATGCGCACCACGCCCAGCGCCGCGCGGCGCAGCGCGAAGGGGTCCTTCGAGCCGGTCGGTTTTTCATCGATGGCCCAGAAGCCCACGAGAGTGTCGAGCTTGTCAGCGAGCGCCACCGTGATCGCCACCTTGTCGGCCGGCAGGCGGTCCGAGGGGCCCTGCGGCTTGTAGTGGTCCTCGATGGCAGCGGCCACACTTTCGTTTTCACCCTGCAGCGTCGCATATTTACGGCCCATCAGGCCCTGAAGCTCTGGGAATTCGCCGACGGCTTCGGTGCGAAGATCAGCCTTGGCCAGCACCACGGCGCGGTCCACCAGCGCGGCATCGGCACCGACAACCGGGGCCAGCGCCTTCGCCAGTTCGCGGATGCGGGTAACGCGTTCGCCCTGAGAACCGAGCTTGGCATGGAACGTCACGTTCAGCGCATCGAGCTTCGCCATGCGCTGGTCGAGCGGCTTCTTGAGATCGAGGCTGAATTTCGCAGCCGAATCTTTCAGCGTTTCGAGATCGGGCAGATCGCCCTGGTCGCGGTTCCAGAAATGGCGGGCGTCCGACAGGCGGGCGCGCACGACCTTGCCATTGCCATGGATGATTTCCTTGCCGCCATCGCTTGCCTCGATATTCGAGATCAGGATGAAACGATTGGAAAGGCCTTCTTCCGCACCCTGATTGCGGGTGACGAAACACTTCTGGTTGGTCTTGATGGTGAGGCGGATGATTTCCGCCGGGATTTGCAGGTAATCTTCCTCGAAGGTGCCCATCAGCACCTGCGGCCATTCGACAAGGCCGGAGACTTCTTCCAGCAGGCCCTCGTCTTCCACCAGATCGAGACCGTTGGCGAAAGCCAAATCCTTGGCGTCGTGCAGGATGATATCCTTGCGGCGCTCGGCATCGAGAATGACCTTCGCCTTTTCGAGGCTCGAGACATAATCCTCGAAACGGCGCACGATGATCGGGCCCGGCGCATGAAAACGATGGCCATAGGTGACGTTACTGGCGACGATGCCGTCGATGGCGAAAGGAATGACCTGGGTTTCATCGTGCTCGGGGCCAAACAGGCAGACGATGGATTGCAGCGGGCGTACCCAGCGCAGGCTTTCCGAGCCCTTGCCTTCGATGCCGGCATAGCTCGATCCCTTCGGCATGGAAGCCGGGCCGGAGCGCATGGATTTCGGCCAGGGGAAGGAGCGGATGATGCCGGGCATCACTTCCGCGATGATCTCTTCCGCCGGACGGCCGGGCTTGTTGATGATGGCGATGTAGAAATCGCCCTTCTTCGGATCGGAAACGACCTGTGCTTCCGAAATGTCGTTGAGGCCGGCGCCGCGCAAAAAGCCTTCGATGGCCTTTTCATTGGCGTCGGTGCGCGGGCCCTTCTTTTCTTCGCGCACATCGGCGGAGCGGGCGTTGAGGCCGCGAATATCCAGCGTCAGGCGGCGCGGCGTCCAATATTCACGCGCGCCTTCATAGGTCAGCCCTCTCTCCACCAAGGCATCGGTGACGAGTTTCTTCAGATCGCCCGCCGCCTTGCGCTGCATGCGGGCGGGGATTTCTTCGGAGCGAAGTTCAAGCAGAAGATCGGGCATGGGATAAGGACTTTATCTTTGTATCTTTTGTCGGACGATGTATGCCGCGAAAAGCGACAGCGGTCGGCTTAGCAAGCAACGCGGCAAAAGTCACCACGGCATTCGGTTAAATTACCGCCGGCAGGCGTTACCAGCCGCCACCGCCACCGCCGCCGCCGCCGGAGCCGGAAAAACCGCCGCCGCCACCGCCCGAAAAGCTGGAGCCGGAGGAGCTGACGGGCTGAGGAATGGTGGAGGCGATGGTATTGGCCATGGAGGTGGAAAAGCCGCCGATCCTGTCACCAAAGCTGCCGTAATTGCTGCCGGCATACCAGCCGGGCGCATAACTTGCAGCAGCAGCACCGGCGGCGGCTGTGGCAAGCCATGCCTCGAAGGTGCGGCTCCACGGTTTTTCAACGCCGAGCGCCACGGCATAGGGCAGCAATGTCTCGAAATGCTGCGGCGACATGGCGGGCGCGCCGGCCATGTTCATCCGGTCTTTTTCCGCCAGCGTGAGATAGGTTCTAAGCCCTTCGATGCCATCCATCAGCTTGCGGCCGAGCGGCGTCGGCGCGCCCATCAGGAACAGGAACAGCGCATTGGTGAGCACGATGCCGCCGATGGCGGCCAGCGCCAGCGACTTGGTGTCATGCGTCACATCCAGCAGGATTTGCGTGGCGATGCCGCCAATGGCTGAAAAGGCCACGAAACCGGCAAAGGCCAGCATGACGATGCCGCCGATGCGCTTGCGCAGCGGTGCGCCGCGCGAGAACTGGCGGCCGATGCCGATCGACAGGATGCTGAAGAAGAAGGCGAAAAAGCCGAAGACGAGGACGGCGGCAATGGCGCTTTCATCGAGATCGCCGAAGATCAACGTCGCGACGATGAGGGCGATGCTGAGGAAGATGCCGAAGACGGTGTAGCCGGCATTGCTGCGGTAATATTTGCCGCGATGTTCCTTTTCTATCGCCGCGCGGAACTGCGTGCCGACCTTTTCGACTTCCGCCCCATGCGCCTTATCGATGGTCAGTACCTTGCCCGCACCACCGATGGCGGAGAGCAGCGTCTTCTGCCCGGTCGGCAGATCGGTGGCGGTTGCCTTTTCCGTGCGGCGGATGACGATGGAATTCTTCAGATCTTCCAGAACGACATAACCTTTGACCGCGAGATCAAGCGCCGAGGCGGATAGTGCCGTCCAGCCGGCACCCGAAAAGCCGCGATTATCGACATAGTTGACCAGAGCCGGAGAAAGCCCCTCCGGTGCATCCCAGCGCGGCACCACCACACCCTTGGTGGGATCACGGCCGACCGCGAACCACGCCCGCAGATAATAAAGCAGCACGACAAAAAGCCCGCCGCCCGAAAGCAGGATGGCCAGATTGTCGCGCAGCCACCAGCCCGCCTCCTGTGAGGTATCAGGCGCGGCAATGGCACCCTTCGGCAGTTTGACGGCGACCGTCATACCTTCGCCCACCGAAAACGGGCGGGTGGAAGCGAAAAAGACTTCGTTGCCTTCGCTGAAGATGCGGGCATCCTTGCCTTTCGCGCCAAGCGGACCAGTAAATACGGCCGTATCGGTGGCCTTGACGCCCTGCGGCAGAGTGATGGTCGCGGAAATCTCGCCCATGGGGAACTGCCAGCCATTGCCGGTGACGTTCCAGGTCAGCTCGTCATAATCGCTGAAATAACGGATCTGCCGGGCGGTGGTGTAGGTGATCTGGAAAATGTGCTCGCCAGTCGGCAGAAAACGCTCGGCGCTGCCGGTATAGATGCGGATGCCGCCATCGACAGTTTCGGTGCGCCAGTTTTCCGGCGCGCCATCGCGCTCCACCGAAACGACGTTGAAATCTACCTTGGTACGGCGGTTATTCGCATCCAGCGCATAAAGCGGGAAATCGCGGAAGATGCCGCGCTTGATGTTCTGACCTTCGGCGCGGGCGGTGATGGTTTCCGTCACCGTCAGCTTGCCATCCGCCGCCACCTCGACAACGGAATGGTAGGAGCGGATGAATTCCTCCGCAAAAGCCGGGAAGGCCACGCCCAGCAAGACGAACAGCGCGAGAAGTCTTGCGGCGATGGTCTTCACGGGCGGTCCCTCCTTGATGGCTTCAGTGCTGCGGCTCGGCAGCGCTTTCCTTTTCCGTGTAGTCGACGCCGAGCGAGGCGAGCGCTTTCCAGTAACCGGGATAGGTCTTGCCGACGCAGGCCGGATTCTGGATGGCGATGCCGCCGATCTTCAGCGCCGCCAGCGCAAAGCTCATGGCGATGCGGTGGTCGGCAAAGGTATCGATGGAGGCCTTGACCGTCTGGCCCGCAAGTGCCGGATCGGAATGCACGATCAGGTCGTCGCCTTCCTCATGCGCCAGACCATCGCGGATTTCGTTAAGCCCGAGCGAGACGGCGCGGATGCGGTCGCATTCCTTGACACGCAGATTGGCGATGCCGACGAAACGCACCGGCGTCTCGTTGAAGGCGGCCAGAACCGCGATGGTCGGAATGGCGTCCTGCATCTGCGAACCGTCGATTTCGGCGGGCAGGTGCGGAAATTTGGCCATGACGTCGTAGGCCTTGGCATCCGGCTGGGTGAACTTGTCGGCGGGCGTGCCGATATCGATCGCGCCGCCGGTCAGCAGTTCCGCACCCCAGAGATAGGTGGCGGCGGAGGCATCCGGCTCGATATGGAAATCGGTCGCGGTATAACCCGTCGGATGCACGCGCCAGATGGCGTTGCTGACCCGCTCCACCTTCGCACCGAAAGCTTCCATGGCTGACGTAGTGAGGTCGATATAGCCTTTCGCGCCGATTTCCTCACCCTTGAGGATGATATCGACAGGCTTGTCGCCGCAGGCAGCCGCCATCAGAAGCGCCGACACATATTGGCTGGAGAGGTTGGCGTCGATGGTGACGCTGCCCTTCGGGAACCCCGTGCCCTTGCCGCAGACGGTGACGGGCGGGCAGCCGGTCGGCGCTTCCGCCTCGACACCGAGGGAGCGCAGCGCCTCCACCAGCGGCATGATCGGGCGTTTGCGCATGTGCTCGTCGCCATCGATGATGACGGCACCATCCACAAGTGCGGCAGCGGCGGTGAGGAAGCGCGTGGCGGTACCGGCATTGCCAAGGAAAAGCGGCTTTTCCGGCTGTTGCAAAACGCCCGTGCCTTCCACCACGAAGGTGGTGGCATCAGGCTCGGTTACCTTGACGCCCATCTCGCGCAGGGCTTCGGCCATATAAAGCGTGTCATCGCTTTTCAGTGCGCCGGTCAACCGGCTTTTGCCCTTGGCAAGGCCAGCCAGGAGAAGCGCACGATTGGTGATGGACTTGGAGCCGGGCGGCTCGACCTTGCCGGAAAGCGGGTGGTCGGGCGGGGTAATGGTCAGTTCGATCATGATTGTCGTCTTGTCAAAGAATGCGGCGCGGGGCCGGATTATCGGAATTTGAGCGGGAGGTCTTAAGCCGGCGGGAGAGCTTTGCCCTCAGAATTTCACCGTTGGCACGGCGCGGTCGGCCGGATTGTCGATCTCGAAATAGGGCGCCTTGGCAAAGCCGAACTGGCTGGCGACCAGATTGGAGGGGAAGCTTTCCACCTTGACGTTGAGATCACGCGCGGCACCATTGTAATAACGGCGCGACATCTGGAGTTCGCCTTCGATGGTTTCAAGCGAGCGCTGCAATTCCAGAAAATTCGTATTGGCCTTGAGATCGGGATAGGCTTCGGCAAGCGCAAAGAGTTTACCGAGCGCCTGCGACAGCAGGCCTTCCGCCTGGGCGCGGCCCTCGACATCGCCCGCCGGCACGGCCTGCGCCCGGTTGCGCATGGCGATCACCTCCTCGAAGGTGCTCTTTTCATGCGCCGCGTAACCCTTCACGGTCTCGATGAGGTTGGGGATGAGATCGGCGCGACGTTTCAGCTGCACGTCGATGCCCGACCACGCCTCTTCCTTCATCTGCCGCGCCTTGACCAGCCCGTTATAGATGAAGACGACATAAAGCGCGATTGCCGCGATGATTGCCAGCGTGATGAACATTCCCGACCCCTCCTCAAGAGGCGCGGACGCCATGAGCGGCATCCGCACGTTAGACTGTTGCCCGCCTTAGATAGATCGTCAGGCGGCCCTGTTCCAGTTCACCCCGCCGGCATCCGTCAGCAGGAAGGCTTCGCCGCAGGCTTTCGCCAGCGTGCGCACGCGCAGGATATAGCTCTGGCGTTCCGTGACCGAAATGACGCCGCGCGCATCCAGAAGATTGAAGACATGGCTGGCCTTGATGCACTGGTCATAGGCCGGGAACACGCATTTGTGCAGGCGCTGATTATCGTTATCACCGGGCGCACCGGCAGCGAGAAGCGCCTGGCACTCCTTTTCGGCGTCGATGAAATGGCGATGCAGCATGGCCGTGTCGGCAAATTCGAAGTTGTGCCGGGAATATTCCTGCTCGGCCTGCAGGAAGACGTCGCCATAGGAAATCTTCTCTTCGCCCTCGCGGCCGTTGAAGTTCAGGTCGTAGACATTGTCGACGCCCTGAACATACATGGCCAGACGCTCCAGACCATAGGTCAGTTCGCCCGCGACCGGTGAGCACTCGATGCCGCAGACCTGCTGGAAATAGGTGAACTGCGAGACTTCCATGCCGTCGCACCAGCATTCCCAGCCAAGACCCCAGGCGCCGAGCGTCGGGCTTTCCCAGTCGTCCTCGACGAAGCGCACATCGTGCAGCAGCGGATCGAGACCGATCGCCTTCAGCGAACCGAGATAGAGTTCCTGCAGGTTGGAAGGGTTGGGCTTCAGGATGACCTGATACTGGTAATAGTGCTGCAGGCGGTTGGGGTTTTCACCGTAACGGCCGTCGGACGGGCGGCGCGAGGGCTGCACGTAGGCGGCCTTCCACGGCTTCGGGCCGAGCGCACGCAGCGTCGTCGCCGGATGAAACGTGCCTGCGCCCACTTCCATATCATAGGGTTGCAGCACCGCGCAGCCCTTGTCGGCCCAGTAATTGTGCAGCGTCAGGATCAGCGCCTGAAAGGAACGCTTCGGGTTCATATGGTCGGGAACATCGGTCATTGCAGTCATCGCGGCGTTAGGAGGATAAGTAAGCATTGACTTACTTCGGATGCGGACACGTGCCACGGCAGGGCCTGAGGGTCAAGGTTTTATGCGAAGCGTCGATCCGCAACGGCAGGCGATCAGCCTGCGGCCTCGGCACGTGAACCGGAGATACCGCGATCCGCGAACTTCCTGAAAAGCCTGATGACGGGCTTTTCAAACAGGACATGTGCCGCGATCGACACAGCCAGCGCGACAATAACGATCACGATGCTTGCCGCAAAACCCGGCGCCATGACCTTCAGGACGATCGAAATAACCAGTCCGTGCAGGAGATAAAGCGCATAGGAGGCATCGCCGACAATTTCGAAAGGCTTCAGCAGGGATTGAGGCCAGCCGCCGGCCCTTTCGATCCAGACACAACCCGCGACGAGCAGGAAGGCAGGCAAGCCCCAGCTCACTATGCGCAGAAGACCAAACTGCTCACCAATACCCGCCGCGAAAGCAAAGCCGACAAAGGACAGGGCCAGGGCGGCGATGCCGCCGCGCATGCCCGCGAAGGCAATCCGAGACAGGACAAGCCCGGCGAGGAACTCCAGCAGCAGGGGCGAGGCCCAGATCTGCATGAACGGCGATTGCCAGTCCGCCAGCTGCCCTGCGACCACCATTGCCGACAGGATGGCGACGGTTACGGCGATCGGCGCGCGCAGTGCAAGACCCAGAGCGAACACGAGATAAAAGAATATCTCCATATTCAGCGTCCAGCCCACCAGCACCAGCGGTGTGACCTGGCCCGAAGCGTTGGCGTAAGGAACGAAGAGCAATGACTTCCAGAGATGTTCCATGGTGAAGGTGAAGGTGGAAAACACCCCTGCCAATGCCCCAAGGCACATCACGAATGTGACGGCCCAGTAGAGCGGCACGATACGGAAGAGACGATGACGCAGGAATTTGCCGGGCGGCGACTTGTCGGCGACCAGCCCCATGACAAATCCCGAGATGACGAAAAACACGTCCACCCCGGCTGCGCCGATCGTAAATGGCGCCCCGGCAATGTGAAAAAACATCACGGCCAGCGCGGCGATCGCCCGCAAAAACTGAATGGAATGAACCTTCTGCAAAAAATACCCCGTCCAGCCACCGCGTGCGAGGCTTCAGCCGGTTCTGGCCGAAGCGCTGCAGATCAACCTCAAATATCGCGGGTTACTATTTGCACAGATCCCGCGAAAATACTCGCGGAAACTGGGGCCTTTCCCAACAAGCTGGTTTTTGGGTTAACTTCAGGCTTCCAGCACGGAGCGGATAAAACATGCCGTTATTCGCACGCGATCACGTCTCGTCCTCGCGCTTGACGCGGTATTCGCCGGTTTCGGGATCCTTGATCAGGGTACCGATGGCACCGGTTTCGCGTTCCTTTTCACGCCGTTTCGATTTCGCCGAAAGCTTTTCCGCATCGCGGACAAAACGGCGGTAAAGGATGATGGATCCCACCACCAGAAGAAGAATTGTAATAAGCTGCGCCATAAGGCCCTATTCCCGCGACATCATAGACCGAAACGCGACCACAATGCCTTTTCTTCAGCGACTTCCGCAAGACCCGAGACGGCTCCGGCTGCAAGCCTTTCGGCATCGAGGCCCAAAGCCGCATTCACGCCCGGCACCTTCTTGCCGAACAGGGTGCGCCCGCCGCTGATAAGCTGGAGCTTGACCTTTTCGCCGTAACGGCGACGCAGGACCTCCCGCATGTCACCCAGCCCGTCGATCAGGCCGAGATCGAGGCCGCGCATGCCGGTCCAGAACAGGCCGGAGAAGATCGCCTCATCCTCCTTCAGCTTCGAGCCGCGACGCATCTTGACCATATCGATGAAAACATTGTGAATTTCGACCTGAAGCGACTTCAGGTAGTCGATATCGCCTTCCTTTTCCGGCTGGAAGGGATCGAGGATGACCTTGTTTTCGCCGGCCGTATAGACGCGGCGCTCCACGCCGATCTTCCGCAGCATTTCGGGAAAACCGAAGCCGCCGGAAACGACGCCGATCGAACCGACGATGGAGGTTGGATCGGCAATGATCTCGTCACCGGCAAGCGCGATCATGTAACCGCCGGAAGCGGCCACATCTTCCACGAAGATCAGGACCTTCTTTTCCTTTTCCTCGGCGAGCTGGCGGATACGATTGTAGATCATGCGCGCCTGCACCGGCGAACCGCCGGGCGAGTTGAGCAGAATGGCGACGGCCGGCGCATCCTTGATGGCGAAGGCCTTTTCAATGAGCGGCGCATAGGAGGCGAGATTGAGCGCGGGGCGAAACTGGCTGCCACCGGCCATGATCGCGCCATGCATACGCACGACCGGAATGACCAGTTCCTTTTTGCGAAAACGTTTCGGCACCAGATACTTCAGAAAACCCACTACTCAATCCTCGCAGCATTTGCCTCATCGTCACGGATGTATGTATCGCCCCGGAAAACGCAATGGCGCAGCCGGCGGAACGGCGATATTTATGGCGCGGGCCGGATTGCCCTTACATTACGCGAATAGGCGGCGCGGCCATTGTTCAGGTCATCCACGAAGGTCGTGAAGGCGTGGCTGCCGGTCTCGTGCATGACAAGCGGCGCGCGGAAAGACAGTCTCGCGCGCGAGCCCTTGATGGCGGTGACCAGCATACGCACCGCGTCCTCCCCCGGACGCGGATGGATGAGGGTGATCTCCATGCCGCCGAAACGGCTGCCGCAGGCGGCAATAATGTCCGCCACCGATTGCGGCCGCGCAATAAGCGAAAGCTGCCCGCCCGGCACCATGATCGCGCCTGCGGTCCTGATCCACTCATCGAACAGGCCTTCCGTCATGGCGTGGGCCTCGGCCTTCAGGGCATCCGGCGTGCGGCGATCGCCCGCGTCATTATAGGGCGGGTTCATGATGACGTGGTGGAAATGCTCGTCCGGCAGACCCGCTTCGACCCGTGCTTTCGCGCGCAGGGTCACGTCGGCCTCGCACACGCTCACACGAGCGGAGAAGGCGGCATTTTCCGGCAATAACAGGCTGCGCCGGGCAAAATCCGCCATTTCCGGCGAGCGTTCATAGAGCGTCACTTCCGCCTTTTCGAGCCGCGCCGCGACCGCCATGCCGGCGGCGCCAGCGCCCGCGCCGAGATCGGCGATCCGGCAGGCGCGATCATCCGCCACCAGCGAGGCCAGGAGCATGGCGTCCATGCCGGCCCGGTGGCCCCTGCCCTTCGGCTGGAGGATGTGAAACCGGCCGCGGTGAAAGGCATCCATCGTTTCGGAAACAGTGCCGCTCACCGCCGCTCAAGCCTCTTCATTGCGCAGTTCGTCACCCAGCCCCGCATCCATCAGGATGCGGCGTGCCTGATCGGCGCGATCTTCCTCGACCAGAAAGCGACGGGGCAAAAGACCGAGCGAACCCTCCAGAATGCTCATGGCCTGATCGGCGATGAGGCAGTGGATGCCGGCGTCCTTCATCAGGCTTTCAGCGAAGGAGAGCAGCACGGCATCGTTGGTACGGATCAGTTCACGCATGGATAAGCCCTAAATTCCCATCTTTTTGAATGGCTAGCGGCAATTCGCCCCTTGCCGCGCAAGGCGCCAGTTTTTATTGTCGAATTCAAATTCGAACAGGAGTCCTGTCCCTTGGGCGTCGTCATACCGCTTGAAGAAAGCAAAAACAAACTCGCATCCGTCAAGCCGCTTGTCGACCTGACCCGCCCCGACATGGAACGGGTGAACCAGCTTATCCTTTCCAAGGCGGGCTCCGATGTCCAGATGATACCCGAGGTGGCCAACCATCTGATCTCGTCCGGCGGCAAACGCCTGCGGCCGATGCTGACGCTGGCTTCGGCCTCCATGTTCGGTTACCAGGGCGATCATCACATCAAGCTCGCCACCAGCGTGGAATTCATGCACACGGCGACGCTTTTGCATGACGATGTGGTGGACGAAAGCGATCTGCGCCGCGGCAAATCCACCGCGCGCACCATCTGGGGCAACCAGGCAAGCGTTCTCGTCGGCGACTTCCTGCTCGGCCAGGCCTTCCGCATGATGGTGGATGTCGGCTCGCTCGACGCCCTCGATGTGCTGTCCACGGCCGCTTCGGTCATCGCCGAGGGCGAGGTGCTGCAGCTTTCCGTCGCCAAGAACATGGAAACCACCGAGGACGACTATCTCCAGGTGATTCGCGCCAAGACGGCTGCCCTGTTCGCCGCGGCAGCGGAAGTCGGCCCCATCGTCGCCAAGACGGACAAGGCAAGCCGCAGCGCGCTGAAGTCCTACGGCATGAATCTCGGCCTCGCCTTCCAGCTGGTCGATGACGTGCTGGACTATGGCGGCAAATCGGCCGATCTCGGCAAGAATACCGGCGACGACTTCCGCGAAGGCAAGATCACGCTGCCGGTTATCCTTTCCTATCGTCGAGGCACGCAGGACGAGCGCGCCTTCTGGCGCAACGCCATCGAAAAGGGCGAAAGCAGCGACGAGAACCTCGAAAAGGCACTCGGGCTGATCACCAAATACAATGGTCTCGGCGACACGATCAGCCGTGCAACGCACTACGGCACCATCGCCCGCGACGCTCTTGCACCCCTGCCGCAGAGCCCGTGGAAAAATGCGCTTCTGGAAGTGATCGACTTCTGCATCGAGCGTCTCAACTGACGCCGGAGGCTGGTGCGAACGGCGGATGACACCATCATCCGCCCGGCATTTCGGGTGGGAGTCCCCGCAGGGCGGGATTGTGGCCAGGGCCATAATTTCTTGCGGGGTTGCTTCAAAAAAGCCATTCTATCGTGACCAAACAATGGAAACTGATTTTTCCGTGCATATGCACAAAGGCAAAGGTTCCCTCATGCGGCGTAAACCAGCACTCCGTCTTCTTTGCAGCGCGGCTCTCGTCGCCGCTCTCACGATTGGCGCGGGTGCAAGCCCCGGCTTTGCGGAGACAAAGGCGAAAACGGAAGAGAAAGCCGTTACGTTCGATCCCGCCAAGGTGAACACCTTCTCCGGCGCTTTCCTTGCCGGGCGCAATGCCGATGTCGATCAGGACTATCCGACTGCGATTTCGCTCTACAAGAAGGCGCTGGAATTCGATCCGGCCAATTCGGAAATCCGCCAGCGGCTGATGATCGCCGAACTTCTGAGCGGCAATTTCGAGGCCGGCGCCAAGATCGCCGATTCCATGAAGGACGATACCTCCGTCGAACGGGTGACGACCATCGTGCGCGGCCTCGACGCCATCAAGGACAAGGAATTCGCCAAGGCCGAAAAAATCCTGAAATATACCGGCCCGAACGATCTCGACCGCATGGTCAACACGCTTTTGACCGCCTGGGCGCGCGCCGGCTCCGGCAAGCCGAAGGAAGCGCTGGCGCTCGTCAATAACATGAAGGGTCCGGGCTGGATTTCGATCTTCCAGAAATACAATGCCGCCGCAATCGCCCTCGTCAGCGGCAATACCGACGCCGCCCGCAAGAGCCTCAACGAGGCCGTGACGGACCGCGAAGGCGGGGCCACCGCCTCCGATACCTACATGCGTGCGGTGATGGCGCTTGCCCGGCTCGAAGCTTCCGCCGGCAACCGGCAGAAGGCGCTGGACGCGATTGCGGTCGGCGATACTTTCGCGCCGAATTACGCCCCCCTGAAAGCACTTCGCGAATCCATCGAGAAGGGTGAGAAACCGCAGCAG
This sequence comes from Rhizobium sp. UGM030330-04, assembly GCF_003208455.1. Classification (NCBI taxonomy): domain Bacteria; kingdom Pseudomonadati; phylum Pseudomonadota; class Alphaproteobacteria; order Hyphomicrobiales; family Rhizobiaceae; genus Rhizobium; species Rhizobium sp. UGM030330-04. The sequence goes on from NZ_QKML01000001.1 coordinate 56,762, forward strand.
CAGATCACCAATGCCGTCGAGGGCGCCGCTTCCGTGATGTTCTCCATCGCGGGTGCGCTGAACCGCGAAGGCGCCGAGGAGATCGTCACCCTTTACCTGCAGACATCGCGCGCACTCGATCCGAAGAGCCCGGATACGCTCATTCTTCTGGGCGGGCTTGCCGAGGCGCTGAAACAGCCCGACCGCGCCATCGCCTTCTATCGCGAAGTGCCGAAGGACTCGCCGATGTATCGCATCTCCGAGCTGCAGCTCGGGCTGACGCTTGCCCAGACCGGCAAGGTGGATGAGGCGCGCACGCATCTGAAATCCCTACTCGAATCCGATCCGAAGGATATCAGGTCTTATCTCGCCTATGGCAGCGTGCTTTCGGACGCCAAGGACTATCGCGCCATGGCCGAAAATTACGACAAGGCCACCGAGGTGATCGGCGCCGTGCCGCAGAAATCCGACTGGTCGGTGTTCTTCCAGCGCGGTATCGCCTATGAGCGCCTGAAGGAATGGGACAAGGCGGAACCGAATTTCAAGCGGGCGCTGGAATTGAACCCGGAACAGCCGCAGGTGCTGAACTATCTCGGTTATTCCTGGGTGGACAAGGGCATCAATCTCGATGAAGGCATGGAGATGATCAGCCGCGCCGTCGAGCTTCGCCCGAATGACGGTTACATCGTCGATTCGCTTGGCTGGGCGCATTATCGCCTCGGCGCCTTCGATGAGGCCGTGACGGAACTGGAACGGGCAATCGAGCTGAAGGCCGGCGATCCGACGATCAACGACCATCTGGGCGACGCCTATTGGCGCGTGGGCCGCAAGATCGAGGCCGTCTATCAGTGGAACCGCGCCCTGATCGGCGACAGCGACGACGTGGACAAGGCCAAGGTGAAGGAAAAGATCGCCAACGGCCTGCCGCCGCTCGAAAAGGATGCCGAGAACACCGCAAAGAAGGACGCCGCGCCGCAACCGCCGGCTCCCCCGGCACCGCCCGCTCCTGCCCCGGACAAGAAATCCTGACGCCACATGCGGGTAGATGAGAAGACTGGGGCAACCGAGACCATCGAGGCGGCCCCGGCCAAGATCAATCTGGCTCTGCATGTGACCGGCCAGCGGGCGGATGGCTACCATCTGCTCGAAACGCTGGTGACATTCACCGAGGCCGGCGACAGCATTCGCATTCGCGATGCCGATGCCGACACCTTCTCCATCTCCGGTCCTTTCGGCGATCTTCTGCGCGCCGGTGATGGCGGTGACAATCTCGTCACCCGCGCCCGGGACAGGCTGCGCGATGCGCTTGCGGCCACGGGTCGCTCGGGTCGCCCTGTCGCCATTCATCTCGAAAAGAACCTGCCGGTCGCCTCCGGCATAGGCGGCGGTTCGGCGGATGCCGCCGCGGCGCTGCGGGCGCTCCTGCGGCACTGGCATGTCACGGTAGAACCGGAAAAACTCGCCGCCATTGCGCTCACGCTCGGTGCGGATGTGCCGATGTGCCTTGCAAGCCGCCCCCTCATCGCGCGCGGTATCGGCGAAGAGATCGAACCGGTTACCGATCTGCCCTGCCTGTTTCTGGTCCTTGCCAATCCGCTGAAAGCCGTCTCGACGCCGGATATATTCCGGCGCCTGCAAAGCAAGACCAATCCCCGCCTGCCGGCACATGCGACAATTGGCTGGATGGATTTTCTGGCGCAAAGCCGCAACGATCTGCAACCAGCGGCGCAGGCCCTGCTGCCGGAGATCGGGGAGGTCATCGAATTGCTTTCGCAGGAGGTTGCCGCGCTTGTGCGCATGTCCGGTTCGGGCGCGACGTGTTTCGGGGTTTTTCATTCCTTCGACGCAGCTCAGGACGCGGAAACATCGCTTCGGAAAAAACGTCCCGACTGGTATTTTCAGGCGACGCGGACCATTTGAGGATTAGGCCATGGCAGGCGAAAGACCCTTCATTCCCCTTGGTATTGCGGTTTTGACCGTGTCCGACAGCCGCACGCTGGAAAACGACAAATCCGGCGATACGCTCGTCGCCCGGCTCGAAGAAGCGGGACATCGCCTTTCCGCCCGCGCCATTGTGCCGGATGACAGGCAAGCCATCTTCAATACCGTGCGCGACTGGACACTTGCCCCCGGCGTGGATGTGGTGATCACCACCGGCGGCACCGGCTTTACCGGTCGCGACGTGACGCCTGAGGCGCTGGAGCCGCTGTTCGAAAAGCGCATGGACGGGTTTTCAGCGCTTTTTCATCGCATTTCCTATGACAAGATCGGCACCGCGACCATCCAGTCACGCGCGACCGGCGGCGTCGCGAACGCCACCTTCATCTTCGTGCTGCCCGGCTCGCCGGGTGCGTGCAAGGATGCCTGGGACGGCATTCTCAAGGCCCAGCTCGATTATCGTCACCTGCCCTGCAATTTCGTGGAAATCATGCCGAGGCTGGATGAGCATTTGAAGCGTGGGGGTGGTGGGGTTTAGGTCAGCGGACGGGAGATGCGTGGAGCTTACCCCCTCTGCCCTGCCGGGCATCTCCCCCTCAAGGGGGGAGATCGGCACGACGCACTACCTCAACTTCATTCTCAGACTATGAGATGGGCGAAACCTATCCGCGTATCAATCTCCCCCCTTGAGGGGGAGATGCCCGGCAGGGTAGAGGGGGGTAAGCCCCACGCGCCCTCGACAATGGCCAACATCCTGCGCCTTCACCACCGGTGCCGCCAAAAACCGCATCACGCCAGATATTTCTTGAAAAATTCCACCGTCCGCCCCCAGGCGAGGTCAGCCGCCGCCTTATCATATCGCGCCGAGGACGTATCATTGTTGAAGGCGTGGTTGACGCCGTCATAAACGAAAATCTCGAAGGTCTTGCCGTTTTCCTCCAGCGCTTTCTTATAGGCATCGATGCCGGCATTGATACGTTCATCGAGACCGGCATATTGCAAAAGCAAGGGCGCCTTGATGGCTGGCACGTCGGCTGCCGGGGCCTGCTGGCCGTAATAGGCGACGCCGGCATTGAGGCCAGCCGACTTGGTGGCGAAACGGTTGACCAGCCCGCCACCCCAGCAGAAGCCGACCGCACCGACCTTGCCGTTGGCCCCCTGCCTTGCCGCAAGCCAGACGCGGCCCGCTTCAGCATTGGCGACGGTTGCATCCATGTCGAGACCGCTGAACATCTCTCGCGCCTTATCCTCATCCGAGGGCGTGCCGCCCTGCGGCGAGAGGAAATCGACGGCCAGCGCCCGGAAACCGGCAAGCGCCACGCGCCTTGCCACATCGCGGATATGGTCGTTCAGACCCCGGTTCTCGTGAATGACGATGACGGAGCCGATCGACCCCGATACCGATTTCGGTGTGACGAGATAACCCTTCATTTCGCCACCGGGGGCGGGATAGGTCACGTCTTCCGCGACGATGCCAGCATCGTCAGGCGCGACGATGGCGGCGTGGGCGCTATTGGCGGAAAGGAGCGGTGCTATGGCCGCCGCGGCAGCGCCTGAGCCGGCGAGCACGGTGAGCTTTTCCATGAATTTGCGGCGGTCGAGGCTGAGATGGGTGTATTCATCGTAAGCGTCGATCATGGCCTGCGTAATCTTCGGCTTGTCCATCGCCTGTCCTCCTTGAACGCGGATGCGATGGGCAGGATAACGCAGATCGCCCTGCGGGGAACGCAGCGGGCGGCGGCGGCGCCACACTTTTGCGTGAGCGCCGCAGGCCCTGTCATTTGCCTCAGGCGGCGAGATCCACGACGATACGGCCGTCGATCTTGCCCTCTTCCATGCGATGGAAGATATCGTTGATATTTTCCAGCTTATCCCAGGAGAAATGGGCGGCCACCTTGCCTTCACCGGCGAAGGTCAGCGCCTCCTCCAGATCCTGGCGTGTGCCGACGATGGAGCCACGCACCGTGATGCGCTTCAGCACCGTGTCGAACACCGGAATGGAGATGAAGCCGGGCGGCAGGCCGACAAGCGCCATGGTGCCCTTGGAGCGCAGGAAGCCATAAGCCTGCTCCATGGCCTTGGGCGACACCGCCGTCACCAGCGCGCCATGGACGCCGCCGGTTGCCTTTTGCACCTGCTCCACCGCGTCAGGCGCGCGACCATTGACGGTGACATCGGCTCCGAGTTTTTTCGCAAGCGCCAGCTTGTCATCGAAAATATCGGCGGCAACGACATGCATGCCCATGGCCTTGGCATATTGCACGGCCATGTGACCAAGGCCGCCAATGCCTGAAATGACCACCCACTCACCGGGCCTGACTTCGGTTTCCTTCAGACCCTTATAGACGGTGACGCCGGCGCAAAGCACCGGTGCGGCCGGGCCGAAGTCGAGATTATCCGGCAGGCGGCCGACGAATTTCGGATCGGCAAGGCCATATTCGGCAAAGCTGCCATTGACGGAATAACCTGAGTTCTTCTGGCTCGGGCAAAGGGTTTCCCAGCCGGTGCGGCAGGGGATGCAGCAGCCGCAGGCGGTGTAGAGCCAGGGCGTGCCGGCGCGGTCGCCTTCCTTGATGCCGGTGACGCCAGCGCCGATTTTCGCGACATAACCGGCACCTTCATGGCCGGGAATGAAGGGCGGGTTGGGCTTGACCGGCCAATCGCCCGTTGCGGCGTGCAGGTCGGTGTGGCAAACGCCCGTCGCCTTGTAGTTGATGAGAATTTCACCCGGGCCGGGATCCGGTATCGCCACTTCCTCGATGGTCAGCGGTTTCCCAAACGCGCGGACGACGGCTGCCTTCATTGTTTTTGCCATGACATACTCCTCAATCTCTGCTCGCCTGAAATCCTCGACGGCGGGCAGAGATTAACGGGGATGGGGCGTCATGGAATTGACCCATCGCAAGTCGGATTATTTTGAAGGCGACGATTGTCTCACTTATGAGGCAACCGGACAGTGCTGTTTATTCCAGTGCCAACCAGATGGCGAGCCAGACCCACAGGCAGACCACAAGCGCAAAGCCGATGCCGAACAATGCCCCGCGCTGGCGCAGGCGGTTGCTGGTGACATGGACATAGGAATGGGCGTAGCGCGAGAGCACGAACAGCCAGGCCAGCACGATGGTGACGATGTTGTCCGCATCGGTGATGTAAAGCAGCAGGCAGGCGATGTGGAACAGGACAGGCAATTCGAACTGGTTGGCGATGTTGCGGTTCACCAGATAGCTCTCGCGCGCCTCCTCACCCCGGTCGCGCAGCTTGATCGCCGATTCGCGATCCTTGAAGGTGTATTTGTTGCGCCGAACAATCAGCAGGCCATAGAGCCAGAAAACGAGAAAGACATGGGCGATCATCGGCCAGAACATTGCGGTCGTTGGTGACATGCTATCTCCCCCAATCGTGAAAACGCTCCCCGATCCGGCTGGAATCGGGGAGCGCCAAATACTCAGTCTATCTTTTTACGGATTCGGTTCGAAAGATCAAACCGCGCCGGGATAGTTCGGGCTTTCACGGGTGATCGTCACGTCATGGGCGTGGCTTTCACGCAGGCCGGCGCTGGAAATGCGCACGAAAGTGGCGCGCTCCTGGAATTCCTTGATGTTGCTGCCGCCGACATAACCCATGGCGGCCTTCAGGCCACCGGCCAGCTGGTGCAGGACACCGGAAACCGGACCCTTGTAGGGAACCTGGCCTTCGATACCCTCAGGCACCAGCTTCAGCGTGTCGCGCACTTCCGCCTGGAAATAACGGTCAGCCGAACCGCGGGCCATGGCGCCAACGGAGCCCATGCCGCGATAGGCCTTGAAGGAGCGACCCTGATAGAGGAACACTTCGCCCGGGCTTTCATCCGTGCCGGCGAGCAGCGAGCCGATCATGACGGCGGAAGCACCGGCGGCGATCGCCTTGGCCAGATCGCCCGAGAACTTGATGCCGCCATCGGCGATGACGGGAATATCGGCGGCATTGGCCGCTTCCACCGAAGCCATGACAGCCGCCAGCTGCGGCACGCCGACACCGGCGACGATACGCGTCGTGCAGATGGAGCCGGGGCCGATACCGACCTTGACGGCGTCAGCACCGGCATCGATCAGCGCCTTGGTGCCATCGGCGGTGGCAACATTGCCCGCGATGATGCGAACCGAGTTCGACATCTTCTTGACCTGCGAGACGGCATCCAGCACGCGCTGCGAATGGCCGTGCGCGGTATCGACGACCAGAAGGTCGACGCCGGCATCGATGAGGCGCTCGGCGCGCTCGATGGCGTCAGCACCGACGCTAATGGCGGCGGCGGCGCGAAGGCGGCCCTGCGCATCCTTGGTGGCGTTGGGGTTCAGCTGCGACTTCTCGATATCCTTGACGGTGATGAGGCCGACGCAATTGCCCTTGGCATCCACCACCAGCAGCTTTTCAATGCGATGCTTGTGCAGCAGGTGGCGGGCTTCCTGCTGATCGACGCTGCTTTCCTTGACCGTGACCAGATTTTCACGGGTCATCAGTTCATAGATTTTTTGCTGCGGATCGGAGGCAAAACGCACGTCGCGGTTGGTCAGAATGCCGACGAGACGGCCGTTCTTGTGGCCGCCGGAACCGCCGTTTTCCACGACCGGAATGCCGGAAATGCCATGCGCCTTCATCAAGGCCTGCGCTTCGGCAAGCGTCGCATCGGGGCCGATGGTGACCGGGTTGACGACCATGCCGCTTTCGAACTTCTTCACCTGCCGGACTTCTTCGGCCTGCTCGATGGGGGTCAGGTTGCGATGGATGACGCCGATGCCGCCGGCCTGGGCCATGGCGATGGCGAGACGGCCTTCGGTGACCGTGTCCATGGCGGAAGACAGGATCGGCAGGTTGAGATCGATATCGCGGGCAATGCGGGTCGAGATATTCGTCTGCCCCGGCATGACTTCGGAATGTCCGGGTTGCAGCAACACATCGTCAAATGTGAGAGCGTCCAAACCAGTGGGTGTTTGAATGATGCGTGCCATGGCCAAATTCCTTCATACTGAAAATGCGTGGCCGTTCCGGAACGAAAAGTTCACCCCGGCGCCCTGCAAGGATTGCTTGGAAGTTGGCGAGGGCTGGTAACACGTTCATGACAGGAAGGGAATAGAAAAAACCCGGAATCGGCTTCCGGGCTTTCTCTGTTGCTGCGTTGCAGCAGGCGCTAGGGCGCATCGTGTGGATCCCTGCTCCACACGATGTGCCCTAACTGCTTGTTTTCATGCATGTCGTTGTCGCAAAACCGCTTAACACTTTCGCGCGACACGCATCAGATGTCGAACTGGTAAGATTTCGGCACGAAACGATAGCCCGTATCCAGCTTTTCCGCGTAACCAACAGACGGGAAAGGCATGTGATAGCCGAGGAAGGGCAGCCGGTCCGTGGCGATCATGTCATAGACCTTCTTGCGGGTCGCGGCGGCCGCCGCCTTGTCCATGTCGAACTTCACCTCCCAGTCCGGCTTCTGCAGGGAAAGGACGAAATGGTTGGCCGTATCCGCCGTCAGGATGAGTTGTTTGCCTTCCGATTCGACACGGAAGATCATGTGACCCGGCGAATGGCCAAAGGCCGCCACGCTGGTAATCCCGGATACGACACTGGCGCCGTCGTCAATGAAGGTCGCCTTTTCCGCCAGCGGCTTGACGTTCGTGAGAACGCCCTTGTGACCGCCTTCGGCAGGCGTGCCGACGCGCTTCTCATCCGTCCAGAAATCATATTCCGCCTGGCCGAACACGTAGCGCGCCTTCGAAAAGGCCGGAGCGCCCTTTTCCATCAGGCCACCAATATGGTCGCCGTGCATGTGGGTCAGCACCACCACGGTCACATCTTCCGGCGTATAACCGGCCGCCGCCATGCCTTCGATCAGCCGGCCATTGCCGGCACCACGCCCGGCCTCGCCGAAACCGGTGTCGAACAGCACGAGATCGCTGCCGGTATTGATGAGAACCGGCGAGAAGGAATTGACGAATTGCTCCTTCGGCAGAAAATTGTCTTCCAGCAATTTGCCGACCGTCTCCGCCGTCTGGTCGGTGCCGAAGGTCTCGCCGGGGTTCGGAGCCGCGCGTGCGCCGTCCTTCACGACGAGCACCTCGAAATTACCGAGCTTGAAACGGCTGGTTTCCGGCGGCATGGCGTGTTTGATCTCCATGGAGGTTTGCGGCTGGTTCGTCTGGGCCGTTGCCGTGCGCGCCATCAACAGCGGTGCGCCGAGAACGCTTGCGCCCGCTACACCGATGAGGCCGCGTCTGCTCATGCTCAAGGATTGGGTCATCATCTTGTCTCCGATATCGCCAACTGGCCGTTATCACCAACTGAACTTTGCCCAACGGACAATAGAGCGAGAAAGTTTCAAGAAAACCGGCCTCACGCAGGTTTGATCGCAACTTGAGAAATTGATAATTAACGTGTTGGCAAGCGGGCTTATCAGGCGTAGGAGGAACGGCGATATCCTTGTCGCAGCGGAAAGCCGCAGGCAGCCCATGAACCGCATCATTCCCCTCATCCTGGCAGTCGCTCTCTTCATGGAGCAGATGGACTCCACCGTCATCGCCACCTCGCTGCCGGCAATTGCCGCCGACCTCAATGTCGGCCCGATTACCCTGAAGCTCGCGCTGACCGCCTATATGGTGGCGCTGGCGATCTTCATTCCCATCAGCGGCTGGATGGCCGACAAATACGGCGCGAAGAAAATCTTCCGTTTCGCCATCGGTGTCTTCGTGGTGGGGTCTATCTGCTGCGCGGTGTCCTCCTCGGTGTTCGAATTCGTGCTCTCGCGTTTCCTGCAGGGCATGGGCGGGGCGATGATGACACCCGTCGGCCGCCTCGTTTTGCTGCGCACGACCAAGCGCAGCGAACTCGTCTCCGCCATGGCGCTGCTGACGATACCGGGGCTCGTCGGGCCGCTGACCGGCCCGCCCATCGGTGGCTTCATCACCACCTATTTTTCATGGCACTGGATCTTCCTGATCAATGTGCCCATCGGTGTCATCGGCATCTGGCTCTCGACGATCTTCCTGCCGGAAATCGAAACCACCAACCCACCGCCCATGGACGGCAGGGGTTTCGTGCTGTCGGGCATCGCCGCCTCCGGCGTGGTGTTCGGTCTCTCCGTCGTCAGCCTGCCCGCCCTGCCGCCGGCCATCGGCATCGCCTCCACCATCATCGGTTTTATCTGCGGTTTTCTTTATCTGCGCCACGCCGCGCGCCACCCCGCCCCCATTCTGGATTTCCGCATTTTCCAGAACGCGACCTTCCGGGCGGCGTCCGTCGGCGGCACCGTTTTCCGCATTTCCACGGGCGCCATTCCCTTCCTCATGCCGCTGATGCTGCAGATCGGCTTCGGGCTCAATCCGTTCCAGTCGGGCATGATCACCTTTGCCGGGGCGATCGGGGCGATCACCACCAAGTTCATGGCCAAGCGGGTGTTTGCGGCAACGGGGTTCCGCTCGACGCTGATCGGAGCCGGCATCGTCGGCGCCTGCACGACGCTCGCCAACAGCTTCTTCACGCCGGAAACGCCCTATCCGCTGATCATGATCTTCCTGGTCACGGCGGGATTTGCCCGGTCCTTCTTCTTCACCGGATCGAACGCGCTCAGCTATTCCGATATCGAGGACAGCCAGGCCAGCCAGGCGACCTCGATGGCGTCGGTGCTGCAGCAGATCAGCCTGGCGCTGGGCGTGGCTTTCGCCGCTTCCATTCTGGAAGTCAGCAGCATGATGTCCGGCACGCATCTGCAGCTCGCCGATTTCCACATCGCCTTCACCATCGTGGCGCTCGTCTCGCTGTTCGCCATCGTGCCGATCATCCGCATGGACAGCAATGCCGGGGCGGCCGTCTCCGGCCACCGCGGTAAGGTCTCGCAACCGGCGGAGTGATCAGTCTTCGGAAGCCTCTTCGGCTGCCGCATCGACGTGCGGCTCGCCCTTGCGGCCCTTGAAGTGCTTGGCAAGCAGGAACATTTCCACCGATTCCGAACGTGACGAGGCCGGCTTGATGTGCAGGACCTGCTTGAAGTTCTTCTTCAGCATGTCGAGCAGCTGCTTTTCCGTGCCGCCCTGGAAGGTCTTGGCAAGGAAATGGCCGCCTTCCGCCAGCACCTGAACGGCGAAATCGGCCGCGACTTCGCACAGATGCATGGTGCGGATATGGTCGGTCTTCTGGTGCCCGGTGGTCGGTGCGGCCATGTCCGACAGTACCAGATCGGGCGTGCCGCCGACGGCTTCCATCAGCTTTTCCGGCGCGCTCGGATCGAGGAAGTCGAGCTGCAGGATCTTCACACCGGGAATGGGGTCGATTTCGAGGAAATCGATGGCCGCGACGCGGATATCGTCTTCGGTCGAGTCCGTCACCTTGGCCGCGATCTGCGACCAGCTGCCGGGGGCGGCGCCAAGGTCGATGATGCGGCGCGCGCCCTTCAGAATCTGGTGCTTGTCGTTGATTTCCAGGAGCTTGAAGGCGGCGCGGGCGCGATAACCTTCAAGCTTGGCGCGCTGCACATAGGGGTCATTGATATGACGTTCCAGCCAGCGGCGCGAGGAAGCCTTGAGCTTGGTCTTCTTGACCTTCTGGCCGATCTTGCGGCCGGTGCGGTTGTTGCTTGTCGGCGCCTTGCTCATGTCAAACCTTCCGTCCTGTCCTGCCGTATCATCTGCATGCGCCTTATCCGGTTGCGCCGCCATGCGCCGTCATCCGCCATCATATCCGTCAAAAGGCCTTCGCGCAGGCCACGATCCGCCACGCGCATCCGGCGCGCCGGCCAGCGGCGGCGAATGGCCTCGAGAATGGCGCAGCCGGCCAGAACCAGATCGGCCCTGTCAGGCCCGATGCAGGCATTGGCGGCGCGGCCCGCGAAATCCCAGGCCAGAAGCTTGTCCTGCATCGCCGTCACCTCGGCATCGGACAGCCAGAGGCCGTCCACCTTGCGGCGGTCATAGCGCGGAAGATCGAGATGGACGCCGGCAAGCGTCGTCACCGTGCCCGAGGTTCCGATCAGATGAAAATCCTCGTGATGGGCTTGCGGCGCCAGAGGCGGGCAATGGAAGGCATCGAGCAGCCCTTCGACTTCCCGCACCATGGCGGCGAAGACGTCCGGCGTCACATCACGCCCGCCATGACGTTCCGAAAGCGTAACGACGCCCACGGGCAGCGAGGTCCAGTGGGTGATGTGGTTGGCGAGCCGGTTGGAGCGGTTTTCGCCGACCTTGATGACCGCGATTTCCGACGATCCGCCACCAATATCGAACAGCACGACGGAGCGCGCTTCGCGCCCGACAAGAGAGGCGCAGCCAGACACCGCAAGACGGGCTTCCGTCTCGCGGCTGATGATTTCAAGCTTCAGGCCCGTTTCCCGGGTGACGCGTGCCAGAAACTCCTCGCCATTGGTTGCCGCGCGGCAGGCTTCGGTGGCGATCAACCGCATGCGTCTTATCGGACGACCGGAGAGTTTCGCCGAGCAGACCTTGAGTGCTTCAACGGCACGGTCCATCGCATCATCGGAAAGCCGGCCGCTGGATACCAGACCCTCGCCCAGCCTGACGATCCGCGAAAAGGCGTCAACGACCCGGAACTGGCCGGGCCTTGTCGGCTGCGCGATCAGGAGGCGGCAATTATTGGTGCCGAGATCGAGCGCCGCATACATGTCCGCCGGCGGTTCCTGACCAGGCTCGTGCTGGCGGCCGGGGTGGCGGGCGGATATCTCCGATTGCGGCCGATGCGATTCCGGGTGCGTGCCGTTGGCGCGCCCGCCCTGCTTGCCGACATGCCTTGGCGCATGGGTGGAAACCAGCGGGCGGCCCTGCGGATCGCGGCCGCGCGGATCACGGTGGCCGCGTTTGCGGTTGCGTGACTTTCGGCCGCCGCCGGGCGGTACGGATAATGGATTTGTCGCGTCGTTTTCAGTTGAAGCCTGCACCTGCACACTGGCAGCGGGGGCTGCCTGCTGGGAGGCCGCGCCCTTGCCGCGAGAGCGCCTGCGGCGCTTTCTCTTGCGCGGCTCGGCATCCGGCTCTAGAGCCGATACGTAGGAGGAACCGGCCGGAACATCCGCGGCAACATCATGCGACAGCACAGCGGCGTCACGGGGATTGCCGTCACGCTTGTGTTTCTTGCCACGACGGGATCGCTTCGCTTTCCCTTTGTTCGCCACCGATGCCCCTTGGTCCGACGGCTTTGGGCCGTTTCCGGGGTCGATCACTGTCTTGTCCATTTCGCCGCGCACAAGCGTAGACGCTATGCTGCTGGCTTTCATAAGGTTTCGTTGGGTGGACAATACCAGCGCAAGAGATTTTAGCCAAATGGTTTTTCCCTGCGTGAAAAACGGCGGGGCTCTACAGGCTGCGCAACGCAACGGCACGGACCAGCACGATCACCGCAATCATTTTCGCGGGATTTCTGAAACGGGAGCCATGGCCAGGAAGGGGAAGTTACTCCCCTCTCCCGGTAAGTCCTTGTAGCATTTGAACTTATCGGGAGAAGGGAATGGTACGGTTGAGTGGGGTCGAACCACCGACCTCAGGTGCCACAAACCTGCGCTCTAACCAACTGAGCTACAACCGCACATGAAACGCCGAAGCGGCGTCACGGGGGGTGACATAAAAGGTGTTTTCGCCATTTGCAAGTGCTTCGGTGAATTTTGCGAAAAAAGGCACCGAAAGGCAAGCTCTTTTCATTCGTCGCGACCAGCGGCCGGCATCGGCGAGTGTCTCACCTCCGGTCCGGGAAGGGTGGCGACGGGCCTGTTCATGTTAACTCTGTTTGGCGATTCATTCCGGCGGCGGTGGACCCCGTCGCCCTGTGAAGTTATTTAAAATTCTGTTAACGTGGTGCCTCGGCGGGTTTACGTTTCAGCCTCATGAGGAGGCTGTAAAGCCCGCAAGGTCCGGTAGTGCCAGAATAGGTTTCGACATGCCCGCCGTCCAGTATCCCTTTATCGATATCGCAGTGCATGAACGGGTGCGTGAAGGTTTTGGTCGCGGCGAGGCGATGGCTCTGTTCTCGCTCGATCTCCAGAGCGCCCTGTGGGCCAATGGCCGGGGTGCGGCGCTGTTTGGCACGCCGATGGTCTATGATTTTCTGGAACAGGGTCCCCGGCGGCAGGATGTGACCTTCCGTCAGCTGGCGGCGACGGCGGCGCGGCTTTCCAAGGCGGGCGACAGCCTGCCCTTCACCATTCGCATCAATGCCGGTTTCCGCAGCCTTGCCGTGACAGCCCGCGCGGAAATCATCGAGGCGGAACCGGGCCAACCCGCAATACTCTTCTCCGCCCTCACCGATCAGACCGCGCCCGACACGGCAGAGTGCGCCCGGCGCATGATCGAGGGTTTTGACGACCCTGACATTCACATGGCCGTTCTGAACGGCGCCAACGAGATCATCGCCGCATCGCCGCGATTCGCATCGCTCGGCATTACCCCGCATACGGCAAGAACGCTGGTGGGCATGGCCGCCGGCCAATCCGGCCATCTCGTCAAGCGCCCCGTGCCGACGGGCAAGGGTTATCTGCCGGCAGCCACCGGCCAGATCACGACATCGCCCGAACTCAACCTGATGTTCGTGGTCGAGACCGCACTCGGCACGCTCGATCCCGTCAACGGCTTTGCCGAAGACAGGCAACAGGAATCTCCCGCCGTTGCCGATCCGGTTCTGCCAGTTGCGGAAACGACGCCTTCGCCCGCAGCGGATACGTCCTTCGCTTCCGTGCTCGATGCCGTTGCCGGCATCGAGGATGTGGAAGACGTGCAGGAATTGCCCGCCGATTCCGAAGACGGGGCGGTGACGGAACCGGAGGAGGCTGCCATTGCGCCTTCGCCAGAAGAGGAACAGGCCGAGGCCCCGCTTGACATCCCCGTGGCGGACGTTGCCGCAAATGCGGCAATGACCGACGATATTGCCGACCTCTTTGAACTCGATGCGGATGAGGCGAAAGTTTCTCCCGTCGAGAGCACCGGTGTTGAACCCTATGCCGAACCGGTTGCGGGCGCGGAAAGCATCCCGGAAGAGCCGGACGTCGCTGCAACGGCAGAGGTGCACGCCGAGGCAGTGGCCAGAGACGCCCCGCCCGCAGAGGCGGGACCTGAGGAAGAGAACCGCTCCTTCACCTTCAATCCCGCCGCCCGCGCATCCCGTTTCGTCTGGAAAATCGATGCGGAGGGGCGCTTCAGCTCGATTTCCCATGAATTCGCGGAGGCCGTCGGCGCAAAGGCTGCGGCTGTCGAAGGCATGGGCTTTGCCGATGTGGCCGCACTTTTTAACCTCGATCCGGATGGCAAGATTCGCGAACTGCTCAGCCGTCGCGACACATGGTCGGGCAAGACTATCTATTGGCCCGTGGAAGGCACTTCCCTGATGGTGCCGATCGATCTTGCCGCGCTGCCAACCTATACGCGCTCGCGCGAATTCGACGGTTTCCGTGGTTTCGGCATCGTGCGGCTGGCCGATGCCGCCGAAGATCCGCACGCGACCGGGCTGACCTTCCTGGATACGGAAGAGGTTGCCCCCACCGCAGCATCACCGCAACAGGCCGCCACGGAAGAAAGCCACGAATTGCTGGCTTTTATCGATGAGGATGATGACGCGGCGGATGGTGTTGATTCTGCCGGTGACGATGAAGCTCCGGCGGTGGAGGCCGACGAGGTGACAGGCGGAATTTCAACGGCGGAACAGCACCATGATTACAGCCCGCCTGAATTCGAAGTACCCGCCCCGGCAACCACACCGGCGCCTGAACCGACCTATTCCGACAAGGTCGTTCATCTGGAAGACCGCCGCTCACGTTCGCGCGAAGGTCTGACTGCGGGTGAACAGGCCGCCTTCCGGGAAATCGGCCGGACGCTTGCGCCCATGGATGCCGCTGTGGACGAAAACCGGAAAACGGACGAAGAAGTCGCTTCAGCCGAGCCGGTGACGCAGGAAAACGGCGAAGACATTCCATCGGAAACGCACGCGAATCTGCCGCAGGGCATCGAAGAAGCTGCCGAGGCGACTGGTGAAGACGATCTCTTCGCCGATTACGTTCGCGGCGAGCAGCCGGTTGCGCCGTCTGCGACGACCCATGAGGCCGAGACCGAAGACAGGAAGGACGATGCCACGGATGGGCAGCCGGCGGCCGATATTGCCGCCGCAATGGCCAGCCCGCCGCTTCGCGCCGCCAATGCGCTGACCGCGGAAACGCTGGACCAGATGCCGGTGGCGCTTCTTGTCCATGCGGGCGACAAGCTGATCCACGCCAATCCGGATTTCCTGCGGCTGACGGGCTACAGCTCTCTTGCGGAGCTTGAAGAGGTCGGCGGGCTGGAAGCGCTGCTGCAGCGGCAGGAGCTGGACGACATGCCCGACAATGAGGGCGGCATGGTGGTGGTCAGTGCCGAAAACGACATCATTCCGGTCAAGGCGCGGCTGCAGTCCATCCGCTGGGAAGAAGCCAAGGCGCTGATGCTGTCGCTGGTTCCGCTGGAAGAAAAGCAGGCGCCGGTTGCGGCCGCCAACGAAAACACCGTTGCCGCCGGGATGCCAGATGCCGAGGCAGGCGGCCTCTCCCTGTTACAGGGCGAAGTGGAGGAACTGCATTCCATTCTGGAAACCGCGACCGATGGTGTGGTGCTTCTGGGCGACGAGGGTGAAATCCGCTCGCTCAACCGTTCCGCCAGCGCACTGTTCAACTATGACAATGGCGAAATTGCCGGCAAGCCCTTCGTGACGCTCTTTGCCCATGAAAGCCAGCGGGCGGTGCTGGATTATCTTTCCGGCCTCGCCAATAACGGTGTCGCCAGCGTGCTGAATGACGGCCGCGAAGTGATCGGTCGTGAGGCTTCCGGCGGCTTCCTGCCGCTGTTCATGACCATCGGGCGACTCAAATCCTCGCATGGCTATTGCGCCGTCATCCGCGACATCACCCAGTGGAAGCGCACGGAAGAGGAACTGCGCAACGCCAAGCGCGCGGCGGAAACCGCCAATGCCCACAAGACCGACTTTCTGGCGCGCGTCAGCCATGAAATCCGCACACCGCTCAACGCCATTATCGGCTTTGCCGACATGATGGCGACCGAACGTTTCGGGCCGATCGGCCACCCGCGTTATGTGGAATATGCCAATGATATCGGCCGTTCGGGCCGGCACGTGCTCGATATCGTCAACGATCTGCTCGATATATCCAAGATCGAGGCCGGGCAGATGGATGTGGATTTCATCGCCGTGCCGCTCAACGAAACGGTGGCCGAGGCGGTCTCGCTGGTGCAGCCGCAGGCCAACAACCAGCGTGTCATCATCCGCACCGCACTTGCGCAATCGGTCCCTCAGATCGTCGCCGATCTGCGCTCGATCAAGCAGATCGTGCTGAACATCCTGTCCAACGCCATCCGCTTCACGCCATCCGGCGGCCAGATCGTGGTTTCCACGGCCTATGAAGCGAATGGCAGCGTATCGCTGCGCATCCGTGACACCGGCATCGGCATGACGCGGACAGAGCTGGAACAGGCCATGAAGCCGTTCCGGCAGGTGGCCTCATCCAGCAAGCGCGTGCGCGGCGACGGCACCGGCCTTGGCCTGCCGCTGACCAAGGCGATGGTGGACGCCAACCGGGCAAACTTCTCCATCACCTCGACGCCGAATGAAGGCACGCTGGTGGAAATCACCTTTCCGTCGCAGCGGGTTCTTGCCAACTGAGGCCATGCAGGCGTAGCAATGGGACGGTAGGAAGCGGGTGGTTTTCCAAAGCTGCCGTCTCTCCCTCTCTCCTGTGCTTGTCACAGGAATCGAGCCAGCCCAAGTCCTTGGGCTGAAAAGACTCTTCTCGCCACGCGAAAGCCGCGCCGGCTGGGTTCCTGTGACAGGCACAGGAATGAGGGAATACGGATGCGACAATACAGGAATTCGTCGGGTCATACACGGCGCCAGGGTATGCGTAGCGGGTTGAGGCTTTCGCAAGACAGCAGGCCCGCATACCCATGACGGTTTCCCTTCCAGTGACAAAACGCGTTTCGGTGCTGCCGATCACGGCGGTGATCGTCGCGGTCATTGCCGCCATGCCCATTCTGGCGATCTTCTGGCTGGCGCTGACCGGCAGCACGGAGGGTTGGCAGCATCTTCTCGCCAACGTCCTGCCACGTGCCGGGTTTCGTACCGTTCTGCTGCTGGCGATGACGGCGGCAACGACGGCCTTTTTCGGCATCGCCTGCGCCTGGCTCGTCACCACATTCGAATTTCCATTGCGGCGGATATTTTCCGCAGCCCTCGTGCTGCCGCTCGCCATTCCCTCCTATCTGGCCGCCTATGCCTTCGGTGAATTTCTCGATTTCACCGGTCCGGTGCAGAGCGTCCTCCGTGCGGCCTTCGGTTATCACAGCATCCGCGACTACTGGTTCCCCGATATCCGCTCGCTTGGCGGCGCCGTGATTGTTCTGAGCTCGGTGCTTTACCCTTATGTCTATCTGTCGGCCCGCGCCGCCTTTTCCATGCAGGGACGCTTTGCGGCTGAAGCGGCCCGCACGCTTGGCGCAAAACCGCTGAACGTGTTTTTCTCCGTGCAATTGCCGATGGCGCGGCCCGCAATCGCCATCGGGCTGTCACTGGTGCTGATGGAGACGCTGAACGATATCGGCGCGGTCGAATATCTCGGCGTGCAGACGCTGACCTTCACCATCTATGAGACCTGGCTCAATCGCGGTAATCTCGCCAATGCGACGCAGATCGCCGCTGTTATCCTCATCATCGTCGGCGCGCTGATCTTCATCGAACGCAACGCGCGTGAAAAACAGCGTTTCGGCGCACCCAAGGCGACCAGCATGGCGCAGCGCCACCGGCTGAAGACGCTGACCGGCTGGCAACGGTGGTGCGCGAGCCTGTTCTGCTTCCTGCCCGTGGCAAGCGGTTTTCTCATTCCCGTCATCGTGCTGGGCGGTTATGCCGCCAAAAGGCTCGACGCTCTATTCGCCCCGAAGCTCCTGAAAGCGCTTGGACACAGCCTCGAAGTCTCACTTTCAGCCGCCTTCGTGACGCTGATTGCGGCTTTCGTATTTTCCTATGCCATGCGCACCGAGCGCTCGGGCATATCGAAGGCCGCCGCCCGCTTCGGCTCCATGGGATATGGCGTGCCGGGAACAGTGCTTGCCATCGGCGTGCTCATTCCGCTGGCGAGCCTCGATAATGGCGTTGACGGTTTCATCCGTTCCCATTTCGGCTTTTCCAGCGGGCTGCTGCTTTCCGGCACCGCGTTTGCCATCATCTATGCCCATAGCGTGCGTTTCATGACCATGGCCGAAGGCACGCTCGATGCCGGTTTCCAGAAGCTTTCGCCGCATATCGACATGGCCTCGCGAACGCTCGGGCGCAACCGGCTGCAGACGCTGTTCAAGGTGCTGTTGCCGAACATGCGGCCGGCGGCGCTCACCGCCTTTCTTCTGGTCCTGATCGAATCCATGAAGGAACTGCCGGCGACCATCCTGCTCCGGCCTTTCGGTTTCAACACGCTGGCCACGCTGGTTTATGAGGACGCATCCCGCTCCAGGGTGCAGGATGCCGCCGTACCGGCGATCATCATCATCATTGCCGGGCTTGTTCCCGTGCTTCTGGTCTCGAAATCGATGGATCATCCTGAAAACGGCTGACCCCGGCCGGATTGACGGCAAAAAGAAAGGCGGCCTTTCGGCCGCCTGTATTAGTTGTGCTTTTTTCAACGAGAGAAAGGGGGACAACCTCGCCAGATGGAAATTATCAATCCCGGCCGTCAGAAATTTGACAGCCCTGCGTTGGATTTACTTTCCGCCAACTCCTATTAACAAGCGGTTAAAACCAAAATCGAGCAATTACCGACGAAAATTCCTATTCTGAGACCGTAAAGCGCCGAAACTAAATTAAAAGTTTCTAATTTCATCGTGATTTCAACAGTAACGCGAAGAAATCAAAACAGGCGTTCGGATCAGTTTCGGGCAGCTGCGTGTTCGTCGCGCATCCGCTGCAACTCGGTACGCTTGGAGGCGATGGAGGCGACGATCACACCGATGGTCACAAGCCCGATCAGGATCGTGCAGATGGCGTTGATTTCCGGCGTCACGCCGAGACGAACCTGCGAATAGATCTTGATCGGCAGCGTGGTTGCGCCGGGGCCGGTGGCGAAGCTCGCGATCACCAGATCATCGAGCGACAGCGTGAAGGCCAGCATCCAGCCGGCAATGACGGCCGGGAAGATCAAAGGCAGGGTGATGCGGAAGAAGGTCTTGACCGGCGGGCAGCCGAGATCGAGCGCCGCCTCCTCAAGACTGCGATCAAAAGTCAAAAGACGCGACTGCACGACGATCGCGACGTAGCACATGGTGAAGGTGGTGTGGGCGATGACCACCGTCCAGAAACCGCGATCCACCCCGACCGCCACGAACAGCAGCAGCAGCGACAGGCCGGTGATGACCTCCGGCATGACGAGCGGCGCGTAGATCATGCCGGAAAACAGCACCCGGCCCGGAAACCGTGCGAAGCGGGTGAGCGACAGCGCCGCCAGCGTTCCGAGGATGGTGCCGATGGTGGCGCTTAAGATACCGACACGCAGCGTCACCCAGGCAGCATCCATCAGCCCCTGGTTCGACCACATGGAGCGGTACCATTGCAGCGAGAAGCCACCCCAGACGGTAACGAGCTTCGAGGCGTTGAAGGAATAAACGATCAGGATGATGATCGGGATGTAAAGAAAGGCAAAACCGAGGGTGAGGACGGTGATGTCGAATTTTCCGCGCTTCATGGCCTCACCCCACCTTCTTCTGCTGGTTCTGGAAGATGGCGATGGGCACCACCAGCAGGAGCAGAAGCAGCACGGCGACGGCGGATGCCAATGGCCAGTCGCGATTGCCGAAGAATTCCGTCCAGAGCGTCTTGCCGATCATCAGCGTCTGCGCGCCGCCGAGCAGATCGGGAATGACGAATTCGCCTGTTATCGGGATGAAGCAGATCATCGACCCGGCAACCACGCCCGGCAGCGACAGCGGGAAAGTGATCTTCCAGAAGGCCTTCCATGGCGGGCAGCCAAGATCAGCCGCCGCTTCCAGAAGCGTATTGTCGAGTTTTTCCAGCGCCGAATAAAGCGGCAGCACCATGAAGGGCAGATAGGAATAAACGATGCCGATGAAGATCGCCGTTTCGGTGCGGAAGATATTGACCTGCTGGTCAGGCCCCAGAAGACCGATCGACTGGAACAGCACCGTCAGCAGGCCTTCCGGCTTCAGAATGCCGATCCAGGCGTAAACGCGGATCAGGAACGAGGTCCAGAACGGCAGGATCACCAGCATCACCAGCGTCGGGCGCACGGAAGACGGCGCGCGTGCCATGGCCAGCGCCATGGGATAACCGATGAGCAGCAGCAGGAAGGTGGAGATGAAGGCGATGCGCAGCGACGACAGATAGGCGTCGATGTAGAGCGGGTCTTCCGTCAGGAACAGGTAGTTTTCGAAATCCAGCTGCGAAAAGAATTCGCCGAGCTTCGAAAACCCTTCGAAGACCGGCGTATAGGGCGGCATGGAGATCGCCGTATCCGACAGCGAGATTTTGAAGATGATGAAAAACGGCGCTGCGAAAAACAGCAGCAGCCAGAAATAGGGAACCGCGACGACCAGCCAGCGCCAGGGGCTTTGCCGGTTCTCGGGAGTGGTGATCGCCATGAAAGCCTCCCTCAGCGCGTCAGGACGAGGCCGGAATCCGGCTTCCAGTTCAGCCACACCATGTCGCCGAAGGTGATCGGACGATCCACGAGACGCGAAACATTCGCCTGCGCGGCGCGGAGGACGCGGCCATCGGCAAGCTTGACGATGAAGACGGAGAAGTCGCCGAGATAACCGATATCCCAGACCTCGCCATAGGCGGAATTGACGCTGCTGTCGGCGGGCTGGTCGAGCGAGATGCGGACTTTTTCCGGGCGGATGGCGTAAGCGACCTGACTGCCGGTCGCGGCAGCACATTCCTGCTCCACCGCCACCTTCAGCCCTTCGCAATCCAGCGTCACGAGGCCGGGCTTACCGATATCGGAGGCATTGGCGACGACCTTCGCGTCGAAAATATTGATGTCCCCGATGAAGTCAGCCACGTAGCGGCTGTTCGGCGCTTCATATATCTCAGCCGGTGTCGCCACCTGCACGACGATACCCTTGTCCATGACAGCGATGCGGTCCGACACCGTCATCGCCTCTTCCTGATCGTGCGTGACGATGAGGAAGGTGAGGCCGAGATTGGTCTGGATGTCCATCAGTTCGAACTGCGTCTCCTCACGCAGCTTCTTGTCGAGCGCGCCGAGTGGCTCATCCAGCAACAGCACCTTCGGGCGCTTGGCGAGCGAACGGGCGAGCGCCACGCGTTGCCGCTGGCCGCCGGAAAGCTGGCTCGGCTTGCGTTTGGCGAATTCCGTGAGCTTGACGAGCCGCAGCATTTCCTCGACGCGGGAAGAGATTTCCGCTTTCGGCAAACCGTCCTGTTCGAGACCGAAGGCGATGTTCTTTTCCACCGACATATGCGGGAAAAGCGCATAGGACTGGAACATCATGTTGGTGGGACGCTTATAGGGAGGGACGCCGGAAATATCCTTGCCCTGCAGCAGGATGCGCCCTTCGGTCGGCTCCTCGAAACCGGCCAGCATACGCATCAGCGTGGTCTTGCCGCAACCGGAGGGACCGAGCAGCGAGAAGAACTCGCGCTCGTAAATATCAAGCGTCAGATTGTTGACGGCGACAAAATCGCCGAAACGCTTGGTGACATTCTCAAAACGGATGAAGGGAACCGCATCGGGGTTGTCCCACGGGCTGAATTTGCGTTTGACCGGCCCCAGAGTTTTCGCCATTCACCCTACCCTCAAATCCCGTTGGTCTTTCGATCGATGCTTCGGGGCGGGCGACACCGGCAGGTAACGGGACCTGCCGGCAAAGGATCAGAGGAACAGGCCCGCCGGCCGTTCCTCAACCAGCGGGCGGAGGTGTCAGCTGCCGGTCTTTATCTGCGTCCAGACGCGGTTCAGCACGCGCTGTTCCTTCGGTCCGTAGGGCGAGATGGTGAAGAGCTTCTTCATCGTCTCGGCATCGGGATAGACCGCCGGGTTCTTGGCAACGGACTCATCCATCAGCGCCTGCGAAGCAAGGTTGCCATTGGCGTATTGAACGTAGTTCGACGCCTTGGCGATGACTTCCGGCCGCATCAGATAGTTGATGAAAGCGTGCGCTTCCTCGACATTCTTGGCATCCGCCGGGATGGCAAGGTTGTCGAACCACATATAGGTGCCTTCCTTCGGGATGACGTAGTTCACCTCGACGCCGTTCTTGGCTTCCTCGGCGCGGCTCTTCGCCTGCAGGATATCGCCCGACCAGCCGATGGTGATGCAGCTGTCGCCATTCGCCAGTTCGTCGATATAGGCGGAAGAATTGAAGGTTTTCACATAGGGGCGGATCTTCATGTAGACATCGCCGCCCGCCTCGAGATCGGCGGTTTCCTTGCTGTCCGGATTCTTGCCGATATAGTTCATGGCAATGGCAAAGGTTTCGTCCGACGCATCGAGAATATTGATGCCACAGGATTTCAGCTTTTCGGCATTTTCCGGCTTGAAGATGATATCCCAGCTATCAATCGGAACATCACCGAGCGCGGCCTTTACCTTGGCGACGTTATAACCGATGCCGGTGGTGCCCCACATGTAGTTCACGGCATATTCGTTGCCGGGGTCGTATTTCGCCAGACGCTCGGAAACCTCAGGCCACATGTTCTTCAGATTCGGCAACTTGGACTTGTCGAGTTTCTGGAACACGCCGGCATTGATCTGGCGGGCAAGGAAGGGGCCGGTCGGCACCACGACATCATAACCGGAGCTGCCGGCCAGAAGCTTGGTTTCCACAAGCTCGTTGCTGTCGAACACGTCATAGACAACCTTGATGCCGGTTTCCTTGGTGAAATCGGCAAGCACTGATTCGTCGATATAATCCGACCAGTTATAGACGTGGACGACCTTCTCCTGGGCCATTGCCGAGCCTGCTGCAACGAGCGCGGTGGTGAGAGCCAAGGTCAGGCGGAGAGAACGGTTTTTCATGATGTCTCCTGTTAACGCATCCTCACGGTGGGAGCGTGATCCCCTTTTTTTGGAGAGACTAGAAAGGAAAACAAAAGGGAGCAAGCGGGAAATGTGCGGCACAGCATTTTCAACCAAATGTGTTCCGGCCACAAAAAAGCGGATGGAAAGACCTACTGGAAGTCGAAAACACTGAGACCGGTGACCATTTCATCGAGTCCCAAAGGCCGCGTCAGCGGCGCTTCGGCCCGCGACAGACAGCCCTGCCTTTCGCACAGCCGGCACGAAGGGCCGACGGCGACGGGCGCAGCACCCGAGGCGGCGGGGCCGTAGACGGTGTCTGCGGCCTGAGTGAGATCGCAGCCGAGAAGCACGGCCGTTCGCCGCACCCTTTCGCCGAAACCCGCCTGCGGACCTTCCAGCGTGCGCGACACCGTGAGGAAAGCATCGCCATCCGGCATCTCCACCGCCTCGACCAGCACCTGTCCCGGCTGGGCGAAAGCGGCATGGATGTTGAGACGCGGACAGAGGCCGCCAAAACGCGCCCTTGGAAAACCGCTGGCCCCTGCAAGGCGGAAACGGTTGCCGGCATTGTCGATTTCCATCAGGAAAAACGGGATCGCCGCGGCTGACGGCCGTTGCAGGCTGACAAGGCGGTTGGCCGCCTGTTCGAAAGAGACGTTGAAACGCGAACGCAGGACATCAAGGTCATATTTGGCACGCTGGGCGGCGCTCAGGAATGCGCCATACGGCATCATTAGCGCGTGGGCGGCATATCGTGCCAGCTCGAAACGGGCGATGCGCCGCGCTTCCTCGCCCTTCAGGCCAAGCGCCTCCAGTTCCGTACCGATCTCTTCGCGAAGCGCCAGAAGACAGGTCTCCATCGCCATTTCCCGCAGCTGATCCGGCTGCGACAGGCGCTCGGATAAAAACAGCCGCATGGAATGGCGATCATAACGCCGCCGCAGATTGGGCATGGCGTGTACCGGCAGGGTTCTGACCACGATGCCGTGGTTTTTCTGGAGCCATGCCCTCAGCCCCGAGGCGAGATCGTCGCCTGACGACAGTTGTTTATGGAGTTCTTCCGCCGCCGCATCGATGGTGTGGAAATAGGCCGGGCGGTTTTCAAAGACGTGGCGCACCTCGTCAATCGGCAGGCGGGTGGAGGAAAGCGCCGTTTCATGTCCCTCGCGCGCCAGAAGATCGGAGAGATCGGAAAGGCGCTGCGCCTGTTCCCGGTAGGCCCGGTAAAGCTTGAGGACGCCGCTTGCCGCATTGGGCGCGGCATCGGCGACCTCGATCAGCTCCTGCGGCGACGGCACCTCACCCGAAAGCAGCGGATCGGCGAAGACCTCGCGCAGCTGCCCGGCGGAACCGGCGCTTTCGCCCTGCAGGTCATCCAGATCGACCTTGTAGACGGAGGCGAGTTTCAAAAGCAGCTGCACGGTGAGCGGCCGCTGGTTGCGCTCGATGAGATTGAGATAGGACGGCGAGATCGCCAGCGCCTCGGCCATGGCCGTCTGCGTCAGCGCGAGACCGTTGCGTATGCGGCGCACGCGCGGGCCTGCAAAAATCTTGTTTTCCGACACAGCGTCGTTCCTCCATCCCCGTCAACTCATACAAGTCTGTTACAAACTCATCGGCTCAAAGGTTTTTACAAAATTTACAATTTTACAGCTCCATCCTGTCACGCATCCTACAGGATAACCTCTTTCAAGTCACTGTTTTTATGTTTGTTCTGGCGCTCAAATCCCGAAAAATGTAAATGTAGTCACATCAAACGGCGCCATATGATGTTAAAGACGGCCCGTTACGGAAACCGCATTTATCATGGGAGAGAGAAGTATGACGGATTTTTACAAGCTTGTTCCGGGCGCACCGCAGGGACGTTTCGACGGCATCGAGCGCACCTACACCGCCGCCGACGTGGAGCGGCTGCGCGGCTCCGTCGAAATCCGCCATTCGCTGGCCGAAATGGGCGCGAACCGGCTGTGGAAGCTGATCAATGAGGAAAATTTCGTCAACGCGCTCGGCGCGCTCTCCGGCAACCAGGCCATGCAGATGGTTCGTGCCGGGCTGAAGGCGATCTATCTTTCCGGCTGGCAGGTTGCGGCGGATGCCAATACGGCATCGGCCATGTATCCGGACCAGTCGCTTTATCCCGCCAATGCCGCACCGGAGCTTGCAAAGCGCATCAACCGCACTTTGCAGCGCGCCGACCAGATCGAGACGGCGGAAGGCAAGGGCCTTTCGGTCGATACCTGGTTCGCGCCGATCGTTGCCGATGCCGAAGCCGGCTTCGGCGGCCCGCTCAATGCCTTCGAGATCATGAAGGCCTTTATCGAGGCGGGTGCGGCGGGTGTTCATTATGAAGACCAGCTGGCTTCGGAAAAGAAATGCGGCCATCTCGGCGGCAAGGTCCTGATCCCGACGGCGGCGCATATCCGCAACCTGACGGCAGCGCGGCTTGCGGCTGATGTCATGGGTGTACCGACGCTGGTCATCGCCCGCACCGATGCGGAGGCCGCCAAGCTTCTGACCTCCGATATCGACGAGCGCGACCGTCCCTTCGTGGATTACGATGCCGGCCGCACCGTCGAGGGCTTCTATCAGGTCAAGAACGGTCTTGAACCCTGCATCGCCCGTGCGGTGGCCTATGCGCCCTATTGCGACCTGATCTGGTGCGAGACATCAAAGCCGGATCTCGAACAGGCGCGCAGGTTTGCGGAAGGCGTGCACAAGGCGCATCCGGGCAAGAAGCTCGCTTACAACTGCTCACCGTCGTTCAACTGGAAAAAGAACCTCGACGACGCGACGATTGCCAAGTTCCAGCGGGAACTGGGAGCGATGGGCTACAAGTTCCAGTTCATCACCCTTGCCGGTTTCCACCAGCTGAATTTCGGCATGTTCGAACTGGCGCGCGGTTACAAGGACCGGCAGATGGCAGCCTATTCCGAGCTTCAGGAAGCGGAATTCGCAGCCGAGGCCAATGGTTACACCGCCACCAAGCACCAGCGCGAAGTCGGCACCGGCTATTTCGACGCCGTGTCTCTGGCGATCTCGGGCGGCACGTCCTCGACCACCGCCATGAAGGAATCCACCGAGCACGACCAGTTCCGCCCGGCGGCTGAATAAACAGGCAAAACGGCCCTTTCCGATATCGGGAAGGGCTTGCAAACCGGATCAAGAACCCCGACCAATAAAGAGAGGAGAAATGCCATGAATGCCCACAACCCAATCAAGACCCACGTCAAGGAACGCGCCGAGGAACAATCCTCCGCCATGACGCAGGATCAACAGGCAGCCATCCGCATGCTGGCCAATGATCTGCACCGCCTCAACCAGGCCGTCATGAAAGCCGTCGAGGCCGGCGTTTCCGTCGAGCTGGTCCGCTCGGCCCGCCACCATGGCGGCGGCGGCAACTGGGGGGATCTGCTTATCCCCGTCATCGTCGCGCAGGGGCGTGACGCCGCCTGAAACAAAAGACCGGAACATCATAACGATGCTCCGGTCTTCAATGCAAAAATCCGGAGTGGCGGCCTCAGAAGCTCGCCGATACGGAAACGCCGATGCTTACATTAACGCCCATCGCCTCGACGTTACCCTGGAGTTGAGGTGCATAGGGAGCGAAACAGGCAAGCTGCGTCAGAGGAATCGGGTTCAGAACGGCCGGCGATTCCCACGCCAGATGCATCGCCACCCCACCCACGAGCTTTTCCCAGCCTGCGATCTTGGTGCCTGCGGCTGCCGGCGCAATTGCCGTGACAGATTGCGAAAGAGCATCGGCAACGACTGCCGCGAGACCCTTGCTGACTGCTGCATAAAAGAGCTTTGCTGCTTCTTCCGGCGTTCCTGCTGCGGACATCGCATTTACATATGATGCTGAAATTATCATGGCGGCCTCAACCTAAAGGAGTTAAATCTACAAAAGCAACCTATGGCTATTTTGACGGATACGCAACTAAAAATTATTAAAAACAAAGTACACAATCTAAGGTAATCGCACCTATGCGGGGCGGCTCTTGCGCCCGGCATATAAATCGGAATGTCCCTTGATCAGACGGGTCATCCGGTCCGCCACCGTCCTGATATCGCGGCGGTGGCGATCGTCATTGTTCATGACGATCCATTGGTTGTGGCGAAGGCTCTCCAGCTCTTCGCCCTCCCGAGCGAGCCGCGCATCCGCATCGCCCACAAAACAGGGAAGCACGGCGACCCCCGCCCCGGCCAGCACCAGATCGAGAAGCGCCACCGGCCGGTTCACCGTTACCACGATCTCGTTGTTACGATTTTCATGCGGCCAGCGCAGATAGGTTGAAATGGCGTTTTCCTCCGCCACCGCCAGCCAGCGGTCCGCGACGGTAGTGGCGGCGTTGCGCAGCCTGTAGGGCGCATAGGCCACCTCCCCCGTCCTGATGGCGGCGAGGTTCTTTTCCTGCGGCTCGAAAGCGCGGATGCCGATGTCGTTTTCGCGATGGGCCAGAGACGCCCTCTGTTCGGCAATGAAAAGGTCGATGCGAAAATCATCGCGGTCGGTGCAGATGGCGGAGAAATTCCCGGTCAGCAGCCAGGCGTTCCAGGTGCCGACGGCAATGCGTACGACGGATGAGGCCGACGACGCCTTCTGCCATCCTTCGATGTCCCTCGCCGCATTCTCCATCGCCTGAAGCCGGTCGAACAGCGTACGGCCATCCGCCGTCAGGGCATATCCCGTCTGGCTGCGCTGGAACAGCGCCTTGCCGATGCGCTCCTCCAGCTCGACCATGCGCCGCCCCACCGTCGCGGGGCTCAAGCCCGTCAGCGCCGCCGCACCCGTCAGGCCGCCGCTGCGTGACACATCGAGGAAAAGCTGATAGGAATCCCAGGTAACGTTTTTCATAGGTGAAAAACGTAGCGCATTTTCTTGCGCAGATAAATCAAAAAACGGCGTGCATCATGGCCCTCCGCACTTAGAAGGAGAGCGACATGCACGCGATTTTTGCAGCACGGGTCATCATCGAAAACCAGCAGCCTCGCACACGGCGCGAAGCCATTCTGCAGGAAGAGAAGTTTTATACTGACATGGCCGAGGCATCGCACCCGTCACGGTTTTTCAGCGCGCTCATCCGCTTGATGAAGGCGAAGCGCCGCAGATCAGTGAAAGAGGGCGATCAGGGCCGCGAGGGCACCGGCTGCGATGAGGCTCAGGCGAAAGGCCAGATGACGGCTCTCGTTGTCAGTGCGGGCGATGGCAATGGCCCGAGGGCGGCGATGTGCGGATCTGTTCATGCGCGGGCTCCAGACGAAAAACTCAACCGACCCATGCCCTGTTGAGGGCCTCCAGCAGGACATCATGTGCAGCGGGATCATCGAGCGATCCAGCCTTGCTGGCATTTGGTCAGGATGACTCCGCGCCCGTTAACAAGGCATTAACGGGCGTGGCCTCACGCGAATTCACCCGCCGCCTGCCCGGAGGCCCAGGCCCATTGGAAATTGTAACCGCCGAGCCAGCCGGTCACGTCGACACATTCGCCGATGAAGAAGAGGCCGGGCACGGATTTCGCCGCCATGCTGCGGGAATCGAGACCGGTCGTGTCGATGCCGCCGAGCGTGACCTCCGCCGTGCGATAACCTTCAGAACCGGCGGGCTTGATCTGCCAGTCCTGCACCTCGCCCGCCAGCTTCGCCAGCACCTTGTCGGACATATCCGCCAGATGGCCGGTGAGGCCGGATTGTTCGACGACATGCTGGGCAAGGCGCTTCGGCAGGATTTCCGACAAGGCGGTCTGGGGCGACTGGCGGCCGTTCTTCTGTTTCGCCTGCTTCAGCAGCGCGGCGATATCGCGCGCCGGTTCCAGCTTCAGACGGATGACATCGCCCTCGCGCCAGTAGGATGAGATTTGCAGGATGGAAGGGCCGCTCAAACCGCGATGCGTGAAGAGCAGCGCCTCCTCAAACGAGGTCTTGCCATGGAAAACCTCGGCCGGAACCGCGACACCGGCAAGCGGGCTCAGCCTTTCCAGCATGGCGGGATCAAGCGTCAGCGGCACGAGGCCCGGACGAGTCTCGACGAGCTTGAGGCCGAACTGTTCGGCGATCTGGTAGGCGAAACCGGTCGCGCCCATTTTCGGGATGGACTTGCCGCCCGTCGCGACAATGAGGCTTTCCGTCTCGATGATGCCGCCGGATGTCGTGACGCGAAAACGGGCGCCATCATGGGTGACGGCCGAGACTGACGTTTCGAGCCGCAGCTTCGCATTCACCACCTGCATTTCGCCAAGCAGCATGCGGATGATGTCCTTGGCGCTGTCATCGCAAAAGAGCTGGCCGAGCGTTTTTTCATGCCAGGCGATGCGGTGTTTTTCGACAAGGGCGATGAAATCGCGCGGTGTGTAGCGGGCAAGCGCGGATTTGGCGAAATGCGGATTGGCGGAGAGATAATTCTTCGGCCCGGCATGGATATTGGTGAAGTTGCAGCGGCCGCCGCCGGAGATGCGGATTTTTTCGCCCGGCGCTTTCGCATGGTCGAGAATGACGACGGAGCGGCCGCGCTGGCCGGCGCGGACGGCGCACATCATGCCGGCGGCGCCCGCCCCCAAAATCAGCACGTCACATTTCTCTGTCATCATTCCATCCGATCCGTTTCCTTTCCTCTTTTCGAAGTGCCGCCGCTTGTCAATGGCGCTTTCCCCCTCGCCAATTGCCAAACTACGGTTATGATGGCGCCAGTCGAAACACAGACCCGGTGATACATGCCCGCCAAAAAAACCATGCTCCGCCCGAAGAAACAGGCAACCATGGCAAAGAAGACCCCTCCCCTCGACCTTTCCTCCACCCGTGGCGTTTCCTCCTGGCGCGAAGCCGCCCAATGGCTCAGGGCACGCGGGATCGAAGACATAGAATGCATCACGCCCGACCTTGCCGGGGTTCCGCGCGGCAAGATGATGCCGACGGCGAAGTTCACGGGCGACACCTCGCTTGCCCTGCCATCCGCACTCTACCGCCATACGATATCAGGCGAATATCCTGACGAGACCGCCAATTTCCGCTACGAGCCGCGCGACAGCGACCTGAAGCTGGTGCCCGATCTCTCCACCCTTTCCGTCGTGCCGTGGGAAACGGACCCGACCGCGCAGGTGATCTGCGACGTGGTGGATGCCGAGGGCAATTTCGTGCCTTACACACCGCGCAATGTGCTCAAGAATGTGCTTTCGCTCTATACCGAAAAGGGCTGGAAGCCGGTCGTGGCGCCGGAAATCGAATTCTACCTCGTCGCCATGAATGACGACCCGGATTATCCGCTGCATCCGCCGAAGGGCCGGTCCGGCCGCTCCATCGTCGGCGGACAGAGCTATTCCATCGCCGGCATCAACGAATTCGACGAGCTGATCGATGACATCTATCACTTCTCGGAAAAACAGGGTCTCGAGATCGACACGCTGATCCACGAGGAAGGCCCAGCGCAGCTGGAAATCAACCTGCGCCATGGGGATCCCATCGAACTTGCCGACCAGGTGTTCCTGTTCAAGCGCACCATTCGCGAGGCGGCGCTGAAGCACGGCATCTACGCCACCTTCATGGCCAAGCCCATGCAGGGCCAGCCGGGTTCGGCCATGCATATCCACCAGTCGGTGGTGGAAATCGACAGCGGCCGCAATATCTTCTCCAATGCCGATGGCAGCCCTTCGAAGGAATTCTTCTCCTTCGTGGGCGGCATGCAGCGTTATGTTCCGAACGCGCTAGTCATGCTGGCGCCCTATGTGAATTCCTATCGCCGCCTGACGCCCGACATGGCCTGCCCGGTCAACAATGCCTGGGGTTACGACAACCGCACGACCGCCTTCCGGGTGCCGATTTCCGGCCCGCAGGCGCGGCGTGTCGAAAACCGCCTGCCGAGTTCGGACGCCAATCCCTATCTCGCACTTGCCGCCTCGCTCGGCTGCGGCTGGCTCGGCATCGTCAACAATATCGAGCCGACCGAGCCCACCGCCGATACGGCCAATGAAGGCTCCATCGACCTGCCGCGCGGTCTCCTTGAGGCCGTGGCGCTGCTGGAAGGCGAAGAGCAGTTCGACCGGGTGTTCGGCCATGAATTCGTGGGCCTCTATGCCGGCCTGAAACGCGGGGAGTTCGAGACCTTCATGCAGGTCATCAGCCCCTGGGAGCGGGAATTCCTGCTTCTCAACGTGTGAGGAGCCCCGAGCATGACATGGCAAAGCCCGATTGCGCCGGGAATTTCCTGGTATCAGGCAACCGTCGGCGAGCGGCCGGACTATCCCGCCCTCGACGGCTCGAGAGAGGTTGATGTCGCCATCATCGGCGGCGGTTATACCGGCCTTCAGGCCGCCTGTAGCCTCGCCGAAAATGGCGTCTCCGTCGCCCTCATCGAAGCGCATCGTTTCGGCGATGGCGCTTCCGGCCGCAATGGCGGGCAATTCGGCACCGGCCAGCGCTCCTTCCCCGACGAGATGGAAGAAGAGATCGGCTTCGAGCAGTCGAAGCTGCTGTTCGACATTGCCGAGGACGCCAAAAACTACCTGCGCGGCTTCGCGGTCAGTCGCGGCATCGACATGGAGTATCTCCCTGGGCAGCTCTATGTGGCGCACAAGGCCGCTTACGAGGACGATTACCGCCGAAGTGTCGATGCGATGAACAACCGTTATGGCTATCCGCATATTTCCTACATGGAACGTGCAGAAGCACGCAAACGTGTCGGCTCCACCCATTATTTCGGCGGCACGCGCGACACCGGCACCGGCCATATCCACCCGTTGAAGCTGCTGGTCGGGCTGGCGAAGGCGGCGAAAGCGGCGGGTGCCGGCATTTATGAAATGACGCCGGCGAAATCCATCCGGCAAGTGGGCGGCAAGACCATCATCGAAACGCCTTTCGGCACGATCACCGCGCCGCGGGTGCTGATCGCCACCAATGCCTATATCGGCAATCTGGAACCGGTCACCGCCGCCCATATCATGCCGATCCGCTCCTTCATCGGCGCCACCGTGCCGCTGGACGCGTTTCCCGACATCATTCCCGACCGGGAGGCCGTGGCGGATTCGCGGTTCGTGGTGCGCTATTTCCGCAAGACGGCCGATAACCGGCTGCTGTTCGGCGGGCGCGAAGCCTATACGGCCGATACGCCCCGCGATATTTCCAGCCATATCCGCCGGCAGATCGCGGAAATCTATCCTGCGCTGAAAGACATAGACATCACCCATTCCTGGGGCGGCTCGGTCGGCATTACCCTGCCGCGCAAGGTCTTCGTGCGCGAGGTCATGCCGGGCGTCACCTCCATCGGCGGTTATTCCGGCCATGGGGTGATGCTGTCGAATTATTGCGGCAAGCTTTATGCCGATCTCGTTCTCGGCAAAAAGGACATGCTGGCACCCTTCGCGCGGCTGAAGGTGCCGTCTTTTCCCGGCGGGGCGTCGCTGCGCGCACCGCTGCTTTTCCTGGCGCTCTCGTGGTACGCATTGCGAGACAGGTTTTAGGCCAATGTTTACAGACTGTTATCGGCGGCGGACAAGCCGGCGGAAGCAAAATTCATAATTTCACATAACTGAGTCTGGCATTTTTAAATCGATTAGATTATTGATGCCCCAACCCTTTGAAGATCGAGAGAATCGATATGAGCAGTCAGATCATTCCCGTTGAAGCTTTTGATTGTGTCGTTTTCGGCGGCACAGGCGATCTGGCGGAGCGCAAGCTTCTGCCGGCCCTTTATCATCGCCAGGTCGAAGGCCAGTTCACCGAACCGACCCGCATCATCGGTGCATCGCGTTCGGTCATGACCCATGAGGAATATCGCAAATTCGCGCAGGATGCGCTGAAGGAGCACCTGAAGGCCGGCGAATATGATGATGCGCAGGTTGCCGTGTTCCTGAACAGGCTTTTCTACGTGCCAGTCGATGCCAAGGGCAGCAATGGCTGGGACGTGCTGAAAAAGCTGCTGGACGAGGGCAAGGAACGCGTGCGCGCCTTCTATCTGGCTGTTGCGCCCGGCATTTTCGGCGATATCGCCGACAAGATCCGCGAGCACAAGCTCATCACCCGCTCGACCCGCATCGTCGTTGAAAAGCCGATTGGCCGCGATCTCGCTTCCGCGCAGGAACTGAACGACACCATCGGCCACGTCTTCAAGGAAGAGCAGATCTTCCGCATCGACCACTATCTCGGCAAGGAGACGGTGCAGAACCTGATGGCGCTGCGTTTCGCCAATGCTCTCTACGAGCCGCTGTGGAATTCCGCCCATATCGACCATGTGCAGATCACCGTTGCCGAAGCGGTCGGTCTTGAAGGCCGCGCCGGTTATTATGACAAGGCTGGCGCACTGCGCGACATGGTACAGAACCATATCCTGCAGCTGCTTTGCCTTGTTGCCATGGAGCCGCCGGCATCGATGAATGCGGAAGCCGTGCGTGACGAAAAACTCAAGGTTCTGCGCTCGCTGAAGCCGATCGATACCAGCAATGTCGAGAAGCAGACGGTTCGCGGCCAGTATCGCGCCGGCGCTTCCGCCGGTGGCCCGGTCAAGGGCTATCTGGAAGAGCTGGAAGGCGGCGTTTCCAACACCGAAACCTTCGTCGCCATCAAGGCCGAAATCGCCAATTGGCGCTGGGCCGGCGTTCCCTTCTATATCCGCACCGGCAAACGTCTTGCGACCCGCGTTTCGGAAATCGTCGTCACCTTCAAGCAGATCCCGCATTCGATCTTCGACGATGCGGCCGGCAAGATCGAGGCCAACAAGCTGGTCATTCGTCTGCAGCCGGATGAAGGCGTCAAGCAGTCTCTGCTCATCAAGGACCCCGGCCCGGGCGGTATGCGTCTGCGTCAGGTGTCGCTGGACATGAGCTTTGCCGAAGCCTTCAACGTGCGCAGCCCCGATGCCTATGAGCGGCTGTTGATGGACACCATCCGCTCCAACCAGACGCTGTTCATGCGCCGCGACGAAGTCGAGGCCGCGTGGGACTGGATCGACCCCATTCTCAAGAGCTGGGAAGATCTGGGACAGGGCGTGCAGGGTTATACCGCCGGCACCTGGGGTCCGAGCGGCTCGATCGCACTGATCGAGCGCGACGGCCGCACCTGGCACGATGCCGACTGAGGGCCGGGCGATGAGCGAAACGATCCACGTCTTCGACACCGCCGCCGAACTGGCCACCGCTCTTTCGGCGGAGGTTGCCAAACGCCTTGATGCGGCCACGAAGGATCGCGGTGCGGCGAGCATCGCCGTCTCCGGCGGTTCGACGCCCAAGCTGTTCTTTCAGGCGCTTTCCAGGCACAATCTCGACTGGCCGAACATCAGCGTGACGCTGGTGGACGAACGTTTCGTGCCGCCGGAAAGCGACCGTTCGAACCACCGCCTCGTTGCCGAGAACCTTTTGCAGGACAAGGCGAAGGCGGCTTATTTCGTGCCGCTGTTCCAGCCGGCGGCCTCGCCGGAGGATGCGGCAACGCTTGCGACCGTCAAGACCGAAGCGATCTGCGATCCCTTCGATGTCGTCATTCTCGGCATGGGAACGGATGGCCACACGGCATCGTTCTTCCCCGGTGGAGACAATCTCTACGAAGCGCTGGACCTTGATGAACCGCGCGGCGTTTTGACCATGGCGGCGGAGAATGCGGGAGAGGAGCGGTTGACCTTCAACTTCTCGAGCCTCAACGATGCCGGTTTCCTCGTGCTGCATATCGAAGGTGCGGCCAAGAAGGCAACGCTGGAGAAGGCACAGTCGGGCGAGGATGAGGATGAAATGCCGATCCGCGCCGTGCTGAACCGGGCAGAAACGCCCGTGGATATATACTGGGCGCCATAAGCCAAACGCCACCGCCGCGATTGCGGCCCGGCGACAAAGCGCCCCGAAGACATGAAGACTGAAACACGACAACCGGCCGTTCACCTCCCGGAACGCCGGTTGCCGACCAACGAACAGGATGAACGCCCATGTCCGCCGATTCCCGCATTCAGGCCATCACCGCCCGCATCGTCGAACGTTCCAAACCCTACCGCGAGACCTATCTGGAGCGGCTGCGGCTGCAGGTTTCAAAAGGCGTTCACCGTTCCGTTCTGTCCTGCGGTAACCTCGCGCATGGATTTGCCGTCTGTTCCCCCGCCGACAAGGACATCCTTGCCGGCGACCGGGTTCCCAATCTCGGCATCATCACCGCCTATAACGACATGCTCTCGGCGCACCAGCCCTACGAGACCTTCCCGGCGATCATCCGCGATGCGGCCAAGGAGGCAGGCGGCATAGCGCAGGTGGCGGGCGCGGTTCCCGCCATGTGCGACGGCGTGACGCAAGGCCAGCCGGGTATGGAGCTGTCGCTGTTTTCCCGCGATGCCATCGCCATGGCGGCCGGCATCGGCCTGTCGCACAACATGTTCGACGCCGCCGTCTATCTCGGTGTCTGCGACAAGATCGTGCCCGGCCTCGTCATCGCGGCACTCGCCTTCGGCCATCTGCCCGCCGTCTTCGTTCCCGCCGGTCCTATGACATCAGGCCTGCCGAACGATGAGAAGTCGCGTATCCGTCAGCTTTACGCCGAAGGTAAGGTCGGCCGCGCCGAGCTTCTGGATGCGGAATCGAAATCCTATCACGGCCCCGGCACCTGCACCTTCTACGGCACGGCGAACTCCAACCAGATGCTGATGGAAATCATGGGTTTCCATATGCCCGGTTCCTCCTTCATCAATCCCGGCACACCGCTGCGCGATGCGCTGACGCGTGAAGCTGCAAAGCGCGCGCTTGCGATTACCGCGCAGGGCAACGAGTTCACCCCGGCGGGCGAGATGATCGATGAAAGGTCTGTCGTCAACGGCGTCGTCGGTCTGCATGCAACGGGCGGTTCCACCAACCACACCATGCATCTGATCGCCATGGCGCGCGCCGCCGGCATCATCCTCACCTGGCAGGATATTTCCGATCTTTCCGACATCGTGCCGCTGCTCGCCCGCGTCTACCCCAACGGCCTTGCCGATGTGAACCATTTCCACGCCGCCGGCGGCATGGGCTTCCTCATCAAGCAGCTGCTGAAACAGGGCTTCGTGCATGACGATGTGCGCACCGTCTTCGGACAGGGCCTCGCAGCCTATACCGTGGATGCCAAGCTCGATGAAAACGGCGCCGTCACCCGCGAGCCCTCACCCGAGCAGAGCCACGACCCGAAGGTTCTCGCCGGCATCGAGACCCCATTCCAGCCGACCGGCGGCCTGAAGATGCTGACGGGCAATCTCGGCAAATCGGTTATCAAGATTTCCGCAGTCAAGCCGGAACGCCACATCATCGAGGCGCCGGCTATCGTCTTCCACGACCAGCAGGCGCTTCAGGACGCCTTCAAGGACGGCAAGCTCAACCGCGACTTCATTGCCGTCGTCCGCTTCCAGGGACCGAAGGCCAATGGCATGCCGGAACTGCACCGCCTGACACCGCCGCTCGGCGTGCTGCAGGACCGCGGCTTCAAGGTGGCGCTGGTGACGGATGGGCGCATGTCCGGCGCATCAGGCAAGGTGCCGGCCGCTATCCACGTCACGCCGGAGGCTTCCGATTGCGGCCCGATCTCGCTCATCCGCGACGGCGACATTATCCGTCTCGATGCCATTTCTGGAACGCTGGAAGTGCTGGTGTCCGCCGCTGAACTGGCGAAACGCGAACCGGCACGCGCCGATCTTTCCGGCAATGAATGGGGCATGGGCCGCGAACTGTTCGCCCCTTTCCGCCGTAATGCCGGTCCGGCCGATCAGGGCGCCAGCGTGCTCTTCCATTGATATGCGGAAGGCGAAGGCCGGGTGCGGCTTTCGCCTTTCAACCCCACTTTGCGGTATCGCCTGACTACACTTGCGCCCTCGAAAGATCGGGTACAGAAACCGCTTTATTTCCTGTTTCTTAAACGTCAGACTTGTCATGTGGCTGTGATGATCGCCCTTTAGGGCCTTCTCAGCCAGCCGTGGGACGACGGCGCAGTTTCGGATGATGGGGCCAGGACATGACGATTTTCTCAAGCAAACGCCGCGATGTGCTGAAGCTTATGGCGGGCACCGCCATGCTGCCACTGATGGCGGTGGCGACGCCTGTTATGGCGCAGGATGTGGCGCTGCGTGCAATCGTCATCTCCGACCTGCATTCGGCCTATGAGCGTATCGGCCAGCTTCTCGCGGCCATCGAAACGCGGATCGCCGCCGACAAGGTGCCCCATATCATTCTGCTGAATGGCGATCTGTTCGAGATCGGCAATGCGGTAGCCGCGCGTTCGGCCGGCGAAATCGAATGGACATTCCTCGCGGCACTCGCCAGGCTCGCCCCCACCGTCATCAATATCGGCAATCATGAGCCCGATATCGACAATGATCTTACCAATTTCGTCAGCCGCGCACAGGCACTCGGCATCACCGTGCTTTCCAACATCATCGACAAGCGCAGCGGAAAGCCCTATGCGCCCGAGAGCGCCGAGGTGAGTGTCGGCGAGCGGAAGGTCGTCCTCGCAGGTCTCGCCACCAATGCGATCAACACCTATCCGAAACCCACGCGCGAGATGCTCGACATTCCGCAGCCGGTCGAATGGGCCAAGGCCAACCTTCCCGATATCGTCAAACCGGACGCGATCAACATCGTTCTCAGCCATGCCGGCGTCGTCGCCGACCGCGATATCCTGCCCTTGCTGCCGGACGGCACGCTGCTGGTCGGCGGTCACGATCACCTGAACTTCGTGCACGAGCAGGGTGCCACGCGTTATGTCCATACCGGCTCATGGTGCACCTCCATGACGGTCGCTACGATCGCCGGTCCCGGTAAGGCCCCGACCATCGAGACCGTCGCCATCGACAGTGGCGCTCCCGCCTCCCCGGCCCTCAAGACCCTGATCGAACAAACGCTCGAAAAGCACCTGACCGCGGAAGAACGGGCGGTTGTGGGCAAATCGGCGAAGACGATGACCGTCGATGAGGCCGGTCGCCATGCGGCCCGGCTCATCGCCGCAAAAACCGGTGCGGATGTCGGTTTCATCGGCCACACCTCCTTCGGCGCCGGCCTGCCGGCTGGCGATATTCGCCGTTACGATTTCAACGCGTCGCTGCGTTTCGATGGCAAGCTGATGGTGACGGAAGTGGATGGTGAGGCGCTTGTGCAAATCCTCAAGCGCTGCAATCAGGACGGTGATATTCCGCTTGCTGCGCGCACCGGCGATTATCTCTACGCCATGCCGGAAAATCCGCAAACCAAAGAGCGCTACAAGCTGGTCTGCAACGACTGGTCGGCCACCAACCAGAAATCCTATTTCGGCCGCAGCGATCTTGCCTTCACGGAAGTGCCCGAAGTGAAGCTGAAGCGGACGGTTGTGGACGGGCTTTCTTAAGTCCGTGTCCTCACCTTGGCAAAACGCCGAGGCAATCATTGCGAGCTTGCGCGTCCCTAATCTTGCGGGAAAAGAATGGATTCGTAGTCCTGGGCGCCGTTCAGGATGTGCAGAATTTCCACGCGTGTCTCGGCAACACGATAAAAAACGAGATAGTTTTCATAAGGACGACGGCGGATACCAGTTTGCTCGTAGCGGGGTACAAGAGGGAATGCGCGAGGCATTTCTGCCAGTCTTAGACATCGGTCAAGCAGTTCACCGACGAATGTTTCCGCCCTTCCTGGACTATCCAATGCAATAAAATCACCGATACGTTCGAGGTCTGTTTTGGCCTCATCGGTCAGAACGACGATCACAAGCCGCGTTCTCTTGCCATTTTCCGATACTTGGCGCTCAGCTCCGATGCGACGTCCCCGATCGGCGTGACGCGGCTCGCATCGGCATCGGCGACGCCCCGCGCAATGGCGGCATCCAAAGCGGCCAATTTCTTTTCACGCTCTTCCACCAGCCTAACGCCTTCGCGCAGTACTTCGCTGCGGGAATTATATCGCCCCGACTTCACGAGATCGGAGACATAGTTCTCAAGGTGATGACCGAGATTCGCGCTGCTTGCCATGCCGATATCCTCTCTGTCCTTTGCTTATACCATCCAGTGATAATAGTTAGCAATGACGGGAGATATCGGTGAGCAGCATATCGACCCATCTGGCCGTTTCTGCCAATAGCTGGAAAATTGCTCAGAAAGACCGGATATCGAGCTTCCGGTCCTTATGCGCCGGATGCGTGCTGAACACGAAAATACGGTCCAGTTCCTTCTGTGTCAGCATGCGCAGGAAACGGACGTGGATGGTGTTGTTGGCGTTGACGCGCAACATCACGCAACCGATCTTGGTGATGCGGGCATCGGGAATATCGAGATAGAACTGGTTCGGCAGATTATATTTGGTCAGCAGCGCCAGCACCGCTTCGGTCTGGGAGATGCGGATGACATCGCAGCGGCGCGCCGCCATGTGCATCACGGCCTTTTCGGTATATTCGATGCGAGCCGCATTCATGGTATCTTCCATGCGGAACCGGCCTTCGCGGTCGTACATGAAGGATTCTTCCTTGCTCAGGTAATTGTTCCTGATGACACCCGCACTGCTCTGCACGCCCGGACTCCCATGCTCTGCCAATGGATCGAGACTAGGCCATAGTCTTTAACAATTCATATCAGAGCTGCCTTAAACAGATCGGAAGCGGGACATTTGCGATGTTTTTCCACAAGGGCAAAAAGCCATAAAAAAACCCGGAGCAAGGTTGCTCCGGGGTTTATTTTCAGGATCGCGGATATTTATGGACGGTAGGTCTTGCCTGCGGCATCGAAGAGGTGGAGCTTTTCCTGCGGCGCGGCGAACCGCAGGGTTTCGCCCTTACCGACGGAAACAATGCCCGGCACCTTGACGATGATCGGTTCCTGGCCCTTCGGCGCCTCGAGATAAAGCAGCGTCACTTCACCCAGAGCCTCGACAATCGACACCTTGCCTTCGAAAAGATAGTCGTCACCGGTGACAATGCTCAGATCTTCGGGCCGGACACCGAAGCTCGCAGCCTTGCCCTGCTCGGTGGCGGGGGTCGGCACGTAAACGGCAAGCGTCTTGCCGCCGGCGAGTTCTATCGATGTGCGTTCGCCGGTTCCGACGATATTCGCCGAAA
Source organism: Rhizobium sp. UGM030330-04 (assembly GCF_003208455.1). NCBI lineage: Bacteria > Pseudomonadati > Pseudomonadota > Alphaproteobacteria > Hyphomicrobiales > Rhizobiaceae > Rhizobium > Rhizobium sp. UGM030330-04. The sequence continues at coordinate 96,717 of NZ_QKML01000001.1, forward strand.
TGATATTCATGGCGGGCGAGCCGATGAACTTCGCCACGAAAAGATTGGCCGGCCTTTCGTAAAGTTCGAGCGGCGGGCCGACCTGTTCCACACGGCCGGCATTCAAAACGACGATGCGGTCTGCCAGCGTCATCGCCTCCACCTGGTCGTGGGTGACGTAGATCATCGTCGTATCGGCCATCTGCTCGTTGAGCTTGGCAATCTCGATACGGGTGGCGACACGCAGGGCAGCATCGAGGTTCGACAAGGGCTCATCGAACAGGAAGACCTTGGGATTGCGGCAAATGGCGCGGCCGATGGCGACGCGCTGGCGCTGGCCGCCGGAGAGTGCCTTGGGCAGACGCTCCAGATATTGCGTCAGCTGCAGGATTTCGGCGGCGGCACGCACGCGGCGGTCGATTTCCTGCTTGTTTTCCTTGGCGATCTTCATGCCAAAGGCCATGTTGTCATAGACAGTCATATGCGGATAAAGCGCATAGGACTGGAACACCATGGCGATGCCCCGGCGCGAGGGCGGGATTTCATTGACGAGCTGGCCATCAATGAACATCTCGCCGCCGGTGATTTCCTCCAGACCGGCGATCATTCGCAGAAGCGTCGATTTTCCGCAGCCGGAGGGGCCGACGAAAACGATGAATTCGCCCTGCTCGATCGAAAGATCGATGCCGTGCAGGACCTTCACCTGCCCGTATGATTTGCGGATATCCTTGAGAACGAGACTTGTCATGGGTGTTCCTCCCTATTCTGTCAGGCGTAACGGGCGAAGAATGCGCCCCATGCCGGAAGTTCTACGCTTCTGCCTTCAAGGCCGCTTGCAAAGCCGTGACCCTCGAGAACCTCCCAGTTCCCTTCCGGCAGCGTGGCTTTTGCCGGCGTTGCGGACAAGTTGAAGAGGCAAAGAACGGTTTCGTTGCCCAGCTTGCGGGTATAGCTCAGCACCTCGCCCTGCACGGGGTGGAATTCGATACCACCCTTCGCGAAAGCCGGGTGCTGCCTGCGGAAAGCGAGGAAGCGGCGGTAATGTTCCAGCACCGAAGCTTCATTGCCCTGCTGGGCGCTGACGGCACGCTGCTTGTGTTCGGCCGGAATGGGCAGCCATGTCTTGTCGGCTGTCGAGAAACCGGCCTGTGCGTGGCCGGCATCCCACACCATCGGCGTGCGGCAACCATCGCGGCCCTTGAATTCCGGCCAGAACTGGATGCCGTATGGATCCTGCAAGTCCTCGAAGGCGATATCGGCTTCGGTGAGGCCGAGTTCCTCGCCTTCATAGATGCAGACGGAGCCACGCTGCGTCATCAGCAGCGCCGAGAGAACCTTGGCGAAAGCGTCCTTATCCTCGACATGCGCGCCCCAGCGGCTGACATGGCGCACGACATCATGGTTGGAGAAAGCCCAGCAGGCCCAGCCTTCCGGTGCGGCTCTCGCAAAATCCGCCTGCACATCGGCGACGCGCTGAGGGGTCAGCGCATCAGGTGCCAGGAATTCGAAGGCATAGCACATCTGCATCTTGTCGTCGCCGGAGGTATATTCACCGACGATTTCGAGGCCGCGCTGACTGTCGCCGACTTCGCCAACGGCGGCGATGTCAGGGAATTCGTCCAGCACGGCGCGGAAACGCTTCAGGAATGCGATGTTTTCCGGGCGGTTCTTGTCGTAGAGATGTTCCTGGAAGTTATAGGGATTGACCGCAGGCGCCGTGGAGGCATTGCGGCGCTCCGGCGCGAGCGCCGGGTTATCGCGCAGCTCAAGGTCGTGGAAATAGAAGTTGATGGTGTCGAGGCGGAAACCGTCAACGCCGCGCTTCAGCCAGAAACGGGTGATGTTTAGCAGCTCTTCCTGCACTTCAGGGTTATGCAGGTTGAGGTCCGGCTGCGAGGTCAGGAAGTTGTGCATGTAATATTGCATGCGGGTCGGGTCCCACTGCCAGCCCGGACCGCCGAAGATCGACAGCCAGTTGTTGGGCGGCGTGCCATCCGGCTTGCCATCCGACCAGACATACCAGTCCGATTTCGCATTGTTGCGGCTGGCGCGGCTTTCCACGAACCATGGGTGCTGGTCCGAGGTGTGCGACAGGACGAGATCGATCATGACGCGGATGCCGAGACGATGGGCCTCGGCAATCAGCCCGTCGAAATCGGCAAGCGTGCCGAACATCGGATCGACATCGACATAATTCGAGACGTCGTAACCGAAATCCTTCATCGGCGAGGTAAAGAAGGGCGAAATCCAGATCGCATCGGCACCGAGGCCGGCAATATGCGCCAACCGGTCGGTGATGCCCTTGAGGTCGCCGATGCCGTCGCCATTGGAGTCCTGATAGGAGCGCGGATAGATCTGATAGATAACAGCGCCGCGCCACCAGTCCTTGTTGGGCGTCAAAGCGGAAGTCACCGAAGCGGTCATGGAAGTGTCCTGTCTGGTATGGGCGTTCATGGAATGATCAGCCTCCCTTGACGGAGCCTGCAAGCAGGCCACGCACGAGATAACGTTGAAGAGCAAAGAAGACGCAAAGCGGCACGATGATGGTGACAAAGGCCGAAGCGGTGAGGATTTCCCAGTTGCCGCCGCGCGAGCCGAGCAACGCGTTGAGCGCACCGGTCAATACCAGTTCGTCCTTCTGCGTGCCAAGGAACACCATGGCGACGAGCAGGTCGTTCCAAGTCCACAGGAACTGGAAGATGGCGAAGGAGGCGAGTGCCGGGAAGGAGAGCGGCAGGATGATCTTGACGAAGATTTCAAAATCGCTCGCGCCATCCACACGAGCGCTTTCGATGATCTCCTTCGGCAGGCCGGAAATATAGTTGCGCAGCAGATAGATGGCGAGCGGCAGGCCGAAGGCGGTATGCGCCAGCCAGATGCCGGCATAGGTCTTGGACGGCACACCGAAGATGGTGCCGATTTCATTATAGAGCCGCAGCAGCGGGATCAGCGACATCTGCAACGGCACGACGATCAGGCCCACCACCATGGCAATCAGCAGATTGCGGCCGGAAAAGCTCATCCATGACAGCGCATAGGCGGCAAAGGCGGCGATGAGGATGGGGATGACGGTTGCCGGCACGGCCACGGTGAGTGAATTGACGAAGGACTGGCCGATGCCTTCCGAGGTCAGAACCGTGCGGTAATTGTCGAGCGTGAAGACGGGCGGCGTCGCGACGGAAATATAGACGCGCTTGCCGCGCGCGCCCTCGAAGCTCGAAGCCTTGCTATATTCGTAGGTGCCGTCCGTATTGACGAGCAGGGTTTCACCATCGCCGATATCGGCCGGTTCGCCGGCGTTGAATGCTCTCGGTTCCTGAACGCGCACGCCGAAGGCGGAGACTTTTCCGCCGGCACCATTTTCAAAAACATTGCCTGATATCACATAGCGGCTGCCGTCCTGCTTCTGCACGGAAGCATCGGCGAGGCGCACTGCCGAGGTCTGTTCGGAGCTGGAGAAGGCCGTCCACCAGCCCGACACGGTAATCTGGTCCTTGTCGCGCAGCGAGCTGACGAGAATGCCGAGCGTTGGCAGGAGCCAGAGAAGCACGACGACGAGGACGCTGGCATGGACGATGAGGCGCGGCAGGCCGACACGGCGCAGGCGTTTGACGATATTCATCTCAGCGGCCCTCCATCTCGCGGTTCGCCTGGCGGATATTCCAGACCATGATCGGGGTGACGGCCGCCATGATGATGAGAGCGATAACAGCACTTCGGCCGCTGTCGCCGCCACCGCGGAACATCCAGTCGAACATGAGGTTGGCGAGAACCATGGTATTCCACTGGCCGTTGGTCATGGTCAGCACGATATCGAAGACCTTGAGCACGAGAATGGTGATCGTCGTCCAGACGACGGCGATGGTGCCCCAGATTTGCGGCACCATGATCTTCCAGAATATCTGCCAGCCATTGGCGCCATCGATGACGGCCGCCTCGATGGTTTCTTCCGGAATGCCGCGCAAAGCCGCCGACAGGATGACCATGGCGAAACCGGTCTGGATCCAGATGAGGATGACCATCAGGAAGAAATTGTTCCAGAAGGGCATGGAAATCCAAACCTCCGGGCTGCCACCGAAAAACTCGACGATGGCGTTCAAGAGGCCGATCTGTACCTGACCTTCGGCGCGATACTCATAGATGAACTTCCAGATGACCGATGCGCCAACGAAAGAAATCGCCATCGGCATGAAGACGATGGATTTGGCGATGTTGCCCCACCAGATGCGGTCGGTCATGACCGCGATGACGAGGCCGAAGAAGGTGCAGGCGGCCGGCACGACGGCAAGCCAGAGAATATTGTTGAAGATCGACTGGCGGAAACCGGCGTCGAAAAACGCCCAGCGATAATTGGCGAGGCCGACGAATTCGCTGCCTGTGCGATCATAAAAGGACAGGATCAGCGTGGCGATGACGGGATAGACCAGGTAGACCAGCAGAAGGATCAGCGCCGGGCCGATGAACAGCCAGGGCCGGACGGCGGCGCGGCGGTTTAGATTGCGGGATGCGTGAATGACATCTCCCGAGCGGACGGGAAAAATCACCTGCAGTGCCTTGTCAGATAGCCAGTAATAGGCCGCGCAGGCAAAAACGCCCGCTACCATGACGCCGATGGCAGACACGAGTTGTTGAGCCATGTTCCCTCCCTGATCCTCTCCGCGCCGCGTTGATTTATGCGGTCGTCGGGGCAGTTCCATTTGGTAAAGGCCCGGCAGCGTGCCGCCGGGCCTGATCCGATTGTTACTTCAGGCCGTCCCAGGCCTTCTGGATATCGGCGGCGACCTGATCGGCGGACTTGCCACCTACGAAATCGATCATGCCGGTCCAGAACGCGCCGGCACCGATCTTGCCGGGCATCAGGTCGGAACCGTCGAAGCCGAAGCTTGTCGCGGTCGTGAGGATTTCACCCTGGCGCTTCATCTGCTCATTGGCATAGGTGTCGACATTCACACCCTTATAGGGCGTCAGGAAGCTGGACTGCGCCATCCACACTTCGTGGGCGATCGGGGTCTTCAGGAATTCGACGAATGCCTTGGCCGCCGGTGCTTCCTTGGTGACCGTAACGAGCGTGCCGGCGCCGAGAACCGGCTTGCCGAGGTCAGGCTTGGACGCATAAGTCGGCATGTAGAAGAAATCCGCATCCGTTCCGACCTTGGTGCCTTCAGGGAAGAAGGACGGAATGAACGACGCCTGATGGTGCAGGTAGCATTTCGGCGGAATGTCGAAGAGACCCTTGGGGCTGTCGCGGAAGTCGGTGGAGGCCACGGCTGCAACGCCGCCGCTCACGTATTTTTCATTCTTGGCGAATTTGCCGAACTCGTTGATCGCCTCGACCACCGCCGGATCGGTGAACTTCACCTCGTTGGTCGTCCACTTCTGGTAAACATCCAGCGGCTGCGTGCGCAGCATCAGGTCTTCCACCCAGTCGGTTGCCGGCCAGCCGGTCGCACCGCCGGAACCGAGGCCGATGCACCAGGGCGTGCCGCCATCAGCAACGATCTGGTCGGTCAGCTTGAACAGGTCTTCCATGCTCTCGGGCACTTTATAACCCGCTTCCTCGAAGTTCTCAGGCACATACCAGACGAGCGACTTCACGTCGGCCTTGAAGGGGAACGCAAAGTAAGCCTTGTTGCCGTCCTTGCCCTTGTAGCTGCCGAGATCGACCCAGGACTGGCCCGCGCCGTAATTTTCCTTGACCCAGTTGGCGGTCTCATCACCGAGCGGCACCAGAAAACCCTTGGCCGCGAGATCGGCCAGTAGGCCGGGCTGCGGCAGGATGGCGATATTGGGCGGCGAACCCGCCTGCGTATCGATGACGATCTGCTGCTCGTAATTTTCCGACGAGGAATAACGGACATTCACACCGGTCGCATCGGCGAAATAGGCAAGCACCGACTGAAACAGTGCCTCGTCCTCGCCGCGCCAGGGCCCGAAAATCGTCAGCGTCTGGCCTTTGAGGTCGGCATGGGCCGCCTTGAAGTCCTCGTAGCTTTTCCAGTTGAACTTGGCATCCTGGCCAGGCGCGAATTTCAGATCGGCGGCAAAGGCCGCACCCGACAGCAGCACGATCGAAGCCGCCGTCGCCAAAAGAGTCTTCCGCATGTGATTTACCTCCCATCACATAAAAGGCTCAAAGCGTCCTCTCCAATCAAAGCGCTTTGGCTACCTATTCATCTCATTGTCATCCAGACGGAGTCAAGAGGCTCTTTCTTCGGAAACGTTGCAGCGCCTTGCGAATAATCATATTTATTTGAGGAGGCGGCTATCATTTTTGATTGAGAAAACATGATGGGGCTGGTAAAAATCTAAAGCGCTTTGGGAATGCGAGGAGAGGCTTTTGCCGCTTCCCGGGTGCACGCATGGAGGAAATTAAAGACATGAACCTGAAACAGTTGTCGCAACTGCTGGGCATTTCGCAGACCACCATCAGCAGGGCGCTCAACGGCTATCCCGAGGTGAGCGCGGAAACGCGCCGGCGCGTCATCGAAGCTGCCGAAAAGACCGGTTATCGCCCCAATGCCGCAGCACAGCGGCTGGCGACCGGCAAGGTCGGTTCCATCGGGCTCGTCATGCCGATTGGCGAACACCACCGTTCCGATGTGCATTTCGGCGAATTCTTAAGCGGTCTCGGCGAGGAAGCGTCGCGCAGCGGCTTTCATCTCGTCATCATGCCGACGGAGCCGGAAAAGGAGCGTGAAGCCCTGCGCGGGCTTGCCGCAAGCGGCAGTGTCGATGGCATCTATCTCGCCTATATGAAAAAGAACGATGCGCGCGTTGCCATGATGCAGTCGCTCTCCCTGCCCTTTCTCGTGCATGGCAGGTCGGTCGGCATGGAGGAGAATTATCCCTATCTCGATGTGGACAATGAGGGCGCGTTTCGCGATGCGACCCAGCTTCTCCTCCAGCTCGGCCATAAGCGCATCGGGCTTTTGAACGGCCCGGAGGGCTATGATTTCACCTACCGGCGCTGTCTTGGGGTGGAGAAGGCGCTAGAGGCAAGCGGCCTCGCCCTGCACCCGGCCAATAAACGGCACAGCAGCATGACGGACGAGGAGGGTTATCTCGGCATGGAGGCGCTGCTGTCTCAGCCGGAAAAGCCGACCGCCATTCTCTGCGCCAGTACCGCGCTTGCGCTCGGCGCTATCCGCTCGATGAACCAGCGGGGGTTAAAACCCGGCAAGGACATTTCGCTGATCGCCCATGACGACGTGCTGCCGCTGCTGAAGCCGGATAATTTTTCCGTGCCGTTGACGACCACACGCTCATCGCTAAGGGCTGCGGGCGTTCGCGTCGGGCAGCGACTGATCAACCGTATCAAGTTCGAGCAGATGGAGCCCCATCAGGAGCTCTGGAAAGCGGAGCTTGTGGTGCGCGCTTCGACGGGACCGGCTCCGAAGGGGTGAACCACGCAAACAGCGAACGACAAGACAGGGTCAACGTTCGCTGCGTCCTTGAGGTCCACCATTTCCGTCATATCGGCCCTGAGCCGGTATCCAGCCAGCCCAAGTCCTTGGGCTGAAACGACTCTCTCCGCCGCGCAGACGCGTGTCGGCTGGATTCCGGCTCAAGGCCGGAATGACGGAAGTGAGGGTACGGCGGCTCGAATTCTGCACCGCATAACACGAAGCCCAACGGCGCGCGACAGGCCTTCAGAACGTCGGCGCGGTCTTGCCCAGCGAACGATAGGCGGCGATGACGGTATTTGCCATCAGCATGGCAATCGTCATCGGGCCGACGCCGCCCGGAACCGGCGTGATGGCGGCGGCAACGGCGCTTGCCTCGTCAAAGGCGACATCGCCAACCAGCTTCGACTTACCTTCGCCCTTTTCGGGAGCAGGAATACGGTTGATGCCGACATCGATGACAGTTGCGCCCGGCTTCACCCAGTCGCCCTTCACCATTGCCGCGCGACCGACGGCCGCGACGAGAATATCGGCCGCCTTGCAGACGGTGGCGAGATCTTTGGTGCGCGAATGCGCCATGGTCACCGTGGCATTGGCATTGAGGAGAAGCTGGCCCATGGGCTTGCCGAACAGGTTCGAGCGACCGATGACCACGGCGTTCAGGCCGGAAAGATCGTCGCCATGAATGCCGCGCACCAGAAGCATGGCGCCGGCGGGCGTGCAGGAAATAAGGCCGGTGGCGAGATCGCCCGTCGCCAGCTTGCCGGCGTTGAGCACGCTCAGACCGTCGACATCCTTCTCGGGCAGGATCGACTGGATGATCTCATCGGAATTGAAATGCTTCGGCAGCGGAAGCTGCACCAGAACGCCGTGAATGGAGGCATCGGCATTCAGTTCGCCGACCAGCTTCAGAAGCTCACCTTGCGTCGTCTCTTCCGGCAGCGTGTGCTGGATGGAGTTGAAGCCGCATTGCTTGGCCATCTTGCTCTTGGAATTCACATAGGCATGGCTGGCCGGATCATTACCGACGATGACAACCGCGAGACCGGGCTTGACGCCCCGTTCCGCCTCGAGCGCTTCTGCCGATATGCGGACCGCCTCCGTTACCGAAGCCGCCTTCGCCTTCCCGTCAATCACAACTGCCATGCGTCTTGCTCCTGCTGGATTACGTTGGCCCCGTATGGTGCCCCCTTTGCAGGAATGCAAGCAAAAATGCAGCCTCGTCAGGCAGTTTTGCGGTAGCCGTCACGGTGATCGGCGTAATCGGCAAGACGCTCCCTCAGATGCGCCAGCTCGCGTCTCAATTCCGCCAACTCCTCGGCTTCGGCCTGCTCATGATCGAAGTGTCCGGCAAGGGCTTCACTGAGCAATGGCGGAAGCTCTGGCGACATCTGGTCGACGGTTCTGGCGGTGCGGTTACCCATCAGCACCTGCCGCACACGCTCGTCCAGCGGCATGTCGTCAGCATCATTCGCGGCCTCGGCATAATAGTCGGCGAAGGCGTCTTCAGGCTGGACATCATCCGCGGCAAGCTCTTCGAGATCATCAAAAACCGCCGGCTCGATTTGCTCGAATTCGGAAAACTGAAGGGATTGCTCCGGCTCATCCATGGAGGGCGGAAGTTGCACTCCATTTTCGACGGCCAGCTGGCCCTCCTGTTCCTCATCGTGACGGCGGTAGCTCAGGAGATAAAGGCTGCCCAGCAGACCGATCAGGCCGCCGCCGCCCGCCATCATCGCCGCCTGCGTCAGATCACGGGACAATTCTCCGGGGGCCGCCTTCTTCGTCAGGCGCGTCTCGACGGCCGGAGTGGTGGATGCGGACAGATCGCGACGCTCGCTTACTTCCAGATAGGTATTTCGCGCCGTCTCCAGCTCTGCCTGCAGCCGGGAAAGTTCACCGGGGGGAACGCCAAGGCCGTTCAGCCGGTCAAGGTGCTGTTTGCGCTCACCACTGGCGGTCGCGATCTCCTGGGTGATGCGTTTTTCATCCGCCCGCAGGCCATCGACCAATTGGCGCAAGGCAGGGGCGGCAAGCGCCTGTACGGCATCGACAGCATTCTGCGCGGCAATGCGGCGGGGGTGCTTAGGCCCGTAATCGACCGATACGCTGGCAAGCGCCATGCTGGCCGTCGCATGTTTCTGCCGGATATCCTCAAGCGCCGAGAAAGCCGCGCCTGCCGGCACGGGCTTTGACAGCACATCATTCGGCTTGAGTGCAGCAGCGACCGCCAGATCGGCCTGAAGAGACTGTTGCTGCTGCGCCATTCTGGCAAGGCTGTCGTTCACGTCACGCAATTGCTGCTCTAGCTGCTGCACTTCCGACAGGACGGCATCGCCATGGCGCATCTGGAAGCCGTTCAGTGCCGCTTCCGCCTCATCGAGCCTTGTCCGCGCCCGTTCCGTCTGGCGCATGGCGGGTGTCATGGTGCCGGCCCTGCCATCCGCCATGACCCGCATCGAAAGATAATCCGTCAGCCGCATGGCGGCTTCCGGTGTGGCTGCCCTGGAGGTTACGACCAGTGTATTTTCATCCGGCGTCAGTTCCAGCCGTATTGCCTCGCCCACCGCACCATTCAGCGCCTCGCGCGGGGAAAGCGGGCGTGCCTCCGTCCCTGTCAGCAGATCGACAAGCAGGCCAAGCTCACTCTGATTGCGAACGCCAACCATATCGGCGGCTTTCAGCTTGAGGTCGGCGGTTACCCGGTCGAGCCCCGAAGGGGATAATAGCGTGCGCCGGGCCATCGCCAGAAAGCGGGCCGCATCCGGAGCGTCATAGGAAGACTGCGTGACTTCGATCCGGGCCTGCGAGACATAGCCGCGAAAACCGGAATCGATCAACAAAAGCGGAAGCGCAGCACCGGTGACGGTCGCCGCCGCGACACAGCCGGCGGTCAGAAGCCGCAGGCACTGTCTGCGCCATTGCGACATGGGCACGGCGACATCGTCCTCTTCCGGGCGAACCGCCATCATATCCGGACTGTGATCAACCATCTGAAGCCGTCTGCCCACCCTCGATGCCGCCCGCAACGGGCGACTGTCAAAACCTTACGAGAGGTTAAAGGATCGTGGCAAACAAATGGTTAACGCGGGCTCCGCGAACCCGTCTCAGTCTTGCCAAGCGCAATGTGCCAGGGTTCGGCGCAGAGGCCGTAGAGCCAGCTCATATGCAGCTTGCGGAAGATTTCCGGCATGCCCGCCACTTCTGACGAAAGTACCTTGAACAGCGGGCCGACCGCGATTGCGACGCGCGCATCGTCACGGCTGACGGTGCGGTGCAGCCATTTTTCCTGATTTTCACCGAGCATACCGGCAAGCAGAACATCGACCTTCACCCCTGAGGTGTCGCGGCCGAGCATCACGAAGTCATGCCAGGGCGCGTGAGCGCGCAGCTTCGCCAGCACTTCACCGAGCTGTGCCGCGTCGTCGCCTGCAACGCCGATCCGTTTCGGGACCGCCATATAGGTCAGAAGCGCCATGACGAAAGCGACGCCATCGATGGCGGCGGACAGAGGCCTGCCATTTTCGCCCCGGGTGGCGGCGATCATGGCCTTGCCCTGCGGCAGAAGCAGGCAGCTTTCCAGAATCTCGCGATAGGCGACATCCCTGAGGGACTGCCTGGCTTTGTCGATGGTGAGGAACGAGAGCATCGTGTGCCCTTCGCAAGCCGAAGCCCGGCTGCTGACGAGCTCCAGCGCACCGTTCCAGTCGAGATCACAGACACGCAGTCCATGAATGTTCCGTTGCGATCCCGGCCGCGCAAAACCTGCCGCGAAATTCATTGCCAACCCCCGAATGCCAAACCTGCCGCCGGTCCGGCGCATGGTTGCGGGACGGCGGCTCATGGGTCTGTTTATACAGGTGCAGGTTGAAGTTACCCTGAAAGCAATCGCTCGAATGCCCGGGGTCATCCAAAGGAAGGATTAACCAGAACGCTGGACCGCTTTGCGCCGGCCCGGCGCGTGAGCCGCGCCTTCCGGTATCAGTGGCTTGGCGCGGCGGCCGCTTCTTTTCCGGCCTCGGCCTGCTCGCCCTCGACGATCTTGACCGAACGGGGTGTGCCATTGCCATTCTGCTCGCGAATATCGGCCTTGGACAGATAATCGAGCTGTTCGATCAGCACGTCCTCGACCACTTCGTCATCGAGCCTCTTGTTCAGCCCCTCGCGGATGCGCTGCTTGAAGGCCTCGGGATCGAAGGTGGAAATATTGGCGATGTTGACCATGGACGAACCCGCCAGAAGCGTGAACAATTCGTCGGTCATCAGCTGCGTTGCCGGCAGCTCGATCTTCGCCATCTTGTCCTTGTCGACACGCAGCGAAATCCGGCTGAGGAAATAGCCGTTCACGCCGCCGTCATTGATGACGGGGATGGTGATGCTCTCGCCCTTGACCAGTTGCAGATTGGCCTTTTTCGCGCCCGCCTCATCCCCCGGCGCGGGTGCCGTCGCCATCTGGACGGAGAAATACACCGCGCCGAGCGTGACGGCGCAAACCCAGACGCCGGTGAGAAGAAGCTTCAACATCAGGAGGCTGCGCCGTACATGAACTGTTCCTGCGAGTAGGTGCCGTCCGTGTCGGCTTCCTGGATCGCGTTCTTCAGCAGGTCCGCGACAGCACGAACCGCGTTCAGATGCGCCTCGACGCGGCTGGCATTGGTCGCAAGCTTGGACTTGATGCCCTTCACCTGCTCCAGATAACCGCTTGCGATTTCCTCGCGCGGTGTGTCGCGAAACAGCATGGTCAGCTCATAGAGGCAACGGCTTTTATGGGCATTGGAAACCTTGAAGTCGAATTGCGGGTCCTTACCGATATTGTCGTTCTCATTGTCGATGATCATCTCAAGGCGGCCGAGAACGGATTGGATACGGTGGTCGTTCGACATAAGGTCCATGCTTGTCTCCTCGTTAAGGTTTTTCATTTTCAAGCCTCGTCCGTTTTCTCATTGGAAACGCCGAGGACCTGCCGCTCGAACTCCGCCACCATCCGAATTGCAGCATTATGGTCTTTTTCATTCATGGAAACGTCGGTAATGCCCTTGCTTTCGGCTTTCCGCAACGCATCCTTGTAAGCCTGTTCCGCAATACCGACGCCGCCATTTCTGGAGATCGTATCGGCAAACTGTTCGGCCATCATGCTTTTCCAGATTTCGCCGGCATTACCCTTGCCGTAGACTTCCTCGCTGTCTTTCGGCAGCATGTTGGCAACGAAGGTCTGGAGTACCGAGGCTTCATATTTGCGGTATGTTTCGGGAATCTCCGTGCGCGCTGAACGAATATTGGTATCGCCAAGGCCCGCCTTCGAGGAGGCGCCATCCAGCATATCGACAGCGGCGCCAAAACCCTTGCCGGCATCGGCAAGGCTGGTGGCAGCAAAGGCCGCCTTGTTCGCCTTCAGTTTTTCCTGGGCGACCTGTACTTCCTGAGGGTCCGCGGCGCGCACCACATCCATCACCAGATCACTTATAACCGATATCGCCACGTCCCGATCTCCCGAGGTGAAGAACGCATGACAGGGAAAGCCGACGCGTTCGTTCAATCAAGAAACATCGCCGGAGGCCTCTTCAAAAACGCCCGCGATGCAACAATGGGACAGATTATGGATCGCCAACCTTGCTGGAGGCTGGTGTCCGAGATGCGTTTGTCATTTCAAGCAGATCATAGATTGCATTATCATCGGCTTCACGATCCTCGAGATCGCGGGCGAGATGCATCCTGTCCTCCAGCCGGTCCGCCTTGGTCTTTTCCTTCAGCACCTTGTTTTCCTGCAATTGCTGTACGCCGGCGAGCTGGCGGTCCTTGACCACCAGACGGCCGTAACGATCCGAATAATGCCTGGAAAACGTCTGGTGCACCGGCTCCATGGAACTCATCGCTTCCAGCACATTGTCCATGGATTGCGCCACCTCGGTCCGGACACGCGTGGTGTCGGCAAGCTCCACCTCTGCCATCTTCTCCATGTGACGCTGTACCGTTACGAGACGTTTGAGCTTGGCAGAGCGCTTGTCCGACGCCATGGCGTTTTCTCCCGATCAGAAGCCGATGAAGACCGGGCCGAAACCATCCACGAACTGGCGGATGAGGGCGGCGACCGACAGATAGAGCATGAAGATACCACCCGCGAGAACGAAGGGCGTCGAGATGAAATAGACCGGGATCTGCGGCGCAAGCTTGTTGATGAGACCGACCGCGACGTTGAACATCAGGCCATAGATCACAAAGGGGCTTGCAAGCCGCAGCATGATCGAGAAGGTTGCCCTCAGCGTATCGGTAAGCGTGATCAGCATCTTCTGGCCGCTGATGAGGGCGCCGACCGGCGTGGCGGTATAGGAATCCACCAGCGCCTTCAGGACAATATGGTGGAAATCCAGCATGAACAGCACCAGCAGGCCGCCGAAGGTGATGAAGTTGGATATCTGGTTTTCCTGCACGTCTTCGATGACATCCGCACCGCCGGGAGCGCTGAGGCCGATGGAAGCGCCGATGAGCGCGCCCGTGAACTGGAAACCGAGCGTATAAAACCGGGCGATCAGACCATACATCGCCCCGATAACGATCTCGGTGAAGATGAGGCCGACGACCGTGCCCTGACTTGCACCAGAGACCTTCGGATAGATCGTATCCCAAAGCACGGGCAGGAGCGCCATGGATACCGCCACGCACAGCAGCATGCGGATCTGCGGTGAGATGCGCGAACTGGAAAAGCCCGGCATCGTCATGAAACAGGCGCCGATACGACAAATGGCAAGGAACAACGCGATAATGGTCCCTTGCGGGTCGGTTATCATGAAATGGCGCCCAGGATCTTGATCTCCAGCCCCTTGGCCAGTTCCACATGCGAAAGAACCGGCAGGGTGGCAAAGAGTCGCTCGATAATCATGCGCACATAGGACCGCGTTTCCGGCGAGGTTACAAGGACAAAGGGCAGGCCGCGATCCATGAATTCACGGATAACTTTGGACGCCTGCTCGGAAAACTCCTCAAGGTGACGCGGATCGATGTCGAATTCGACGATCTCGCCCTTTTGGTCGCGCTTGAGCGCCTGATGGAAAACCATGTCCCACTTGTTGCCGAGGCGCAGGACGCGCAGCACGCCATTGTCCGCCAGATCGCCGCAAAGCTGCTGCGACATGCGCACCCGCACGTGTTCGACGATCTGTTCCGTCTTGCGCACATGCGGCGCGAGTTCGGCAACCGCTTCGAGAATGAGATGCAGGTTGCGGATCGACACACGTTCGGCAAGCAGCAGTTTCAGAACCGCCTGCAGGCCGGAATAGGACATATGCGACGAGCAGATTTCATCTGCCAGCTTCTTGTATTCCGGATCAAGCCTGTCGATGAGGATCTTCACGTCCTTGTAGGACAGAAGCTGCGGCAGGTTGTTGCGGATGACTTCGCTCAGATGCGTCAGCACGACGGAGACGTTGTCGATCGGGTGGAAACCTTCGCGCTTCAGGTCTTCGGTAAAGGTCTCGAGGATCGAGACGGCGGGCATGCCGAAAGCGGGTTCGCGGATCTCGTCGCCGGGAATGCTCGGTTTGCGCCCTGCCCCGGTCACGACAAGAACATCGCCGACACGCAGGTTGCTTGACGCGATGGTCGTGCCGTGGACACGGATCTGATAGGCCTTTTCCGGTATCATGATATCGTCTGAGACCTTGATCTCCGGCACGACGAAACCGTACTGGGTGGCGAATTTCTTGCGCATCTTGCCGACACGGAAGGCCAGCTCCTGATGCGCCCCGAGAAGGCGGGTCGAAACCTGCTTGCCAAGCGCGAGTTCGATCTCGGCCGTCTTCAGCACCTGTTTGACCGAATCCTTTTCCGCCTCGGTGGTCTGAAGAACCTTGTTCTCCTCTTCCTGGCGGCGAAGCGCGCTTTCGGCTTCCGCCTGGCGCGGAATATACCAGCTGCCGAAGGCCATGATGCCGCCCAGGAAGATGAAGGGCAGGAACGGAAGGCCCGGAATGACGGCGAGCAGCCCCATCAGCATGGCCGAAACCATGAGCGCACGCGGGTAACCGCTCAGCTGATTGACGACGGCCTGATCCGTCGAACCGGCGGTGCCGCCGCGCGAGACCAGAAGGCCGGCGGCCAGCGATACGATCAGGGCCGGGATCTGCGAAACGATGCCGTCACCGACGGAAAGCTTGACGAAAACGTCGGCCGCTTCGCCGATCGGCATGCCGTGGCGGAAATAACCGATGATGATGCCGCCGAAAATATTGATCGCGGTGATGATAAGGCCGGCAATGGCGTCGCCGCGGACGAATTTCGAGGCACCGTCCATCGAACCGAAGAAGGAACTTTCCTCTTCCAGCTCGCGGCGGCGGCGCTGCGCCTCCTTCTCGTCGATGATGCCGGCGGACAGATCCGCGTCAATCGACATCTGTTTGCCGGGAATGGCATCCAGGGTGAAGCGCGCACCGACTTCCGCGATACGTGTCGCACCCTTGGTAATGACGATGAAGTTGACGGTGATCAGGATCAGAAAGACGATCAGACCGATGACGAAATCGCCGGACATGACGAGGCTGGAGAAACCGGCGATCACGCCGCCCGCCGCGGTCGGCCCCTCATTGCCGTGCGACAGGATGACACGCGTCGTCGCAATGTTCAGCGACAGGCGGATCATGGTCGCGATCAGCAGCACGGTCGGGAAAGACGAGAAATCCAGCGGGCGCTGGATCCAAAGGGCCACCATGAGGATGAGGACCGAAAGCGCGATCGAGAACGCCAGCCCGATATCCACCAGCATGACCGGAATGGGCAGGAAGAGAACGCAGAGGATCGCCACGATGCCCAGTGCGAAACCGATGTCACGCGTGCTCGGACTTACCTTGGGCAAGGAGATGACTGGTGGTTGCGCCATAAAAATCGTCCTGTCTCTTCATGAGAAGGGCGACGGAAAAGCCGCCGCACGGTTCCGCGGCATCGGTTTTCGAAACGGTTCGCGCAATTCGGTCCGATGCTTCAGCCCATCACTAGTCGCCGAAGCTTGCGCGAGGGTGTCATCCAACGGGACGAACGTCAGAAACCCGACTGGACTCGCGAAAAGACGAGATTGGAAAAAAGGGCGATCTGCGCACCCACGAAGGGGGCGGCAACGCCGAGAACGATCATGATCGTCACGATCTTGGGAACGAAGGTCAGCGTCATTTCCTGAACCTGGGTCAGGGCCTGGATAAAGGCAATGGCGACACCGACGATCATGGCGGCCAGAACGGCCGGACCGGCCGCGACGAGAACCGTCCAGACTGCCGCTTGCATGATATCAAGCGCATCGGCCTCGTTCATCGTCGCGTCCTCTGTTCCTGAAAGGCGACCTCATGCCGCCTTTTCAATATCACGAATCGGCAGGTTTATCCGAATCGGTACCGGTATCAGGTGTACTCGCGATCGGGCCATTCGAGAAGGTGACACCGGCCTGCAGCAGCACTTTGTCACCAGCTTCGGTAATCGCGACGACACCGTCCGAATAGACTTCGACTTCTTTTACCACGCCCGTGACCTTGTCGTCGGCGCTCTTGACCGTCTTGCCGACCAGATCGGAGGCGCGCGTCAGGGCTTCCGCCTGCAGCATGCTCTTCAGGTGGGTGTTGGTCTTGATGGTCTGCTCGACCTGCGAGAAGCTGGCGAGCTGCGACATCTGCTCGCCGGCGTCCATCGGGCTGGTCGGATCCTGGTTCTTCATCTGGGCGATGAGAAGCTTCAGGAAGCTGTCGTAGTTCAGCGAAGCCGCGCTGCTGTCGGAACTGCTCGCCCCGGCATTTGCCCAGGGGTTAGAGGCTGCCGAAGTGACTGCATCTACCGCCATGGTGCGATCTCCTTGCGAATCTGTTCGATCGTTGCGGGGGTCATTTCCTGATTATTGAGGATTTTCTCCTCGGTCGGATAAAGACCGCGGATTGCCTTCAGCGCTTCGAAGGCCTTGCCCGAGGCAACCAGACCGTCGATCCGCTTGAGTTCAGCCAGAACCTCATCGTGCTGGAAGCAGTTGAGCAGCATGCTCACGGACTTGCGGAACATGTTGGTGGACTGTTCGCGCCCTTCCGGGTTGATGAGGATCATCTGCGCGATGAAATAGAGCTGCCTGAGCGGCGTTGTCGCCTGCTCCGGCTGCAGCACGTGGTTTTCAAGCAGGAACGTGACATCGTTCAGGAACTCGAGCGCCACCTTGCGATCCACCCGCAAAACCGCGCCGTTGATGAAAATCTTTTCGCCCGATTTCAGCGAAATTCGAAGTGTACTTTTCATTTCAGTCCATCCCTGATGATGGTTGTCACGTCAATTATGCCCTGGAAATTCGTCGACTGACGTTTCCGGATCAGTTCGCACTCTTTCAATATCCAGATCGCGATCGAGATCAGATTGGCCCTCAGTTCCATGGCCAGCTGATTATCCGGCTGCTTGAGGTCCTCAATGAAGCGGATCCAGACCCGCCGAGTGTAAAAGAGCGCCTCGATCGTATGGCGCTGGGAGGAAGAATCCCTCGCTTCCGCCAGCAGTTCGATCGATTTTGTCAACGCCTGCCGCTCGCGATCCTTCGCGTTGGCGACACCATCCTCCATGATTTCGGCGTAGGAAAACTGGTACATTCATGTATCCTTTATCTGCCGCCACCCCTGTTCATCAGAGGTAGTTCACCAGACTCATTTTTTGCAGACGTGACGTCAGGCTGTATGCGATTTCGATCTGCTGCTGCAGCAGATCGAGACGGGTCTTCGCCTCGTAGGTATCGATGCCCTCGATATCCAGCAGATGCGTCTCGATGATCTTCTTCTGCGCGGCCAGGGAGTCGTTCGACTTCTTGACGCGTTCCTGGGAAAGGCCGAGACCGCTTACCTGCTGGTTCAAACCGTCGATTGCCGTACCGATCGTCGTAACAGCACGGGTGGCAACCGCTTCGCGAACGTCGCTGGGGACCTTGTCGTCAAGGAAGGTCATCGTCGTCATGGCCGTCATCATAAAATAACGCATGCCCTGCGAATTGCTGTTGGTCGACGTCTCGATCACTTCGTTCTGGCTGATGCGGCTCGTCATATTGGTGTCGCTGGCCTTGGAGCCGAATGTCGTCCAGAAATCGACGTTCTGTCCGGCGGCAACACTGCTGTGCGGCGGGTTGGTCACGGTCGTCGTGCCGTTGAACACGCCTTCCATATGGGTCATGAAATCGTTGACCTGTTCTTTGGACAGGTTGGCGATGTTGCCCACCGGCGGCGTCTGCGATGCCATGAAATGGTTCAATTCGGCATCATAGGCCGCCTTCAGGGGTGAACCATCGGCGAAATAGTCATCAACCGGCTTCACATCCGTATTCGTACCGGAAAACAGATATTCCCCGTCGACCGCCGTGTTTGCAAAACTGGTGAAATTGTTGAGCGCATTCGAGATTTTCTGGTTCACGGTGGCAAGCGTGGGCTGCTCGCTGGTCGTATTCGGCACCAGAACGCCGAGAATCTCCTCGGCCGCCTTTGCCATGCCGTCCAATGCCGTCTGCGACGATTCAAGGCGCTGCGTGGCGAAGGAATTGACCGTGACAAGCGAGGAAATCCGCTCCACATCCCGATTGAGATCGAGGCTGCGGGCCGTATTGGCGCCGAGCGTGACGCCCAAATCCGCGTGCTTGCCCGTCGTCAGTTCGGTATTCAGCTTGGTCATCTCAAGCTGAGCCTTGAGGATGGTGCTGCGCATGCTGTTCTGCATCGCCAGCGATGAAATGAATGACGTTTTCATCTTTTACCTCACCATGTCCATCAAGGACTTGAGCATTTCATCGACGGTGGTCACCAGTTTCGTGGCTGCCTTATAGGACTGCTCGATGTCCATGAGCAGCGAAAGCTCCTCATCCAGGCTAACCGCCGTGTTGTTCGAATAGGAGGTGGCGGAGCGCTCATAGAGCGCGCTTTTCGCTTCGTTCGCCGAAGTCGCACCGGATCGTTCCTGTTCGAGCCAACCCATCGAGTTGGTGCCGTATTTCAGGATGCTGGTATTCGTATCGATACGTGTCGACGCGGCAAAATTCATGGGCGCGTCGAATGCGGTCACATAGCTGTCGATCAGAGCGGAAAAACCGGTTCCGCCCGTAGCCGTGGTATTGACGACATAAGCGGTACCGTTGATGCCGCCGTCGCGCAACAATTCCGGGTTTCCACCTTGCGAAATAATTAACGCGGAGTTGACGGTAATGCTCGCAGCAAGACCGGGAACGATCACGCCATCCGGAGGAATCTCGCTTGTCGAGGTGGCCGTCGACCAGGTGAACAGGCCGGGTTTCGCCGTCAAAGGGGTCGCGGGCGGCGCCGGCTGGGTAATCGGCTTTTCCGCAAACATGGAGATCAGGCCACGGGCGATTTCGTCGAGCTGGCTCTGCATGGTCGGCGCGAGGTCGTCGCGGATCTGCATCAGACCCTGCAGCGATCCTTCCGCCGTCGTGTTGCTGCCGCTACCCGCCTTCAGCGCCACACCATCGACATAGATCGCATTGCCCGTGGTCGTGGCGTCGTAGCCCGGCTGCGCCTTGAAGGTCACCTTGCGCGGCACGATCTCGAACAGGGTCGCGCCTTCCGTCGTATAAAGCGCCACATCGTTGTTTGGACGATTGACGACATTGATGCCGATGATGGACGAAATGTCCTTCAGCAAGGTTTCGCGCTGATCAAGGGCGTCGCTCGGATCACCACCGATCGCCGTCTGTGCCTTGACCTCGTTGTTGGCTTCCTCGAATTTCGCAAGCAGGCCGTTCAGCTTGTCGACCTGAAGGGACATTTCCTTGTCGGCGCGCAGGCGCATGGCCTGCAGTTCGGCCGATGCCTTGTTCAGCGAACTGGCGACATCCGAAGCGGAGGTCACAGCCGTCGCCGCCAGAGCGGCATTGCTCGGCTTGGCAGCGTAGCTGCTAAGGCTCTTCAGCAGCTCCTCCATGTAGGTGGACGGCGCGCTTTCGTAATCGTTGCTGCCGAAAATGCTCCTCATCTCCTCCAGACCGGTCAGAACGGTATTCTGACCGGTGGCCAGCGAGGCGCTGGAGATCGTCTGCCTGAGAAGACTCTCATTCTGGGCACGGCCATTGGTGACGATAGTCGCACCGGCCATGGTCGTGCCGAGAATGGCGGTTCGCTTGACGTAATTCGCATTGCCGACATTGGCAATATTCTTGGCGGTAACGTCCGTCTGCTTACCTGTATTATTGAAAATCGACTGCGCAGTATTCATTGCTGACGTGAGCGACATTCATCTGTCCCCGTAGGAATTACTATCTCTTCAGATTGATCAGGACATCCATCAAATCCGATCCAGTCTGGAAGACCTTCGAATTCGCGGTATAGATACGCTGGGATTCAATCATGTCGGTGAGTTCGCTGGCGATATCGACGTTCGAACCTTCCAGCGCGCCCTTCTGGATGTAGCCGAAGCTGCCCGTCTGCGCGAAACCGATGGTGACGACGCCCGACTCGTTGCTCGGCAGATAAACGTTGCCGTTCTGCGGGCTGAGATTGTCGACGCTCGGCACGGTTGCCAGCGCCAGCTGGTAGATATTACGGCGGCCGCCATCCTGATAAACCGCCGTCACCACGCCGTCCTTGCCGATCTCGACATCCTTGATCTGGCTCGGACCGTTGCCGTTCAGAACCGCGGTGCCGGGTGTGAACTTCGAGGAGAACTGCGTCATTTCCGACAGGTCGATCTCGATCGACTGCGCTACGCCGCTGGTGCTGTCGTTGATCGTGATCGATTTATCCGATCCGGTCGTGAGCTTGTTGGTGGCGGGATCAAAGGTCAACTGAACCGTTGCCTTCACCGGGGCGGTGGCAGGGGGAGTCGCCGTGTACGGGAAGCCGCCATCGGTTGACTGATCCTGACGATAAACCGTCACTTCCCATTGCGGATTGCCTGAAGCATCATTATCGATCCGCGTATAGTAGAAGTCGTAAAGGACCTTGGCACCGCCACTATCGAAGGCCGTCAGCGACGTCTTCGCGCCGATCGTCGCCGTCGCAACATTGTCACTGGGACGCGAACCAGCGGGCACGATTGCTTCGTCACGATTGAGGTTGGCCGGGAAGCTGCCCTGCGTGGAGGGCGATGCGGTCAGGCCGAAATTGTTGACGTTGATGGCCTCGAGACCCGTAAAGCCATTGACGACAGCCGCCGGCGGATTGGAGCCGTAGGGGTAACCCATCAGCTGGAAGCCCGCTGCGTTTTCGAGGTAACCTTCGGCATTCTTCACGAAGGAACCGGCGCGCGTGAGGTAAGGTGTGCCTGCACCGTCCTGAACCACGAAGAAGCCGTTGCCCTGAATGGCAAGATCGGTGCTCGAGGTGGTGTAGGAGAGGTTGCCCTGCTCCGAAATGCTGTAGCGAACGTTGGACTGCACGCCGCCGGAGGCATAGCTGCCCGACGAGGAGGGCAGAACGAGCGAGGAGAACGACGTCGATGCGCGCTTGTAGCCGGTGGTGCTTGCGTTGGCGATGTTGTCGCCCACGGTGCCCAGCTTGTTCGCCTGTGCATTCATGCCGGACACACCGGTTCGCATAGTGCCGAAAATACTCATTCAAAAACCCTCGTGGTCATCTTTCAGGGAGAAGGTAAAGCGTTTGGCTTGCGTGAAGCTGTCTGAAATACCGCGTTTGAAAAAGACCACGCGGGTCAATGAAGATCATTGCCAATCAATGCTGTAGCCGAGAAACCGCTTGGAATCGACCGGATCGTAGCCGAGCTTCTTGCGCAGCTTCTTGCGCAATTTGCTGATATGGCTTTCAACGACATTCTCTTCGACGTCATCATCGAAGATGCCGTAGATGGCATTGAAAATCTGCGCCTTGGAAACGCGGCGTCCGCGATTGGCGATCAAATATTCGAGGATGCGGCGCTCGCGACGCGGCAGGGGAAATACTTCACCACCGACTTCCGGATCACGGCCGTCGGAGAAAACCCGGATAGGTCCGGCATCGGTGAAGTTCGAGATGACCTGCAGCCGGCGACGGATCGCCGCCGCACGTGCAAGGATTTCACGGGGGTGAACCGGCTTGCGCACGACATCGTCGACGCCGCTATCGAACAGCGCCAGCGTCGATTCCAGCGAGGGCTGGTCGCTGACCGCGATCACCGGCGCCGTCGTGCGATCCCGGATTGCCTTCGGCAAGGAATAGCTCCGGTCGCCCTGGCCGATCAGGAAGGCCTCCACGGCCGCAAGATCGCTTTCCGCCGCCGTCGAGACCCATTCCCCGAATTCGGCCGGATCGAAACCGGTCGAGGGGATGCCCTCACGCCCAAATAGAGATGTATAGCCGTCTTTAACGAGCTCGCGCTCATCAACCACTACGATCATTCGTCCGCCTCCGAATCAGTGTGGTGTTTTCCAATGTGGCATTGGTACGAATCGGGGGATTCAGCGACAACTGTAGGAAATCATCGATAGTTATTAATAATTGATTAACTATTTTGTGCCGATTTGATCTATATATAGTGGTTGTTAACCATATATGGCACAAAATTTTTGTGTAGAAATTTCAAAATTCCGAAAAAACTGCTTGAAATGCCTTTTTTCGATCAATCTATCGCCACATTTCAAAATACGAGTCCTGCGGCGCCTGAAGGCAATTTTAGGTTGTTATCCGTCGCAGAAGTTTTTCGCGTTGGCGGTCCATTTTCCGTAGCCCGTCGCCACCAGATTGGCGATTACCCGGCAGACATATTTCTTCTGCGCCGGGTCATTGTTGGGACCGGCATGATAACGCGCGACCGCCATGGTCCAGGTTTCATGCCTGTTGTGAAGATTGCGCAGGAACATGGCGGCATATTCGACATTACGGCGCGGATCGAACATTTCACGCGTCGATGCGAAGTTTTCGCCATGAAAATAGTGATTTATCTGCATGCAGCCGAGATCGATCAGCTTGGCGCCATTGCGCTTCGCCGCCTCGAAAGTGGACAACGCCTCCTCCGTGGACGAGGCAAATACCGGTTTTCCCTCGATATTCATGGCATTGGGGTCCAGCTTGCCCTTGCGGCCCGTCTCGGTCAGGCCGACGGAGTAGAGAATTCCCTCCGGCACGCCATATTTGCGCGCGGCGGACTGAATTTCCCTTTCACAGGCACCTGATGTTGCGGAAGCCGAGGCGTTTTCAGAGGTAGACGCCATTGTCAGCAGAAGAACGGCCAGAGCCGAGAGCGCCATCCATGCCTTCATTATGCACCCCCAAATTATCACCATTGCCTTGCCGGCCATCCCGTGCGCCGGACTCGTCACGGTTGCGTCCTGCGGCCGCCTGCTGGCCCTGCTGCTGCGCCTGCTGATTTTGCTGATTGTTGCCTTGTGTGCCCGTTTGGTCACTCTTGTCCGAAGAAGCGATGCTGATGGTGATGTTATCGACCGTCAGACCCTGCGCTTTCAGGCCATCAAGGATGCTCTTGCTGTCTTCCTGGAGCTTTTTATAGGCCGCGACGCTCTCCACCGTCATGTGAACGGCGAGCTCGTCACCGGCAAGACGCAGCGACATCGTCACCGATCCCAGCTCGATCGGCGTCATGTGCAGCTTCAGCGTATGCACGACCTTGCCTGTGCTGCTCTGGGCTGCGGCATTGGAAAGCGCCGAACCGGGCTGCATGGCGCTGACCCACTCGGGATCATTGGCGATAAGGCCGGTCAAAGCCGAAGCGTTGGACGACGGCGCGAGACCGATGAACCGCCGTGAATCGAGAACCGTTATGGTATCGGCGGCCTTCCCGCCGCTCTCCCGGGCTTCGAATTCGACCCGGCCATCACGCTGCACCGTGCTCATATCGAGAGCGCGGGCCGCACCGGAACGCGGTGAGGAAAAACGGAATGCGGCAGCATTGCCCTCGTTGTCGGAGCCAGATCCGGCTTCGTTTCCGGCCGGCTCCATACCGGTATGCATGTCCTTGAGCGAAGGCTCCGTCTTTACCCGCGGCATGTCGGCCTTGTCCGATTTTACCGGATCGGCCTTGCCTGCAATCGCCTGGGCGATCTCCTCAAGCGGCGTCTTGGCCGTCGCGATATCGCCGGCATTGGCGGCGATCATTTTCAGCTCTGCGAGCCTGGGATCCAACGCATCCGCCACCGTCTCGGCGTCCTTGTCGGCATCGTCCTTCGTTTTCTTGCCGGTCTTGCCATTCTCCAGCGATGTGCGGGCGGTTTTCACCGCGTTCTGAAACTCGGCCACCGTCTCATGGGTGCGACCTTCCGCGCCATGCTCGTTGGCGACCACATTCAGAAAATTCGTGGGACGCTTGACCGGGACATCCATCTTTTCCCCCTCACCGTCGGCCTGAGCATGCTGCTCTTCGGCCGAGCCTGTCCCCTGCTGATGCCGCGAATGTGGCGGCCGCTCGTGGCGCACCGTGGAAAGCGCATTGCCGAAACTACCGCCCCTGGCGTCATCCCGCGCACCGGTGTTGCCCGCACGCGGATCGGCCTGCGGCGCATTCACTATCGCGTTGATGGTTGCGTCGATCATGGTGCCCCCTCGCCTTTCTTCAACAGGCTGTCGATTTCATCGAGCTTGCTGCGGCCGCTCGTCACGAGCTGCCGGACGTTCTCGCCCTCATCGTCAGTCTTGTGGGTTTCAACCCGCCATATGCTTTTTTCCCCGGTGGCCGCCGCCTCATCCTGCGAAGGTTTCGGCACGGCGCTCTGCGCCGCGGCGGCGTCGATATCAGCGCCGGGCAAGGAAGGCGGGCGAACCACCTGTTCGGCTATCGCCCTTGCAGCCTCCCGCAGCGCCCTGTCCCGATCCGACAGCTGGGCGTCGGGAATCTGAACGATCGTCTCGATCGCGCTCACCACGTCTGGCGTGCCGATATTGGAAAGGCTCTCATAAAGATTTGCCTGCACTTCCGGCTGGTCCGGCGCGGCAGGCGACAGAGCTTTCACCTTCAGTGCGGCCATGCGCGCCAGCGAATCCTTGCCGCTGATTGCCGCGAGGCGGGAGAGACGCAGATAGGCCTCCTTCTGCCTCTCCGCATCCATCATCGCGAATGTTTCCTGTATCGCTTCCTCGCTGATGGAATCGACCCGCTTGACCACCAGCGAGACCAGAAGATCCGCAAACTGGCTGGCATAGGGCGAATGCAGGAAGCGCCGGGCATAGCGCTGCGCATATTCGACACCGCGCGCCGCATCGCCGTCTTCGACCGCGATGGCAAGCGAGCGGCGCAGCGCCGCCTCCTCCACGATGGTGCCTGGCGCTTCGAGCCGGGCTATGTCGTAGAAGCTGAGCGCCGCCAGCGGATCACGCGGAATCGTCACATTGCCGCCGATCAGCGCCAGGTAGGCGCCAATCCGCGTGCCGCGATATTCGGGCACCATGGCGGCAATGCTCTGCGCCACCAGCGTTCCCTTGCCGGAAAGGTATTTGCGCAGGATGTCGGCGACACGGCTGTCGAAGTTACCGTCCACATCGCGCGCGACCAGCAATTCAAGCGTGGCGGGATTGCCGCCGCTCATCGCATAGACAAGTGCCGCATCGACATTACGCGGGTCCTTGAAGATCGCCGAAGGCGCGCTTTTAAGCCGCTCATCGATCGTCTGCAGCAGAAACCGCTGCATTTCGGTCGCCGAATGATCTCCCATCGCCACGGAATCCTGCACGAATTGCAGGGAGCGCAACATCGCATAGGGCATGAGGCTGTCTTGCGACTGCGAAAAGGCCTTGATCGGCTCGGCACCGAGACCGCAAAGCGTCGCCGCAAGAAAAAGCCAGCGTTTCGAGGATTTCGTCACACTCACCCCCGATCGGCCTCAAGCAGGATTTCGATGCGGCGGTTGGCATCCGCCATCGGGTCTGCCGGCACCTGCAATCTGCGATCCGCAAAGCCAGAAACCTGCTTCACCCGCTCTTCCGACAGGCCGCCGCGCACCAGCATGTAATAGGCGCTGTGCGCACGATCCATGGAGAGCCGCCAGTTGTCATTGGCTTCGCCCTTGAACTGCCGTCCGTCGGTGTGACCGCGGATCACCACGCTGCCGCCCCGCTCCTGAAGCAGTTTCCCGATCTTTTCCATGGCCAGAACCATTTCGCGCCGGGGCACGGCCGATCCGATGTTGAACATCGGCGTTTCCGTCTGGTCGGAAATGGTCAGCAGCAATCCGCCTTCGGCCGGTGTCACCACCAGACCTTCAGCGAGCTTGCCGGCAATGCCGGATATCTGCTTCTCGATCTCTTCGCGCAGCGTGTCGGCCTTTTCCCGATCGGCGTCGCTGGCCTTTTGCTGTACATCGCTCGCCTGCCGCTGCGCATCCGGCTTCGGCTGGGCAAGCGCCGCCTGTTCGGAGGCATCCGGACGCTGCTGCGGCACCACGGCGGCGACTTCCATCGACTTGCCGTCTTCCGCCTTGTCGGCCGGTGTCTCGGACGACTTGAGCGCGATCGCCTGCGCGTTTTCGGCCGCATCCGGCTGCTTGCTCTCAGCCGCCTGCTGCGGTTCGACTGGCTCCTGCTGCTGGTCGGCGCGGGTGATCTTCACCTGCTGGGTCCAGAAATCGGGGTCAAAGGGGTCGCGATAGGCCTCACCACCGCTTGCGCCCGTCGCCGGACCGGAATCGGCAGCGCCGCCTTCACCCTTGGCGCTGACATTGGCCTGCTGCCCGACCTGCTGGGCGATCTCCGCCAGCACGGAATAGGGATTTTCGAAAAAGTCCGCCTCGGAGAAGTTCAACTGTTCACCGGTCTGGGAGGTCAGGTCCTCACCCGTCGCCGCGGCCGAACCCTGGGTCACCTTTTCCGCCTTGATATTGGACTGGTCCTTTTTCTGGACGCCCTCTTCCTTGTCCACCGGCTTTTCCAGCCCCTTGGACGAGGGTTTCTCATCGGACAGTTTTATCGGATTAAAATAGCTGGCGACCGAGGCCTTGGTCTCCTCGTTGGCGGCATTGACCAGCCACATGACGAGGAAGAACGCCATCATGGCCGTCATGAAGTCGGCATAGGCGATTTTCCATGCGCCGCCATGGGCGCCATCGTGCCCGCCCTTGTGGCGTTTGACGATGATGATCTCGTTTTTGCCGTGGTGGTGATTTTCGCCTTCACTCATTTCATCACCTTGCGAAGACTGGACGCCCAGGCGGACATGCGCGTCACGAACACGCTTTCACCCAACTCGACGGAAAGGTCGATATCCGTGGTCTCGGTAAATTTCATCGTTTCGGCCTCAAAGCCTGGCTGAGTCTTCAGATGCTCGAACAGATCTTTCGGACCTTTCACGACAAGTGTGACCGCCTCGCCATCCGGCATGGAAGCGCGCACGACATCCGCAAGAGCCGAGACGGCCCTGGCCGACAGCTCTTCGGTCAGAACCGGAGCAAGGATACCGGCGGTCTGCTCGCTCAGATTGGCGGCGATCGCATCGATGCCCTCGCGCAGACCGCGGGACAGGAAAACGGCAATCTCCTCAAGATAGACGGAACGCAGGGCCTCCAGTTCGGCCGCATGGGAGGCCAGCAGCGTGTCACGCTCGGCCTGCATCTTCTCGGTGAGTTCGCGGGTCGCCTCTTCGTGGCCACGGGCATAGGCAGCCTGTTTCTCACTTTCGACATCGACGGTCTCGAATTCATCGAAACCGGCCGCAACGTCGCCGAAACCGGACATGCCCTCGGCATCCGCCAGCGGATCGCCAAATGCCAGCCCGGCGGGCTGGCTGTCGCCGAAATCCTTGAGATATCTTGCGATGGAGGCGCTCATGCACGCCCCCGGCAAAACTGGCCGGAGAGGCGAGACATGTTTTTTTGCCTGCGATCAAAGCCGTTTGGCGGCACCACCGTCATCCTTGCTACCTGTCCGTCTCTTCCATGATGTCCGGAAGGATCACGCCATGCGATCCACCCGATATTGCCCCGACGTTAGGTGTTCAAACTTGTGCGAGGATGAAGGCGGCCTGTTCCGGAAGCCCGCGCCACGTCTTCGCACCTGCCCACGCCGGGCCAAAGCCGTTACTTGAAGAGCTGGAGGATATTTTCCGCATTGGCGTTGGCGATGGAGAGCGACTGGATGCCGAGCTGCTGCTGTGTCTGCAACGCCTTCAGCCTGGTCGATTCCTCGTTCATATCCGCATCGACCAGACGGCCGATACCCTTGTCGATCACGTCCATCAGGCTCGATACGAAGTTTTCCTGCATGTCGATACGGCTCTGCAGCGAACCCAGGCTGGAAGCCGCGCTGGTCATCGCTTCAAGCTGTCCATCGACGAAGGACATCATCGCGTCCAGCACATCGGCTTCGGTATATTGCTCTCCCGTCATCGTTCCCATTTTCTGGGCGAGATCGGTGAGCTTGTTGATGTCGAGCGTCGACACGGAGATTCCGAGCTTGCGGTCGTCAGGGTCGATTGCCGAGGAGACGTCGTAGTACCAGTTTGTGTTCGGCGACGTCGTCGTTACGACGGGTGTGGTGCTGTCCGTGGTCGGGGCCGCGGCATCTGCCGGATCGGTGGAGGTAAGCTTTACCCAGACATCATCGCTGATCTTCAAATAGCCTTCCGTATTGGCAGCATTGGTGTAGATGCCGGTTGCCTTGACGGTAAACCCGCTCAATGCCGCCACTTCGCTGTCCTTCAGCGTCGTGACCACATAATCCTTGTCGGTAACGGTGGGAACGGCAGGCAACGCGGGCGTATCCGTCGTGCGCATCGTCACGATCGTTTCGTTCTTGCGAAGGAAACGGGCCTCGGTATCGAGAATACCGAACTTGCCGCCGCTCAGATCGAACAGAACCGTGCTCGAATCGAGCGAATAGTCGACCGTCGTCACACCCACCGCGCCAGCGGCGGTACGGGTAAACGATGCAACGATCTTCTTGATGGTCGGCTCTTCGGCGGCCGGCGTCTTGCCATCGCCGATTTTTGCCTGAAGCCAGTTTTCACCGGAGAAGGACGCCGATTCGGAAATGCTTTTCAGCTGATCCTGAAGCTGCTTGATTTCTTCCTGGATCTTCGACCGGTTGCTTCCCACACCATAGGCGGCAACCAGCTTCGCCTTCAGGGACTTGACGGTCTCAATAGCGCTTTCGACGGCTTCGAAAGCCGTGTCGACCTTGGCGGCGCCGAGGCCCAGGGCATCCTGCACGGCCGAAAGCGCCGTATTGTCGGAGCGCATGGTCGTGGAGATGGACCAATAAGCCGCGTTGTCCGCTGCCGTCTCGACACGGTAGCCGGAGGAGACACGCGCCTGCGTCGTCTCAAGGCTCTTGTCGATCATGCGCAAGGTCTGCAGCGCGGCCATTGCCGCCGCATTGGTCATAATGCTGGTCATGGGTTCCACCCAATTCAAAATGTAAGAAAAAATCCGGCGCTACGCCGAAAACGAGCAGAGGCATCATGCGCATCGGCGGTGGTTGAAACGGGCCACCGCGACCTGCCGTTCGTTAACAAATCGTTAATTCGATAGGTACCAAACAACAACGCTGATTTGCAAGGCGTTCCTCGCTTTCGCAGAAGGGTTTTGCGCAAAGCGGCAGGCTTCAGGCAAGGTCGGGCGAAAAAGCACCGCAACGGAGCCGCTGCGCCGGCGGTTCCAGCAGGCGCAACGGGTAAAAGTGACATATCCGGCAGTGCGGTTCAGGCCGCCTCGCCCTGACGGGTCGGAACGAATCGGGCCGCCATCAGGCTTTTGCGGAGAAACTCGGTATTCTCGTCGGGGTTTTCCGAAGGGTTCTGAAACGAGACATGATTGATCTCGACCGCCGCATGTTCATTGGCCAAGACCAATTGTGCATAGACCGTGGCGCCCTTCGGTTTGATCTCGAGATCGAGGATGATCTCCGGCGCGCCTTCCCATTCCAGTTTGTATTCGCCACCAGCACCGAAATTGATCGTGCCGGGATGATAATAAAGTTCCGCGGCCGAGGAGACGAGGTCGGCAATACTGCCGTAGCACTCGAATCTGAGCAGCGAAATCAGGTCGGCCGGGTCTAGCAGTCGGAGTTCGGTGGCGATCGGGTTGATCGCCTCTGCGACGATCATTTCCCGCTGTTCAGAATAGGCGGATTTTTTCATTGGTTTTATTGAACCCGTATTTTCGATGACTTCATGGCGTAAACCCGATGAACGAGCTCAGCCACGGCCTTATAAAAGGCTGGTGGAATCACACTATCGATCGAGACTTGCGCAAACATGGAGCGCGCGAGTGGCGGGTCTTCAAAAACGGGGATATTGTTTTCTTCCGCAATCTCGCGGATTTTCAATGCGATAAGGTCCTGGCCCTTGGCGACGACGATCGGCGCGTCGCTTTCTTCACGCACATAACGCAGCGCCACCGCAAAGTGTGTCGGGTTGGCGATGACAAGCGTCGCGCGCGGCACATTGTTGATCATGCGGCGGCGCGCGCGATCGCGGGCGATCGACCGCTGGCGGGATTTGACCACCGGGTCGCCCTGCGACTGCTTATATTCTTCCTTCACCTCATGCTTCGTCATTTTCAGCTGGGTGAACCAGTGATGGCGCGTCCACAAAAGGTCGACGGCGGCGAGCAGAGCGGTCGAAAGCAGGATCACGACCATCATCTTTTTGACGATCTCGACGACCCGGACGAAAATCACCTGCGGATCGGAGAACATCAGGTCGATGAGACTGTAGAAATCGCCGCGCAGCGAAAAGAACATGATGGTCGAGACGATCAGTATCTTGAACAGCGACTTGCCGAACTCCACGAAACCCTGCTTGCTGTAGATGCGCGTAAACCCCTTTGCAGGCGAAACACGCGACCATTGCGGACGCACCCTTTCAAGCACAGGCGATGGCAGGTTCTGGAAAAACGACGAGGCGAGACCGAAAACGATGAACATGATCATGGCCGGCATGAGCAGATAGGCCATCGAGGTGCCGAGAAAATAAAGCAGTGACAGGGCATCCGGCCGGGTACCGAGATTCCATTGTTCGGGCTGGCCGAACAGATCCTTCAGCGTCTCGCCGATTCGACCGGCTCCATCGGGAAGGAAGAAAACGAGGTAACAATAAAAGGCGAGTGACGAAGCAAAGATCGGCACTTCGCGGGAAAAGGGAAGATTGCCCTTCTCGGCCGCATCGCGGAGTTTTTTCTCCGTCGGGGCTTCTGTTTTACTGTCCTTGTCCTGATCGTCTGCCAAGGCACGTTCCCGGAATAAAAAAGGCCCGCCGATCCCGGCAGGCCGTCATCCCGAAACTAGCGCCCGGAGCCGGCCATCGCAATGGCGGGCCCTGCCTGCAAGGCGGTTATCAACCGGCTTCCGCTCAAGCGGCGGCCGATTGTTCGTCCGCCCCGGCTTCCTTCAGCTGTATCTGGCCGGAATTGGCCAGACGGATCGCTTCCTGGGCCACCGCGCGGCGGGCAATCGCCACTTCGCGGGTGTTGATGGATGCCTGCGGTACGGCGAGATCCGACTCGATCATGCGGCGCTGGCGCGGGCTGATGCTGGACAGCACACATTCCTTGATTTCCATCGTGGCGCCGCGCAGCGCCATGGTCAGAACGTCGGCCGAAACATCGTTGAGCAGCATGACGCGGCTGCGCTGCGGCATGAACATGAGGTCGTCGAAGAGGAAGATCTTCGGCTTGACCTTGTTTGCGGCTTCCTTGCTGAGCGTCTCCAGCGAGCTGAGCAGCGTGTCGACCTGCGGCTTTTCCAGTTCGTTCATCAGATCGGCAACCTTCGTGGAACCGCCGGCGTTGCGCTCGGCCTCGATCTCGTTGATCAGATTGACCACACGCTTCTCGATGATCTGGGCGGCCGTCGGGCTCACTTCCTTCATGTTCACCGTGCGGTTCATGATATCGGCGCGCTGTTCTTCGGGAATGGTCAGAAGAACCTTGGCGCCGAAGGACGAGGGCAGCATCGAGAGAATATACGCAATGGTCTGGGGATGTTCGCGCAGCAGGAACTTGCCGACAAACTCCGGCTCCGCTTCCTGCAGGCGATCCCAGATCGATGCTTCATAGGCCTGGAAGGCGGTGCGACGGCCAAGAAGGCTGTCCACCTCTTCAGGGGTCAGGCCTTCCTCGAGAATGCTCTCAATTGCCTTGGCATTATCCATGAGACCCGTGCCTTCGGTGAACAGGTCTTCAAACTCCGCCACGATCTGCGCGAGTTCATCGGGAGGAATGACGCGCAGGGTCTGGGCCGAGGAAATGATCATCTGCAATTCGTGCTGCGTGAAAAATTTCAGCAGCTTGCCGGCAACGCCCTTGCCCATGGCAAGAAGCACCGCGGCCGCCTTGTCGGCCTGAGACAACGGCTTGCCCGCAAGGGGGTTACCGAAATCCTCGAAGTCCATCATGGTCTTTCCTCTCCGTCCCCACAGGGATCAGGCTTTTCTCGTACTCATTACTTCAATCAATTTTACGCCGAAGCGCGTATCGTCGTCTTCAAGTACCGTTATCTCACCGCGCGCAATACGGCGGCCATTCACCAT
Source organism: Rhizobium sp. UGM030330-04 (assembly GCF_003208455.1). NCBI lineage: Bacteria > Pseudomonadati > Pseudomonadota > Alphaproteobacteria > Hyphomicrobiales > Rhizobiaceae > Rhizobium > Rhizobium sp. UGM030330-04. The sequence continues at coordinate 129,497 of NZ_QKML01000001.1, forward strand.
GATCTCGACCGGCTCGCCGATCTTGCGGTCGAGCGCGATCGTCGCACCCTCTTCGAGGCCCATCAGGCCCGAAACCAGCATTCTGCTCGTGCCGAGAACGATCTGGACATCGATCGGGATATCCATGATCAGTTCCATGTTCTCGGACAGTCCGCTGCCGAGCGGCGCCTTCACGCCCGCGACCGGCGGGGCGGCCGCGAAATCATCCATCCCAAAATCCGCGGCTCCGCCACCGAAGGCGGAAAGGTCGCTGTCGGTGGATGCGTCGTCCGTGCTTGCGAAATCGCCGAAGTCGCCAAAATCGGAGAGCGAGCCTTCCGCATCCGTCTTGAGGACGCCACGCAGATCGCCGATAGCCTGGTCGAGGTCGCCGCCGTCTTCAAACGACGGCAACGCTGCGTCATCGGTCACAGGTGTTTTCTTCGTAGCCATGCGCTGATTATTCCCTTTGAAACTTGCGTCAGCCTGCCCAAAACCCCAAAAGGGCGGGCAGGATTTTAACCCATCAAATGTCGCAAAATCTCGTCGTCCGTGCTGACATTGTTCTTCACCCGAACCATGTAGCGCTCTCCGGACTTGCCGAATTCGCAATTATAAAGCTTGGAGCCGTTGGCGCTGACCTCGACGCCGATATCGTCCTGCTTCAGATCCTGAAACGGGATGACGTCACCGGCCACCAGTCTGGAAATCGTCCGCAAGGTCAGCGTTTCGAGCTTGATGCGCGCCTCGAGCGTGACCTGCGATCTCTTCACCTGCTGCGAGATCATCTCCATCCACTCTTCCTGCTTCTTCAGCGCCTGGGCCGAAGCTTTCGGGGCGACGATGGAGGTCTTGAGCAGGGGCCGCTGCGGCACGATGAGAGCGAACTCGGACGAGACCCTGCCGATATCGATCTTCATGCGGATGGTCACGCCGTAAACGCCGGCGATCATCTCGTCGAAGGCACTTCTGCCATTGGCATTGAACGGCGGGTCGATCGTCGCCTCGAAACCGCCCGGCGCGTTCACGCCCGAGCGCAACACGCCCGCGATGCGGCCGAGAACCATGGCCGCAAGGTCGAGCTCGATATGGGACAGGCTGCGTTCGTCCGGCTCACCGATGGTGTCAGGTGCAGCACCCAGCATACGCTCCATCAGCGCGATGACGAAGCCGTTGCCGACCGCCATCATGAAATTGGGGCACCAGTTGCGCAGCGAACAATCGGCAACCGCAACATTGTGCCCGACATTGGCGATGAGATCGGTCATCAGCCCCGATTCGGAGCCGACATATTCGACGTCGATCGCAATGCCGGTCTCGCTGTGGAAGATATCAGGCAGGAATTCGCTGTAGAGATGACCGATATCCGAGCCGATCTTCGCAATCGTCCTGCGGTCGGAGAGCCCTCCGGTCAGCTTCGCGAGCAAGGCGGTGTCGATGGCCGGGGCTTTATGCGCTGCAGCTTTTGCCATGATCATGCCGCCTTGTTTTCGCCGCCGGGATTCATCATCTCCTGCTCGACGGCGTCGATGGACGGCCGTTCATAGTTGGAGATGGTCTTGCGGCCATATTCAAGCGCGACCTGCGGCACCGAGCCGTTCATGTAGGCGATCAGCGTCTGCTTGACGATGATGTAGAGGCGATGCTGCTTGGTGCGGACGATCTTGACCTGCGACGCGAGCGGGTTGCAGATCGAATAGGACAGGATGATGCCGAGCATGGTGCCGACGAGTGCGGCCCCGATCAGGCCGCCCAGCACCTCGGGCGATTCGTTGATCTTGCCCATGGCCTTGATGACGCCGAGAACCGCCGCGACGATACCGATGGCGGGGAAGGAATCGCCCATGGTGGTGATCGCGTGATAGGGCTTCAGCTTGTCATTGAGGATGGTCTCGATTTCCTCATCCATCAGCGCCTCGATTTCGTGGCTGCGGGCATTGCCGATGATGATGAGGCGGACATAGTCACAGATGAACGAGGTCAGTTCCTTGTTCTTAAGTACCGAGGGCGCGCTCTGGAAGATCGAGGATTCTTCCGGATTGTCGATATGGGCCTCGATCTCGTTGCGCGATTTCGTGCGCAGATCGCGCATCAGCGAATAAAGCACGCCGAGCACGTCGAGATAGTTGCGCTCCTTCGGGACCGAATGCTTGAAGGCCTCGCCGAGCGCCTTGCCCGAATCCTTCACGACCTTCATGGGGTTCGCCATGATGAAGCCGCCAAGACCGGCGCCGCCGATGATCATCAATTCGAACGGCTGAATCAGCACGTCCAGATGACCGCCCATCGCCATATAGCCGCCGATGATGCAGCCGAAGGTGATTATAAGTCCAATTACAATATTCATTGATCGACCACGCCCGAACAGTGTTCCATGCCGCCATGTCTAGAAAATGTGGCTTGCGTGAACCTGTCCGCCAGCCCGCTTTTCAGCTCTTCCGGCAACCAGTTTCGCACAAGCAAGCCACGGCACTATGCCGGCAAAGGCGGACGTGCGCCTTGAGATCGGGATCAAACGAGAGCGGCGGTTCAGTGACTTCCACCTATACCAGCTACAGACTGATCAGTCAGGATATCGGCAAATCGCTGGAGCGGGTGTCGAAGCAGCCCGATGTGGCGCGCGAAACCGAATATTACCGCGCGAAGATCGGTGAGGTGAAATCCATCGACGATTTCATGGCCGATACGCGTCTTTACAATTACGCGCTGAAGGCCCACGGGCTCGAGGACATGGCCTATGCGAAGGCCTTCATCCGCAAGGTGCTGACCGAAGGCACCACGGACAAGGACGCTTTCGCCAACAAGCTTTCCGACAGCCGCTATGCGGATTTCGCGAAGTCGCTGGATTTCGCCAGCCTCGGCGCGGCGGCGACCGCAACCGAGGCCGCCCAGGCCGGCATTGTCGACAAATACACCCGCCAGACGCTGGAACAGGAAGCCGGCGACGACAATAATGGCGTCCGGCTCGCCCTTTATTTCGAGCGCAAGGCATCCACCATCACGTCCGGTCTCGATTTCCTGGCGGATGATGCGCTCGCGCAGGTGTTTCGCACGGCCTACAACCTGCCTGACGAATTTGCCGCGGCCAATGTCGAAAAACAGGCGGCACTCATCGAAAAAACCATCAACATCAAGGATCTGCAGGATCCTGAGAAGGTCGGAAAGCTGCTCGAGCGTTTCACCATCATGTGGGAAATGCAAAATCCATCGACGACCTATGATCCCCTGGCCGTTTTCGGCTCCTCCAGCGGCTACGGCATCTCCCCCGATCTGCTGATCTCCATCAACTCCCTGAAACTCGGAGGCAAATGATATGCAATCCGGACTATACGTCGCCCTTTCCTCGCAGATCGCGCTGGAGCGTCGTCTCACCACCATTTCCGACAATATGGCGAATGTGAACACGGTCGGCTTCCGCGGCTCCGAAGTGAAATTCGACGAAATGGTCGCCAAGAACCACAATGACATGAATGCCCGGGTGGCCTTCGTCTCACAGGGCAACGACTATCTCTCCACCCGCCAGGGCGCTTTCGAGCAGACCGGCAATTCCTTCGATTTCGCCATCAAGGGCGATGCCTGGTTCTCGCTGGATACGCCGGACGGCCAGATATTGACCCGCGACGGCCGTTTCACCATGCGCCCGGATGGCGCGCTCATCTCTTCGAGCGGTTATCCCGTTCTCGATGCCGGCGGCGGTCCGATCCAGCTCAATCCGAATGGCGGCCCGATAACCGTTGGTCTCGACGGTGCGATCAGGCAGAACGAAAACATCGTCGCTACCCTCGGCATCTTCCAGGCGGATTTCTCGCAAGGCTTCCTGCGCCATCCCAACAGCGGTGTGAAGCCCGTGGCGCAGCCGGTTCCGGTCGTCAACAATCATGAGGTCGGCGTCGTTCAGGGTTATCTCGAACAATCGAACGTCAACGGCATTTCCCAGATGACGCAGCTCATCCAGGTCAACCGGGCCTTCGAGAGCATTTCCTCGCTGATGCGCGACACCGAATCGACCTTCGGCGAAGGCATCAAGACGCTTGGCGGCGCGCGTTGAGGAACTGAGTGATGACAATGCCGGAATCCATGCTCTCGGCCGACGCCATTTCACCGAAGCTCGCGCAGCTGGCGAGCCTTGCCGGGCATTATGCCGATCCGGAATTTTCGGTGGCGCCGGGCGGGCACGTCCGCACCATTGCCGCCGGACACTATACGGTCTCCGGCCTTTCGCGGCACGTCAGGCTTGGTGAATTCGTCGCCCATCGCAGCGCGACCGGCATCCATCTCGGTGAAGTTGTGCGTGTCGAACCCGATATCTGCTATGTTTGCCCGATCGAGCCGGGCGAACCGATCGGCATCCACGACACCGTCATTCGCAAGGGCGCTTTCCGCGTCGCGCCCGATGACAGCTGGTGCGGACGTACCATCAACGCCCTTGGCGAACCCATCGACGGTCAGGGCCCGCTTGCCTCCGGCACCGAGCGCCGTTCGATCTCCAACAATGCGCCGCCGTCAATGACGCGCAAGCGGGTGGAGACGCCTTTCAAGACCGGCGTGCGGGCAATCGATATCTTCTCGCCGCTTTGCCTCGGCCAGCGCCTCGGCATTTTCGCCGGCTCCGGTGTGGGCAAATCCACGCTGCTGTCGATGCTCGCCAAGGCCGACGCCTTCGACAAGGTGGTGATTGCGCTGGTCGGCGAACGCGGACGCGAAGTGCGCGAGTTCATCGAAGACACGATGGGCGAAAACATGAGCAAGTCCATCGCCGTTGTCGCCACCAGCGATGAAAGCCCGATGCTGCGCAAGATGGCGCCGCTTTCCGCGGTCACCATTGCCGAACATTTTCGCGATCAGGGCGACAATGTTCTTCTCATCATCGACAGCGTGACGCGCTTTGCCCATGCGATCCGCGAAGTGGCCGTCGCCTCGGGCGAGCCGCCGGTGGCGCGCGGCTATCCGGCCTCGGTCTTCACCGAACTGCCGCGCCTTCTGGAGCGGGCGGGTCCCGGCGCGGAAGGCACCGGCACCATCACCGCCATCGTCTCCATTCTGGTGGACGGCGACAATCACAACGATCCGATTGCCGATTCGACGCGTGGCATTCTCGATGGCCATATCGTGCTCGACCGCAGCCTTGCCGAAGAGGGCCGTTATCCGCCGATCAATCCGCTTGCCTCCATCTCTCGTCTCGCCAAGAAGGCGTGGACGCCGGATCAGGAAAAGCTGGTCTCGCGCCTGAAGGCGCTGGTGCATCGTTTCGAGGAAACGCGCGATCTGCGCCTCATCGGCGGTTATCGGCCCGGCACCGATCCCGATCTCGACATGGCGGTAAAGCAGGTCCCGATCATTTATGAAACGCTGAAACAGCTTCCGAGCGAACCGGCAGCGCAGGACGCCTATGCCGATCTGGCAACCGCGTTGCGCGGTGGTGTGCCGAACAATCAGCCGCAGGTGAACCCGAGAATGAGAGGCTGACCCGTGAAAAAGAAACAGATCGACAATGGCGCCGTCGAAGACGCCCGGTCGCAGCCTCCCTTCTTCACGCCCGACCGTATTCTGGCGTGGACAGGTATAGGGCTTGCCGCAGCTGCCGCCTTTTTTCCCTGGTATGTGTTCTTCAACGAGGACAAGTTCGGCATGAAGGTTGCCGGCGGCGACCGCACCCGCGATCTGCCCCATACCGGCCCGAGGGAAGTCTTCAGCGTCTCGCCCATGGCCATGACCAACCGCAACAAGGAAGACATGCCGCCGGCCGAAATGCCCGACATGCTGACCACGGCGACAGTCAACGCCAGCGGCAAGGAAAAGCAGAACAATCTGGCAGCCGGGCTTGAAGACCAGCCTTTCCCGGGCCAGACCTCTTTCCGTCTGCTGCATGTTTCCAACGGCCGCGCGCTGATCGAGGACGGATCGGGCATGTATATGGTGCGGGTCGGCTCCACATTGCCTGACAATGCGCAGCTGACGAAGATAGAGCAGCGTAACGGCGAATGGCTGATCGAGACCTCTTCCGGCAAGACCTATTATCCGGAAAAGTAGTCAGACCGACCTCGGGCCTGAGGTCATCATCGAATTTCGCTGAAAACTCGGCATACGAAAAGTGGCGCCCCCCAGGGCCGGATCCGGGGGGACGCAAACGTCTCAAACGACGTCAGGCGATCTATTTCTTCTGATTGCCCGCAAAAGCGGCCGTCAGGCCAAGGCCGATGTAAACGAAGCCGCTAACCCAGCGTTCGGCCTTCAGATAGGCGGGACTGCGCTTCAGCCAGTTGCCGGCCGTACCGGCAGCAAGTGCGTAGGTGCAATCCGTCAGAACGCCAATCACCGTGTAGAGAATTCCGAGAAAGGCGATCTGCATTGCCATATGGCCACGATCGACCTCAACGAACTGCGGCAGGAAAGCCAGAAAGAACAATGCGGTCTTCGGATTGAGGAGATTGACGATGAAGCCCTCACGAAAGATGCGCATGCCGCTTCGCTTCGGTAAACCGCCCTCGACGTCGGGAATGTCCGACGACCCGAGGAGCTTCTTGAGGCCAAGCCAGATCAGGTAGGCCGCGCCCGCATATTTCACCACGCTGAAGGCAAGCGCAGACGATGCCAAAAGCGCCGAGAGCCCAACAGCGGCGGCGACGACGTGAACAAGTGTGGCGGTATGAATGCCAAGGATTGAAACGAGGCCGGCAGAACGGCCCTGCTCGACCGAGCGCGCAAAGATGTAAAGGACTGCCGGTCCCGGCACAAGAAGCAGCACCAGCGTGGCGCTGACGAACAGGCCAAGATTGGCTGCGCTGGGAATTACCAAATCCATGATTGCTCTCCTCCATTTCCCTCTACCGTAGCGATAGCACCGGACTGTCTCCAAGGCGAGATATAAAGCTGTTCAGCAAGCACCTCGCCCCATGCCTGTGAGTTTCCACCCTGGGCCGGCATGACCTCGGAATCTAAGCGTTCACCGCAGGGGCTTCGGGTGCGGTGTCGATTGAGGCTTCTCTTTTTTTGGTTTCCGGCAGGCCATTTTTTCTCCCGCTTCCTGCCCTTGCCATCGCCTTCGTCCCTCTTCGCAAGTCTGACGCAAGATTAGCCCCGTAGGTTCGGGCCATACGAGATGGAGAAGTCTATGCAACCGATTCAACTGTTCGATCTGGCATCCCGCCAAGCGGAATGGCTGAGCGTGAGGCAGGAAGTCGTGGCGACCAACATCGCCAACGCCAACACACCCAAGTTCCACGCCAAGGATGTCAGCCCCTTCGAAGCGGTCATGCAGGCCACCAGCCAGCAGGTTGGCATGGCGAAGACCCATCCCGCCCATTTCGGCGCGAGCGCCCTCAGCGAAAATATCGCGGTGCGCGACAACCCGGTCAACAACGAGATCGGCATGCAGGAGTCGGGCAATTCGGTCGCGCTTGCGGAAGAAATGACCAAGACCGGCGAGATCAAGCGGCAGTACGACCTGAACGCCAATCTCGTCAAATCCTTCCATCGCATGATGCTGATGACGGTTAAGAGGTAAGCCATGGATCCCTTGAGTGCGGCGAGCAAGATCGCCGGCAGCGGCCTGGAAGTGCAGTCCACCCGGCTGCGCATCGTCTCCGAAAACATCGCCAACGCCCGATCGACCGGCGATACGCCCGGCGCCGATCCCTATCGCCGCAAGACCGTCACTTTCGGTTCGGAACTCGACCGCGTCAGCGGTGTGGAGCGCGTGACGGTGAAGAAACTCGGCGTCGACCGTGGTGATTTCATCAATGAATACGACCCCGGCAACCCGGCCGCCGATAGCAACGGCATGGTGAAGATGCCGAACGTCAACATCCTGATCGAAATGGCCGACATGCGCGAAGCAAACCGCAGCTACGACGCCAATCTTCAGGTCATCCGCCAGACACGCGACCTCGTCGCCTCCACCATCGACCTTCTGAAGGCATCGCAATGATCGACGGTATCAAGCAAGTCAGTTCCCTCTCGCTCACCCGCGGCGCAAGCGGCATTTCCTCTCTGACGGAAAGCGTTTTTGGCAGTGAGCAGACGACGCCTGCCCAGCAGACGGGCGCAAGTTTCGCCAGCGTTCTCGGCAACATGTCCGTCGATGCGATGAACAGCCTGAAAAAGGCGGAAGTGGCATCTTTCGAAGGCATTCAGGGCAAGGCGAACACCCGTGAAGTGGTCGATGCCGTGCTTTCGGCCGAGCAGTCGCTGCAGACCGCCATCGCGCTGCGCGACAAGATCGTGTCGGCCTATCTCGACATTACCAAGATGCAGATCTAGCCCAGCAGGAATATTGACATGAGAGCTCTTGCCATCGCTGCCACCGGTATGGACGCCCAGCAGACCAATCTGGAAGTCATCGCCAACAACATCGCCAATATCAACACCACCGGCTACAAGCGCGCGCGTGCGGAGTTCACCGACCTTCTCTACCAGACCGAGCGCATGCAGGGCGTGCCGAACCGCGCCAACCAGGCGATCGTGCCTGAAGGCGCCAATATCGGCCTCGGCGTGCAGACGTCGGCCGTGCGCAACATCCATACCCAGGGCAACCTGATCGAGACCGGCAACAAGCTGGACGTCGCGATCATCGGACAGGGCTGGTTCCAGATCGAGGCGGCTGACGGTTCGACCCTCTACAGCCGTGCCGGCGCCTTCAACAAGAATGCCGACGGCAATCTGGTGACGGTGGATGGTTACAATGTCATCCCCAACATCAATATCCCGACCGACGCGCAGGACATCACCATTACCCGCACGGGTCAGGTGACGGCCCGCATCGGCAATGCCGCGGACTTTACCGAACTTGGCCAGCTGACCATCGCCAACTTCGCCAACGAAGCGGGCCTCAAGCCGCTCGGCGACAATCTCTTCGCCCAGACGCCGGCTTCCGGCGACGCGGTGATCGGCGTGCCCGATGATCCGAGCTACGGCTACATCAAGCAGTCCTATCTTGAAGGCTCGAACGTCGACGCCGTCAAGGAAATCACCGACCTGATCACGGCGCAGCGCGCCTATGAGATGAATTCCAAGGTCATCACCACCGCTGACGAAATGGCTTCGATTGTCAGCAAGAACCTGAAGTAAGAACGGAAAGGCAGGCGAACATGAGGTTTGGCCGGAAACATAGCAGCAGCAGAACGGCGCTCGTCCGTATATGCCTTGCGTCTGCCTTTTCGCTGGGCGTCCTGACGCCCGCTCTCGCCCAGGCGCCAATGGCGCTGGTTCCCACCCGCACCATCTATCCGGGCGAGACGATCACGCCCGAACAGGTCAAACCGGTGGAAGTGACCAATCCCAATATCTCCTCAGGTTATGCGAGCGATATCAGCGAAGTCGAAGGCATGATCTCCAAGCAGACGCTGCTTCCCGGACGCACGATACCCATTGCGGCACTGCGCGAACCCTCGCTGGTGGTCCGCGGCACCAATGTCAAACTGGTCTTCACCATCGGCAACATGACGCTGATGGCGTCGGGAACGCCGATGACCGACGGTTCGCTCGGCGAGGTGGTCCGCGTGCGCAACATCGATTCCGGCGTCATCGTCAACGGCACGGTCATGAAGGACGGAACCATTCAGGTGATGGCGAAATGAGATTGCTTCGTATCATAGCAGCGGCCATCCTGTTTTCGGCGCAGCCTTTCCTTTCCGTTTCCGCCGCCCATGCCGATACGTCCCGCATCAAGGACATCGCATCGCTGCAGGCGGGGCGTGACAACCAGCTGATCGGCTACGGCCTCGTGGTCGGCCTGCAGGGCACGGGCGACAGCCTGCGTTCCTCGCCGTTTACCGAACAATCCATGCGCGCCATGCTGCAGAACCTCGGCATCACCACGCAGGGCGGCCAGTCGAACGCCAAGAACATCGCGGCTGTCATGGTGACGGCCAATCTGCCGCCGTTTGCCAGCCCCGGCAGCCGTGTCGACGTGACGGTCAGCTCGCTCGGCGATGCCACGTCGCTGCGCGGCGGTACCCTCATCATGACCTCGCTTTCCGGTGCGGACGGGCAGATCTATGCGGTCGCGCAGGGTGCGCTGATCGTCAACGGCTTTTCGGCGCAGGGCGACGCGGCAACGCTGACGCAGGGCGTGACCACCTCGGCACGCGTGCCGAACGGTGCGATCATCGAGCGTGAGCTGCCGTCCAAGTTCAAGGATTCGGTCAATCTGGTCCTTCAGCTGCGCAATCCGGACTTTTCGACCGCGGTGCGTGTCGCCGACGTCGTCAATGCCTTTGCCCGCGCCCGTTATGGCGACCCGATCGCCGAACCGCGCGATTCGCAGGAAATCGCGGTGCAGAAGCCCCGCACCGCGGATCTGACCCGGCTGATGGCGGAAATCGAGAACCTGACGGTGGAAACGGATACGCCCGCCAAGGTCGTGATCAATGAGCGCACCGGCACCATCGTCATCGGCGCGGATGTGCGTATTTCCCGCGTCGCCGTCAGCTACGGCACGCTGACCGTACAGGTGACGGAATCGCCGCAGGTCATCCAGCCGGCTCCCTTCTCGCGCGGCCAGACGGCCGTACAGCCACAGACCGACATCATGGCCATGCAGGAAGGCAGCAAGGTCGCCATCGTCGAAGGGCCTGACCTTCGTACGCTGGTTGCCGGTCTCAACAGCATCGGGCTCAAGGCGGACGGCATCATCGCCATTCTGCAAGGCATCAAATCCGCCGGTGCCCTTCAGGCGGAGCTCGTGCTGCAATGATGGAACATCAGATCAAAAATCCGCTTTCGAATGGCCTCGTCCGCTTCGCGGCCGTCGCCTCGCTGCTGTTCCTGCTGCCTGCGGCCGGCGCCGAAAGCCAGCAGAACGTGGTCTCCGAACTCAGCACGCAGGATGAAATCCAGAAATTCTGCACCAACATTGCCGATGCGGCCCGCGACCAGCGGTACCTGATGCAGAAGCAGGAGCTTGAAAAGCTTCAGGCCGACGTCAACGAGCGCATCTCCGTGCTGGAAGACCGCAAGGCGGAATATGAAGACTGGCTGGCGCGCCGCGAACATTTCCTCGCCCAGGCGAAAGCCAATCTCGTCGATGTCTACAAGACGATGAAGCCGGATGCCGCCGCACCCCAGCTCGAGAAGATGCATGTGGAGATTGCGGCCGCCATCATCATGCAGCTGCCGCCGCGCCAATCCGGCCTCATCCTCAGCGAGATGGATGCGCAGAAAGCCGCCACTGTCGCCGGCATCATGTCGCAGGCAACCGACAAAAACACTTCGAAGGATCCTTCATGAGCACGCGTCGTCTTCCGGCCCTCCTCCTGCCGCTCGCTCTCCTGGCAGGCTGCCAGAACAACCAGACCCTGAAGGAAATCGGCAACGCACCCGCGATGAGCCCGATCGGCAGCGGTCTGCAGTTCAGCCAGACGCCGCAGATGGGCATGTATCCCAAGCAGCCGAAACATATGGCGAGCGGCTACTCGCTGTGGAGCGACAGCCAGGGTGCCTTGTTCAAGGATCTGCGCGCGCTCAACATCGGCGACATCCTGACCGTCAACATCCAGATCAACGACAAGGCCGATTTCGACAACGAGACCGAGCGCAACCGCACCAATTCCAGCGGTCTCAACTGGAAGGCCAAGGCCCAGATTCTGGGCTGGACGCCGGATGCGGATTCCAACATCAAATACGGCTCCGATACCGACACCCAGGCCAAGGGCAAGACCAAGCGTTCCGAAAAGCTGACGCTGCTCGTCGCCGCCGTCGTGACCGGCATTCTCGAAAACGGCAACCTCATCATCAGCGGTTCGCAGGAAGTGCGCGTCAACCACGAAATCCGCATCCTGAACGTCGGCGGTATCGTCCGGCCGCAGGATGTCGATGCGCAGAACATGATCTCCTACGAGCGCATCGCCGAGGCGCGCATCTCCTATGGCGGCCGCGGCCGTCTGACGGAAGTGCAGCAGCCCCCGGTCGGGCAGCAGGTCGTCGACCTGTTCTCGCCACTCTGACGCCGGCACACGGGAACGGGACCGAGCCATGGAAAACGAACAGACAGAGGGCAAGAAGAAATCCTCCCCTCTGGTCATGACCATCGCAGGCATTGCCATCCTCACCCTGCTCGGCGCGGGCGGCGGCTGGCTGGTGGGCGGCATGATCGCCCCCAGGATCGCCGGCGCCGAAGCCGCCGCGCATGCGCCGGCCGCCTCGGCTGAAAAGGGCAAGGCCGCCGAGGGCATCGAGAAAATCTCCGCCGAAGCGAACGGTATCGTGCAGCTCGATCCCATCACCACCAATCTCGCCTACCCATCGACGAACTGGGTGCGGCTGGAAGTGGCGCTGATGTTCAAGGGGCCGGTGGAAGTCGGGCTGGCGGAGGATATCCACCAGGATATCCTGGCCTATGTGCGTACCGTTTCCCTCCAGCAGCTGGAAGGGCCGCGCGGCTTTCAATATCTTAAGGATGACATTCAGGAACGAGTTGACCTGCGCTCGCAAGGGCGCGTATCCAAGGTCATGTTCCGGACCTTTGTCATCGAATGATTCGATTTCTTGTAACCATCGCCGTCCTCCTCGCCTTGCCGGGCCTTGCCAACGCCCAGCAATTTCCGTCCGATCTGTTCAATACGCAGATAGACGGATCCGTCGCGGCATGGATCATCCGCACCTTCGGCCTCCTGACGGTCCTCTCCGTCGCGCCGGGCATCCTGATCATGGTCACGAGCTTTCCGCGCTTCGTGATCGCCTTTTCGATCCTGCGCTCCGGCATGGGGCTTGCATCGACCCCGTCCAACATGATCCTGCTGTCGATGGCGATGTTCATGACCTTCTACGTCATGTCGCCCACCTTCGACAAAGCCTGGACCGACGGCGTGCAGCCGCTGCTGCAGAACCAGATCAACGAACAGCAGGCCATTCAGCGCATCGCCGAACCGTTCCGCACCTTCATGAACGCCAACACGCGCGACAAGGATCTGAAGCTCTTCGTGGATATTGCCCGCGAGCGCGGACAGGAAGTGATGACCGACAATGTCGTCGACTACCGCGTGCTCGTTCCGGCCTTCATGCTGTCGGAAATCCGGCGCGGTTTCGAGATCGGTTTCCTCATCATCCTGCCATTCCTCGTCATCGATCTGATCGTTGCCACCATCACCATGGCCATGGGCATGATGATGCTGCCTCCCACCTCCATTTCCCTGCCGTTCAAGATCCTGTTTTTCGTGCTGATCGACGGCTGGAACCTGCTTGTCGGCAGCCTCGTCAGATCGTTCAACTGACAGGCATCCGTGCCGCACTGACACGCATTAACCCTGTTTCTTAACCCCGCAGCCCCACGGCCGTGGGGTTTTGTCGTTTTAATGCTTTGGTTACCATTTTTGCTAGCGGCTGAATAACTATAATTTTAAATTAAAAACTTACCATTCATGAAAACTAACCAGTAACCATAAGTATTTTCTAGTATTTCTTAATTCTCAAATTAATAATTGTGCAATTTTTGGCTGCGAAATTCTCTCCACACGCAGCGGGTTTGGTTTCCAGAAACAAGTAGTTCTGAACCGAGTGGCATGAAGCCGAAACGTTGCGACCGGTAATACACAGTCCGGAATGTCCCCAATTCCAGTATCTCGTAAAAACAAGGGACAAATACTATGGCAAGCATTCTCACCAACGCCTCCTCCATGGCTGCTCTCCAGACGCTGCGTTCGATCGGTAGCAACATGGAAACGACGCAAGCCCGGATTTCGTCGGGCCTGAAGGTAGGCTCCGCTTCCGATAACGCCGCTTACTGGTCCATCGCGACCACCATGCGTTCGGATGCTTCGGCACTCTCCACCGTTTCCGACGCGCTCGGCATTGGCGCAGCCAAGGTCGACACCGCCTATTCCGGCATGGAAGCGACGATCAAGGTCGTTCAGGAAATCAAGGACAAGCTGATCCTTGCCCAGGACCCGACCGCCGACAAGAACAAGATCCAGAAGGAAATCGGCCAGCTCCAGAAGCAGCTGACCTCCATCGCCGACTCCGCGACCTTCAACGGTGAAAACTGGCTGAAGACGAAAGTCACCAACGATGGCGCTGCATTGACAGCTGACGCCGACATAGCAAATCTGAAAAAGCAGGTTGTCGCGTCCTTTACCCGTGACTCCGCTGGCGCCGTCAAGGTCCAGCGTGTTGACCTGCAGCTCAGCGGCACAAACGTTCTCATTGACACCGGCCTTACAACGGACGGCAAACTGAGCGCTGGTATTCTCGACTCTGCTGCAAAGGCTGATGTCGCAAAGACCTCGATCATGACGCTCGATATCTCCACGCTGGCTGGATACAAGAACGACACGACAGGTCTCGTGGCCGCTAACGCGACAGACAACGACGTGCTTGACGCTCTCATCAGCCACGTCGACAAGCAGCTTGAAACCCTCAACAGCGCCGCTGCTGATCTGGGTTCGGTCTCCAACCGCATCTCCATGCAGGAAGACTTCGTCTCCAAGCTGACGTCGACCATGGAAAAGGGTATCGGCCGCCTGGTCGACGCCGACATGAACGAAGAGTCCACCCGCCTCAAGGCTCTGCAGACACAGCAGCAGCTGGCAATTCAGGCTCTGTCGATCGCCAACAGCGACTCGCAGAACATCCTGTCGCTCTTCCGTTAATCGGACCAGAGATCACAAGAAACGAGCCGCGCCCGAAAGGGTGCGGTTTCGCGTTTATGGCATGGCCCGGGGATTGAAAGATTTCATTTACCATCCCTGCTTTCAAAGCATTTACCACGATTTGAGCGAAGAGCCGGGTACCTTCCGAAATTAGGAAATTGGAAAGCACCGGCTGTCAGGTTTCTCGCACGGACAAGCGGATAGCCGCAGGCCGGAATGATATAAACGCAGGATTACGAGCGGGGGCTGACCGTCTTGTAACCGCGTAAAATGGCAGGCGCGAAGGAGGCTGACCCGAGCGTATTGCCTGTTGATAAAAGCCGCATCCGGAAACGGATGCGGCTTTATTGTTTTTTAAGCATTCTCGGCTACGCGCGCGCACGCGCAAAGATTGCAAAATAAAATCTCAGCGTGTGTGTTTTTTCATGCCCCTTAGGTCTTCGTTAACCATATGGCGGTTAGCTAGTGCCATCGAAACGGTGAGCTAACCATTAAAAATCAGCCGGTTAGCAGGCATGATGCTGTGCGCCGTTCCCGGTGAGACCGGAATGTCCCTTCTTTAATCAGCCATTCAAGGGGCAATTTTATTATGACGAGCATTCTTACCAACATTGCAGCCATGTCTGCTCTCCAGACCCTGCGCACCATCGGCCAGAACATGGAATCCACACAGGATCGCGTGTCCTCCGGCCTCCGCGTCGGCGAAGCTTCCGATAACGCTGCCTACTGGTCGATCGCAACGACCATGCGTTCGGACAATTCGGCCCTTTCCGCTGTTCAGGACGCCCTGGGCCTCGGCGCCGCCAAGATTGATACTGCCTATTCCGGTATGGAATCGTCTATCGACGTCGTAAAGCAGATCAAGGACAAGCTGGTTGCGGCTCGCGAGCCTGGCGTCGACAAGTCGAAAATCCAGGAAGAAATCACCCAGCTTCAGGACCAGCTGAAGTCGATCTCCAGCTCTTCGTCTTTCTCTGGTGAAAACTGGCTGCAGGCAAAGATCAGCGACGGCGCAGGCACGCTGACCGACGTTACGAAGCAGGTTGTCGGCTCTTTCATCCGCGACGCTGGCGGTAATGTCTCGGTCAAGACAATCAACGTCGCCCTCAGCAACGGTACGGTTCTGTTCGATACGTCTTCGGGCGCAGCCAAGGACAAGCAGGGTATCCTCGATTCCTTCGCTTACTATTCCACGACCGGCAACTACAAGTCGTTCGACATCACGACGACCGTCACAGCGACAGGCGCAAAGACCGAAAAACCCGTTGCAGCTACCATCTACACCGAAGCGCAGCTGGCCGCTCTCGCACCGGCAACCGCCGGCACTCCGGTCGCGATCGACTACACGACAACACCAGGCCTCGCTACCGTTACCTTGGGTTCCGGCACGGAGCAGAACGGTACCTACCTCAAGATCGGTGAGAACCAGTACGTTAAGGTGGTCACCACAGATCCGGCAGCAACTGGCTCGACCACTTCCGAAGTCGGCACCATCGGCTCGACGAAGTATTACCTCGAGACGACCGCTGCAAATATCGATGCACCGACGCAGCTGACCTACTCCCTGACGTCGCTCGACATCACCAAGGATCTGAAGGGTTCGTTCACCAACGCTGACGGCACCGCGCTGTCGGAAAACCAGTATCTCGACGCCATGATTTCCTTCGTCGACAAGCAGCTCCAGAGCATGACGTCGGCAGCCGCCGATCTCGGTTCTGTCAAGATGCGTGTCGAACTGCAGGAAAACTTCGTCAACAAGCTGACCGACTCGCTCGACAGCGGTATCGGCCGTCTGGTCGACGCCGAGATGAACGAAGAATCGACCCGCCTCAAGGCTCTTCAGACCCAGCAGCAGCTTGCTGTTCAGGCCCTGTCGATTGCCAACAACGACTCGCAGAGCATTCTCTCGCTCTTCCGCTAATCACAAGCGACATCATTCACATCGGAAAGCCGCGCCTCAGGCGCGGCTTTTTTCGTCATGGTTAAGAAAAATTATCGTTCCTTAATTTTTTCCTTTGCCGGTTTAGGCTTTGTTAACCATTCGCCGCCTAAAACCTAGTCATCGAAACGATTGGTTAACCAAGACGAAAAAGAGGTTAACAGGCATCAAGCCGCTCGATCGTTCCCGGTGACAATCCGGAATGTCCCTTCTCATTTCAGCCAATCAAGGGGCAAATTATTATGACCAGCATTTTGACGAACGTCGCGGCCATGGCCGCCCTGCAGACCCTTCGCGCCATCGGCAGCAACATGGAAGAAACGCAGTCTCGTGTTTCCTCCGGCATGCGCGTCAAGACCGCATCCGACAATGCCGCATATTGGTCCATCGCAACCACCATGCGTTCCGACAATGGCGCCCTCTCCGCCGTTCAGGACGCCCTCGGCCTCGGCGCAGCCAAGGTCGACACCGCCTACTCCGCCATGGAAACCACCGTCGATGTCGTCAAGGAAATCAGCAAGAAGCTGGTTGCCGCCCGCGAAGCCGGCGTTGACAAGGCCAAGATCCAGGAAGAAATCCGCCAGCTTCAGGACCAGCTGAAAAGCATCGGCGAATCCGCCTCCTTCTCCGGTGAAAACTGGCTGAAGGGCAAGATCAGCGACGCCTCCGGCAACCTGACACCCGTCACCAAGCAGATCGTCGGCTCCTTCATCCGCGATGGCGCGGGCAATGTCGCCGTCAAGACCATCAATATTCAGGTCGACAACAAGACCGCGCTTTTCGACACGACGACCGGCGCAACGAAAAACGGCATTCTCGACAGCGCCGCCTATTACTCCGACACCGGCGTTCTGCGCGATTTCGAGATCACGACGACGACGGCTGCGGGTGTTTCGACGACCACTCCCTATACCGCGAAAGTCTTTACTGAATCCCAGCTTCTGGGTTTCCCGTCAGGTACGACGACCACGATCACTCCGGACGCGGCAACCGGTCTCGTTACCGTTGCTGCGGCGAGCACTGCACGAAACAACGGCACCTACTTCAAGATCGGTGAAAACGAGGCTGGCGAAGCACTTTACGTGAAAGCCAACAATACGACGCCAACGCCTGCAGGCACCACAGTGACATCGATCGGCACCGGTGGCTCGTCCAACAATAATATCTACCTCGAAACCGTCGCAGCAGACTCGCAGATGGCGCAGAAACTCGATTACTCGCTGATCGATCTCGACATCACCAAGGACCTCAGCGGGCTGACGGACGCCAACGGCCAGCCGCTGACGGAGAATGACGGCCTTGATAACATGATCCAGTTCGTCAACACGCAGCTGGAATCGCTTATCAGCGCCAGCGCCGATCTCGGCTCGATCAAGATGCGCCTCGACCTGCAGGAAGACTTCGTCTCCAAGCTGACCGACTCCATCGACAAGGGCATCGGCCGCCTCGTCGACGCGGATATGAACGAGGAATCCACCAAGCTCAAGGCGCTCCAGACGCAGCAGCAGCTGGCCATCCAGTCGCTCTCCATCGCCAATACCAGCTCCGAAAATATCCTGTCGCTATTCCGCCAGTAAGCGGCGCCCGTTGGCTACGGGCGGTTTCGTCCCGCTCTGGCAGCAACAGAATATTCGGATACGGAAACCGCGCTTCGCAGGAAGCGCGGTTTTCCCGTTTGCAGGGACCTGCTCGCACTGTGTGGCAGAACATGCAGATTGCGTCTGCGCAAAACAGATGCGGCAATGGCCGGTGCGGAAATATCTGATTTGACGGGGAAAATGGTGCTGCTAGAGAGATTTGAACTCTCGGCCTCTCCCTTACCAAGGGAGTGCTCTACCCCTGAGCTATAGCAGCATCCGGTGCCGAAGCGTTTGCTTCAGCATCAAGCGTGGCGGCCTATTGCCATAGGTTTTTGACGAGCGCAAGTCGCAAAACGATATTCTTGATCAAGTGGAGCAAAAAAGCGTGCCCCCTGTTGAAAAATACATTTTTCGGATATTGCTGAATTTATGAACGAACATCATGACAAACAGGCAAAGCTGGCGGTTGGCGTTGATGCCGCCGCGGAGCCGTCGGCCTTGACGGCGGCAGGCAACCAGCAGGCTGGCCCGGGCGAAAAGGCGCGCGAGCGTGAGGCGGAGCGCAAGGCGCGCGCGGCGAAAAAGCTTCGTGAGAATCTTTTGAAGCGCAAACAGCAGCTTCGCGCACGCCGCGCCGGCGATGCCGACGAGACGATCGGCCTGCCTGCCGCAAAAACGGACGAATCATCCTCATAGAGAATTCATCAGCATAAAATTGAAACGCCGCGGAAATTCGTCTAAGGACGCGCCTTCCGCAAGGCACGATAAAGAAAGGCGGGCACAGGCCCGTAGGGACGCATGGATCGCATCAGAATCACGGGTGGCAACAAGCTCAACGGCATCATACCCATCTCCGGCGCAAAAAACGCCGCCCTGCCGTTGATGATCGCATCGCTTCTGACCAGCGACACGCTGACGCTCGAAAACGTGCCGCACCTGGCTGACGTGGAGCAGCTCATCCGTATTCTCGGCAATCACGGCGTCGATATTTCCGTCAACGGCCGCCGCGAAAGCCAGGGCGAAGCCTATTCCCGTACCGTGCACTTCACCTGCCGCACCATTGTCGATACCACCGCTCCTTACGAGCTGGTATCCAAGATGCGCGCAAGCTTCTGGGTCATCGGCCCGCTTCTGGCGCGTGAAGGCCGTGCCCGTGTTTCGCTGCCCGGCGGATGCGCCATCGGCACACGTCCGGTCGACCTGTTCATCGAGGGCCTCGAGGCACTCGGCGCGACGATGGAGATCGATGGCGGTTACATCAACGCCAGCGCCCCGAAGGGCGGCCTCATCGGCGCGGTTTACACCTTCCCCAAAGTTTCAGTCGGCGCGACGCATGTGATGCTGATGGCCGCCAGCCTTGCCCGCGGCACAACCGTCATCCACAACGCCGCCCGTGAGCCGGAAGTGGTCGATCTGGCCCAGTGCCTGACAGCCATGGGCGCGAAGATCGAAGGTGCCGGCACCTCCACCATCACCATCGAGGGCGTCACCTCGCTTTCCGGCGCACGCCACCGGGTTCTGCCGGACCGTATCGAAACCGGCACCTATGCCATGGCGGTTGCCATGGCCGGCGGTGACGTGGTGCTGGAAGGCACGCGCGCATCGCTGCTGGACAATGCACTCGATACGCTGCGGCTTGCCGGTGCCACGATCAGCGAGACCGAGACCGGCCTTCGGGTGGTGCGCAACGGCAATGGCATCCAGCCGGTCGATATCGTCACAGAACCCTTCCCCGGCTTCCCGACCGACCTGCAGGCACAGTTCATGGCCCTGATGACCCGGTCGCAGGGCGTTTCGCACATTACCGAAACCATCTTCGAAAACCGCTTCATGCACGTGCAGGAACTGGCGCGCCTCGGCGCGAAGATTTCGCTCTCCGGCCAGATGGCCCGCATCGAAGGCGTTTCCCGCCTGAAGGGCGCACCTGTGATGGCGACCGACCTGCGCGCTTCCGTGTCACTGGTCATTGCCGGCCTCGTGGCCGAAGGCGAGACCATGGTTTCGCGGGTCTATCACCTCGATCGCGGTTTCGAACGTCTTGAAGAAAAGCTCACTCGCTGCGGCGCTCTGGTCGAACGCGTCAGCGACTGATACCGACTGAAAAATCCACCCGGCTGTCAGCGCAACCGGGTGGATTTCATGACAATCGACGCGAGGCGGCGAAGGGAGAATTCCTCGTGAAACCATTTGCCACGCCGCACATCGAAACCGCCACGCCATGCAAGGACGACGTCTCCGTCCTGTCGATCACGCAGGCGACGGCCGCGACATTTTCCGATCTCTTTATCAGGCTGACCTTCCTCTGCTTTATCCGCGCAGGCTCCAAGAGAGTGATTTGCCCGATCAATGGTGAACTGACGGCCCGAGAGGGGGATTTGCTGGTTTTCCCTCCGGGGTCTCTGGTAACGCTGGAAAACCGGCCATTGCTGGACGCACATTACCGGGCCGAAGGTGTGTATTTCAGCCATGACCTGATCAATTCCGTTTTCACGGATCAACGGCATTCCGATAGTCCGCCTGGCATACAGGTCATTCGCGCACTTGCGAATGCACCGGATATTCTTGAGCGTATTCAGGATACGCTCGATGACTGCAGCCTTCCCCCGCCCATACGCCGACACCGGCTGCGGGAGCCCTTGATCTGGTTGCAGCATCAGGGAATCCGCCTTTCCGCGAGGACGGATGAACAGCCTTCGAGCAAGTTGCGGAGTTTGATCGAAAGCGATCCGAGCCGTGACTGGCGGGTGTCGGATGTCGCCAGAAGCTTTGCCATGAGCGAAGCAACATTTCGTCGCTCCCTTGCCAGATCAGGTCTGGGCTTCTCGCGGGTTCTACAGAATACCCGCCTCGAAAAAGGCCTTGCCCTGCTGCAGGCGACCGACGCTCCCATTTCGCAGATCGCGCTGGAATGTGGGTTCAAAACGCCATCGCATTTTTCCGATTCTTTCAAAAAACGATTCGGGATCAAACCGAAGGCGATAAGATCGGCCGGCGATTGATCGTTTTTCGATAGTCGTTGCATCTCTGCCGGAAGCGTGCGCCGCCCGGGGACTATATCGTTCGGCCGTTATCAACGTCCCTGAAGGAAACGATATGTCTAGGTTTCAAAAGCTACTCTTTGCCGGTTTGACCATTGCGACCGCGATGTCTGCACCCGCCCTTGCCGACGATTTCCGCTTGTCCAGCTCCTCCATTTCGGAAGGAAACCAGCTTGCGGCCGTTCAGGTCTTCCAGGGCTTCGGCTGTGAAGGCGGTAATCTGTCTCCACAATTGTCGTGGTCCGGCGCACCGAAGGAAGCCAAGAGCTTTGCCATCACCGCCTATGATCCCGACGCGCCGACCGGTTCGGGCTGGTGGCATTGGAATGTCGTGAATATTCCGGTCGAGATCACGCAGCTTGACGCTGGCGCGAGCGGAAAAGACGACATGCCGAAAGGCGCGCTGGAATTGCGGAACGACTATGGAACAACGGGTTTCGGCGGCGCCTGCCCGCCTCCCGGCGAGATGCATCGATACGTCTTTACCGTATATGCGCTCGGCGTTGAAAAGCTTGAACTGCCCGAAGGTGCGAGCAACGCTCTCGCCGGCTTCATGGTGCGCGCCAATACGATTTCCCAAGCGAGCATTACGGCTGTGTATAACAGGTAATATCAAGGCGGGGGCAGCTTTGCCGGCAAACCCACGGTTCACGCCGCTGCCTGAACGCCTCAACCGCCGCTCATCCGCTTCTACCCGTTGCAGAACGGGCCTCGACTGCCTATTTCCAGTACAAGAAATAGACATTGCGGCCCGTGGCCCGCGGAAAAGGAAGAAAACGATGAGCGGCCTGAAATTGCTCGCGCTGGATACTGAAGATCTCTCCGTCATCTCGACGCATATGCAGGACAGCGTCTTCAAGCTGAAAGACGTTGCCTTCGAGCCGAAACATGGCCAGTTCACACTTTCCGCCAATCGTTTCGTCTGGGAAAGCACCGAGAAGAAGAACCTGCCGCCGGAGCGCTGCCGCAGCGTCATTTTCCTGAAACGTGTCTCGGCCGTGCGCTCGCACGGCATCAACCGCGCCGACAAGGAACAGGTGCTGTCGCTGCTCGCCATGCGGTTCGTGCCGAATGGCGAGGGGCCTGACGGGTCCGTCGAACTGACGCTTTCGGGCGGTGGCGCCATCGCGCTTGATGTCGAATGCATCGAAGCGCAGCTGACGGATGTGAGCGGCGCCTGGGAAACCGCCTCCAAACCGCATCACCCCGACAGCGAATAAACGCGCCGCGCCATTGCAACGGTTGCCTTTCGTCACCGTTTCGATTTATGCCACATACCAGAGCCGCGCAATTGTTCTGCGGTGAGTTCGTGCACCCTGCGGGATCGCCCGCGGGGACAATGAAAGGGTAATGGCGTGGCAATCTGGCTGGAGCAGGCATCGGCTGATTTCGAACGGAAGTTCGCTGCCTTCCTGACAACCAAGAGAGAAGTTTCCGAAGACGTCAACGCGACCGTTCGCGACATCATCAACGATGTCCGCCATCGCGGCGATGCGGCGCTTGCCCATTATTCCCTCAAATTCGACGGTATCGATTTTGCCAAGGTCCCGATGCGGGTAACGGCGGATGAAATCGATGCCGCCTATTCGGCGGTCGACAAAAGCGTCATCGAAGCCCTCGAACTCGCGGCCCGGCGCATCGAGAAACACCATGCGCGGCAAATGCCGAAGGACGACATTTACGAGGACGATATCGGCGTGGGCCTCGGCTCTCGCTGGACGGCCATCGAGGCCGTGGGCCTTTATGTGCCCGGCGGCACGGCCAGCTATCCAAGCTCGGTCCTGATGAACGCCGTGCCGGCCAAGGTTGCCGGTGTCGAGCGCATCGTCATGGTCGTGCCGGCAAATGGCGGTGCGGTCAATCCCGCCGTGCTTGCCGCCGCGCGCATCGCGGGCGTCGAGGAAATCTATCGCATCGGCGGGGCGCAGGCCGTGGCGGCGCTCGCCTATGGCACGGAAACCATCGCGCCGGTCGCCAAGATCGTCGGCCCCGGCAATGCCTATGTGGCGGCGGCCAAGCGCCAGGTTTTCGGCACTGTCGGCATCGACATGATCGCCGGCCCCTCCGAAGTGCTTGTCATTGCCGACAAGGATAACGATCCCGACTGGCTGGCCGCCGATCTTCTGGCGCAGGCGGAGCACGATCGCGGCGCGCAATCCATTCTCGTCACCGACAATGCCGAACTCGGCAAGGCGGTGGAGGCAGCCGTCGAACGGCAACTGAAGCGCCTGTCGCGCTCCGAGACGGCGGCGGCAAGCTGGGCGGATTTCGGCGCGATCATTCTGGTCGAAAAGCTTACCGACGCCATTCCGCTCGCCAACCGCATCGCCGCCGAGCATCTGGAGCTTGCGGTCGACGATCCTGACGCGCTGATGGCGCATATCCGCAATGCCGGCGCGATCTTCGTCGGGCGCCACACGCCGGAAGTGATCGGCGATTACGTCGGCGGCTCCAACCACGTTCTGCCGACGGCGCGCTCGGCGCGCTTCTCCTCCGGGCTTTCGGTGCTGGATTTCGTCAAGCGCACCTCGATCCTGCGGCTTGGGCCGGAGCAATTGCGCCAGCTTGCACCGGCGGCAATCACCCTTGCCCGTTCGGAAGGACTGGACGCGCATGCGCGCTCGGTCGCAATCCGCCTCAATCCGGAAAGTTAAGCGATGGCTTCAGGCGATTTCCGGCTCTGTGACGTGGTACTGGACGACAGCATCGGCCGGTCCACGCCCGACGTGGAGCATGAACGCGCCGTCGCCATTTTCGACCTGATCGAAGAAAACAGCTTCGAGCCGCTCGGCCATGCCGGCGGGCCGTATCGGCTGCATATCTCGCTGGTGGACGCCAAGCTGGTCTTTTCGATCCGCACCGAAGACGAGAAGGATGTCGCGACCCATATCCTGTCGCTGACGCCGTTTCGCCGCATCATCAAGGATTATTTCCTGATCTGCGAGAGCTATTACGAGGCGATCCGCTCCTCCACACCCAGTCAGATCGAGGCGATCGACATGGGCCGGCGCGGCATTCACAATGACGGCTCGCAGACGCTGATGGATCGGCTTTCCGGCAAGATCAAGGTGGATTTCGATACCGCGCGCCGCCTCTTCACCCTTGTCTGCGTGCTTTATTGGCGGGGTTAGAGATGAGCGATCCTGCCGCAGCGCCAAACGAGGGACGAGCGCCCAAATCGGTCCTCTTCATGTGCGGCATGAACTCCATCCGTTCCCCCATGGCAGAGGTGATCGCCAAACGGCTGGTGGCGCCCGGCATCTACATCCAGTCGGCCGGCGTGCGGGCCGGCGAGCGCGACCCCTTCGTGGATGCCGTACTGGAAGAACAGGGTTTTTCGCTCGGCAAGCACAAGCCGCGCACTCTGGATGAGATCGAGGATGATTTTTTCGATCTGATCATTACATTGACGCCGGAAGCCCATCACGCCGCACTGGAACTGACGCGCTCGAATTCGCTCGATGTGGTCTATTGGCCGACCATGGACCCGACGGTGATCACAGGTACGCGCGAGCAGATCCTCGACGCCTATCGCGAGGTGCGGGACCATCTGTCGAAACTGATTTCGGAACGCCTGCCGGGGCGGCAGCAGCCGGTGGCGGATACGCTTTCAAAAGACTGAAAACTGCCCTCGCCTCATGAAAATCGGTACTGATTTTCAAGCCGATGCTTTAGAGGTTCACAAATGTGCCGGGATTGTGTAGTTTCCGCGCAATTTTCCCGGACACGCCATGTCCGGCACTATCAACAGGAAGAAAACCCTTACATGACAAAAGAAGAAGTCCTTGAATTCCCGGGCATCGTAACCGAATTGCTGCCGAACGCAACATTCCGCGTGAAGCTTGAGAACGACCACGAAATCATCGCCCACACGGCGGGCCGCATGCGCAAGAACCGTATCCGCGTTCTGGCGGGCGACAAGGTGCTGGTCGAAATGACGCCTTACGACCTGACCAAGGGCCGCATTACCTACCGCTTCAAGTAATCCACTTCCGCATCGGACGCCCGGGCAGCGCAATGACCAATTCAAAACAAAAGCTCGTTCTGGCATCCGGCTCGCCGCGGCGTCTGGAACTGCTGCATCAGATCGGTGTCGAACCGGCGCGCCTGATGCCGATGGATATTGACGAGACGCCTGCGAAGCTCGAGCACCCGCGTACGCTCTGCCGCCGTCTTTCGCTGCAGAAGGCCGAAGCGGCACAGGCGGCGCTGAAGAATGAACAGACGTGGAAAGACGCCTATGTTCTGGGGTCCGATACCGTGGTGGCTGTCGGTCGCCGCATCGTCGGCAAGGCGGAATATACCGAGGATGCTTCGGCGGCGCTGCATCTTCTTTCGGGGCGCAGCCACTGGGTCTATACCGGTATCTGCCTCGTGACGCCCGGCGGCAAGGTTCGCCAGAAGGTGGTGGAGACCAAGGTTCGTTTCAAGCGCCTCTCGACGCGCGAAATCGATGCCTACATCGCGTCGGGACAATGGCGTGGTAAAGCCGGTGCCTATGGCATTCAGGGCATTGCCGGCGCATTCGTGCAGAAACTGACGGGTTCCTACACCAACGTCGTCGGACTGCCGCTCTACGAGACGATGTCGCTTCTTTCGGGCGAAGGCTTCGAGGTGACTTCGGGCTGGCTTGAGGGATAGACCATGGCAAAATCCTCCACTGAAGGCGCCGGAAATGTCGCGCCGCTTCGCAAGCCCCAGCCATGCCCGGAATGCGGGCGCCCTTCGACACGCGACGACTACCCTTTCTGTTCGGATCGCTGCCGTTCGCTTGATCTCTCCCGCTGGCTGAACGGCTCCTACGCCATTCCGGTCGCTGACGATGAAAGCAGCGCCGCTGGACAGGACACAGGTAAAAATACCTCCGAATAACTCTCCATGCGGGGGAAACGCCCGCATGCATGGCACGATATTTTTGAGCCCCTCCGCTCACGCCCATATTCACGGGGCTTTCAACAGCCCGAAATTCATACCAAAACCGGCTGTTTCCCTGACCCGTCAGCCATTAGGGTTCTGCGATGGACGCAAACCTGCAAAAAAGAGTAAGCCATGGCGCGCTGCTGCTTGCGGTGCTGGCCGTCTGTTTCGCCATTCTGGCGACAGTGCTGCTTGCCAATGACGGAAAGCACCTCAAAAGCCTGCTGACCTACCTCAAACTGGCCCCCGCCACATATTCCGTCGAGCCTCCTCCCCGAGTGCAGCCCGTCAAGCGCCAGAAACTCGCCGCCAGAAAAATCGATCTGCCGCCCCATTTGCTGAAACCCGAACAGGGTGGCGAAAGAGCCTCTTTCGCACGCGATTTCCTTCTTTCCGGCAAGGATTTATGCGGCCGCTTCACCGCTGAGGGTTTTTCCAACCCGAAAGGCTGGCATGCCAGCCCGGTCAACATCCACAATTTCGAATGCATGGCCGATCTTACCATGGGGACCGCGGAAGCCCCGGCGGAACCGGCATCGCTTTTCGTTGAAATCAGAGGCGAGGCTGACGGCAAGGTTCGATCCATCCGCATGAAGGCAGTGGCACCTCAGACACCCGATGGCACCGCCATCAGGGCAAAACTTGACGATGCGCTGATCCTGATCATCGAACAGACGCGCTTTGCCGACCTTGCGGCCATGCGTGAACCGGCACGCACGCTGCAGCCTTATCAGGCGCAGCACTTCGGCATTTCGGTTTCCATGAAGCCGGAACAGACCGCGCCGCATCGTCTGAACGTGATTTTGCTCGCAACCGAACAATCGCCGGGGCTGAAGCTGACACGCAGCTTTTTCGACAGCGAACGATGGCTTCCTTCCGCCATCGTCCCGGACCGTCCTGTCCTTTATCCTTCCGTCAAGACAAACCGCATCCAATGATGCGGAAACGGCTCAGCCTA
The DNA here is from genome assembly GCF_003208455.1 of Rhizobium sp. UGM030330-04. NCBI lineage: Bacteria > Pseudomonadati > Pseudomonadota > Alphaproteobacteria > Hyphomicrobiales > Rhizobiaceae > Rhizobium > Rhizobium sp. UGM030330-04. The sequence goes on from NZ_QKML01000001.1 coordinate 156,490, forward strand.
TCACCGCCAGCTTGCGCCGGATCGGTGGCAGCCTGTCATTCTGCTGGGCCTGACGTTTGGCCTCCCACTGCAATGCCGTGCGAACGATGGTCGACAGATCGTTGAAGCGCGGGCGCCAACCCAGCTCCGACTGAATACGAGCGGAATCCGCCACCATGGTCGCAATATCGCCTGCGCGGCGGGGACAATGGATGATCGGGAATTCATGCTCCGATTCCCGCTGTACCGCATGCAGGACGTCCAGCACCGAATAACCGACGCCATAACCGCAATTCAATGTCCTGGTGCCGCCGCCGGCGCGCAAATGCGCCATGGCCAGCACATGCGCATCGATGAGATCGCTGACATGGATATAGTCGCGAACGCCAGTGCCATCGGCGGTGGGATAATCCGTGCCGTAGACCTCCACCCGATCCCGCCGGCCGGTTGCGGCTTCGCACGCCACCTTGATGAGGTTTGCCACGCCCGTGGGCGAAGGCCCGGCGCGGCCCTGCGGGTCGGCCCCGGCCACGTTGAAATAACGCAGTGCCACATAGTTGAAATCATGCGCCTGCACGACATCGCGCAGCATGATTTCAGAGGCGAGCTTCGACAGGCCGTAGGGATTTTCCGGGCTGAGGATCGCCGTTTCCGGCACCGGCCCCTCAAACGGCTGGTTGCCGTAGACCGCTGCTGTCGAGGAGAAAATGAAATTGCGGATGCCATGGGCGACCGCCGCAGCGACGAGCGCGCGGGTCGTGCCGGTATTGTTTTCGTAATATTCGAGCGGCTGGCTGATCGATTCAGGGACGCTGACGGAGCCGGCGAAATGGAAAATGGTCTCGATCTGGTTTTCTTCGAAAATCTGGTCGAGCATGGCGCGATCCGCCGCATCGCCCAGATAAAAACGCGCCGCCGGAGCGACGGCCCAACGCGACCCCGTGGAAAGCCGGTCGACCACGACGACCTCTTCCCCGGCATCGAGCAGAGCCCACACCATGTGGCTTCCTATATAACCGGCCCCACCCGTGACCAGAACAGCCATGACACTACTTCCCTGTTTGCTTTTCTTGAGCCCATCAAAGCCAATAATTCTTCATCATTGATTACTTGCACAGAGAATACGCAGCCAATCCCCCGCCCCTTTCAAAAGGTGGCTTACGATTGGTTAGCGCAATGACCTGCTTTTTATTGATTAGATGAAAATGTTCTCACGAATGGAACAAAAACCGCATAACACAGAAAATCCCGCACGTCGATGGTTACGCCGTGGGGTTGTAGTTTTGGAGCGTCACTGTGTTTTCCGGAGCAGATGCGCCTGTCGCGGCAAGATGCCCGACGCGACAGGGCAAACAGCGTGAGAGAAGATCGAGGCCTTACCTGCTGAGGATGTAGGATGCCAGCCGATCGGCGGCATCTTCTATCTGCCTTGGGTTGCGCAGGAAGCAGGCCCGCAGAAACAGTTCCCCTCCCGGGCCGAAGGCGGTGCCGGGCGCGAGGCCAACGCCGGTCTTGTCGACGATGTCCAGCGCTGTGGCGCGGCTGTCCGTTACACCGTCTATCTTGAGGAATGCATAAAGGGCACCGTCCGGCTTCAGCGTTTCCACACGGTTCGTCGCGATCAGCGCATCGCAAAGGATATCGCGCGACATCAAGGCGCGTTCATAGTTTTCGCGGATGAAACCGTCGCCCTGATCGAGGGCTGCAACGGCGCCGCGCTGCATGAATTGCGCCACACCTGACGTGGAATATTGAATGAGGTTCTCAATGACCTGACCGATGGCTGGCGGCGCGGCAAGCCAGCCGACCCGCCAGCCGGTCATGGACCAGTTCTTCGAAAAGGAATTGGCGAAAACGATCTTGTCATCCGGCTCCATCACATCGAGAAACGATGGCGCGCGAGTGCCGGCATAATGATAAAGCGCGTAAATCTCATCCGCCACGATCCACAGATCGTGCTTGCGGGCAAGCGCCAGAACATCGCGCAGATTGTCGCTCGTCGCTGTCCAGCCGGTGGGATTGGAAGGTGTGTTTATGAAAAGCGCCTTCGTCTTGCCGGTGATCGCGCTTTCCAGCTTGCCGATATCGAGATCCCAGCGGCCATCGCGGAAATCGATGCCGACCGGGACGGCCTTCGCGCCCGCCACACCGATGGCAGCGACAATATTGGGCCATGTCGGAGAGAGATAGACCATCTCGTCGCCGGGCGAGGTCAGCGCCTGCACGGCAAGCGCAATGGCCTGCATGCCGGAGCCGGTGACATAAAAATGATCCGGCGACAGCGAGGCCGCGAAATGCCGCTCGTAATAACGGCTCAGCGCCTGACGCAGTTCGGGAATGCCGCGCTGCCAGGTGTAGAAGGTTTCGCCATTGTTCAGCCCGTCGATGGCAGCCTGATTGATGAAGTCCGGGCTCGGCAGATCGCCTTCACCAACCCAGAGGGGCAACAGATTGTCGCGTCCCCGGGCATAATTCACGACTTCAACGATGCCGCTCTGCGGGGCCGCCAGAGAGCGCGCACTCAGACTGTTCAAAATGGACATTAAAGACACTCCGTTTGGTGCCTTCTTATCGCATCGAACCGGCGATATGCATGATATTCCGTGAGGCGAACATGGATTTTCTTTATGGATTGATCCCCGGCAGGAGAGACCGCCGGCCCGAAGGACCGGCGAGACCAGGCCGGGAATAATTCCGGCATCAACGCGTCTTGAGCAGATCGCGGATTTCGGTGAGGAGCTTGACGTCTTCCGGCGGCGGAGCTGCTTCCGGCTTTTCCTCAACCTTCTTGCGATCAACCGAATCACGAAGCTTGTTGACGCCCTTGACCATCAGGAAAATGATCCAGGCCAGGATAAGGAAGTTGATGAGAACCGTCAGAAAGCTACCGTAAGCGAAAACGGCACCCTGATCGCGGGCGGCGGCCAGCGAGGTGGCGGTGACGCTGGAACTCAACGGCAGGAAGTAGTTCGAAAAGTCGAACCCGCCGAAAATCGCGCCGACGATCGGCATGATGAGATCGTTGACGACGGAATCGACGATCTTGCTGAAAGCCGCTCCAATGATAACACCCACGGCCAGGTCCATGACATTGCCGCGGGCAATGAAGGTTTTAAATTCGTTAAGCATCCAGATTGTCCCTCTCTTCTGCTTCGAAAGCTGAAGCTATGTGACTGTCCCTACGCCTTCAACCATATAGATTCGTTTCCGCATTTGGAATTCGTCAAGATTGCATTTATTAGCTTTTTTGCACGCTCATCTTGAACTTTATGATCAGACCGCGCTCATTCTCAACGGTGCGGATTTCGCCTATGCTCATCTCAGGGAATTCTTGCATAGGGAGGATGCGTGCTTCCTGGGTGGATCATATTCGGTTCGGCCTTCGCTTATGTCCTGCTATTGTTTGCGGTTGCCAGCTTCGGGGACAGGAACAGCCGGAAAAGAAACGCACCCAAAAGGGGACGTCCGTTCGTCTATGCGCTCAGCCTGGCGATCTACTGCACCTCCTGGACCTATTTCGGCGGCGTCGGGCTTGCCGCCGACAGGGGGCTGGAGTTCCTCGGTATCTACACCGGGCCAATCCTCGCCTTCACCATCGGCATGCCGATCATTCGCCGAATCGTTGAACTGGCCAAAACGGAAAAGCTGACGTCGGTTGCGGATTTCATCGCCGCCCGTTACGGCAAGAATTCCACTGTGGCGATGATCGTCGCCGTCATAGCGCTCGTCGGCGCCATTCCCTATATCGCGTTGCAGCTGAAGGCCGTTTCCAGCTCGGTGGCGACGATGGTGGATCCCGGCGACTACGGCATCGGCAGCGGCAATCTCTATTTCCTCGACCTGCCACTTGTGGTCACCATTGTCATGGCGGGCTTCGCCGTCATGTTCGGCACCCGGCATACGGATGCCACCGAACATCAGGACGGGCTTATTCTGGCGATCTCGATGGAATCGCTGGTCAAGCTCGTCGCCATGTGTACCGTCGGCTTTTATGTGCTGTTCGTCCTGTTCGACGGCCCTACCCATCTGTGGCAGCTTGCCACGGAGAATGAGCAGGCCATGCGGGCCATATCCTATCACACGCCCGTCAGCCGCTGGATCGTGATGACGCTGCTGTCCGGCTTCGCCATCATCCTCCTGCCGCGCCAGTTTCATGTCGCAGTGGTGGAGAACCGCACACCGGAAGAACTGCGCATGGCGGGGTTCCTGCTGCCGCTCTATCTCATCGCCATCAACATCTTTGTGCTGCCGATCGCGCTCGCCGGCATTCTGACGCTCGGCGCCAACGGCGATGCCGACCTCTACGTGCTGCAATTGCCGCTCACCCATCAGATGCCGGTCGTATCGCTGATCACGTTCATCGGCGGTTTTTCAGCGGCAACCGCGATGGTGATCGTCGCTTCGGTGGCGCTGTCGATCATGATTTCCAATGACATTGTCATGCCGATCTTCCTGCGGCAGAAGCTGCTGAACCGCTCGCCGCACCGGGATAATTTCGCCAAGACGCTGCTCAACATCCGCAGGACGGCGATCTTCGCGGTTCTGTTGCTGGGTTATGGCTATTATCGCGCCGCCGACAGCGCCACGGGGCTTGCCTCCATCGGCCTTCTGGCCTTCGCCGCCATCGCCCAGATGGCCCCTGCCCTTTTTGGCGGCCTGTTCTGGCGGCGGGCCAATGCGCGCGGCGCAATCGCGGGTCTCAGTTCGGGCTTTTTCGTCTGGGCCTATCTGCTGTTTCTGCCAAGCTTCGGCGGACCCGACAATTCGGAAGTCGCGGCGAATATTCTCGGCTTCCTGTTTTCCGGCAGCACCGTATTCAACGGTCCCGAGGCCGATCCATTCGTGAACGCGGTCATCCTCAGCCTGCTCGTCAACAGCATGGCCTTCGTGCTCGGCTCACTTTCGCGCAATCCGCGGCCGGTGGAGCGCATCCAGTCCGGCATTTTCGTCAAGCGCCATTCGAAATCGCAATTTGCCACGCGCGGCTGGAAAACCCGCGTGAGCGTCGGCGACCTCAAAAGCGCCATCGCCCGTTATCTCGGGGAAGAGCGCATGCTGCGCTCACTCGCCACCTATGAAAAGACGGCCGGCCGGAAGCTCAATGACGACCAGCCGGCGGACATGGCGCTGATCCATTTCTCCGAACAATTGCTGGGCAGCGCCATCGGCTCCTCCTCGGCCCGCCTCGTGCTTTCGATCATTCTCCAGAAGGCGGAAGACACCAGCGCGGACACGGCATGGCTGCTCGATCAGGCCAGTGAAGCCCTGCAATATAACCAGGACATGCTGCAGACGGCGCTGGCGCAGATGGATCAGGGCATTGCCGTTTTCGACAGTTCGCAGCAGCTGACCATCTGGAACCGGCGCTTCCGCACCCTGCTGGACCTGCCGGAACAATTCGGCCAGGTGGGCGTGCCGCTGACCGAAATCGTCTCCATGCTGCAGGAGCGCGGCGATATGCCTGATGGTGACACGGATGAGTTGATCACCAGCTTCCTGACCATGGACCTGCCCTTCTCGCTGGTGCTGGCGGGCGGAGAGCGCATCATCGAAGTGCGGTCCAACACCATGCCGGACAAGGGCATCGTCGCCACCTTCACCGACATCACGCAGCGTGTGGCAAGCGATCAGGCGCTGAAACAGGCCAATGAGACGCTGGAGCAGCGCGTTGCGGAGCGCACTGTCGAACTCACCCGCGTCAACCGCGAGCTCGCCGAAGCGCGGGCCTCGGCCGACGAGGCGAATATCGGCAAGACGCGCTTCTTCGCCGCCGCCGGCCACGACATTCTCCAGCCACTCAATGCCGCGCGCCTCTATTCGTCCTCGCTCGTCGAACGGCTGGGTGCATCGGGAGAAAGCGAACTGGTGCAGAATATCGATTCGGCGCTGGAATCGGTCGAGACCATTCTGGGCGCCGTTCTCGATATTTCCCGCCTAGACACGGGTTCGATGAAGGCGCGCATGACCTCGGTGCCTCTAAACGAGCTGCTGAAACGCATCGAGACCGATTTTGCGCCCATGGCGCAGGAAAAGAATCTCGATCTCGTGGTCATGCCCACGTCGCTCACGGTCCGTTCCGACCCCAACCTGTTGCGACGGCTGGTGCAGAATCTGGTCTCGAACGCCATCAAATATACGCTGAAGGGCAAGGTGGTGGTCGGTGCGCGCCGCCGGGGCAACGAAGTCGTCATTCAGGTGACGGATTCCGGCATCGGCATTCCCGCATCCAAATTCCGCACCGTCTTCAAGGAATTCGCCCGGCTGGACGAGGGAGCAAAAACGGCATCCGGCCTCGGGCTTGGTCTTTCCATCGTCGACCGGCTGTCACGCATGCTGCATCATCCCGTGCAGCTGACCTCGACGCCCGGCAAGGGCACGACCTTCCGCATTCATCTGCCGCGTGAATCGGATCGCCTTGCGCCCGCCAAAGCCGGCGGCGGGATCGCCAGTCCGACGGCGAGCGACCGCCTTCAGGGCGTCAGGGTCCTGTGCATCGACAATGAACCGAAAATCCTCGAGGGCATGACGCTGTTGCTGACGGGGTGGGGCTGCGAGGTTCTGCCGGCGGGCTCCGTGGCGACACTGGAGGAGCCCTTCCTCAGCCTGGCGGCGGCGCCCGATGTCATCATCGCCGATTACCATCTCGACGATGGTGACGGCATCAGCGCCATCCGCCTGATCCGGACATTCCACGGCAAGGCAATTCCTGCCCTGCTTGTGACGGCGGACCGCAGCCCGGAAGTGCGCAGCGATGCCGAAAAATACGGGATTTCCGTTCAGCACAAGCCGGTCAAACCGGCGGCGCTGCGCGCCTATATAAACCAGATATCCAGCGCGGCGCGGGCCGCGGCAGAATAAAAAGCTCCCGGACCCTGCGATCCGGGAGTAGCTGGCGTTCAGGATGCGAAGGTTCAGGCCGCCCTGCTCAACCGGTCTCTGCCAGTCGCCGAACCCTGCTCCATCTGAAAGCGCTGGACAAGGTCGAGCAGCGCTTCCACCTCGCCGGACAGCACCCTGCTGGCGGCGCTCGACTGTTCGGCAAGTGCTGCATTCTGCTGGGTCATCTGGTCCATCTGGTTGACGGAGCTGTTGACGTTGTGAAGCGCGGAAGACTGGTCCTGCGTCGCCGTCGCGATGGTTTCGACATGCTGGCTGACGGTGACGATCTGCTGGCTGATGGCGGACAGAACCGTGCCCGCCTCCTGCACCAGCTTGGATCCGGAACTGACCTCATGCGTCGACTGGTTGATGAGCTGCTTGATCTCGCGGGCGGCGTCGGCGGAGCGCTGGGCAAGCTCGCGCACTTCCTGCGCCACAACGGCAAAGCCCTTGCCCGCCTCACCCGCGCGCGCCGCCTCGATGCCGGCATTGAGCGCAAGAAGGTTGGTCTGGAAGGCGATATCGTCGATGACCTCGATGATCTGCTCGATCTTGCGGGAAGCGTCCTCGATGCGGCCCATGGCATCCACGGCATTGCTGACGACCGAACCGGAACTGTCGGCACTCTGCTTGGTGACGCGAACGGCCTCATTGGCCTCTCTCGCCCGCTCGGCCGACGATCTGACGGTTGCGGTGATTTCTTCGACGGCGGCTGCCGTCTCTTCCAGCGACGCCGCCTGGTTTTCGGTTCGCTTCGACAGATCGACCGACGATTGCTCGATTTCAAAGCCGCTGTGCTGGATGATCAGCGTGCGTTCGCGGATCTGGCCCAGCGCATCACGCAGGTTGAGAAGGGATTCGTTGAAGTCCGTGCGCAACCGGTCCAGACGGCCGGCGAAGGGCGTCTCGATCGTAAGGCTCAGATCGCCACGCGAAAGCCGGCCGAGGCCGGATGCGATCTGCGCGACCGCAAATTCGATCTGTCCGTCCAGTTCCTGCTTTTCGATGTCATTGCGGTAGCGTTCGGATTCCGCAGCAGTGCGTTCCTCGGCGCTTTTTCCCTCGATGGCCAGCTTTTCAAGCGCATTCTCGCGGAATATCACCAGCGCGCGCGCGATGTTGCCGAACTCGTTCGTATTGGTGGCATAGGGGATCGGCGTATCGAGATTGCCATCCGAAAGGGACTTCACCGCGTCGGTCAGCTTGCCCAGAGGCTGTAGCGTGCGCCTGATGACGAAATAGGCGAGCAGCCCCACCCCGACCATGGCGAGCGCGCCACAGATCAGCATCATGTCGCGCAGGCTGTATATCTGCGCATTGTAGACATCCATGGGAACACCCACGAACAGGATGCCGACGGTCACGCCGGTCTTGTTCAGGACCGGCATATAACCGGTCATATAATCAACGCCGAAAAGGGTGGCGGGACCGAAATAGGCTTCGCCTTTGGAGATTTTCTCGAAAGCGGGGTGATCCGTGGCAAGCTTCGTGCCGACCGCCCGTTCGCCCTTTTCATTTTTCAGATTGGTGGTCAGACGGACATATTCGCCGGCCTTGGTTTCAAAAACCGTGGCGATACCGCCATTGCCGGCGGCCGTGCGGTCGACGAGGTCGTTGTCGCGCAACGTCCCGATGCTGGCGCGTCCGACGCTCTTCAGCTCACCGTCTCCCATATCGAGGGAGACACCGCCAACCTTGAGCTCATACAGGATCGCCATGCCGCGCATTGCACTGTGCGTATCGCGCAACGCGGTCGTGATGATGTTATCCTTCAGGCGCATGTAGGTGGAAAAACCAACTGCCGCCACGCTGAGCATGATCAAGCCGATCGTCAGCACGACAACCTTACTCGCGACGGTCTTAAAGAGGCGGTTGTGCATGAAACAGTTCCCCAAAGCCAAACCTGTGACAGTTCTAGTTGGCAACTGTTAAAAAACGCGAAATGAGGCGCTTTGCCACGCCTCACGCGGGGAAAAGCAGGTTTGACGGCCCCTGAACGGCTAGTCTGCAGGACGGGAAAATCCCGTCCCCGATCAGTGGATATAACCGAGCCGGATGGCTTTCGCGATTGCCTGGATGCGGTTGACGGAATCGAGCTTGATCGTCGCGGAACCGAGATAGGCATTGACGGTGTGCACGGAGAGCCCGAGCTTGACCGCGATCTCTTCACTGATGCGGCCGTCACCAGCCAGCTGCAGGCAGGCGATTTCCCTTTCGCTCAAGGCTTCCGAGGGCGCGGCCTTGCGCTCGTCCAGCGCCAGCATGTCGACCATGATCTCGCAGCATTTGATATGCTGCTCGATGACCACCTCGTTGTCGAGAACGAGGTTGGTGCCGCAAAAGACGATATAGCCGTTGCCGATCGTGCCGAGCCGCACCGGCAGGGCCAGTCCGGCATAGGACAATGTGTCATTCTCGATCCGGCGCAGCAAAGCAGGAACGTCGGGAAGATCGGCAAAGCCGCCGGCGTTCTTGTTGCGCCAGATGACCGGCAGCAGCGACGTTTCAATGTGATCGAGAAGAATATCGCCGACGGCGCGGATGAACTGCCCGCTCTGCTCGGCGGCATTCATGCCCCAGTTTTCCAGCTCGCAGGTCAGTTTCTTCTTGTTCGGGAAACCGGAAGCGGCAGCCTTCGTCACCACGAAATTTCGCGCGCCGACCAGCTTTTGCATCGCGACCAGCTTCGGAAACAGATCCGACCGGCTCGTTACGACAGGGCTGCGGTAAAACATGCCCGTTTGACCTGTGCCCTCATTGTCTTTCGTCTGTACCATCCGTCCGACCATTATACGAGGTTGTTGCGCACGGCATAGGCAATTGCCTCCGAGCGGGTTTTTGTCGCGGTTTTACGCATCACGCTGGTGATGTAATTATTGATCGTATTGCGGGAAATGCCAAGGATCATGGCAATTTCGTCGCTTGTCTTGCCTTCCGCGATCCAGAAGAGGCACTCGAGTTCACGCTCGGTGAGATCGATATCGCGCACGGCCTTTGCTTCGCTGGCAATGCCGAAACTGACGCAATAGCCCGTCAGCAGGGCGATTTCACGCAGGCGCTCCGGCGAAGGAACCGCTTCTTCGGGAAACAGCAGCAGGAGGGAAAGGCGGATACGGCCAACACAGAAGGAGAGTGCGGAATATTGCCGGTCGATACCGTAGGGAACCGCGACGTCATCGGGAAGAAACAGCAATCGCGGCTGCAGAAGCGAAAGGCATTTTTCCATTTCGCTCGATCTGTTCTGGCTGTTCGTCAGCTCGATGCCGAGCCTGCGGACAAGATCGAATGGCCAGTCGGATGTGACGATGAATTTCAGCCCGGTTTCTTCGAGAAGATCGTCCCGCGCCAGCAGATAATGCGAGGCGCCGGCATAGGTTACAAGCAAATCCAGCGCGCCTGCAACGTTACCGGCAGCAGCCGTGGCTGCGACGTTCTTGGCAAGCTGATCGCGCGGCAAGGGCTTACCCATGCCCTCCATAGGCTTGGCAGACAGCCTGCGGATATCAACATCGACTTTCAATCGCCTACGCCCTCTTGCTCCCAGCGGGAGATTATACATCGGGATGGAATCATTCCATTCAAGAAGCTTACCAAACGGAATGGCACGCCCCCGGAGACCGAATCACTTCATTTTATGGAACCGACCGGAATTTGCCATTACCTGACAACAGCCTTTCCACGTATTTCCCTGTTCGTCTATTGCTAAAAAAACATACTGAAAAGCTGTTCAATTCATAAACGGCATTCTCAGCCTATTCCCAGCAAACTGTATCGTTGCTGAATTTTTTGTAAACACTGTCCTGAAACGAGATTGCCACGACCTCTTCGCCAAGGATAGCAAAAAGCCCGCGAAATGCGAAAAAGGCCGGGTAAAACCGGCCTTTTCAGAATTATGCTGCTTTTTCCACCGCCCATTTGCGCAGGATCTTGGCTGCTCTTTCCTCGCTGATTTCCACCATGCGGGAGAGCCTGCGTTCTGGTCCTTCGCGAACCCGGCGGTTGAAAGTCCCCTCGCTGTCGCCGCCTGCCAGAAGATCGTCGGTGCTGTCGAAGCCGAAATCCGCTCCGAAACCTTCCATGAGACCGCCCGCACCCGCATCCATGCCCGGAGAGAAATCCGGCAGTTCGAGACCGGCCGTCTCCTGGCTGAGCTGGCCCGCAGCCGCACCGTTGCCGGTAACCGTGCGCACCAGGGGACGCACACCGAGCCAGACGACGAGGAAGGCGACAGCGACGAAGGCAAGCGAGTTGATGATGCCGGCGGAGTTGCGGCTCAGCACTTCCATGATGCCGGGGCCAGTGGCGGCCTCGTCCAGCAACTGCGTTTCAAGGAAGTCCATCGCCGTCAGCGTCACGACATCACCGCGATCGGAAGAGATACCCGCCGCCGAGGTCACGATCTTCTGCATTTCGGCGAGATAGGCGTCGATCTTGGCCTGATCGACAGGCTCGCCGACCATCTTGGCGATACGTCCCTTGTTGACCACCACGGCGACCGAAATCTTCTCGACGGTATAGCCGTTCTTGACCGTGGCGACCGTCTTGGAATTGATCTCGTAGTTGGTCTGCTCTTCCTTCTTGGCCGATTCATCCGAAGATTGCGGGCCACTGCCGCCACCCTGGGGGGCTGCCTGCGGTACGTTCTGCTCCACAGTCGCGGCCGTATCAGGCTGCGTCTCATGGGACTTCTGGTCTTCCTTCACCGTCCGCACGGAACGTTCGACACGCGATTCCGGATCGTAGACGGTTTCCTGAATCTGCCGGCTGTCGGTATTCAGCTGCGCCGTCACGCTGGAGCGGAAGTTGTCCATGCCGAGGAAAGGCGCCAGCGCCTTGTCGATATTGGTGGTGATTTCCTGCTGCACATTCTGCGCCAGCGTCAGCGAGCGGTTCATCGCGGCATTGGTGACATCGTCACCGGAAGCCAGAAGCTGGCCGGTGGAATCGAGCAGCGTCACGTCGTCGACTTCAAGACCGGGAACGGCCGAGGCAACGAGGTGACGGATGGAGGCGGAGGCCTTGCGCCCCGCGGTGGCGCTGGCCCGGATCATGACCGATGCGGTGGGTTTCTGTTCGCCTCGGCGGAAATTGCCGACATCAGGCATGACGATATGCACGCGCGCGGCCGCAACGCCGTCGATCTGCTGAATGGAGCGGCTGATCTCGCCCTCGAGGGCGCGAACGCGCGTCACTTCCTGCATGAAGGAGGTCAGGCCGAGAGAGCCGACATTGTCGAAAAGCTCGTAACCGGCATTGGCACTATCAGGCAGGCCACGCTCGGCCAGAAGCAGCCTTGCCTTGCTGGTGAGCCCAACGGGAACCTGGAGGCTGGCGCCATCGGTTCCGACCTGGAAGTCCAGCCCTGATTCTGCAAGCGCAATGCTGATCTTGTTGAGGTCGCTTTTTTCAAGCCCCACATAAAGGGTCTCGTAAGCGGGACGGTTCACGTAAAGGGCTGCTGCAAGGATAAGGGCCATGGACAGGACGCCCACGCCGCCAAGCATCAGCAGCCGTGTCTGCCCCAGCGCCGCGACATTCTTCAAGACCTGAGGGATTTGATTTAACAGATTCATTCTGTTCCGCACCGTCATTCATAGAGTCCGAGACCTTTTGGCCCCGTCGTGACAATAGGGTGCGAAGCTTGCGCGAGCGTTGCCTTTCTCCGCATTCCGCGACGGAAAGGAACATCGGCTGAAATGCGGTCTAGAACAGGTCGAAGTCGCCGGACGCCTTGTCGAGCGGCTGCGAGTGGCCATGGCGGAAGGCCGCGCCGAGCGCCTTCTGCATTTCGGCAAGCTTGACGAGGCTGAGCGCCGTGGACACATCCACGAACCAGTCGCCGGGGATGGAGCCGGTGATCGTATCGATGAACTCGGCAAGACCGCGGGTCTTCTGGACGGCGAGATCGATGCCCTGCAGCAGCTTGACGCCATCGCCGGACAATTGGCCGCTGGTCGCCTCCAGCAATTGCGGTTCGATGCGCTCTATGAGATAGGCGACATCGTGCAGTTCCGACACCACGCGCATGAGAACATCCGGCAGGGCCTCTTCGAACGGAGTAGCGCCGGCGTGGTCTGCAATCTGCATTGGAAACTCCGTGACTAGAAAAATTCGATGTCGTTGGCGACGGGCTTGGGGGCCGGCACCGGACGCGTTTCCATGGCGACCGTCTTCTGGGTTTCCGCGCCGCTGAGCGGATGCTGACGCGCGCGACCCGAAACCGGCCAGAACTCGATCTTGCGGCCATGTTCCCCGCCCGTGGAGGAGCTTATGACCGGAATGCCTTCATCCTTCAGAAACTGCATGGCGAAGATGGCATTCTGCTCACCGACATTCGAGAAGCTGGCGATCGTCTTGGCGCCGCCGAAAACCTTGGCCTCCAGCCGGTCGCGGCGGGCGCCCTTCTTCAGAAGGCCGTTGATCAGAAGTTCCATGAGATGCACGCCGTAACGCGTCGCGTCTCCCCCGGTCACACTGCCCGTTCCCGGCAGAAGGAAGTGGTTCATTCCTCCAATGCCGGCAACGGGGTCTCTCAGACAGGCGGCCACGCACGAACCGAGTATCGTCGTCATGACCACGTCGGGATCGCTGACAACCTTATACTCGCCCTGAATGATATGTACGCGCTTGGCCGCAGCTTCAATCATTTCAGCGATCCGAAAACCGCCTCGATGGCTGCGCGCATCTTGTCGATGGTGAAGGGCTTGGCCAGCACGTTGTTCGCGCCGAGCTGCGCCGCCTTCTGCACCAGCGCGCGGTCGCCCTGCGCCGTCAGGATGATGAAGGCTGCCTTCTTGGTGGTCGGGTTGGCCCGCACGGCGTGCAGGAAACCGAGACCGTCCATCTTCGGCATGTTGAAGTCGGAGATGACGAGATGATGGGGCTGCTGCTCCATGATCTTCAATCCCTGCTCGCCATCGCCGGCGGCAGTGATCTGCTTGAAGCCCAGCTGTGTCAGCGCATCGCTGAGGAGCAGCCGGCTGGTCACCTGATCGTCAACGATCAGAACTTTGATCTTTTCTGCGAGAGACATTAATCAGCACCTTCTTTGCGGGCAGTGGTTAGTTTCAGGATTTCTTCGCCGATGGAGGCCAGCGGCAATTGCTGTTCGACGGCGCCAAGCTCATAGGCCACGCGGGGCATGCCGTAGACGACACATGTTTTTTCGTTCTGGCCGACGGTGCGCGCACCGGCATGGCGCATTTTCAAGAGTCCGGCCGCGCCATCGCGGCCCATGCCGGTCAGAATGACACCGACGGCGTTGCGGCCGGCAAGCTCGGCCACCGAATCAAACAGCACATCGACGGAAGGACGATGGCCGTTAACCGGATCGCGCTCGATGAGCCGGCAGCAGGGTGCGGCTCGGTTGGCGATCTGCAGATGACGTTCACCGCCCGGCGCGAGATAGATCTTGCCGGTCTGCAGGCGCGCGCCATCCGTTGCCTCTTCCACCACGGGAGCGCAGATGCGGTTCAGCCTTTCGGCGAAGCTCCGGGTGAAGGTCGGCGGCATATGCTGGGTGATGACGGTCGGCGGGCAATTGGCCGGGAACTTTTGCAGCACGGCGATCAGCGCTTCGACACCACCCGTGGACGAACCGATGGCCACGACTTTGCGGCCCGCGCGATAATCGCTGACCGGGGTAGGCTGCACTGCCGCGGCGCTTTCCGGACGAGCCGCGCGATAGGCGGCGTGCTGGGAGCGGGCGGCAGCTTTTACCTTATCGGCGAGATCGCCAAAGGGACGCGCATCGCCCGGAGCCGGTTTGCCGACGCAATCGAAAGCACCGATTTCGAGTGCCGCCAGCGAAGCGTCCGCACCGCGATGGGTCAGCGACGAGACCATGATCACCGGCATGGGTCGCAGGCGCATGATCTTTTCGAGGAATTCCAGCCCGTTCATTTCCGGCATCTCGATGTCGAGCGTCACGACATCGGGGTTGAGCTGCTTGATGGCGGCGCGCGCTTCCATGGCGTTGCCGGCCTGCCCGACCACTTCGACTTCCGGATCGGCCTTGAGGACAGCCGAAATCAGGCCACGCATCGTTGGACTATCATCGACGACGAGTACCCGTGCGAGTGCGCTCATGCCTTCCTCCCGGATGCGTGACCAATGAAGCGGTAGGTGGTGATGCCGGTATTGTCGAACAGGTTCTTGGCATCGCCGGAGACGCGTTCGGAATGGCCGATATAAAGATGACCACCCTCCGGCAGCAGCCCGGCGAAACGCGACCAGATGCGCGTCTGTGTCGGCTCGTCGAAATAGATGACGACGTTGCGGCAGAAGATGACGTCGAAATTGCCCTTGAAGGGCCATTGCGTCATCAGGTTCAATTCGTTGAAGGTGATGAGGCGCTTGACCTTGTCGTCGATACGGAATTTGCGGCGACCGCCGGCATCGACCTCCGTGAACCATTGCTTGCGCATGGCGGGGGAGACGGTTTCGAGCGCATTGTCGTCATAGACGCCGGCGCGGGCCTGCGCCAAAATCTTTGGATCTATGTCCGTCGCCAGAATCTTGAAATCGTAATCCGCCGCATTCGGGAACATGGCGAGCACGGTAAGCGCGATGGAATAGGGCTCCTGCCCGTCGGAACAGGCCGCCGACCAGATGCGGACACGTCCGCCGCTTTTCGCGCGGGCGATGAGACCCGGCAGGACCTCGTCACGCAGATGTTCGAAATGATGGTTCTCGCGGAAGAAACGCGTGAAATTCGTCGTCAGGTGCGACAGCATTTCGCGTCGTGCCTGCGCGCCCTCGGTTGAGGAGACGAGCGCGCAATATTCGCGGAAACCGGAAAGACCGAGATTGCGGATATGTTTCGACAGGCGGGAATAGACCAGCGACGCCTTGGTGTCGTTGAGATAGATGCCCGCATCCGCGTAGATCATCGCAGCGATTTCCGACAGGTCGCGTCGCGTCAGCGGGTATTCACCGCTGGCAAGAACGTCGTCGGAAGACTGGCGCTGGTCGCTGAGATTAAGTGCTGCCATGGATTATCCGTTTCAACCGGTCGCCGCGAGGGACATTTCCTGCTTCAGTGGCTGTCCGCGCGAGGCGCTGACGATGGCATCGACATCCAGAATGAGAGCGACGCGCCCATCGCCGAGGATAGTGGCGGCGGCAATGCCCGGAACATGGGTATAGTTGGCTTCCAACGATTTGATGACGACCTGGCGCTGACCCTGGATCGCATCGACCATCAGGGCACGCTGGCCGCCACCTTCCGATTCCACCAGAAGGGCGACACCTTCGACCGGATCGGCCTGGGTCGGGCGGAAATTGAGAACGCGTCCGACATCCACCAGCGGGCAGAAGGAGTTGCGGATGGAGATCAGCCGCTGGTTCGCGCCGAAGGAGTGAATGTTCTTCGCCTCCGGCTGCAGGGTTTCCACAATCGCCGTCAAGGGCACCACCAGCGTCTGGCCGGCAACGGTCACCACCATGCCGTCGAGAACGGCAAGCGTCAGCGGCAGGCTCATGGTGAAGGTCGAGCCATGGCCGGGGCGCGAGGAGATGCTGATGCGGCCACCAAGCGCCTGAATGGAGCGCTTGACCACATCCATGCCGACGCCGCGGCCGGAAATGTCGGAAATCTTGTCGGCGGTGGAGAAGCCCGGCGCGAAGATCAGATTGTCGATCTCTTCATCCGTCAGGTTCGCATCGGCGGCGATGAGGTCGTTGTCGATCGCCTTCTGGCGAACGCGCTCGCGGTTGATGCCCGCGCCATCGTCCTGCAGTTCGATGAGGATGCGGCCCGAGCGATGCTTGGCCGAAAGCTTGATGGTGCCTTCCGGGTTCTTGCCCGCGGCTTCGCGTTTTTCCGGCGTTTCAATGCCGTGGTCGACGGCATTGCGGATCATGTGGGTCAGGGGTTCGGCCAGCTTGTCGATGACCGTCTTGTCGACTTCGGTATTCTCACCTTCGGTGACGAGGCGGATCTGCTTGCCGATCATGTCGGCGACTTCGCGGACGATACGCGACATGCGCTGGAACACCGGCTTCACCGGCTGCGCGCGGATCGCCATGACGCTATCCTGGATTTCGCGCGTCAGCTGCTGCAGTTCGTCGAGGCCCATATTGACGGCGGAGGTGCCGCTGGCGTCGTTTTCGATGACGCTCTGCGACAGCATCGCCTGGTTGATGACGAGTTCGCCGACGAGGTTGATCAGGCGGTCGACACGGTCGAGGTCGACGCGGATGGTCTGGCCGGCGCTGGCATTGGCCGCTGCATTGGCGTTCGCCTGGGCCGCGGCAGGTGCCGCCGCCGCTTCACGCTTTTCGATGGCGGCATTGACGCTCTGGGCGATCTGCGTCGTCGCGACGGCCGTTTCGACGGCTGCGGCAACATAGGACGCTTCCGCTGTAGCGATCTCGACAACGGGCTGTTCTTCCGATCCGCTATCGAGAGCCGAAAGATCGAACGGCACCGGGATCATCGGAAGCTCTTCCTCGTTGCCTGCGGCATCCGAAACAACCGGCACGATTTCCAGATCGCAATCCCATTCGGCAAATTCGAAGACGCTGCGGATACCCTCTTCGCCCTTTTCGGTGGTGATGGATACCGTCCAGGAGAGATAGGATGCTTCAGGATCGAGCTTGTCGAGCGAAGGCAGCTCCGACATGTCGCAATTGATGCTCATTTCGCCGATGCGCGAGAGATCGCGCAGGAGAAGTGCCGCCTCGTTGCCCTTCGAATAAAGCGACGCATGCGGCTTGAAGGTGATCTGGAAGGTCGGGGCTTCCATCAGCGGCGTCGTCTCGTCGGCAAAATCCGTGAAGGAGAACGGGATCGGCTGGAAGCCGCTGTCATCCGTCGGCTTGGGCGCGATCGCTTCCGGCGCCTTGGCGGTAACGGGCGCAGGTGCGGACGCCTGCACCGTTTCGCCATTGGCCAAGGCTTCCAGTTCCTTGACGAGACCGCGGGTGCGGCTTTCGTCGACGCTGCCGCCGTCTCTCGCCGCATTGGTGAGATCCGCCAGTACGTCGGCGGAGCGCAGCATGACCTTCAGAACATCCTGCGTCGGTTCCAGCTTGTTGGAGCGGACGCAGTCCAGGGTCGTTTCGAAAACATGGGCGAAAGCCACGAGATCATCGAGACCGAAGGCACCCGCCCCGCCCTTGATGGAATGAACGGCACGGAAAACGGCGTTGACGGTTTCCGGATCACGGTCGCCGTCATTCAATTTAAGAAGCCCCGATTCCAGTTCAGCGAGCTGTTCCTCGCACTCCTGGAAAAAGATTTCCTTGATTTCGTTCATATCCATCGTGAAATGTCCCGTATCAGGCGGTTACGCGCTCAATGGCATCGATGAGTTTTGCAGGGTCGAACGGCTTGACGATCCAGCCGGTCGCACCGGCCTGGCGGGCGCGGTTCTTCTTCTCTGCATCGCTTTCGGTCGTCAGAACGAGGATCGGGATCGCGCGGTACTTTTCGTTGCGGCGCACGCCCTCGATAAAGCCGAAACCATCGAGACGGGGCATGTTGATGTCAGTCACGATGACATCGGGATTGCTCTGTTCCAGCACCTCAAGGCCTTCGATGCCATCTTCGGCCTGAATGGTCTCAAAACCGGCATTGTTGAGCGTGACCAGGAGCATGTTCCTGATCGTCCGGGAATCATCCACGGTGAGAACTTTTTTCTTCACTTTTGCATCTCCTTGGGGAGCAAATGGTCAATATCGACGCCTATCAGTTTCATGGTCTTGTCGAATGCATCGGACACCCTGGCAAAACCGAAGGGCTTGCCATCCTCTTCCCAGGATTTCGCGCCGGCCATGAGGACCTGTGCGCAAAGCGCGCCAATGCGCTCCACCTCGGACGCATCGACCGACAACGGTGCTCCTCTCAGCGTCATCAGCTTGCCGTGCAGCGCCGATGCCTCGTTGAGATCCAGCACCGGTGACAGTTTCAGCGTCGCCTCAGCTGCTTTTCTGGCTGCCATTACATGACTCCCTGACGTCTGAATTGTTGGTAATCCTGGCCGTAATCCGCGCGGTTATCGCCACGGGCCATAAATGATGTGTCCTGACGTTCCGTAACGGCCATTGCCGCCGCGTGCCCCTGACGGGCGATGCGGAACTCGCGAATGGTGCGGCCGAGTTGCAGAATGACGGTGTGAAGCGCGTCGGCCTCGGAGGAGCCTTCGCCGATCTCGTTTGCGATCCGGCCGACCTGCCGCTGCTGTTCGCCGATATCGGCAGCGACCGTTTTCAGGTCATCGGCCTGTGCAGACGTATGCCGGGAGACTTCGGCGATCATGTCGTTGATACCGGACACCTGCCGGACGACGCCGCCGATTGCTTCCTGTGTGCGGTTGACCATGCGGACCCCGCCCTCGACCTGCGTCTTGGTGGTGCCGACAAGGCTCTTGATTTCCCTTGCGGCGTCGGCGGAACGCTGGGCGAGCGCCCGGACTTCCTGTGCGACGACGGCAAAACCGCGTCCGCTTTCACCCGCGCGCGCCGCCTCGATGCCGGCATTGAGGGCGAGAAGGTTGGTCTGGAAAGCAATCTCGTCGATCGTACCGATGATCCTGCCGATGTGCTCGGCGGATTGCTCGATGTCAGACATGGCGTCGATCGCCTCGCCGATTGCCTTGCCGCTTTCGACAGCCGCGTCGCGGGCGCGGGAAACCGCTGTTTCCGTCGCCGATATGCGGGCGCCGTTTTCGGCCAGGGTCCCGATCATGGCCTGAAGCGCACGGGAGGTCTCGGCAAGGGCTTCGGCCTGCTGGCCGGAACGTTCTGCGATGGAGCGGCCGATATCGGCGAAACGGGCGCTGAGCGTCTCGGCGTCGCCGATGCCCTGCTGCGCGGATGTCAGCGATGCGCCGATCGTTTCAAGCGCCGCGTTGAAGGAGGCGGCAACATCGCGATAGGCGTCCGGCAGATCGCCGCCGATACGGGCCTGAAGATCGCCGGCGGCGAAGGCCGTCAGCGCCGCACCCAGCAGTGTCGCTGCTTGCGAACGGTCATTGTCACGCTGTTCCGCCAGTTCGCGGCCGTGGCGCAGGCGCAATTCGTTGAAACGCAGCGAGACGGCAATCTCGGTATCGACCATCACCAGACGGACGATGTTCTTCACGGCCTCTGCCAGTTCGCGGCTTTTCCTGCGGCTGCCGGGCAGGATGGAAGGCGGCGCATATTCGGCCACCAGCCCACTGAGCAGATGTTCCAGAACGACGGCATGGCTGGCGATCTGCCAGCGCGGATCGAGACCCATGCGGCTGGCATTGTCGGAAAGAACCTTCACCCGCTCGGCATAAAGCGCGTCGAAACGTGCATCCGTCAGCACACTCCAGTGCGAGGATTGCAGATCGTGCAGGCGGTCGAGCTGGTTTTCACTTTCGAAAGACGGAGAACAGTCCGGCATGGACTGGAAACGGTTCATCACATCCCGCAGGCCCGCCTTGACGTAGGGCTCGAGCATACCGCGATAATTGCGCAGGAAATCGGATTGCGTCTCGTCGAGGCCGGCAAAGCGCAGCCGTCCCGCCAGGCTTGCACCTGCCGATCTGCGCGCTTGATCTGATGGCAAGTCCTGCCCCAACCGACGTCCCCAACAACATGACGGCCGGTAGAACCCGGCCAATTGGCCAAGGTTCAGAACGCCAGCACCCTAAAGGGGAATTTTGAACGAACATACCCATCGCGGACGATGCGGCATCGACGCTTGCCTGACCTTCTTGAACCAAGAAACGAAAATACCGGATCGGCACCGGTACGGCAGTGCGGCGTCATGCCTGGAAGGGGAGAGAACCCCATTCCGCCGTGGAAATACCATCAATCTTTATGGTTAATTCCTTGCTTGAAAGTTAAGAAACATCAGCTCCGGCGTCAAACGGTAAAATTTGTAAAAGCTTTTAGCCATTGCCGCCCTCACTTTGCCGCAAACGGGCAAAAACGAAAAGGAATCGGACGCTGCGGGCGGTTTTTCCGGCCAGCGCGCTGGACAAGCGCGTGCGGCTTCCCCTAAAACAAATCAACGGGATATTCGCTCAGCGGTGATGCTTTAAAGAGACCTTTTCGATCAAGGAGATGCCAACTTGTTATGGATGGAGAAATGCCGCCGTTCAAGGCGCCATCCGCAAGTGTTGATCGGCATCATGGTCGCAAGCCTGCTTGTCATGATCGGCTTTCAGGCGCCTTCCGGGGTCAAGACCCTTTCCAAGACCAGCCGCCTGGAAAGATTGCAGACCGTCGATCTCAGCCGCTCCCTTTCTCTTCGGGATAAGGACTGCGACAGCGGCAACGATTACGGCTGCAGGGCAGGCGATGCGGGCTCTGCGATTCCTCCCGGTTATTTCCCCTCCTCCGCTTTGCGGATCGCTGCCGACAAGGGTCTGGCTATCGCATCTGTTGCCATCGCGCCACAAGCTTTCCGAGACTTTGCGAGCGTGGTTCCAAGAGCGCCCCCGCATATTATCTATTAGTCATTCCGGCGGTCCTCATCATCGGGTTCATCATGAGCCTTCAGGGATCGGAGTCGTCGGAAACCCGCCGTAGGCTCCCATTCCAGAAAGAAAACCGCCGCTGCATATGACACTTGCAACCATTCTTCCATTTATTGTCGCATTGCCCTTTATCGGCGCCGTCCTGACGGCTTTCATGCCGCGCGAGGGTGCCGCCGCCGGCCCGGCCTCCGTTGCGGGCGCAGTCGCCCTTTTCGGCCTTGTCAGCAGCATCTTTCTTTATACGACCATCAGCGGCGGCGACGCGCTGAAATACGATGTGGAATGGCTGCCCCAGCTGGGCCTTAATTTTACCCTGCGGCTGGACGGATTTGCCTGGATATTCACGATCCTCATCACCGGCATCGGCCTGCTGGTGGTTCTTTATGCCCGCTATTACATGTCGGCCGAAGACCCGATCCCGCGTTTCTTCGCCTTCCTGCTTGCCTTCATGGGCTCGATGCTCGGCGTTGTCCTGTCCGGTAACGTCATCCTGCTGTCGATCTTCTGGGAAATGACCAGCATCTTCTCGTTCCTGCTGATCGGCTACTGGCACCAGAATGCCGGCGCACGCGACGGCGCGCGCATGGCGCTGACCGTGACCGGCATCGGCGGCTTCAGCCTGCTCGCCGGGCTTCTGATCCTCGGGCATATGGCGGGAAGCTACGATCTCGACAAGATCATCGAGGCCGGTGCGGCGATCCGCGCCCATTCCCTCTATCTGCCGGCGCTTATCCTCATTCTTGGCGGCGCGCTGACCAAGAGCGCGCAGTTTCCCTTCCATTTCTGGTTGCCCAACGCCATGGCGGCGCCCACGCCTGTTTCCGCCTATCTGCATTCGGCGACCATGGTGAAGGCGGGGGTTTTCCTGCTCGCACGTTTCTGGCCGGTGCTGGCGGGCACGCCGGAATGGTTCTGGCTGGTGGGCGTGGCCGGCATCATCACCCTGCTGCTCGGCGCTTATTTCGCCATGTTCCAGCAGGACCTGAAGGGCCTGCTCGCCTATTCCACCATCAGCCATCTCGGGCTCATCACCACGCTGCTCAGTCTCGGCAGTCCGCTTGCGGCGGTTGCGGCCATCTTCCACATGGTCAACCACGCCACCTTCAAGGCCTCGCTGTTCATGGCGGCCGGTATCATCGACCATGAAACCGGCACACGCGACATGCGGCGCTTGAGCGGGCTCTACACCTATCTGCCGGCGACCGCGACGCTTGCCATGGCGGCCAGTGCGGCGATGGCCGGCGTGCCGCTGTTCAACGGCTTCCTCTCCAAGGAAATGTTCTTCGCAGAGGCCGTCGAAACCCATGCCGATTCACTGCTCGACCGGGCGCTGCCCTATGTCGCGACGCTTTCAGGCGCATTTGCCGTCGCCTATTCGCTGCGCTTCATCCACACCGTCTTCTTCGGTCCGAAGCCCGTCGATCTGCCGAACCCAAATCCGCACGAGCCGCCGCGCTGGATGCGTTTCCCGATCGAATTCCTGGTTTTCGCCTGCCTGATCGTCGGCATCGTTCCCAGCCTGTCGATCGGCCCGTTCCTGCATTCGGCCGTGCTGTCCGTGCTCGGCGACCAGACGCCCGTCTACAGCCTGTCGATCTGGCACGGTTTCAACCTGCCGCTCATCATGAGTATTGCGGCACTGATCGGCGGTGTGGCGATCTATGCGCTGCTTGGCGGTTATTTCTCACGCTGCGATGACGGTCCGCCCGTTTTCCGGCATCTGCGGGGCCAGCGCATCTTCGAGCGCATTCTCGTCACCGTGTCCTGGAAGTGGGCGCGGTGGCTGGAAAGCACACTCGGCACGCGGCGCCTGCAGCCGCAGCTGAGACTTCTCATCCTCGTGGCGCTTCTCGCCGGTTTCTCACCCCTGTTCCTTTCGGAATTCTCCCTGTCGCTGCCGCGCGTGACGACCTTCGATCCGATCTTCGCCATCCTTTGGCTGATCGGCATGATTGCCGCGCTGGGTGCCGCCTGGCAGGCGAAATATCATCGGCTTGCCGCCCTCGTCATGCTTGGTGTTTCCGGGCTCGTCACCTGCCTCACCTTCATCTGGCTGTCCGCGCCGGATCTGGCCATCACCCAGCTGCTGGTCGAGATCGTGACCACGGTTCTCATCCTGCTTGGTCTGCGGTGGCTGCCGAAACGTTTCGAGAAGGTCGATAGCAGCGACGAGCTGCCGGCGCAGCTTCGCCGCGCCCGCGACTTTCTGCTGGCGGCGGCCAGCGGCATCGGCATGTCCGTCATCGCCTATGCCGTCATGACCCTGCCGGTGCCGAACGCGATCGCCACCTATTTCCTCGAGCGCGCCTATACGGAAGGCGGCGGCACCAATGTGGTCAACGTCATCCTCGTCGATTTCCGCGGTTTCGACACCTTTGGTGAAATCGCGGTCCTAGCCATCGTGGCGCTCACCGTCTTCGCACTGCTTCGCCGTTTCCGCCCGGCGCATGAAAGCATCGGGCTGCCGGAACAGCAGCAGATGCAGAATGCCTTCGATGCCGAGCGTCCCGACCGGAGCAAGGGCGATACCGTCCGCGACTACCTCTACGTACCATCGATCGTGATGCAGTGGATGTTCCCGGTCATCATCACCTTCTCGATCTTCCTGTTCATGCGCGGCCACGATCTGCCCGGCGGCGGCTTTGCGGCCGGCATCACCATGGCTATCGCCTTCCTGCTGCAATATCTCGCCGGCGGCGCGCGCTGGGCGGAGGACCGCATCCGCATCCTGCCGCTGCGCTGGATGGGTTTTGGCCTGTTGATGGCGACGGCGACAGGTATCGGCTCCTGGTATTTCGGCTACCCGTTCCTGACCTCGTATTTCCAGTATACGGAGATACCCTATATCGGCAAAATGCCCACGGCATCCGCCCTGCTGTTCGATCTCGGTGTCTTTTCGACGGTCGTCGGCTCCACCGTTCTTATTCTCATAGCACTGGCACACCAATCGTTGCGTAACTACCGCGTTCGCACGCCTGAAGCCGCAAAAGCGGAGGACGTGTAATGGAACTCATTCTTGCAATCGGCATCGGCATCATGACCGGCTCCGGCGTCTGGCTCGTCCTGCGCCCACGCACCTATCAGGTCATCGTCGGACTTTCGCTTTTGTCTTACGCCGTCAACCTGTTCATCTTCGGCGTCGGCGGCATCAAGACCAATGCGCCGCCGGTGCTGGTGAACGGTGTGGACAGCTCCTCGCTTGCCGATCCCGTGCCGCAGGCGCTGGTATTGACAGCGATCGTCATCGGCTTTGCCACCACGGCGCTGTTCCTCGTGGTGCTGCTTGCCGCCCGCGGCCTTACCGGCACTGACCATGTGGACGGGAGGGAGACGAAATGATGTCGTTCCCCTTCCACATCGTCATCGCGCCGATCCTGCTGCCGCTCATCACCGCCGCCCTGCTGTTGTTCTTCGACGAGCGCCAGCGTGTTGCAAAGGCCGCCATCAGCTTCACCTCCACCGTGCTGCTGCTGGTGGTTGCGATCCTGCTGTTCCGCGAGGTGAACTCGACCGTTAATACCGAGATCGCCGCCGTGGTCTCAAGCGGTGTCTATCTGCTCGGCAACTGGCCCGCACCTTTTGGTATCGTGCTGGTGGCCGACCGGCTTTCCGGCCTGATGGTGCTGCTGACGGCGCTGCTCGCCATACCCTCGCTGATCTATTCCATGGCGAAATGGCACAAAGCCGGGGCGCATTTCCATTCGCT
The DNA here is from genome assembly GCF_003208455.1 of Rhizobium sp. UGM030330-04. Lineage (NCBI taxonomy): Bacteria > Pseudomonadati > Pseudomonadota > Alphaproteobacteria > Hyphomicrobiales > Rhizobiaceae > Rhizobium > Rhizobium sp. UGM030330-04. The sequence goes on from NZ_QKML01000001.1 coordinate 181,510, forward strand.
GTTCCAGATGATGCTGATGGGCGTCAATGGCGCGTTCCTGACCGGCGACCTGTTCAATCTCTTCGTGTTCTTCGAGGTGATGCTGGCTGCCTCCTACGGTCTGTTGCTGCACGGTTCCGGCCAGCAGCGCGTCAAGGCGGGCCTGCACTACATCGCCATCAACCTTGTCGCCGCCCTGTTCTTCCTGATCGGTGTCAGCCTCATCTATGGCGTCACCGGCACGCTGAACATGGGCGACCTTGCCCATCGCATCGAGGGGCTCAACCCCGATCAGCGCATGCTTCTGGAAACCGGCTCGGCCATCCTCGGCATCGCCTTTCTGGTCAAGGCCGGCATGTGGCCGCTGAACTTCTGGCTGCCTTCCGCCTATGGTGCGGCGTCTGCCCCGGTGGGCGGCCTGTTTGCCATCATGAGCAAGGTCGGGATTTATGTCATCGCCCGCCTTTCCTTCCTGCTTTTCGGGCAGACGGCCGGGGAATCGGCCGGTTTCGGCCATGATGCGCTGCTGGTCGGCGGTATCGCCACCATCATCTTCGGAGCCATCGGCGTTCTCGCATCGCAGGCGCTGGGGCGGCTGGCGGGCTTTTCGGTTCTCGTCTCATCGGGAACGCTGCTTGCCGCCATGGGCACCGGCAACCCGACGGTGGCGGCCGGCGCGCTTTATTACATGGTCAGCTCCACCCTCACCATCAGCGCCTTCTTCATGCTGATCGAACTCGTCGAGCGCGGGCAGGATGCCGGCGCGAACGTTCTTGCCGTGACCATGGAGGCCTATGGCGAGGGCGACGAGGAAGAGGAGGAAGAGGAAGTGGGCGTCACCATGCCCGCCACCATGGCGGTGCTCGGCGCCTGTTTTGCCGCCTGCGGCATTCTTCTGGCCGGCCTGCCGCCGCTTTCGGGCTTCATCGCCAAGTTCTCGATGCTGACCGCCATTCTCAACCCTTCCGGGCTTGGTGCCAATGACAGCATTTCCACGCTTTCCTGGTGGCTGGTTTTCCTGATCGTCTTTGCCGGTTTCGCATCGCTGATCTCGATGACGCGTGCCGGTATCCGCACCTTCTGGGCCTCCATCGAAGGAACGGTGCCACGCGTTCTCGTCATCGAAATCGCACCCGTGATGCTGCTGCTCGGGCTGACGCTTGCCATGACCGTGCAGGCGGGTCCGGTGATGCGCTACATGCAGGAAACGGCGCGTATCCTCGATCTGCCCGCCAGCTATATTCAGGGCGTCATTTCCGCACCCAGAGCGGGCAGCAACCCGGAGGCCGAGCCATGATGAGCCGTCTCCTCCCCTATCCGCTGCTGACCGTTTCGCTGATCTTCTTCTGGATGACGATCAACAGCTTTTCGCCCGGGCATCTGCTGCTCGGCACCGCCGTGGCACTCATCGCCTCCTGGGCGATGGCGTCGCTCAGGCCAGCCAAGCCGCGTATCCGCAACTGGCACAGGCTCGCGCAGCTGATCCTTATCGTGCTTTACGATATCATCAGGTCCAATATCTCGGTTGTGAAGATCATTCTCTTCAAGCGCGAAAGGGACCGTAAATCCGGTTTCCTCGCCGTGCCGCTCGATATTCGCGATCCCATGGCGCTCGCCATTCTGGCGACGATCCTGACCTCGACGCCGGGCAGCGCCTGGCTCGAATATAATTCCAGCCAGGGCACGCTCCTCCTCCACGTTCTCGACGATGTGGACGAGGCGGCGTGGATAAGCCTCATCAAGAACCGATATGAAAAACTGCTGATGGAGATATTCGAATGAGTTCGATTATCCTTTTCTGGTCCTTTTCGCTGGCGCAGCTGATGCTGGCCATTGCCATGACGATATCAGTCTATCGCATCGCCATCGGCCCGCGCGCCCAGGACCGGGTACTTGGCATCGATACGCTTTATGTCAACGCCATGCTGCTTCTCCTCACCTTCGGTCTGCGCACCGGCAACGACATCTATTTCGAGGCCTCGCTACTGATCGCCATCCTCGGCTTCGTCTCCACCGTCGCCCTTTCCAAATTCATGATGCGCGGCGAGGTGATCGAATGAACAACGCCGCAGAATTTCCGCTCTGGGCCGCCATTCTCGTGGCTTTCTTCGTGCTGCTGGGCGCTTCGCTGACGCTGATCGGCACCATCGGCTTTGCCAAGCTGAACAGCTTCTACGAGCGCCTGCACGCACCCACACTCGGCACCAGCTGGGGTACCGGCGGCATCGTCATGGCCTCGATCATCTATTTCTCCGTCTCCGGCGACCGCTTCGCCTTCCACGAAATCTTCATCGGCATTTTCATGACGGTAACGACGCCGGTGTCGCTGATGCTGCTGGGACGGGCAGCACTTTATCGGGACCGGGCGGAGCAGAATACGGATAATCGGGAGCATCTGTAATTCAATTGAGTTAAGGCCGTTTCGGTATAATGACCTTGCGAAAAGTGAGGGAGGTTCTTCTGCTTCGGAGCACCTTAATTCCATTCACGATATCCGACTTACGGGCTGGAATTTCATGGGTCCAGCCATAGCGACCTGAATCGCTCAGCAAGATACAAGAGCAAGGTTGAAGCAGAACGCTGCGCATGGCTGGTCCGCGCAAATCGCGAAAAACCATCCCACATGCGGATAGAAGGCTTATCGACACAATCGTATCGTCAAAACAGGGAACACAGTCGACGTGCGCGCTGATGCCCTGCCCCGGACGATATTCGTTCGCGATGACCTGATCGGGCAAATCCCGGCAATAGCCCGCAGCAACCAACCGCTCCGCGAACATGCCAAGCCATTCCGGCAGTGGCCCGAGATAGGCCTCTGGGGTAATCGCGCGCGCTTTATAGTCGTAGCGATAACCGAAATGCTGCACACGGCGCTTCAGCTCCGTGCTCCACGCACCATTGTCCAATATAGCTGCTAGGGCTGCCTGCTCTTCGCTGGAGACGAAGCCGTCGAAATACACGACGCCAGGCGGCAGAGGGGATACACCGACGTGCTTCAATCGGCTACGCCCTCCAACGACTTGAAATAAACACGCTCGGCAGATGGCTACACCGGAACTGTCAAAAACGTATGATAGGGAGAGCTATGCTCTGATAATCCGGCCATTGTGAATGGGCAAGCCACCACATTCCAATTCATCAGATAATTGATTTGAAAGAAATGGTGCCCGGAGGCGGATTTGAACCACCGACACGCGGATTTTCAATCCGCTGCTCTACCAACTGAGCTATCCGGGCACTTCAGGTCCTTGAAGAACCTCCGCTTTTGGCGGGCGGGGCTTTTTGGTGCCCCGAAAGTGAGCGGGGTTATAACATCTTGTTCGGACATGGCAAGCGCCATCGCGAAGTTTTTTGACAGTTTTTTCACGGCGCCTGTGGATGGCTGGAATCCATGCCCGGTGAAAGCCGGATTGTGGCTGGAAAGCCGCTATCCACCATTCGCTCGCTCTGATCGACATCCAGCAGGCGGCAGGTTCACGCAGGGCCAATGTGGATGACGGAGGTAGCGCAGCGGGTGGGCATCTATGCCTCTTCGCTGCGCCGTGCCGCAAGGCCAAGCGCAAACGGCACCACGGCCACCAGCGCCGCCATGACGGGCGAAGAGGAGAAGATGCGGCTGGCGAGCGAGGTGACGGCGACAGAGCGCACCACCGTCATCAGGCGGGAATTCTCGCGCTCCCGATCCTGCCTGGCATCCACGGCATGGCGCACCGGGCGGGAGGTGGCCTCCAGCCGTTTTACGTCACGGCGGATTTGTTCGAGCTGCTTGCGCAGGTCATCCAGTTCAGCGCGCAGCGAAGGTTCCCTCGGGACGGATGCACGTGACCTTCGGGCAGCGGGCTTTGCGACCTTCTGCTCCACGGCCTCCTCTTCCAGTTCGGCCAGATGGTCGTCAAGGTCCGAGGGCTTGTCGAAACCGTGGGGTCGCAGTGGTGCTTTCATCGCTGTCTCCTGAGGCGTGCTGAATTATGGACGGCGGGCGCTTTTGCCCGGCCAGCCTTTTCAACGCCCCAGTCCGGCAAAGGATGTACGGAAAGCGGGGAAACGGACATAATAAAACAGGCCCCGAAGGGCCTGTTCAATGTCCCACTTGAAACCTCAGGCCGCCTTGGCGGCGCTGGCATAGGGATCGAAGCGACCGTAGAAGGTCTCGCCCTTGGCGGCCATGTCCTTCAGGAGCGGTGTCGGCTTGAAGCGTGGGCCGTAGGTCTCGCTGAGCTTTTCGGCGAGCGCGACGAAGTTCTTCACACCCATGCCGTCGATGTAGGACAGCGCGCCGCCGGTATAGGGCGCGAAACCGAAACCGAGGATGGAGCCGACATCGGCCTCACGTGGGTCGGTGACGATACCTTCTTCCACCGTGCGGGCGGCTTCCAGCGCCACGGTAACGAGGAAGCGCTGTTTCAGCACCTCCATGTCCACGTCTTCAGGCTTCTGCTGCGGATAGAGGTCCTTCAGGCCGGGCCAGAGGGACTTCTTGGCGGGCTTTTCCGGATAATCGTAGAAGCCCTTGGCGTTCTTGCGGCCAAAACGGCCCTCGCCTTCCACCAGCTTTTTCACCAGTTCCATATGGCGCGGATCGACGGCCTTTTCGCCGAGATCGGCGACGGTGGCTTTCAGAATCTTGTAGGAAAGATCGATCGCCACCTCATCGTTCAGCGCCAGCGGGCCGACCGGCATGCCGGCGAATTTCGCGGCATTTTCGATCATGGCGGCGGGCACGCCTTCGATCAACATGTCGTAGCTTTCCGCCATGTAGCGCAGCACGCAGCGATTGACGAAGAAGCCGCGCGTATCGTTCACCACAATCGGGGTCTTCTTGATCTTCGCGACATAATCCAGCGCGACGGCGAGCGCCTTGTCGCCGGTTTCCTTGCCAAGGATCACTTCCGTCAGCATCATCTTCTCGACCGGCGAGAAGAAGTGGATGCCGATGAAATCGGTCGGGCGCTTCGAGTTCTTCGCAAGGCCCGTGATCGGCAAGGTGGAGGTGTTGGAAGCGAAGATCGCACCTTCGGGCAACACGGCTTCCACAGCCTCGATGACGGCCTTCTTCACGTCGCGGTCTTCGAAGACGGCCTCGATGACGAGATCGGCATCGGAGAGGGCCTTGTAATCCGCCGTCGGGGTGACGAGGTCGAGCAGGGCCTTGCCCTCATCCTGTGTCAGCCTGCCCTTGCCGATGGCGGCCTTGACGCTTTCCTCACAATGGCCCTTGCCCTTGTCAGCGGCTTCCTGATCGCGGTCTACCAGCACTACGGGGATGCCGGCTGCGGCGGTGACGTAAGCGACCGCAGCGCCCATGAAGCCCGCGCCGACAACGCCGACCTTCTTGAACTCCGTCTTCGGCTGGCCGGCCGGGCGACGCGCGCCCTTGCCCAGTTCCTGCATGGAGATGAACAGCGAGCGGATCATGCCGAAGGCTTCCTTCGAGCGAAGGATTTCGGTGAAATAACGCTGCTCCACCTTCAGCGCCGTATCGAAGGGCAATTGCAGGCCCTCATAAACACATTTGAGGATGGCGAGGGCGGCCGGATAGTTGCCGGCGCTTTCCCGACGCAGGATGGCCGGCGCGGCAGGCCACAGCTGGGCTGCGGCCGGCGTCCAGATGCCGCCGCCGGGGGCCTTGAAGCCCTTTTCATCCCAGGGCGCGACCGGCTTCAGGCCGTCCTTGATCATCTGCTTTGCGGTTGCGACCAGCTGATCCGGCTCCACCACCTGGTGCACCAGTCCCATGGCCTTGGCGCGCGCGCCGGTCAGCGACTGGCCGGTCGTCATCATCTGCAGCGCCGACTGCGCGTCCGTCAGGCGCGGCACGCGCTGGGTGCCGCCGGCGCCGGGGAAAATGCCGACCTTGACTTCCGGCAGGGCGATCTTGAGGTTCTTGGCATTGGAGGCCACACGGCCATGGCAGGCGAGCGACAGTTCGAAAGCGCCACCCATGCAGGTGCCATTGATGGCGGAAACCCAGGGCTTGCCATTGGTCTCGATCTTGCGGAACAGGCCCGTCATGCGGCCGACGAGTTCGAACAGCTTTGCCGCCGCCTGATCCGGGTTCTTCGCCTTCTCGTCATTGTAGAAGGAGAACATCGACTTGATCATCGAAAGATCGGCACCGCCGGAAAACGTGCTCTTGCCTGAGGTGAAGACGACACCCTTGATGGCACTATCGGCGACAGTCGCGTCAAGAATGGCGTTCAGCTCGTCCATCACCTCAGAGGTGAAGACGTTCATGGATTTTTCCGGCATGTCCCAGGTGACGAGGGCAATGCCGTCTGCGTCCGTCTCGATGGTGAAATTGGTGTAAGTGCTCATTTGGGATTCCTCTTCCCTGAATCTTCATGGCCGCTTCGCTTTTTCCGTCATCCTCGGGCTTGACCCGAGGATCCAAGCACCGGGGATAGATCCTCGGGTCAAGCCCGAGGATGACGGAGGAACCGTTGCGGTGTCAGCCGAAGCCTCTCAAACCCGCTCGATAACCGTCGCCGTGCCCATGCCTGCGCCGATGCAGAGCGTGACGAGCGCGGTGTTCAGATCGCGCCGCTCCAGTTCATCCAGCACCGTGCCGAGGATCATCGCGCCGGTTGCACCGAGCGGATGGCCCATGGCGATGGCGCCGCCATTGACGTTCATCCGGTCGTGGCCGATGTCGAAGGCTTGGCAGTAACGCAGCACAACAGCGGCGAAGGCCTCGTTCAGTTCAAAAAGATCGATATCGGCAATCGACATGCCGGTCTTTTTCAGAAGCTTCTCGGTCACATCCACCGGGCCGGTCAGCATCAGCGCCGGGTCGGAGCCGATATTGGCGAAAGCCTTGATGCGGGCGCGCGGTTTCACACCCATCGCCTCGCCGCCCGCCTTCGAGCCAACCAGCACGGCAGCGGCGCCATCCACAATGCCGGACGAATTGCCGGCGTGATGGACATAATTGATCCGTTCCACTTCCGGATGGGCCATGATGCCGACGGCTTCGAAGCCGCCCATTTCACCCGGCATCTGGAAGGACGGGTTGAGCGAGGCCAGCGCCTGCATGTCCGTGCCGGGACGCATATGCTCGTCACGGTCAAGGATCGTCAGGCCGTTCTGGTCCTTCACCGGAATGACCGACTTGTTGAAATAGCCCTTTTCCCAGGCATGCGCCGCGCGCTTCTGGCTCTCGACGGCATAGGCATCGACATCGTCACGGGAAAAACCGTATTTCGTGGCAATGAGATCGGCCGAGACGCCCTGCGGCATGAAGAAGGCCGGGAAGTTGACCGAAGGGTCCATGTACCAGGCGCCGCCCGACATGCCCATGCCGACACGGGACATGCTTTCAACGCCGCCGGCAATGACAATATCGTCAGACCCGGCCTTGACCTTGCCGGCCGCGAAGTTGATGGCATCCAGACCCGAGGCGCAGAAGCGCGAGATCTGCATGCCCGGGGCCCTGTTGGAATAACCGGCCTCGAAGGCGGCAGCCTTGGGGATCACCGCACCGGCATCCATGACAGGATCGACGCAGCCCATGATGATGTCATCGACAGTGGAGGTGTCCAGCCCGTTGCGGTCGCGGATGGCTTCCAGCGTCTTGGCGGCCAGGCGAACGGAAGGCACCTCATGCAGGCTGCCATCCTTCTTGCCGCGTCCGCGCGGGGTGCGGACATGGTCGTAGATAAAAACGTCGGTCATAAACTCTCTCCCTTGCACCGTATTCTCAGTGCACCAAACTCATTTAAGCGTCCATTTTCCGCGGCGATCGTCATCAGCGGCAACCAGACGGCCTTTTTTTCTCAACTCCGTCGCTGCCCATCGCATGTCATATTGCCACGAATAAAAAAGATCATGCCCGCGCAGGTCCTTTTCATGATGGTCCCAAATATACTGGGCTACGTACAGAATAGATCCTTCGCCTTTATTCGCCTTTAGCGCCTCGACTACCCAATCTGTTAAATCTGCCTTAGTAACCATCGAAACCCTCGTCCTCAGAATGCTTCCGCAGCCAGTTCCATCATGGTGTCCGCGCCGGTTTCGATGCGGGCCTTGCGCAGCGCCGTTTCCGGCATGATGCGCTCCATATAAAACTTCGCCGTGACAAGCTTGGTCTTGAGGTAATCCTCGTCCGAAGCGCTGCCTGCGGCAAGCGCTTCGCTCGCTGCTTTCGCCATGCGCGCCTGCATGTAGCCCAGCACCACGATGCCGAAGAGATGCATGTAGTCGGTCGAACCGGCACCGGCATTGTCGGGCTTGGCCATGGCGTTCTGCATGAACCACATGGTTGCGGCCTGCAGGTCGTTCAAGCCCTTCTTCAGGCCCTTGGTGTAAAGGCTGAGCTTTTCATCGGCACGGTTTTCCTCGCAGAAATCACCGATTTCCTTGAACAGCGCCATGACGGCGCGGCCGCCATTCATGCCGAGCTTGCGGCCGACCAGATCGAGCGCCTGAATGCCGTTGGCACCTTCGTAGATCATGGTGATACGCGCATCGCGGACATATTGGCTCATGCCATGTTCCTCGATGTAGCCATGGCCGCCGAAGACCTGCTGCGCCATCACGGCATGGTCGAAGCCCTTGTCGGTCAAAACGCCTTTCAGGATCGGTGTGACGAGACCGAGCAGATCGTCCGCCACTTGGCGCTGCTTTTCGTCGGTGGCGCGGTGGGCGATGTCGGATTGCAGCGCGGTCCACAGAAGGAAAGCGCGGCCGGCCTCGTTATAGGCCTTGATGGTCATCAGCGTGCGGCGGATATCGGGATGCACGATGATCGGATCGGCCTTCTTGTCCGGGAACTTGGCGCCAGAAAGCGAGCGGCCCTGAATGCGCTCACGGGCGTATTCGACAGCGTTCTGATAGGCGATCTCACCCACCGAAAGCCCCTGCAGGCCGACGCCGAGGCGAGCCTCGTTCATCATCACGAACATGGCCGAAAGGCCCTTGTTCTCAGCGCCCAGAAGATAACCCGTCGCGTCGTCATAATTCATGACGCAGGTGGCATTGCCGTGAATGCCCATCTTGTGTTCGATGGCGCCGCAGGTGACGCCGTTGCGCTCACCCAGCGCGCCGTCTTCCTTGACCAGGAACTTCGGCACGATGAAGAGCGAAATGCCCTTGGTGCCCTCAGGCGCGCCTTCGATGCGGGCGATCACCAGATGGACGATATTGTCCGTCATGGAATGTTCGCCGGCGGAGATGAAAATCTTCTGGCCGGAAATTCTGTAGCTGCCGTCAGCCTGCGGCACGGCCTTGGTGCGCAGAAGGCCGAGATCGGTGCCACAATGGGGTTCGGTCAGGTTCATGGTGCCAGACCACGTGCCTTCAACCATCTTCGGCAGATAGGTGTCCTTCTGTTCCTGCGTGCCATGCACGAGGATCGCGGCAATCGCACCCTGCGTCAGGCCGGGATACATCATCAGCGACAGGTTGGCCGACGACATATATTCGCCGATGGCGGCGTGCAGCGTATAGGGCAGGCCCTGCCCGCCGAATTCCGGCGGAACGGCAAGGCCGATCCAGCCACCTTCGCAATAGGCGTCATAAGCGTCCTTGAAACCGTCAGGCACGGAAACCGAGCCGTCATCGGCGCGCTTGCAGCCTTGGCTGTCGCCGGAAAGGTTGAGCGGGAAAAGCCGCTCTTCGGCAAGCTTGGCTGCCTCGCCAGTGATGGCCTCGATCATGTCAGGGGTTGCATCCTCGAAGCCGGGCAGGTTGTTATACCGCTCCAGGCCGAGAACGTCGTTCAGGATAAAAAGCGTGTCTTTGACTGGGGCCTTGTAAACAGGCATTACCGATGTTCCTCCGCATCGTGGCAGCCGGAGCCGATCCGGCGATATGGGACGACAATATTTGACGTGCGCGTAAACGTCAAATAAATTTCCGCTGAATATCGCCTCCCCTTTTTACCGAATGGACGTCCGGCCGGGCACAGGCCCGCCATGCGCCACAAAAGTTAAAAAATTCCGACCATAGTTAACCACTTCTTTACCACGTTTCGTGAATTCTCCGACAAGAGGTAACTGCTTCGTTCATCGGCGCATTTTCCTCCAGGGGGCAAATACCGGCTCTGGAATTGCTGCATGTTGCGGCGACGGCATGCCCAGGCAGGCAACGTCGCGACAGACAACCGGGCACGGCGGGCGGAAGCGAAGCGAGCGAGAAGATGAACGGATTGCGATCGAAAACCCAACAGCCAGGCGACAGATCGTCTCTTGATGCGCTCAATCGCACCATTGAAGGCCTTGAAGCCCGCATTGAAGGGCTGATGAGCCAGAAATTCCCGCGCGAGCCGCGAGCCGCGAGCGCACAGGTCGAGCCGAAGAACGAGGCCTATGCCGCGCCGCGTGAGCCGCGCGCCAGCGTCACCCCGCCACAACTCGACCCTGTCAACGAAATTCGCCAGCGCCAGCGCCTTCTGGAGACGAGCTTCCAGCGTCCCCAGGAACCGGCGGCGCGTCCGGAACGAACCATTACCAGACCGCTTGCGCCGGAATACCGGCCAAGGGACACGCAAGCCGCGGCCGCCTCCTCCGCCCCGCGTGCGCGGGCCATTCCGCCCTATCAGGAGCAGCAGCGCAATGATGTGGCCCTGCAGGAGATCGCGCAGGCGCTGGTCAATCTCCGGCACGAGCTGAAGCACGATATAACCGAGGGCGTCGCCCGCGAGGCGCAGGGACTGCGCGCCGAAATCCGCAATATCCGCGCGGTGGCGGAAGACCAGCAATTCATCGGTGACCTGCGCGACGACATCGCACGGCTTGCCGGCAGCATCGACCAGCTCGGCAATCTGGCATCTCCCGACGCCTACGGGCTGCGCAACGAGTTCGAGGACCTGCGCCTGACGATCGACCAGCTTGCGCGTGAGGACAGCGTGCACCGGATCGAAAGCCGCTGGAACAATGTGGAAGACACGCTGCGCGGTTTCGATGCCGGCGCGTTGCAGGACGAAATCGTTTCGCTCGCCTATCGTCTCGATGACATCAAGACGCAGCTTGGTGGCATGAGCAACAATCCGGCCGTGCGCGTGCTCGAAGACAAGCTGATCGCGATTGCCAGCGCCGTGGAGCAGCTCGGCAAGCACATGCAGCCGAACGAAGCGGCCTTTACCGAACAGTTTTCCGGCCTCGACCAACGGCTCGACGAAATCAGCCGCGCCATTGCCGCTACCGGCACGCGCGCCAATGCGCAGGCCACGGACAATGCGTTGGCGCAGCGGCTGGAAACCCGTCTGAACGGTCTTGCCGAACAGCTCGGCGATATCAACCGGCTTGCCGCCGCCAAGCCGGAACCGGCGCAGGACCTCACCGCCCGCCTTGAAGCGCTGGCCGGCAAGATCGATGAGCTCAGCACCGCCCGCGACGCCGCCCAGCTGCACGAGCGGCTGGACCAGCTTTCGCTGCTTCTGGAGCGGTCGCAGCGCCCCTCGCAGCAGGCGGAACTGACGTCTTTCCTCAGCGACATTTCCCGCAAGATCGATGCGCTGGATCATGGCGCCGTCAATGACGGCCTCGCCGAGCGGCTCGATACGCTCTCGCGTCGCATCGAGGACCTCGACTATCGCTACAGCCAGCCGCAACCGGCACCGGGCCTCAGCGAAAGCGCCTTCTCACGTCTGGAAGAACGGCTCGGCAATATCGCTGCCCGTCTGGATGAGAGCGCCCATGCCGCACCGGCAGACAGCCATGCGCTGGCAAGCCTCGAAAACCAGATCGCCCATCTCTCCACGCTGATCAGCCAGCCCGTGCACACGCAGGCAAGCCTGTCGCCGGAACTCGACGCCCGCATGGCGGCGATCGAGGACTATATGGCGTCGAACGACGAATATATCATCGAAGCGGCCCGGCAGGCCGCCGAGGCGGTTCTCGACGCCTATACACGCAACAACCTCTCTGCCGGCACAAACCTCGCCGACATGACGATGCTGACGGATCTCGCAACCGATCTGCGCAACCTCGAAGCCCTGAGCCGCAACACCGAAGAACGCACACACCGTACTTTCGAAGCGCTGCATGAAACGCTGGTGCAGATCGCAGGCCGTCTCGACAGCCTCGACAACGCTCCCGCCTACCGCGAAGAGGCCGCGCCCCGCAACGTCGCGCAGCCTATGGTCGCCCCCGCCCGTGAAGAGGTGGCCATGCCGGCCGCCATTTTCCCGGAGGAAGGTTATATCGCTGAAGAGCAGGCCATTCTCGATGCTGACGAGAAGGACGCGGATGCGATGGCCGTCGTGCCGCCCGCCGCCGCCAAGCCCGCCAAGGCGGAAAAGAAGAGCCTGCTTGCCGGGCTGACGAAACGGTTCAAGGCCGGCACGGCGAAGACCGTCAAAGCCGTGGAAGAACCCGTATCGGCCGCCTCCGCTCGCACGCAGGTGGAACCCGCCCCCTCGCTCGATCCGATTGACGTTCTGCCGGCGGGCCAGGAAAACGAACTTCTGGAACCGGGTTCGGGTGCGCCTGATATCAAGAAGATACTGGAACGCGTGCGCGCCAGCCAGGTGGCCGCCAGCGGCAAGGCTGCGGATGCCGAAGGACGGACGGATTTCATCGCCGCTGCCCGCCGCGCAGCGCAGGCCGCCGCCATGGAAACATCGCCGGAGAAGCTTGAAACCGGCAAGAAGAGCCGCAAGGCCGAGGGCTCGGCGCTTTCGCGCTATCGCCGTCCGTTGCTGCTCGGCATCGGCGCCATTCTTCTCGCCATGATGACCATGCCGCTCGTCAAGACGCTGATCGGCGGCGCCGAAGCCCCGGCACCGGTCATCGAGCAGAAGATGGACAATGGCCCGGTTTCCGCGCTTCCCGAAGCCGGTGAGAAGGCCGTGACCATTCCGTCCGATCTCGCCATCGATCCGGAGCAGGCGGCATCGGCCGACAGCATCGAGAACAGCGCACCCGCGCAGAACACCATCGATCCCCGCACCGTCGGCGGCGCGCCGCTGCCTGACGAGCCGCCGGTCGCCGATGTTCCCGCCGTGGATGCGGCAGATTCCGACACCGTCGCGCAGAACAACGCGCCGAAACCGGCCGAGGTCACCACCACGGCCGTTCCCGACCAGGACGCCATCGCGGTCCCCGCCGGCATCGAGCCCGCATCGCTAGCCGAAGCCGCCGCCAAGGGCGACACCCAGGCGCTGTTCGAGATCGCCACGCGTTATACCGATGGTCGCGGTGTTACCGCCGACCGTGCGGAAGCCGCGAAATGGTACAAGCTCGCGGCGGATCGCGGCCTTGCGCCGGCGCAATATCGTCTCGCCAATCTTTACGAGAAGGCGAACGGCGTCGAGCGCAACCTGCCCGAAGCCAAGCGCTATTACACGCTGGCTGCTGAACAGGGCAATGCTGGCGCCATGCACAATCTCGCGGTCCTGCTTGCGTCCGATGCGGCCGGCCAGCCGGATTTCGCCTCTGCGGCACAATGGTTCATCAAGGCTTCCGAACTCGGTGTGCGCGACAGCCAGTTCAACCTCGCCATTCTTTATGCCCGTGGCAGCGGCGTGAAGCAGGATATCGAGGAATCCTACAAATGGTTCGCCATTGCCGCCAAGGATGGAGACACGGACGCCGCCCAGAAGCGCGACGAGGTTGCCGGAGCGATGAACCCGCAGCAGCTTCAGAGCGCCAAGGCCAAGATGGACGCATGGAAGGTAAAGCCGCTTTCGGAGGACGCCAACAGTGTCAATCCGCCGGAGGAATGGGCCGGCAAGGAAGGGGTGAAGACCGCTTCCGTGGACATGGAAAAGGCGATCCGCAACATTCAGGCGATCCTGAACAAGAACGGCTTTGATGCCGGCCAGCCGGATGGCAAGCTCGGCAAGAACACCGTGACCGCCATCAAGGACTTCCAGAAATCCGTCGGCCAGACGCCGGACGGGCGCATTACCAACGAACTGGTGACTGCGCTTCTCGCCCGCAACAAATAACCTCTGCTTCACATACGAAGCGGCCTTTCGGCCGCTTCCATGCGACCCGGTGCAGGAATGTGGCGGCCTGCCCACGCACGATCGCTATCTTTCCAAATTATCAACGTATTTACCGTTGAATGTTGACAGGTCAGGCCCTCGCGGGCATGACGGATGAAGGCCGGGCATGCCCGGTCTTTTCAGACAGAAAGTGTAAATCGCGGCGCGGCCCCCTCACCCGGACAAGCCCTGCCGCCCGGAACCATTTGCCCGAGGTCCGAGCCGTGACTGTCTATCTGCCGATCGCAGAACTGTCGGTGAATATTTTCATCATTCTCGGCATGGGCGCGGCCGTCGGTTTTCTGTCCGGCATGTTCGGCGTGGGCGGCGGCTTTCTGATCACCCCGCTTCTGATCTTCTACAATATTCCACCCGTGGTGGCCGTGGCGACCGGCGCAAACCAGGTGGTTGCCTCCTCCGTCTCCGGCTCGATCACGCATTTCCGGCGCGGCACGCTGGATGTCAAACTCGGCAGCGTGCTGCTGGTCGGCGGTCTGGTCGGGGCGACGATCGGCGTATGGATATTCTCCTTCCTGCGCAGTATCGGCCAGCTCGATCTCATCGTCTCGCTGCTCTACGTCATCCTGCTCGGTACTGTTGGCGGGCTGATGCTGAAGGAGAGCATTTCGGCCCTCCGCCGCGCGGCCCGCAACGAAACGGTGACGCTGCGCCGGCCGGGCCATCACAACTGGGTGCACCGCCTGCCGCTGAAAATGCGGTTCAAGAAATCAAAGATCTATCTCAGCATCATTCCCGTCGTCACCCTCGGATTCGGCATCGGCATCCTCACCTCGATCATGGGTGTCGGCGGCGGTTTCATCATGGTGCCGGCGATGATCTATCTGCTGCGCATCCCGACCAATGTGGTCGTGGGCACTTCGCTGTTCCAGATCATTTTCGTGACCGCCTATACGACCATCGTGCAGGCGGCGACCAACTATTCCGTCGATGTGGTGCTGGCCTTCATCCTGATGGTGGCGGGCGTCATCGGCGCGCAATACGGCGTGCGTGTGGGGCAAAAACTACGCGGTGAACAGCTGCGCGCGCTTTTGGCGCTTCTCGTCCTCGCCGTCGCCCTCCGCCTTGCCGTATCGCTGGTGGTACGGCCCGAAGACCTGTTTTCGGTCGCCGTGGGGGGGCTGGGCTATTGACCTTCCGCCTGCTGCTTGTGGCGCTTTTCCTGTTACCCTGTCTTGCGCTTGGCGGAGCCGCCTGGGCGCAGACACCACCGCTTGCCCTGCCGCCCGGCCCGCAACAGCGGTCATTGCAGGAAAATATCGAAATCGGCGCATCGACGACGGAAATTCCCATCGCGTCGGATTTTCGCGGGGCGGATTTCACCCTTTTCGGCGCACTCAACAATACCGACCAGCTGCTTCTGGCAATCGGCCAGTATGACATTGTCGTCACGCTGGAAGGTCCGACCGACTATATGACCGTGCGCAAGAAGGAGCGTGTTGCGGGCATCTGGATCAATACCAGTGCGATCACCTTCACGCCGCTGCCGGAATCCTATTCCATGGCCAGCACGCGTGACATTACCGATATCGCTTCTGCCGGGACCTTGCGGGCCATGGGGCTCGGCGTCGATCATCTGTCGCTCAAAAGCGCGGTGTTTTCCGGCGTGCCCGACAATGTCTTCGATTTTCAGGAGGCCTATCGGCGCCTGAAGCTTTCAAGCGGCATCTATCGCAATGACACGACCGGGGTGAGACTTGAGCGCACCGGCCTGTTCTGGGCGACGCTTCGCCTGCCCGCCAACGTGCCGAATGGCGTGCATACGGCGCGCGCCTATCTCTTCAAGAGCGGCAAATTCATCGCCCAGCGCGAGCTGAAACTGCGCGTCGTCAAGACCGGCATGGAGCAGGCGATCACCGATGCGGCGCACCAGACGCCGCTTGCTTACGGCGCGCTCTGCGTTCTGCTGGCCGTCGTGACCGGCTGGGGCGCCAGCATCATCTTCCGCAAGGACTGACTTTTTTTCATCCCTAAAAAGAGATCGCCGGCCGCAGCCGGGGGATAAAGATAGCATTCGCTTCCTTTAACGGTTTGCGGTAAAATTCAAGGCGTTACAACCACGCATGCAGATCATGGCGGTAAGTGCGGTTGTGACCGGGATGAAAAGGAGAAATGTCATGTTCAAGCACATTCTCATTCCCACCGATGGCTCGCCGCTGGCGCAGATCGCAATCGACCAAGGGTTCGCTCTCGCCAGGGAGGCAGGCGCAAAGGTGACTGTCGTGACGGTATCGGAACCCTTCCACGTGATTGCGAGCGACGTCGAGGACATTGCCGCCATTGCCGAAGAAGAATTCCACCGTTGTGAGGAAGCGGAGCATCTGCTGCGCGATACGCAAGCCCATGCCGCGGCCATGGGGCTCGATTGCGAGGCGCTGCTGGCGCGTGCGGGGCGGCCGGACGAGGCGATCATCGAAATCGCCGACAAGACCGGCTGCGACCTCATCGCCATGGCCTCGCACCGGCGCAGGAGCTTCATCGAAATGCTGCTCGGCAGCGTCACGGCCAAGGTGCTGAAAAATTCGAAGATACCGGTTCTGGTCTACCGGCAATAGAGCATTTCCGTCAAAAGTACGCAGCGGTTTTACGTCCGGACAATGCGTAAAACAAAGAGATAACGGCGATGATACGCTCAGCCGAGCAGACTGGAAAATCGCACCGGATAGATGCGGTCCCGACCCATCAGATGCGCGACGAGCGCCGCGTGATCGAACAGGCCGCGCATGGCCTTATGGCGCAAATCCAGCCCGCCGCTCATGACCCCGAATGCCGGCATCAACAGACGTGAGCCATCCGTGGCGAAACAGGGCCGCCGCACCGTCTTTTCACGGCGGCGAACGGTCGCGGAGGGATGCAGGTGCCCGGCGATTTCCCCGGCGGCATCGCCCAGCTTCGGCTCATGGCGGAAGGTGAGATTGCCGTAAAACATCTCGTCCACCGAAGAGCCCGGCAAATCGACGGTGCCATCCGGATCGTGATTGCCGTTGATCCATATCCATTCGCGGCCACGGGCCATTTCACGGATGAGTTCGCGCAGCATCAATGGCAGATGCTCGGAACCGACGCGGTCGTGGAAATTGTCGCCGAGGCTGACGACGATCTTCGGATCATAGCGACTGATAAGGGAAGATAATATCTTGAGGGTGGCGATGGTGTCGTAGGGCGGCAGCATGCGCCCGCGCCGGGCGAAGGCGGCGCCCTTTTCAAGATGCAGGTCGGAGACGACGAGCAGCGACAGGTCCGGCAGGTAAAGCCCGCCGAGCGGATCGCACCAGGCAGCAACGCCATTGATGGCGGTTTCGCTGCCAAGGCATTCGAAGCCATTCGAAAATCGCTCGCTCAATGTCAGCCGGCTCAGCACTTTTACCCTTGTTCCTTCATTCCGCCCAGATGCTTCAGGACATGGCTTCCGCGATCAGCTCGTCGGCGGCCTCGGCAAGCACATCGTCCATCGCCTCACCCGCCACCGTCTCGCGGCCGATTTCCAGCATGACCGGAACGGCAAGCGGCGAGACATGTTCCAGCGCGCGGTGGGTGGTGTGGCCCTTGATTCGCTTCAGCATATCGCCAAGACGGCCAATGTCCAAAAGTCCCGCCGCCGCATCGCGCCGCGTCGCTTCCAGCAGTATATGATCCGGCTCATGGCTGCGAAGAACGTCATAAATAAGATCGGCGGAGACCGTGACCTGCCGGCCGGTCTTTTCCTTGCCCGGATGACGGCGCTCGATGAGGCCGGAAATGACGGCGCAGTTGCGGAAAGTGCGCTTCAGCATGAAGGATTCGTCCAGCCATGCCTCCAGATCATCGCCCAGTATATCCTCATCGAGAAGATTTGCCAGCGACAGGCGGCGGGATTTCAGCCGCAGGCCGATGTCTTCCATGGCCCAGATGGCGAGCGAATAATCGGTGGCGACGAAACCCATGGGTTTTGCGCCGGCCCGTTCCAGCCGCCGCGTCAGAAGCATGCCCAGCGTCTGGTGCGCCAGCCGTCCCTCGAAGGGGTACATGACCATGAAGAAGCGCTTGCGGAAGGGGAACGTCTCGACCAGCAGTTCCTCACGCTTGGGGATGATCGATTTTTCCTTCTGGATCGCCAGCCAGTCACGCACCTGATCCGGAAGCGCCTGCCAGCGGGCAGGATCGGCAAGCATGGAGCGCACCTGATCCGCGAGGTAGGTGGAGAGCGGGAACTTGCCGCCGGCATAGGAGGGTATCTTCGGGTCCATGGAGAAGGCCTGCGACACCAGACATTCATTCTCCCTGATACCTTCGAAGCGCAGCACCTTGCCGGCAAAGAGGAACGTATCGCCCTGCACCAGCTGCTCGAGGAAATATTCCTCGACCTTGCCGAGCGACATGCCGCCACGCCCGACCGTGCCTTTGGCATTACGCTTGACCATGCGGACATTGAGTTCAGCGGCCTCGACAATGGTGCCGAGGTTCAGACGATATTGCTGTGCGACCGCCGGATTGGAGACGCGCCAGCGGCCATCCTTCATCTGGCGGATGCGGGCGTAGCGCTCGTAGGTCCGCAGCGCATAACCGCCTGTCGCGGTGAAATCCACCACCCGGTCGAAGGTGACGCGCGGCAGATCCGCATAGGGCGAAGCGCTCGTGACTTCACGATAGAGATCTTCGGCATCGAAAGGTTCGGCGCAGGCCATGCCGAGCACATGCTGGGCGAGAACATCGAGCGCGCCTTCGGCAATGGGGGGCGTATCCTGCGCGCCGATATAATTGGCATCAAGTGCTGCCCGGCACTCCATCACCTCGAAACGGTTGGCGGGAACGAGGATCGCCTTTGATGGCTCGTCCATGCGGTGATTGGCGCGGCCGATGCGCTGGGCAAGGCGGCTCGCCCCTTTCGGCGCGCCGACATGCACGACGAGATCGACATCGCCCCAGTCTATGCCGAGATCGAGCGTCGAGGTGGCGACGACGGCGCGCAATCTGTTCTCCGACATGGCCGCTTCCACCCTGCGGCGCTGGCCGGCATCCAGCGAACCGTGATGCAGCGCAATCGGCAGGTTGTCGTCATTGATGGTCCAGAGTTCCTGGAAGATCAGCTCCGCCTGCGAGCGGGTGTTGACGAAGATCAGCGTCGTCTGGTGGTCCTTCAGCGCAGCATACAAATCCTTCATGGCGTAACGTGCCGAATGGCCGGACCATGGGATGCGCTCTTCCGTGTTCAGGATGGAAATATCCGGCTTTGCCCCGCCTTCGACGGTGATGAGGCCAGCGGGCGGCTCACCCTGCCCCTGCGGCGCGAGATAACGGCGCAAATCCATCGGCTCCGCCACCGTCGCCGAAAGGCCGATGAAACGCACATCGGGCGCATGCCGGCGCACCCGGGCAAGCGCCAGCGCCAGCAGATGGCCGCGTTTGGAGGTGACGAGCGAATGCAGCTCGTCCAGCACCACATATTTCAGGTCACGGAAAAAGCGTTCCGCTTCCTTGTTGGCCAGCAGCAGCGACACCTGTTCAGGCGTCGTCAGCAGAATATCGGGCGGCTTGACCTTCTGGCGCTGACGTTTGCCCTGCGGCGTATCGCCGGTGCGGGTTTCAATGGAGATTTGCAGACCCATTTCGAAGACGGGTTTTGTCAGATTGCGCTCTATATCCACAGCCAGCGCCTTGAGCGGCGAGATATAAAGCGTGTGCACACCGACGAAACCGGAGCCCGCCGGCACCTTGCCGCGCTCCGCCAGATCCGTGAGCGAAGCCATGAAGCCGCCCAGCGTCTTGCCGGCACCCGTCGGCGCGATCAGCAGCATGTTTTCACCACCACGCGCCCGCGCCATCAATTCCAATTGATGGGCGCGCTGAGACCACCCTTTTTCAGCAAACCATTTCTGGAATGGAAGGGGCAAGGTGCCGACATGTGTGCCGGAAGTGGGGGACTCGGTGTGCTTCACCCCTTCAAGGTAGTGAAAAACCTGCGAAAAAGAAGAGCGCTACACCTCCGCTTGACAGGAAAACAGAATCATGGATAAATAATATCCACGATACTGAGACAACGGGACACGGGAAAGACCGATGAAGCTTGGGGACGGCGTGGAACAGGCCATTCATAGCGTGGGCATGCTGGCGGGCCTTTCCGAAGACGGCGTGCTGTCCGCAGCGGCGCTGGCGGAATTCCACGGCGTTTCCACGAGCTATCTTCTCAAGCACCTGCAGTCGCTGTCGAATGCAGGCATAGTCGCCACCGTGCCGGGGCCGAAGGGCGGTTACCGCCTGGCCCGGGCGACCGACAGGATCACGCTGCTGGACATCGTGCTGGCCGTGGAGGGACCACAGCCAGCCTTCCGCTGCGCCGAACTCCGCCAGCGCGGACCGAACCCCTTGCCGGGACGATATTTCACCAAACCCTGCGGCATCAATGCCGCGATGCTGAAAGCGGAGAAGGTCTATCGGGCGGAACTTGCCAAAACCAGCATCGCCGACATTCTGGGTGATCTTGCCGCCACGGACGATGGCGGGATTGCCGCGCGCGGCTGCGCCTTCCTGGAGTTGAACGAGCGCAAGACAGCCGTGCGCTGAGACCCGGAAAGACAGGGCGACCGAACGACTTGCCAGCACGAATACCGGAAAGCCTCGCAGCTTTCCGGATCGATACCGCATGCCTTTAAACAAACCACAACCAATGGAGAGACCCATGAAAACCCGTATCAACTATGCCAAGGCATCTCCCGAAGCCTTCAAGGCCGTGATGGCGCTGGAAAATTACGTCCAGAGCAGTGGCCTTGAGCGCCGCTTCGTTCACCTCATCAAGCTGCGTGCCTCGATCATCAACGGCTGCGCCTTCTGTGTGGACATGCATGTGAAGGAAAGCCGCCATGACGGTCTTGCCGAACAATGGATCAACCTGATGAGCGTCTGGCGGGAATCGCCTGTCTATACCGAACAGGAACGGGCACTGCTCGGCTGGGTGGATGCGGTGACGAAGATCGCCGAAACCGGTGCACCGGACGATGCCTTCGAGACCCTGAAGGCGCATTTTTCCGAGGAAGATATCGTGAAGATCACGGTTGCCATCGGCGCCATCAATACATGGAACCGCATCGCCGTGGGCTTCCGCTCGCAGCACCCGGTGGATGCGGCAGCCAAGGCAGCCTGAATTACCCGACCGAAACCGGGCGGCCGCTACATGGCGATGTAGCGGTCGTTTCTGTGATTGACGGCAAGGGTGAGGTTCATGACCAGCGCGCCGAGGATGGAGCAGAGGATGACGAAAGGCGTCGCGACGAAAAAGGAGCAGGCCAGCACCATGCCGTCAAAGGCGAGCTGCACGAGCCCGGCACGCCAGCCGAAACGATCCTGCAGATAAAGCGCCAATATGCCGAAACCGCCGAGGCTGGTGCGGTGGCGAAACAGAGCCAGCATGCCGGCGGCAACCGTCAATCCGCCAAAGAGTGCGGCGGCAATCGGATTGATGCTCTCAAAAGCGAAAAAGCCCGGCAAATATTCGGACAGCAGTGCCGTCATGGCGATGGCGCAGAAGGTCTTGATGGTGAAGGCGAGGCCGAGGCGGCGGAAGGCGAGGTAATAAAACGGCAGATTGGCGAGAAAAAACAGCGCGCCGAAGCTGAAGCCACTGGCGTAATGCGCCAGAAACGCAAGACCCACCACACCACCCGTCAAAAGACCGGCGGCGGAAAACAGCGTGACGCCAAGTGAAATCAGCATGCTGCCCGCCAGAATGGCCTGCGCATCTTCCAGCAGCGAATGGCGATCCGGCGCAGACGTCCAAAGGTTCAATCGCCTGCGCGCACTGGTATCGTCCATGCATTTTCCCCTGACTTGCCCGATCTGGCCCAGCTATTGCGCCCAAGCCCGGCGGATTTCAAGTACGCAGTTCAACGCACGACAATGTATCTGTCCGAGCGGTGATTGATGGCAAGAAACATGTTGAGAACGAAGGCCCCGACAATCGAATAGACAACGGTAGCCGGATCGATGACGAGGAAGGCGCAGAGCATGACGAAGGCATCGAAGGCGAGCTGGATGAGACCGGCACGAATGCCGAAACGGTCCTGAATGTAGATGGCCAGAATGCCGATGCCACCGAGGCTGGCGCGGTGGCGATAAAGTGCCAGCAACCCATAACCCAGAAGCAGACCGCCAAGCAGCGCCGCCCAGAGCGGGTTGATGCTGTCGATGACCATCCAGCGCGCCTCCACTTCCGTCAGCACAGAAACAAGGCCGATGGCGATGAAGGTCTTGAACGAAAAGGCGAGACCGAGGCGGCGGAAGGAGAGGTAATAAAACGGCAGGTTGACGAGGAAGAACAGCAGACCGAAGCTGATGCCAAAGGCGTAATGCAGGAGGAAGGCAACGCCGGCGGTGCCGCCGGTCAAAAGGCCGACCTTGTTCAGGAGATAAAAGCCGAGCGCCGAGACGATGGCGCCGGTGACGATGCCCTGCACGTCTTCCACCGGCGCATGTCTGGCCGGATCGGAACTCCACATGCTGTAAACGCTTCTCGTTCTGCTCACGCTTTTCCCTCAGGTTTCCGGCATATTTTGCACTGCAAAAAATACCGGATCAAGATGGATAAGTAAGCAAGACTGACCTATCGTGAAAAAGGCAAGAAACGGAATGCTCAGCCTCTGGCGCGGGCAAGAAAGAGAATGCCGGAAAGGGGTTTTCCGGCATCCTTGCGAATGGTGGTTTTGCGGATTTCGATGAGGGAAAAGCCCGTCCGCTCAAGAAGCTCGGTCACGTAGCCTTTGGAATGGGCGTAACGAAGGGATTCCCGCAGGATGAACCCTTCCTCATCTCCCGCATCCTCCACCGAGAAGGCGAAGAAGCCCGATGGCTTGAGCAAAGCGGAAACGAGCGGCATGACGGTTTCAAGACTGCCGAGATACATCATCACGTCGGCGGCGGCGACGAGATCGGCGCGGTGCTGCGCAAGTGTGGGGCTGAACAGTCCCGAGGCCTCTTCGTCCAGCGAAAGATCGGCCTGACCGAGATGATCGTAAAGATCCTTTTCCTCCGCCTTGGCCAGCATGTTCTGGGAAATATCGAAACCCTCGAGCCGTTTTGCGAGGGGGCGGATTTCGACACCAAGGAGGCCGGTGCCGCAGCCAATATCGACGACAGTGTCAAAGGCGCTGCCTTTCGCCTCCCTGCCGATCAGTTCCGCCAGCTTTTGCGGCACGCTGTAGTCCAGCTTCTCAACAAGCGAGGTTTCGAAACGGTCGGCATAGTCGTCGAACAGCCCTTCCACATAACGGCTCGGCGGCTGTTCGGGTGTTTCGGCGGCGCCGAGAACCGCAAGCTTCAGTTCGGCTGCAAACAGCCCTTCCGTATCCAGCGTGGCGACTTTCTCGTAAGCCGCCACGGCTTTTGCGGTCTCCCCCGCCTTTTCGTGATATTCCCCGAAGCGAAACCATCCCGCCGTCCACCGTGGCGCAAGTTCAAGCGCCTGTTCCATAAGTTCGGCGGCGGCGGGATAATCACCGCCTTCCGCCAACATGCGGGCATAGTCGGCCCGGCGGTCGGCAATGACGTCACCGGAAGAAAACTGGTTTGGGGCCATCAATGATTCCTGAGAAGATGCCGGCTGTCATTTATCAAGCCATAAAAAAACTCAAGTCCTATTTCATGGCCCCTGCGTGGAATTGACCGATATGGCGCGATATAATGCGCGAAAACTTGCATCGAAGCGGTGCGCCCCATATGTCAGGACAAAACAGGAGACTTGCTGATGGCCGGTGAGGTCAACAAAATGCTGGGTGATACGGTGGCTCGCACCGTGGTGAAGCTGCTCGTCGTTTCATTGCTCGTCGGCTTTCTGATGGCAATCTTCGGATTGACGCCGTGGAACATCATCTACGGCGCGCGCGATTTCGTGGTCGACCTGTGGCGCAGCGGTTTCCATGCGTTGGGCGCGATCGGCGACTATCTGATCCTCGGAGCCACGATCGTCATTCCCGTTTTCATCATCCTGCGCCTTCTGAGCTATCGCCGCTGACATGACCGATACATCACTTCAGACGCTTACCCGGCGCGGCTTCGTGCTGATTTCCGCCGGCTCCGTCCTTTCCGCCTGCGTTTCCATGCCCACCAACAAGGGAATGCCATCAGGCACCCGCGATGAGACGGCGGCGGCGCTTCCAATGGTCAACGATCTGCGCCGCTCGAAGGGGCTTTCACCGCTCGCCATCAATGGTGCCGCCAGCGGTGCCGCCGCCTATCAGGCCGGCCGCATGGTCAAGGCACAGAAGATGGCGCATCTGATCGGCCTCACCGACAGTTTCCTTATCCGCATGAAGGATGGCAATGTGCCGCTTCCGGCCGCGGAAAACGTGGCCGCCGGGCAGGACAGCGTCGAGCGTGTCGTCAAAGCCTGGATCGGTTCGAAACACCATCTCGAAAACATGCTCGGACCCTATAATGGTCTTGGCGTCGCGGTGGCCTATGACGCCGCCAGCCGCAACCGGCCCTATTGGGCCATGGTGCTTTGCGCATGAGGTAGCGGGGGATACCCTCCGCCCTCACTCCTGTGTTCGTCAAAAGAATCCTTCCGACGCATGTCTGCGTGGCGGAGGGAGACTTTTCAACCAAGGACCTGGGCTGGCCGAATCCCGTGACAGACACAGGGATGAGGACAGGAGAGGCCAACGCAGGAAGACCTCCCCTAATTTACGCAGGACTTCTACCCGTCGGACCGTATTCAGCCGAGCTTGCGGTCAGCCCAGCGGTCCACCGCGCTGTCGCGCAGATCGCGGATCGACTCCACGCCCTCGCGAGCGACCAGCTTCGACAAGCCCTTGACGATGGCCGAGGGCAGGCCGGGGCCTTCATAGACCATGCAGGAATAAAGCTGCACGAGATCGGCCCCTGCCCTCACCTTTTCCAAGGCCGTTTCCGCGGATGAAACACCACCGACACCGATGATCGGCAGATCGCCGCCGACGCGCCGGCGCATCTTGGCGAGAACCGCGGTGGAAAGCTCGAACAACGGCTTGCCGGACAGGCCGCCGGTCTCGCTTTTGTGCGGGCCGGGTCGCAGGCCTTCGCGGGAGAGCGTGGTGTTCGAGACAATCAGACCATCGAGGTCATGGGCGAGCGCCTCTTCCGCAACATCGTCCAGCCCCTCTTCAGTCAGATCGGGCGCGATCTTGAGGAAAACCGGGATGCGTTTACCGAAGCGTTCCGCTTCCGCCTTGCGGCGTTCCAGCACGGCGCTGAGAAGAGCGGCCAGGCTTTCGCGCGCCTGCAGGTCACGCAGGCCGGGCGTATTGGGCGAGGAAATATTGACGGTGAAATAGGATGCGACCGCGTAAAACGCCTCGATGCCCTGCACATAATCGGCGATGCGGTCTTCGCTATCCTTGTTGGCGCCGATGTTGACACCGACGATGCCGCGCAGTTTTGCCTGCTTCAGACGTTCCAGCGCAGCCGCATGGCCTTCATTGTTGAAACCGAGGCGATTGATGACGCCCTCGTCTTCGACCAGACGAAAAATACGCGGCTTGGGATTGCCCGATTGCGCCTTCGGCGTGACCGTGCCGATTTCGGTGAAGCCGAAACCGAGCCGGAGAAGCGGTCCCGGCACCTCGGCATTCTTGTCATAACCTGCCGCCATACCGAGCGGATTGGGAAAGACGAGGCCGGCAACCGTCTGCTGCAGGCGCGGATCATGCGGCACCATGCAGGTGGGCAGGAAGCCGCTTTTCAGCGCCGCAATGGACAGCCCATGCGCCTTTTCCGGATCGACCAGAAACAGGCCCGTGCGGCCGATAGAGGAAAATAATCCGCTCATCACAAAATCTCCGGAAACTGGTGCTGGCCGTCGTGACCGAGCGAAAGCGGCGTTTCCCAGAGCACGGCGCTCAAGGGAAGCGGGGCATAGAGATGCGGGAAAAGATCGCCACCTCTGGAGGGCTCATAAACCAGCTTGTCGCCGAGGGCCGCACCGTCGACCGCGATCAGAAGCAGATCGACCTGGCCGGAAAAATGCCGCGCGGCGGTCTCGGCCGCCTGTTTTGCCGTCGAAAAATGAATGAAGCCATCGGTCAGGTCGATGGCCGCCCCCTCGAACACGCCCTTCGCCCTGGCCGCATTCCATAACGTCTCCGGCACGATTTTATAGATGACCGCGGGCGTTTCCTGCATAGGGCTCTCCAAGGCTTTCCACTCAGCGGGATTTGCCGCAAAGCTCGCAGATTGTCCACAGTTTCCACGGCATTTTTATTGCGGCGGGCCTGAAAGGCCGCCTCTCCACAAGCTTTTTCTTGTAATGAGGAACCGATTGGCGCAACCTTTGGCGGAGGAGCCGGGCGTGTTTCGACCACCGGCAAAGGGAGTGTACCAGTCCTGAGAAAGAACCGCATAACGCCCTTGGGAGGGGGCCAGAATGTCGGAACTTGTCATTATCATTGCAGATGATCACCCGCTTTTTCGCGGCGCCCTCAAGCAGGCCGTATCCGGCCTCGACGGACAGCAGAGCATCGTGGAAGCGGGAGATTTCGAGGCTGCCCGGAGTGCCGCAACGGCACGTAACGACGCCGACCTGATGCTTCTCGATCTCGCCATGCCGGGGGTCAGCGGCTTTTCCGGCCTGATGGCGCTGCGAGCGGAATTTTCCAGCCTGCCGATCGTCATCGTTTCGGCAACGGACGACGCGACCACGGTCCGCCGGTCGATCGAACTCGGCGCTTCCGGTTTCATTTCCAAATCCTCGGGTATCGACGATATCAGAGACGGCATCCGTGCGGTTCTGGAGGGCGATGTCTGGATACCGGCAGGGCATCAGGGCGAAAAGGAACAGGACCCTGACGTGGCCGACCTCATCGGCCGGCTGAGAACGCTGACACCGCAACAAAGCCGGGTTCTGGGCATGCTGGCAGAAGGCCTGCTGAACAAGCAGATCGCCTATGAGCTGAATGTTTCGGAAGCCACCATCAAGGCGCATGTCTCCGCCATCCTGCTGAAACTGAAGGTCGACAGCCGCACGCAGGCCGTCATCCAGCTCGCCAAGATAAATACATCGGCCATGGTGGCATAAGAAAGGATTTTATTCCTTTCCTTTCTTTACTCCAGGCCGGATATGGTCTAGATTCCGGTGGGTAAACGACAGGAGCTTTCCGCCACCGGCTCCATCTGCGGGCTTTCTACCATGCTTTCACACGAGACGATCTGGAGCGCCATCGATACGCTGGCCAAGCGCCACGAACTGACACCTTCGGCACTGGCGAAGCGTGCCGGTCTCGATCCCACCTCGTTCAACAAGTCGAAACGTTTCGGCCCGGATGGCCGCAAGCGCTGGCCTTCGACGGAATCCGTCTCCAAGGTGCTGGAGGCGACGGGAGCCAGCGTCGACCAGTTTTTCGGTTATGCCTTCAACAGGGCGCAGGCGATGCAACCTTCCGGCGCCGACAACGCCATCCCGCTTCTCGGTTTCGCGCAGGCCGGCTCCGGCGGTTTTTTCGATGATGGCGGCTTTCCGGCAGGCCAGGGCTGGGATGTGGTGGAGTTCCCCTCCTCCCCCGAGCGCAAGCAGGGTGTCTACGCACTCGAAGTGCAGGGGGAAAGCATGATGCCGCTTTACCGAGACGGCGACATCCTCATCGTGGAACCCGGCGCGCAGGTGCGGCGCGGTGACCGCGTGGTGCTTAAAAGCCGTGACGGCGAGGTGATGGCCAAGGTGCTGGCACGGCAGAGCCCCAAGAACATCGAGCTTCTGTCGCTGAACCCCGAGCATCCGAACCGCAGCTTCGATATGGCCGATGTGGAATGGATCGCCCGTATCATCTGGGCCAGCCAGTAGAACCGCCTGCCAGCCGGCATGCTTCTCGCGTCAGCCTCCGGCACAGGGAGTGTCTGCTGGCAACACTCCTTACAGACCGAGTGCCGTTGCGGCGGCATCAACCGTCATGACTTTGGCGCCGCCTGACGTCGCCCTGCGGACGAGCCCCTGAAACCTGCCCTCCGGGCAACCGTAAAAGCTCGGCGCAGACGAAACATCATGGGTGAAAATGACGAGCCAGCCGCCATTTTGCAGCACATCATCCAGCCAGCGGTCAGCGGCGTCGAGATAGTTCTGATCCGACCGCAATTCGACGGCGGCAAGATTATGCGGATCGATGCTGCCCCGGTTGATGCCGGGCATGATGCCGCGGACAGTTCTGAACCTGCGCCGCAACAGGGGCTGCATGAGTGGCGAGGCCATGCCGAAAGGAACCGAGAAGTTCCGGCTGTGCCGTTTTTCATCGAATGAACCGAGCACGCTGTCATTGCGGTCGAGATCTTCCTCAAGCCCGCGCCGTGAAAAACTCGACAGTTTGCGGTGAGAATAGGTGTGGCAGGCAAGCTCGTGGCCTGCCGCGGCGAGCTTGAAACAGCCCTCGGCGGAAATCATCTCCTGCCGTTCATCGCGCCCGTCGATAAAAACGCCCGCAATGTAAAACGTCCCGCGGACGCCCTCCTCTTCGAGAATGCGGGCACCCTTCGTCCAGGCGCTTGCCGGCACATCGTCGAATGTGAAGGAGACGATCGGCTCGGATGTCTCGATCCGCGCCGACGGTCCCGGAAAATATCGCACCAGCCGGTTATTGATCCGGTCTGCAAAAGTCCCGATTTTTTGCGCCATACATAGCCCCCCGGCCTGTCTGCAAATTACTGCCCCTGTTCAAGTATGTCGTAGGCCTGATGCCTCAAACAATAGACTGCGATCAGAAGAGAAGACCAGATAGGCCCGGTTCCGGTAAAGAAATTACTCTCAAGACACGAAGAAAGCAGGGCATACACCCAAATTCGTCCAAAAAGCCGCGTCAGACCCGGATCCGTTCCCCTGTCCACCGCCGTGCGGAAATCATTTGCAGGGATGATGACGAGCCATATGATGGTCAGGATAAAGGCCGGCAAGCCGCCATTCAGCAGGCTTTCGACATATCCATTATGGGCATGGAAGGCTGTGACCGCCCAGGTGCCGGCAATATCGGCCTGTGACAGAAGCCGGTCACTCGTCCAGAATGCCTGAAAACCCTGACCGAAGATCGGCGATTGCGCGAACGTGTCGAAGGACAGGCGCCATATGTCCGTCCGGCCCGTGAAGGTGGAATCGATGCCGAGGCTTTCGACGAGATTCTGTATGCTCGGAAAATAAGTGGAACCGACCGCGACGATGTTGAGAAAGGTGAGAAGGCCGCCGATCATCAACAATGTCCGGGCGGCATGTCTTTCCATGACCCAGACCAGGGCAATGGTGACGGGCAACAGCATCGCGGCGGTCTTTCCGTTGGTTTTCCAGAGGAAGAACCCCGCCAGCAGCGTGATCGCGATACCACCGAGCGTCGACCAAGCATTGCGCAGATAAAGCCCGACCATGAAAAGAATGATCATGGCGGGCGCGGCAGCGTTCTTGTGGTTGAAGATGCCACGCCAGTCACCCGCCAGTGCTTTTTCATCGAGATCAAAGGGCTGGTGGATCGCGCGGGTGCGCAGGAAAATCACCCCGAAATAACAAAGCGCCAAAAGAATGATGGCAAAGACGGCCATCATCCGGTCGAACTGCCGCCGGTCCCTTGGCATGACAACCAGGACGCTGGTGATGAAACACAGCAGTGCCGTAAAGATCAGGCGCTGCAGCGAGGTGCCGGGCTGCGTGCCGATCACCGAGCAAATCACCAGCCAGGAAAACAGCAGCAGAATGGGCAGACGCGGCCGCAGCAAAAGCCCCGTCAGCCGGTGACGCAGGGCAAACACCAGCAGGATCAGCGCAATCACCAGCCCGGTCAGCTGGTTTGCGGCAGCGCGCGGAACCGGCGGCACCGCGAGGCTCTCGAAAGGCGCCACTGAAATCCAGATATAGAGCATCGTGACGACGAAAAAAATCGCGTCGCGACGGCCGCCCGAAAGGGACATGGCGTTACCTTCCCCGGAAACAGGCTGCGTATCAGCAAAACGCGGCATGGTCGCCTGCATCGGGAACGGAAAATCGGATCATCGGCCTGCCTTGTGACGAACAACAAAACCCTTGTGAAACCGGGCCATGTCCAAATAACCGCAAACGGTCATTATCATCATTATTGTGCAATTGCTTTAACCCTCTCTTACCTCAAGAAGGCTAAGACAGGAGAAACTGTCATTCATTCAGGTTACAGGCATTCAGTCTACTGGCCGGTTCCTGGCTTTTTCAGGTCGCGAAATATTGCAAGGCAGGGTGATCATTTCTTGAACTCGCCCGGCAATGTCGGAGAAACACGGAGAATGAGGTGTCGTTGAATACGCCGCGGTTCGGCCATCTAGTCAGATTGGGATTGACCTATATGGCATCCGGGGGTGCGCTGCTGATGTCCAGCGCCGCCCAGCTTTTGACATTCGCCCTGCTTGCCCGCCATCTCGGCGTCGAACAATTCGCGCTTTATGCCTCCATCACGGCCGTCACCAATCTCGGTGTGCAGATTTGCGGCATCGGTTCGCAGGAATCGCTGATCCGTCGCGTGGCGCAGGATCGCAGCATGTTTCCCGTCATGCTCGGCCACAGCTATCTCTTGAGCGCCGCGACCGGTGTGGTGCTGACCATCATCGGCATGATAACGATCCCGGTGTTTTTCCCGACTTCGGAAACCTTGCTGCACACCCTCATCACCACCTTCCTGATCCTGGTGACGAACCTCGTTCTTCTCAAAGTCATTTCTCTCTCCACGCAAAGCTTCATCGCTCACTCCAACTTCGCCGCCGCCAACAAGCTGGAAGTGATGTTTGCCGTGGCCCGCACGATTGCCGCTGTGGTCGCCTGCCTCGTCTTCAAGGTGGAAACGGTGGAGGCCTGGGCCTTCTGGAACCTTGCCGCCCATACCATTGCCGCCGTGATTTCGGTGAAGGCGATCGGCAGCCTCGGCCGGCCGGTGTTCCGGATCGTGCGCGAGGAAATCCGCATCGGTATCCTGTTTTCCACCCAGTTCCTGTTCAAGGCCGTGCGTGGCAATGCCGATATTCTGGTTCTCGGCGCCGTTGCCAGCGCCGAGGTGCTGGGCAGCTATTCCATAGCCCGCCGGATTCTCGACAGCTCCTATCTCTCCGTCGAGGCGCTTAACCGGCTGATCTATCCGGGTTCGGCCTCCGCCGCCCTGCAGGGCATCACCAAGACCATAGAACGCGCCTATAACGTGCTGAAGGCCGCCCTTGTCATTGCGGCAGGCAGCGCGTTGGTGATCTTCATCATCGCACCTTTCCTGCCGCTCCTGTTCGGCGACGAATATGTCTCGCTGCCGGTCATCACCCGCGTTCTATGCTGGGCGGTGCTGCCGATGGCGGTTGCGGCAACGGCGCTCGAGGCGCTTGGCGCATCCGGGCGGCAGGATATTCGCGCCAAGATATGGAACAGCGGCAATCTCATCGGCTCCGTCGTCGTCGCCCTCTTCACCTGGTCCTTCAGTATTTCAGGCACGATCGGCAGCTATTTCATGGTGGAGACCGCCATCGCCGCTGCCGTGTGGATCGCACTTCTGCGGCTGCGCCGCGGTGACGAGGCCTTTGCCCCGGCAAAATAGAAAGGCATAGCACAGACGATCCGGGCCGGAACCGGATCGGTGCCCGAAACCATCTCCCGTTTTCGCGCCTTTTCCGAAGCAAGGCCGCGACGCCGTTTTACCCGATGCTCTAATAAAGACCGTAGGGAAAATAACGTCGGTAGATCTCTTCCAGCCGGCCATTGCGGGAAAGGGCGGCAAGCGCCTGATCAAAGGCCGGCACAAGCACATTGTCGGGATCGACCGCCATGATGGAAAGGCCTTCCCCGAGAAACCTGTCGGACATATAAGGCCCGCCGAAAAGAGCGCAGCACCCTTCCGACGCACTTCCCGAAACCCAGAAAGGCAGACGCAGGCCGTCAGCGAAGATGGCATCCACCTTGCCTGTCTTCAAGGCCGCATACATGGGTTCGTAGCCCTCGAAACCTTCAGCGGCAGCTTTGGGGAAAAATGCCTTCAGCATCTGTTCGTGCCGCGAGCCCGCAACGACCCCCACCTTTTTGCCCGACAGGGCATCAGCGCCGGCGCCGGAGAATTTCGCCGCCTTGTTGACCGCAAGGCGGGCGGGCAACAGCAGATAGGGACGCGAGAAAGTGAAACTCTTGCGCAGGTCAGCGGTGGTGGCGATGCCGGAAATCACCGCTTCGCCCTCCCCCATTTCCAGCGCCGCCTCCAGCTCGTCAAACGGCAGTGCCTGTACCTGGCATTTGCTTTCCACCTTCAGCTGGGCACAGATTTCACGCACGAGATCCACGTGGAAACCGGCAAGCCGGCCTTCCTGATCGGTAAAATTGAAGGGAGGGAAGTCAACCGACATCAGAAACCTGATCCGGGGGACGGAAGAAAGATCGCCGCCCGGAAACCGTTCCTGCGCATCGAACAGCACCGGCATGCGGTTTCCATCCGAGAGGCCTTCGGCATGAACTTCGCCCCGGCTTCCAACAAATTGTAAAGCGATAGCTAAAGTAAAAACAAGACCTATATTTCGCGTTACATTCGTCATTCTCATCTATACTGTCCGTGGCAGAAAATGGGACATTACCATGACGGCGGCGGCGATGCATGGATCATTACAGCTATTATACACGAGAATCGTTTCGTACGACGCCGGCAGAACGGAAAATTGCATTTTCATTCACGGCTGATGATCCGCAATGGGTGGCGTCCGGACAGGCAGAAGCCGGACAGGCGCAGTTCCTCGCCTCACTGGGCTTCGGCAAGCCTTATATCGACACGTTCGAGCAGTGCGCCCTGAAAAATGGCTCGACTGTGGAAGACGAATTGCTGGCAAGCGGGCTGGTCCGGGCGGAAGCCTATTTCGGTGCTTTTGCCCGCTTTTTACGGTTGCCCTTTCTCCCGGATATCGATCCGGAACGGGTCGAGGATATCCGTCACCTCGATATGCAACTGGTTGAACCACAATTGCTTCGGCTGAAGCCGCTAAAGGGCAGACCCACATTGCTGATGGTGCCAGAGCTGGGACGGCTGGAACAGCTGAAAACCGTGCTGTGTCGACATCCGCATCTCCTCGACGAGCTTGCCATTACGACCCCGCAGGCCCTGCGCAGGGCAATATGGAAGGCCGGCGAGACACGCCGCTGCGCCGAGGCGCGCCAACGGCTTTTCAATACGGCGCCGCATCATTCCGCCAGGATCACCTTGCAGGGCCAGCAAGGTTTTTACAGCGGCGTTCTGGCGACATTGCTGACGCTGTCGCTGCTATTTTATACCCAGGCGGCTCTGGCCTATATTCATGTCACCCTGACGATGCTTTATTTCTTCACCCTGCTTTTCAGGTTGCTTGCACTTCTGCGCCCACCCACGCAGAACGAAGCGCAGATCACGCCCGCTCTCCGACAGGACGGCGACCTGCCGGTTTACACCATTCTGGTGGCGCTCTATCGCGAGGACGCTGTCGTCGAGCAGCTTATGGATGCGCTCGAGCGGCTGGATTGGCCCAAATCCCGGCTGGATATCAAGCTTGTCTGCGAGGCGGATGACGGCGCGACGATTGCCGCCATCGAAAGCACCAATCCCGGCCCGCATGTCGAGGTCATAAGGGTGCCGCCCTCCCTGCCGCGCACCAAGCCCAAGGCGCTGACCTATGCGCTTGCCGGTGCGCGGGGCGCGTTCGTTGTCGTCTACGATGCGGAGGATCGCCCGCATCCGCAGCAGCTGCGCGAAGCCCATGACGCCTTCCGTG
Organism: Rhizobium sp. UGM030330-04; assembly: GCF_003208455.1. NCBI lineage: Bacteria > Pseudomonadati > Pseudomonadota > Alphaproteobacteria > Hyphomicrobiales > Rhizobiaceae > Rhizobium > Rhizobium sp. UGM030330-04. Next base: position 215,123 of record NZ_QKML01000001.1, read on the forward strand.
GCCAGCCGGAGCAGGTGGCCTGCCTGCAGGCACCGCTCATCATCAGCAATGCCCGCACCTCTTGGCTCAGTGCCTGTTTCGCGCTGGAATATTCCGGCCTCTTCCGCTGCATGCTGCCCGCCCTCGCCGCGCGCAGGCTGCCGTTGCCGCTTGGCGGCACTTCAAACCACTTCCGCACCGCCGCGTTGCGCCGCATCGGTGCCTGGGATCCCTATAATGTCACGGAAGACGCCGATATCGGCCTCAGGCTGCACAGGCTCGGCTACCGTTGCGGTGTCATCCGGCGGCAGACGCTGGAGGATGCACCGACCTCGCTTTCCGTCTGGCTTAACCAGCGTACGCGCTGGTACAAGGGCTGGCTGCAGAGCTGGCTGGTGATGACCCGTGCGCCCCTTGCAACCGCACGCAAGATGGGATGGATCGACTATATCGTCTTCCAGCTGCTGATCGGCGGTATGCTTTTATCGTCGCTGACCCACCCCCTGCTGTTTCTGTCCTTCACCTTCATGGCCATGGCGATCCGGGAAAGCGGTGCGGAGATGCTGCTTTCCTGGCAGGGCATTCTGTTTTTCATCGATACGCTGAATATTTTCGGAAGCTACGCCATCTTCGTTCTGATGGGCCGCAACAGAATGATATCCTATGAAAAGAGACAGGTCGGAAAGCGCTGGCTGGCAATCCCGTTTTACTGGCTGATGCTGTCCTTTGCGGCATGGCGCGCGGTGGTGGAATTGAGAACGAGACCCTTCGTCTGGAACAAGACACCGCATATGCCGGCCGTCAGGAATCCGCCCTGACGAGGTCAGCAACGACAAATGCTGTCTCATGCGCAGTCCGCAGACCGCGCCTCCCATATTGCTGCTATCGATAGGTATATAACCGGAACACCTTGCCGAACGGATTTCCTCCGGCAAGGTCTGTCATACCACTACAGAGGCAGCCGAGTTGACCCTATTTGGCGACGAGCTTGTTCTTGATCAGGCCGACAATGATCTGAACGATCAGACCACCAACGCCACCGCCAACAAGCTGGCCCGCGAGCGCGCCGATATCCACGCCACCGGCCGCTGCATTTCCAGCCGCCCCGAGCAGTGACCCGAGTACGGTTCCGCCACCTATGCCGCCGATGGCACCCGCGATCAGGTTGCCGAGCGAGCCGAGATCGGAATCCTTCAGTATCTTTCCGCCGGCCGTGCCGCCAACCGCACCGCCGATGATTTGGGCCAATATCGAAGCAAGATCCATGTCATCCTCCTCAGTCGTTTCCCCGACCATTCGGGAAAACAAAGCCTCATGTTCATGTCTGCGCGGGCTGGACAGAGCTGGCGTGACCGGCCTTCTCTTCCTCGCCGAAAATTTTCCAGACCACGGCGCCGATGGCGCCGCCAAGGATCGGAGCGAGCCAGAACAGCCAGAGCTGCTGCAAGGCCCATCCGCCGACGAACAAGGCCTGTCCCGTCGAGCGGGCCGGATTGACGGATGTGTTGGTCACCGGAATGGAAATCAAGTGAATGAGGGTGAGGGCGAGACCGATGGCGATCGGCGCAAAACCAACCGGAACCCTGCCATGTGTCGAGCCCAGGATGACGAGCAGGAAAAACGCCGTCAGGATCACCTCGATCAGCAGCGCCGACAGGAGTGAATATCCGCCCGGCGAATGTTCGCCATAACCATTGGCGGCAAAACCGCCAAGTTCAGCCCCGGCCTTGCCGGTAACGATGACATAAAGCGCCGCCGCGGCAACGATCGCCCCCAGAACCTGCGCCACAATATATGGAACGAGGTTCGAAACGGGAAATTTGCCGGCAACGGTGAGGCCAACGGAAACCGCCGGATTGAAATGACCGCCGGAAATGCCGCCGACCGCATAGGCCATTGTCAGGACCGTCAGGCCAAAAGCGAAAGCAACACCGAGGAAACCGATGCCGAGTTCGGGAAAAGCAGCAGCAAAAACCGCACTGCCACAACCGCCGAAGACGAGCCAGAAGGTTCCCAGAAATTCAGAAATAAGCTTGCGACTCATAACACTTCCCCATCATGTTACGACTGCATCAACTATTACGTGCAATTTAATCGTAGTCAAGCTAAATTGCACATTCGCACGGCCATCGACATGATAGCGGTCGAAGCCATGCGATAAAGTCAGTTTCGGAAGGCTGGACTGGAGCGGGTGAAGGGAATCGAACCCTCGTATTCAGCTTGGGAAGCTGCTGCTCTACCATTGAGCTACACCCGCGCCGCGCATAAGACATCGGATAGTTCGTATCGGGTGTCAAGCACCCGACGGGATCATTATTCCGCGCGAAAATGCTTGGAGAGTTTCAGTCCCTGCGCCTGATAATTGGAGCCGAGGCCGCTGCCATAAAGGCCTTCCGGTTTCTGCAGCATATGCTCGTACACCAGACGGCCGACGATCTGGCCGTGTTCGAGGATGAAGGGAACCTCGTGGCTGCGCACTTCCAGCACGGCGCGGCTGCCAGTGCCGCCGGCCTGTGCGTGGCCAAAACCGGGATCGAAGAAACCGGCGTAATGCACGCGAAACTCACCAACCAGCGGGTCGAAAGGCGTCATTTCGGCGGCATAGAGCGGCGGCACATGCACCGCTTCGCGCGAGACGAGAATATAGAATTCATCGGGATCGAGGATCAGTTCCGCGCGGCCGCGGGCGTAAAGCGGCTCCCAGAAATCGAGAACGTCATGCTGGGCCTTCTTGTCGACATCCACCACCGCGGTGTGGTGCTTGCCGCGATAACCGATCAACCCGTTTTCACCGAACCCCTTCAGGTCGATAGAGAGCGCGATGCCGCCGCCCGTCACGTTCGGGCTTTCGCTGGCGACCAGCGTTTCCGTCTCGTGCAGTTTCAGCAGTTCGCCTTCATTAAGCAGGGAATGACCGATACGAAAGCGGATCTGCGACAGGCGCGAGCCGCGGCGCACCACGATGGGAAAAGTGCGCGGGCTGATTTCCAGATAGAGCGGGCCCGCATATCCCGCCGGTATCTTGTCGAATTCCTGCGCGTTGTCGGTCATGACGCGGGTGAAGATATCAAGACGTCCGGTCGAGCTCTTGGGGTTGGCCGAGGCCGACATCTCCACCGGCAGGGCCAAGCTTTCCATGAGGGGAACGATGTAGACGCAACCGGTTTCCAGCACCGCACCCTGGGTGAGGTCCACCTCATGCAGGCTGAGACGATTGAGCTTGTCGATGACGCGGGTTCCGGGGCCAGGCATAAAACTGGCACGAACGCGGTAAGCCTTCGAGCCCAGCCGCAGATCGAGGCTGGCGGGCTGCACCTGATCGACATCAAGCTCGGCCTCGCTCTTCAGTTTACCGCCCGCAAACAGCGCGCGGATCGCGCCATCCGCCAAAATGCCCGTGGTTCTCGTCATGGTCGTCATTCCTTTTTACGGCGACAAAACCAAAAGGAAAGCATTGACGCAAGCCGATAACGGCAGTATGGCAAGCTTATCCCGTGGTGATTTGGCCGGTCGGCTTGCAGCCACGTTAAACAAGTGGCTAAAAAGACCGGGTGCTTGGAACCGGTCTGCTTTTGCGGCCGGTTTTTTTGTTTTGAAGGTGATCACATGAGCAATAAATGGCGCCCGGCAACCCAGCTCGTTCACGGCGGTACGCTACGCTCACCCTATGGTGAAACGTCGGAAGCGATCTATCTGACCCAGGGTTTCGTCTACGAAAACTCCGAAGCCGCCGAAGCGCGCTTCAAGGGCGAAACCGATGGATTCATCTATGCCCGCTACGCAAGCCCGACCAATGACATGTTCGAAAAACGCATGTGCCTGCTGGAAGGCGCGGAAGACGCCCGGGCGCTCGCCTCCGGCATGGCCGCCGTCACGGCCGCCATCATGTGCCAGCTGCGTGCCGGCGACCATATCGTTGCCGCACGCGCCCTTTTCGGCTCCTGCCGCTGGGTGGTCGAAACGCTTGCGCCGAAATACGGCATTGAGTGCACGCTGATCGACGGACGCGATCTCGGCAACTGGGAAAAGGCGATCCAGCCGAACACCAGGCTGTTCTTCCTTGAAAGCCCGACCAACCCCACGCTCGAAGTGGTGGACATTGCCGGCGTGGCGAAGCTTGCCAACCAGATTGGCGCGAAGGTGGTTGTCGACAACGTCTTCGCGACCCCGCTTTTCCAGAAGCCGCTCGAACTCGGCGCCCATATCGTCGTTTATTCGGCAACCAAGCATATTGACGGTCAGGGCCGTTGCCTTGGCGGCGTGATCCTTTCCGACAAGAAGTGGATCGAAGAAGAGTTGCAGGACTATTTCCGCCATACCGGCCCGGCAATGTCGCCTTTTAATGCCTGGACGCTTCTGAAAGGCATCGAGACCCTGCCGCTGCGCGTCAAGCAGCAGACGGAAAATGCCGGCAAGATCGCCGATTTCCTCGCCGATAGCGGCAAGGTCGCCAAGGTCATCTATCCCGGCCGCGCCGATCACCCGCAAGCCGATATCATCGCACGGCAGATGTCCGGCGGCTCGACGCTCGTGGCCTTCGAGCTGAAGGGCGGCAAGGATGCGGCTTTCGCGCTGCAGAACGCGCTGGAGATCGTGAAGATTTCCAACAATCTGGGCGATGCCAAGAGCCTCATCACCCATCCCGGCACCACGACGCACAAGAACCTCTCCGACGAGGCGCGCGCCGAACTCGGCATTTCCGGCGGCACCTTGCGCCTTTCCTGCGGCATCGAGGATACCGACGATCTGCTGGAGGATATTGCCAAGGGGCTGGCGGCCGTTTCTGCCTGAGCATTCAGTTCATGATCGCCGTGGCCCGCCTCCATGCCGGGCCACGGCGCAACCGAAAATCCCGTAGCGGGCAACCAATATTTACCTTTCCCGTTATCCCTAACGGTGGAAAATGGCGCGGCAGAAGGCGCCTCCCGCCCGTCAAGCCATTCATTTTCTTGACGATAGCCAGAGCCTATAGTGTAGGATGATGGTTGCAGGCATAATATCGAGGTATGGCGCGTATGTATCGTGCTCTGACAAGGGACATCGAGGTTACGGTCGATCCGTATTATCTCGAGGAACAATCCGACCCGGATGACGACCGTTACGTCTGGGGTTATAAAGTCGTGATCTCGAACAATTCCGACATCAGGGTAACGCTCGTCAACCGCTACTGGCACATAACCGACCAGAACGGCCAGGTGGATGAAGTTTATGGACCGGGAGTCGTCGGTGAACAGCCGCACCTGAACCCGGGCGACAGCTATGAGTACTCTTCCGGCTGCCCGCTGGATACGCCTTCAGGCCTGATGTTTGGCCATTATGAAATGGAAACGGAAAATGGCGAGGTGTTCAATGTCACCATTCCCGCCTTTTCACTGGATTCACCCGGCCTTTTGCGGGTGTTGAACTGAGTTCCATGGAGCCGGCACTAAGCCGCGCCCCCAGGAGCGCGGCTTCTTCATTCAGGCGTTCTCAAATTCACCGACATCGTAACGATAGGTTGTCGAGCAGAATTCGCAGGTGACTGCAATCGCGCCGTCTTCCTCGCTCGCCTTGATCTCTTCGGCGGTGAAGCCTGACAACACGCCCTTGATTTTCTCTCGCGAACAGCTGCAACGATCCAGAATGACCTGCGGATCGTATATACGCACGCCACTCTCGTGGAACAGCCGGTACAGGAGACGCTCCACCGGCACCTGCGGGTCCGTCAGCTCATCGGTATCCACCGTGTTCAGCAGGGTCACAGCCTCGGTCCAGGCATCATCTTCCAGCGCCTCGAAACCGCCCTCATCGCCGTCACCGCCGTGGAGATCCCGCTTGCGCAGGCGTTCCGGCGCCTGCGGCAGGAACTGGGCGATAATGCCGCCCGCACGCCAGCCATGGCGTGGCTTGCCTTCGCCGTCGCGATCGAAAAACTCGGCGACACCGAGACGCACACGGGTTGGAAGCTGTTCCGACTGACGGAAATAGACGCCGGCGATTTCTTCCAGCGACGAGCCATCCAGCGGCACGATACCCTGATAGGGCTGCATGCCCGTACCCTGATCGATGGTGAAGGCCAGAATGCCGGTGCCCAGCAATTGCTCCGGCGAGGTTGCGCCGGCCGCAACCGCCTCCGCCAGCCGCTCCTCGTCGAACCGGGCATAGGCGCGCATGCTTTCAGGCGCGGTAAAATCGGCCACCAGAAGGTCCACCGGACCATCACCCTTGGTCTGCACGGTCAGCTTGCCGGAAAATTTCAGGGATGTGCCGATCAGCGCCGTCAGAACCGTCGCTTCCGCCAGCAGGCGGGCAACCACCGCGGGATAGTCGTGCCGCTCCAGAATGGCGTTCAACAGCGGCCCCACCTGCACGGCGCGGCCGCGCACATCCAGACCTTCGACCTGAAAGGGTACAACCTTGTCGTCGCCAGCAAGAACGAGATCGTCCAGTTCAACCGTTACTTCTGCCATATCATAACTCCCTGGCGCAGCCGTCGCGCCGCTACCGTCCAAAAGTCCGGCTTTATAAAGTGCTTTTTCCGCTTGTCGCACAGAGATCCGGGAAGCGAAACCGCCTCCGGAGAAAATCGTGCAAATCGTGATTGCGGCCCGCCGGCTAAAGCCAACGAGCCATTTCGAAGTCCCACAGATGGTAATGTGCACGATGAAGTTCAAGCACCCGCCGGACGGGCGCCCTCAACCTCAAGAACCGTCAGATGATGCCCATGCACCAGGCAATGACGGATTTCTGCGCATGAAGCCGGTTTTCCGCCTCATCGAAGACAACCGATTGCGGCCCGTCGATGACGCCGTCCGTCACTTCCTCGCCGCGATGCGCCGGCAGGCAGTGCATGAACAGCGCATCCTTGTCGGCCTTGGCCATCAGCGCTTCATTCACCTGATAAGGCTGGAAGATGTTATGGCCGCGTGCCTTGTGCTCCTGGTTCATGGATACCCAGGTGTCGGTAACGACGCAATCGGCGCCCGCCACCGCCTTGTCGGCATCATGATACAGCGCGATCTCACCGCCATTGTTGCGCGCCCAGTTCAGAAACTTGTCATGTGGTTCCGAACCCATCGGTACCGCCATTGCCATGCGATAACCAAAACGCGCCGAACCTTCCACGAAGGAATGCAGCACATTGTTGCCATCACCCGTCCAGGCGATTGTCTTGCCTTTGACGGGACCGCGATGTTCCTCGAAAGTCAGGATATCCGCCATGATCTGGCAGGGATGGGTGTCGTCCGTCAGGCCGTTGATGACCGGTACCGTGGCATGTTCGGCAAGCTCGAGCAGGCGCGAATGATCCGTGGTGCGGATCATGATGGCGTCGACATAGCGCGACAGCACCTTGGCCGTATCACCGATCGTTTCCGCCCGGCCGAGCTGCATTTCCGTGCCCGACAGGAACAGCGTCTCCCCGCCGAGCTGGCGCATGCCGACATCGAAGGAAACGCGGGTTCGGGTCGACGGCTTTTCGAAGATCATCGCCAGCATCTTGCCGGCAAGCGGCTTTTCAGCCGTGCCGGCCTTGGTGGCAATCTTGCGCGCGCGCGCATCATCAAGAATCGTCCGCAGATCCTCCGGACCGACGGCCGAAAGGTCGAGAAAATGTTTTGGTGAAGCCATTTCAAACTGTCCCATGCTTGCGAGCCTCCGACAGAGGCCCGCCCTAGATTGGTTTCAGGCGATTTTCGCCTGTTTCGCTGTGAGGGAAGCGGCAGCCGCTTCCACACGCGCCAGCCCTTCACGGGCCTCTTCAGCCGTGGTGACGAGCGGCGGCAGAAGGCGGATAACGTTGTCACCCGCCGGCACGCCAAGCAGGTGCTCCGCGCGCATGGCCTGCAGCAGTTCGCCCGAGGGCACCTTGGCCTTGATGCCGAGAAGCAGGCCTTCGCCACGGATTTCCTCGATCACGTCAGGATAACGATCCTTCAGCGAAGCCAGGCCCTGGCGGAAGACCAGCGCGACATCCCGGACCTTTTCCAGAAAGCCCTCGGAGAGAACGACGTCCAGCACGGCGTTGCCAACCGCCATGGCGAGCGGATTGCCGCCATAGGTGGTGCCATGCACACCGGCCGTCATGCCGGAAGCGGCCTCCGCCGTCGCCAGACACGCACCGAGCGGAAAACCGCCGCCGATACCCTTGGCAACCGCCATGATATCGGGCGCGACGCCCGTCTGTTCATAAGCAAACAGCTTGCCCGTGCGGCCAACGCCCGTCTGGACCTCATCGAAGATCAGCAGCAGACCGTGCTCGTCGCACAATCCGCGCAGGAGTTGCAGGAATTCCTTGCTGGGCGCGCGAATGCCGCCCTCGCCCTGAATGGGCTCGATCAAAAGCGCCGCCGTCTCGTCCGTGATGGCCGCCTTCAGCGCGTCGACATCGGCGAAGGGAACCTGATCGAAACCTTCAACCTTGGGGCCGAAACCTTCCAGATATTTCTGCTGGCCGCCGGCAGCGATGGTCGCCAGCGTGCGGCCATGGAAGGCGCCTTCGAAGGTGACGATACGGAATTTTTCCGGATGGCCCTTTGAATAATGATAACGGCGCGCGGTCTTGATGGCACATTCCAGCGCTTCCGCACCGGAATTGGTGAAGAAGACCTTGTCCGCGAACGTTGCTTCCGTCAGCCGCCTAGCGAGCTTTTCCTGCCCCGGCACTTCATAGAGGTTCGAAACATGCCAGACCTTCTCGGCCTGCGTCTTGATCGCCTCCACGAGATGCGGATGGGCGTGGCCCAGCGAGTTGACCGCGACGCCTGCCGCAAAATCCAGATATCGCTCGCCGCTTTCCGTGAACAGCCAGACGCCTTCGCCGCGCTCGAAACGCAGGGGGGCTCTTGCAAATGTATCGAACAATGGCGCGGCGGCTTCGGCCATGGCTGTATCACTCCTTGCGCGGATGCGCTGTCAGACGGTTGTCAATAGGCTTCGAGGGTTATCCCTCGCCTGAAAATCAAAAATGCCGCCTTGCGGCGGCAGGGGCACTATTGTCACTTCGCTTGCCGATGTCAACAAAAGTCCGCGTTTCCCGGGCTTCTCAAGCATTAGTATGTGGCCGCAGCCGAGCCCCAAGGTGTTGCCTTTCAGACTCAACTCGCCAGCAAGTTGGGGAAAACCGGAAAATCGATTCCAGATGATTCCCGCGACTCTTGCCACGGAGTCGGGCTGGCACTAGGTTAATCGCTAATTACTAGACTGCATTGCGGCGGAACTAGTCACCTAAAATCCGGCGGAAACCACGCTCGCGGCATGTCTCGCGAGACGGAGAGGGATTCTGTCGAAATATACGCGACAAGCGGAGAAGCGGCATGAACTGGACAGACGAGCGGGTCGAGAAACTCAAGAAATTGTGGGCCGAAGGACTGAGCGCCAGCCAGATAGCAGCACAGCTGGGCGGCGTCAGCCGCAACGCCGTGATCGGCAAGGTGCATCGCCTCAACCTGCCGGGACGCGTCAAGGCTGGCGGCCCGGTCACGTCGGCGCGCTCCGCGCCTAAGCGCACCGCCGCCCCTGCCCCGCGCGCAACGAATTTCGCGGCTCGCGTCAGCGCGGCACCGGCACGGGCTCTGAACCGCTCGAACGCGGCAACGGCTCTCCATGAGGAGATCGACATCGAGACCGCTGAAGTTCTCGATTACGCTCCCTCCAGAAACGTCGTTACGCCGATTTCCCGCCGCCTGACGCTGACGGAACTGACGGAGCGCACCTGCAAATGGCCGGTTGGCGATCCGCTGAAGGATGATTTCCATTTCTGCGGTTGTGAAGCGCTGGAATCTTCGCCCTATTGCAAGTTCCATGCGAAACTCGCCTACCAGCCGGTGAGCGAGCGCCGCAAGGCTTGAGTGTTGCGGCACGCATTCAGCACTCAAAAACTACGGGCCTTCGGGCCCGTTTTTTTATGGCAAAGGCAGGCCCGTTCCGGGGAGCGATGCACCAATGGAGTACCGGCCCTTTCCTCCATCGCCGTCAGACATCGCGCCACAATCCGGATATCAACCGGTCGTCGATCGTGCGCTCCGAAGATTGAGATGCCGCTTTCGAGAAAAGTCCAAAATCGAAAGGCCCGACACCGCAATGGTATCGGGCCTTTCAATTTTGGGCGAATGTATCCTGACCGAGGCCTTCAGTTCGGCTGCGGTCAGGCTTCCATGGAATATCCGGCACCGCGCACGGTGCGGATGACATCCTGCATATGCGAAAAATTGAGTGCCTTGCGCAGACGGCCGACATGCACGTCGACAGTGCGTTCATCGACATAGATATCGTGACCCCAGACGCCATCCAGCAGTTGCGAGCGGGAAAACACTCGGCCCGGAGAGGTCATCAGGAATTCCAGCAGGCGGAATTCCGTCGGGCCGAGGCGCACTTCGCGGCTTTTGCGATGAACGCGATGGGTTTCGCGATCCAGCTCAATATCGCCGCATTTCAGCACCGATGAGAGAACCTCGGGGCGAGCCCGACGCAGCATCGCCTTGACGCGGGCCATGAGCTCCGGCGTCGAGAACGGCTTCACGACATAATCGTCCGCACCGGTGGCAAGACCGCGAACGCGCTCGCTTTCTTCACCGCGCGCCGTCAGCATGATGATGGGCAGCCGCTCGGTTTCCGGCCGCATTCTCAGCCGCCGGCACAGTTCGATGCCGGAAACCCCGGGCAGCATCCAATCCAGGATGAGCAGATCAGGAATACGTTCCTGCAGCCGGATTTCCGCTTCGTCTCCACGGGGTATCGTGTCGACGTCGTATCCCTCAGCCTCGAGATTGTAACGAAGCAGGACGCTCAGCGCTTCCTCGTCTTCCACAACTGCAATCTTGGGCACCATATACTAACTCCACAAGCTTCTGCTTGTCTGTTACTCGGTCACCGAACCGAGCGTGTTGGAACTGTCGTCCTTCGGACGCTCTCCCTCCGGCTGACTGCCGGTGGTCATGTAATAAATCGTCTCGGCGATATTGGTGGCATGGTCGCCGATACGCTCGATGTTCTTGGCGCAGAACAGGAGATGCGTGCAGGTGGTGATGTTGCGCGGATCTTCCATCATGTAGGTCAGAAGCTCGCGGAAGAGCGACGTATACATGGCGTCGATTTCTTCATCACGCTCGCGAATGGCATTGGCCTTCTCGGCGGAACGTGTCGAATAGACGTCGAGCACTTCCTTGAGCTGCACCAGCGCCAGTTCGGACAGGTGTTCGATGCCGCGAGCAAGCTTGCGCGGCACGCCGGTGCCGGCAACCGCGATCACCCGCTTGGCGGTGTTCTTGCCGAGGTCGCCAACACGCTCGAGATCACCGGCGATACGCAGGGTGCCGATGATTTCGCGAAGATCGGCCGCAACGGGCTGTCTTCTGGCGATGGTGACGATGGCCTTGTCGCCGATCTCACGCTCGGAATGGTCGAGGATCGTGTCATCGGAAATGACTTTCTGCGCCAGGGCAGCATCGGAATTGACGAGCGCGCGCACCGCATCTGCGCACATCTGCTCGGCCAGACCGCCCATTTCGGCGATGCGGCGGGTCAGGAACTTCAATTCCTCGTCATAGGCGGACAGAATATGCGAATGGGTCGTTGTCTGTGTCACGGTCTGATCCTCCGGCTTGGCCTTCATGCACGTGCACACCAGCGGGCACGGCAGAGGCACCAGTCTTGTTCGGTTTCGATAAAGCGCCGGCCGGAAATCAGCCGAAGCGGCCCATGATGTAGTCCTGCGTGCGCTGGTCATCCGGATTGGTGAACATCTTGTCCGTTTCGTTTTCCTCGACAAGATGACCAAGGTGGAACATGGCTGTGCGCTGGGAAACACGCGCTGCCTGCTGCATGGAGTGCGTGACGATGACAATCGTATAGTTGGCGCGCAGTTCGTGGATGAGCTCCTCGACCTTGGCGGTCGCGATCGGATCGAGCGCCGAGCAGGGCTCGTCCATCAGGATCACTTCCGGGCTGACGGCAACCGCGCGTGCGATGCAAAGGCGCTGCTGCTGGCCACCGGAAAGGCCGGTGCCGGACTCCTGGAGACGATCCTTGACCTCGTTCCACAGGCCGGCCTTCTGCAGGCTGTGTTCGACGATCTGATCCATATCCGCCTTGTTGCGGGCCAGACCATGGATGCGCGGGCCGTAGGAGATGTTCTCGTAAATCGACTTCGGAAACGGGTTCGGCTTCTGGAACACCATGCCGACGCGCGCGCGCAGCTCAACCACATCGATCGCCTGGTCGTAGATATCGTCGGTGTCGAGCGTGATCTTGCCAGTGACCCGGCAGCCATCGATCGTGTCGTTCATGCGATTGAGCGTCCGAAGGAATGTGGACTTGCCGCAACCGGACGGGCCGATCAGCGCGGTCACCGTGTTTTCGCGGACGTTGAGGTTCACGTCGTAAAGCGCACGCTTCTCGCCGTAATAAACCGAAACATCCTTGCCGATCATCTTGTATGAAACTTCATTCATTTTCTTGTCCAGCGCCTTTTCAACTGCTGCTTCCGACAACATGTTCATTGCTCAATCTCCCTCTACCAGCGCCGTTCAAAGCGGCGACGCAACAGGATTGCGCCAACATTCATGACGATGAGGAACAAAAGCAGGATGATGATAGCGCCAGATGTTCTTTCGACAAAGGCGCGTTCCGCTTCGTTCGCCCACATGTAAATCTGCACCGGCAGTGCCGTGGACGGATCCATCGGCGTTGTCGGGTAATTCGCAACGAATGCCACCATGCCGATCAAGAGCAGCGGCGCCGTTTCGCCCAGCGCGTGGGCGAGGCCGATGATGGTGCCGGTCAGAATGCCGGGCATGGCGAGCGGCAGGACGTGGTGGAAGATCGTCTGCATCTTTGAAGCGCCAAGGCCGAGCGCCGCCGCACGGATCGACGGCGGCACGGCTTTTAATGCCGCGCGCGTGGCGATGATGATCGTCGGCAGGGTCATCAGCGTCAGGACAAGGCCGCCGACCAGCGAGGCCGAACGGGGAAAGCCCATGAAGTTGATGAAGACGGAGAGGCCAAGCAGACCGTAAACGATGGAGGGAACAGCCGCGAGATTGTTGATGTTCACCTCGATGAGGTCCGTCAGACGGTTCTTCGGCGCGAACTCCTCGAGATAGATCGAGGCTGCGACACCGATCGGCAGCGACAACACCAGCACGATCAGCATCATGTAAAAGGAGCCGATCAGCGCCACGCCCACACCCGCCGCTTCCGGACGGCTCGAAGCGCCGTTGACGAAGATGCCGGTGTTGAAGTGCTTGCCGAGCTGGCCGCTTTCGGCGAGCTGGTTCATCCAGCCGAGCTGCTGGTTCGAGATACGGCGATTGGCTTCATCCGCCGTCAGGTCGACCTGGCCCTTGAAGGCGCTGTCGACGTCGCCCGACGCCAGAAGCGTGACGGTGCGCGTTGTGCCAATGACGGCGGGATCGGCGACGACGATGTCGCGAAGCTGCGTGCGCACGCTGTCCGAGATCAGGAGGTTGACGGCACGAAGACCGGCACGATCCGTCGGCGCAACACCAAGAACCTTGGCGACCGCATCACGGGCAATGACGGGATAATTCGCCGTCATCAGCTTCGCCGGGTTGGTGGCGCGCTCATTTTTCGGATCGATGATCTGTTCTGAGAACTCGACCGGAACGGTGATCATCGTCTGCTGGAAGGCGGTGTAACCCTTGGAGACCACCGAGAAAAGCAGCAGGAAGAGAAAGATGAGACCGAAGGAAATCGCTGCCATTCCGTAAGCACGGAAGCGACGTTCGGCGGCATAGCGGCGCTTGATGCCGATATCACGGCGGGTGGCCTTGTTGACGGCGGCGCCGGCTGCGGGAGAAACGATGTCGGTCATTCATATTGCTCCCGGTATTTGCGCACGATGTAAAGCGCGTAGATATTCAGGCAAAGCGTGATGGCGAAAAGCGTGATGCCGAGCGCGAAGGCAACCAGCGTCTGCGGCGAGGTGAATTCAAGGTCGCCGGTCAGCTGGCTGACGATCTTGACCGTCACCGTGGTCATCGGTTCGAACGGATTGAGCTGCAGGCGGGCTGCAACACCGGCGGCGAGAACCACGATCATGGTTTCGCCGATCGCACGCGATGCCGTCATCAGAACCGCGCCGACGATGCCGGGAAGAGCGGCGGGAACGATGACCTTCTTGATGGTTTCAGACCGCGTGGCGCCAAGGCCGAGCGAACCGTCGCGCAGCGAACGCGGCACGGCGGTGATGATATCGTCCGACAGCGACGAGACATAGGGGATCAGCATGATACCCATGACGAAGCCGGCGGTGATGACGCTCTGTGCCTGGATGAAATTGGCGTAGTTGCCCGTCGTGAGACCGCTGATCTGCGTGGAAATGTCTCTGAGGAAAGGCCCGACCGTCGTCAGCGCGAAGAAGCCGTAGACAATCGTGGGAATGCCCGCGAGCACCTCGAGCAACGGCTTCGCCACCGAGCGCAGCCGCGGCGAGGCGTATTCCGACATGTAGATCGCCGAAAACAGGCCGACCGGCACGGCAACCAGCATGGCGACGAAACCGATATAGAGCGTGCCGGCGAGAAGCGGGATCAGACCGAACTGGCCGGACGAGTCCGTTGCACCAGCCGCCGCAAAACGCGGATCCCACACCGTTCCAAAGAAGAACTGGTGCGCCGGAACCATGGTGAAGAACTGGATGGCTTCCGTCAGCATCGACAGGACGATACCGATCGTCGTCAGGATCGCGATGGACGAGGCGACGAGCAGCGAAGCGAGAATAACCCTCTCGACCTTGTTGCGCGCCCGGAAGCGCGGAGCAATCGAACGCAGCGCATAGGCGGCGCCTCCAAGCGCAGTCACCAGAACGATGGCGATCATGGCGATGCGGCTGGTGGAGGTCATGGCGTTCAGCGTATGGGCGGCATCGACCATGAAACGCTCAGGGTCGCCGGCGATCGCCACGCCCTTGGATGCCAGAAGCGGCCTTACCGCAGCCGTATCCGCATCGGCCTGTGCGGTTTCCTCCGCCGTCAGCCGCTGCAGGCCGCGGGCGATGGAGGTCACCATGCCATAGGTCAGGCTCTGCTGGGCTTCAGGCAGGGCGCGCACGTCTTCAGGAAAATTGCCGCGTACCGCCGAGGTGACGATCAGCGGGCTGACAATGAGCCAGGCACCGAGAATGAACGCCGCGGGCAAAACCGCCCAGACAACTGCATAAGAACCGTGATAACCGGCGCGGGAATGCATGCTGGCGGGGCGCCCGCCAGACAGGGCAACGGCACGGCGGCTACCGAGCAGATAACTGCCGATGCCGATCAGCGCCAGTATCAGCAAAAGGATCGATGTGTTCATTAGAGTTCCCTCGGCGTGCCTCAAGAGCACGGTGCGATATCGGGCAAATCAAAAAGTCATCAAAACGAGACCGCTGGACCATCCGGAGATGCTTGCCGTCTGACTGTATCAAAGTCTGGCAAGCGTCAAGGTTGATACATCCTATCCATCTGTAATCCATAAACAATCATGTGGACGGCGATGGATGGGAACTGTCAACCGGAGACAATCGCCGAAGCGGAAAGGCACCGGAGCGAAACGAGGGGCGCGGCAAGCCGCGCCCCTCATCCATATTACATCGTGGAGCCGGCGGCGAACTTCGCGCGGATTTCTTCGCGCTCTGCGTCCGGAGCAGCAACCAGGCCGTAGTTGGCGAGCGGGGAATCCGGGCCGATCATTTCGTCGGAAACGAAGAACTCGACATATTCCTTGAGGCCCGGGATAACGCCCAGGTGAGCCTTCTTCACGTAGAAGAACAGCGGGCGGGAAACCGGGTACTTGCCGCTGGCGACGGTTTCGGTGGACGGAGCAACGCCCGAAACAGTTGCAACCTTCAGACGGTCAGCGTTGTTTTCATAGAAAGCGAGGCCGAAAACGCCGAGACCGGTCTTGTTGGCGTCGATGCGGGCCAGCGTTTCCGTGTAGTCGCCGTCGATGTCAACCGCAGCACCGTCCTTACGGACAGCGATGCACTTTGCAGCAGCCTGCTTGGCATCGGTGACGATCTTCTTGATGGCGTCGGTGGCGCCGGCTTCCTTGCAGCCGTCAGCCATGATCTTTTCTTCGAAGACTTCGCGCGTGCCGTGCTTGGAACCCGGGATGTAAGCGGCGATCGCTACGTCAGGCAGTTCCTTGTTGATTTCCGACCACTTCTTGTAGGGGTTGGCAACGAGCTTGCCGTCCTTGACGATTTCAGCGGCCAGACCGAGGTAAAGATCCTTCGGCTCCAGCTTGAGGTCCTTGTTGGACGAGTCCATTGCGAAGACGATACCGTCGTAACCGATCTTCACTTCCTGAACGTCGGCAACGCCAGCTGCCTTGCAGGCGGCCAGTTCGTCGCTCTTGATCGCGCGCGAAGCATTGGCAATGTCGATGGTGCCTTCGCCGACGCCGGAGCAGAACGCCTTCAGACCGCCGCCCGTGCCGCCGGACTCAACGACCGGAGCCTTGAAGTTCGGGAAGGTTTCAGCAAAGGTTTCGGCAACGATCTTGGCGTAGGGCAGAACCGTGGAGGAACCGGCAACCTGGATCTGGTCGCGAGCAGCGGCGGCGCCAGCGAAGGCGACAGAAGCCACCAGAGCTGCTGCGGAAAATTTAACGAAGTTCATTTGTCTCTCCCGTCGTGGGCTTGTTTGTGGACGCAGCCGATAGCGGCATTCGCTCTAAGCATGCGCTCGGCGACCTTTTCTTAACCACCGTAGCCACATCCTTTTATGTCACTTCAGTGAAAGATTTGTGACAACCTAAATTATTGATTTAATGAATAAATTTTCACGAAATTACAGACAGGCGGATATTTCATGTCAGAATCTGACCGTGAAGTCGGTGCCATTGCCCAATTCCGATTTGATGATGAGCCGGGCGCGGTGCCTGGTGAGGATATGCTTGACGATGGCAAGCCCGAGACCCGTTCCCTTTTTGGAGCGGCTGTCGGCAACGCTGACGCGATAAAACCGCTCGGTCAGGCGTGGCACATGTTCGGCGGGAATGCCCGGCCCCTTGTCGATGACGCTCACTTCCACCGGCTTGCCGGGCTCGGCGCGCAGCCAGACATCGACGACCTTGCCCTCCTGGCCGTATTTGCAGGCATTTTCAACGAGATTCTGGAACACCTGCACCAGTTCGTCACGGTCACCCTGCACTTCCGCCGGCCGCTCGGGCAGATGCAGGGTGATTTCGACATCCAGCTCATTAGCGAGCGGCAGCAGCGCGTCGCGCACATGGCCGATGACGGGAACGAGATCGACCTTCTGGTCCGGGGCAATATTCGCCCGCAACTCCAGCCGCGAGAGCGACATCAGATCATCCACCAGCCGGCTCATGCGGGTTGCCTGATCCAGCATGATGGCGAGGAAACGTTCCTGCGCCTTCGGGTCGTTACGGGCCGGGCCCTGCATGGTTTCGATGAAGCCGCGCAGGGAGGCGAGCGGGGTGCGCAATTCATGGCTGGCATTGGCAACGAAGTCGCTGCGCATCCGGTCGATGCGGCGAAGCTCCGATACATCACGGAACGACAATATATAAAATGGCGGGCCGGCCGTGTCCCCCGCATCCGCGCGGGCAATGCGAACGATGAAGACCCGCTCGGAGGGAAACCGCTCCGAATGCTCCACCTGATTGGGCTGGCCGGTGGTGATGGTTTCACGGATGACATCCAGCAGGCCGGGCGAGCGCAGGCGGGCGGAAATATGCGCGCCGGGCGGAAGCTGGCCGAAAGCGCGTTCCGCCGCGCCGTTCTGAAACAGCACGCTGGCATTCTTGTCGAGGATGAAAACCGGCGTGTCCAGCACCGCAAGACCTGCCCTGACACCGGAAATGACGCTTTCCGCCGGCGCCTCCGGTTCATCCGCTTCCACGGCCGCCTCTTCGTTCGCCTTCGGCGCAGCCGGCCTTTCCCGCACGGCCAGAATGGCGATGATGGCGCAAAGCCAAAGGACGGCAGGCATATAGGGCGTATGAAGTTCCGAAACGGCCACAACGGCCAGCATGCTGACGACAAGGACGGGCAACCAGTTTCGGCCAAGCTTTCTTCCCAAAAGCTTTAATCCACGATCGCCTTCCATGACTGCCATTTCAGCCTGCTTTCCACTTTCACCTGACAGCGCATCGAAATCTCATAGGCCAGCTTCATGACAGAGATTCATCACCGCGCATTTTCCACAGCGTATATGCGCAAAATCAGTGCGGCAATCGTCACCGCCGTCGCACCGCCGCCAACCGCTCCTCTTTCACTTGAATTCTGCCGGTGGATATGAACTCATTGGCGGCGAGTTGCCTTTACACAACAACAGCCGGAGGAAAATATGGGCGAAGACACGAAGAAGCGGGTGGTGGAGATCACCGTCGGCGGCAAGCTGCGCAGCTTCAACATCGACGATCCCGCTCTTCCCGACTGGGTGGAGGAAAAAAAGCTCTCCGCCGGCGATTTTCCCTACGACAAGAAGATGAAGCGGGAAGAATACGACGCCACGCTGGAGGCGCTGCAGGTGGAGCTGGTCAAGGTGCAGTTCTGGCTGCAGGCCACGGGTAAGCGGGTGATGGCGGTTTTCGAAGGCCGCGATGCGGCAGGCAAAGGCGGCGCGATCTTCGCGGCCCGGGCCTATCTCAACCCCCGCTACGCCCGCGTCGTGGCGCTGACCAAACCCACCGAAACCGAACGTGGCCAATGGTACTTCCAGCGCTATATCTCGCATTTTCCAACGGCCGGCGAATTCGTTCTCTTCGACCGATCCTGGTACAACCGCGCCGGGGTTGAACCGGTCATGGGCTTCTGCACTCCGGAAGAGCACAAGCGGTTCCTCAAGGAAACACCGAGGCTGGAAAAGATGCTGGTCCATGAGGACATCCATCTTTTCAAATTCTGGCTCGACATCGGCCGCGAAACGCAGATCGAACGCTTCCACGATCGTCGCCACAGCCCGCTGAAATGCTGGAAACTCTCGGACATGGATATAGCGGCGCTGACGAAGTGGGACGACTATACGCAAAAGCGCGACGAGATGCTGGAAAAGACCCACACCGACGCCGCCCCGTGGACGGTGGTGCGCGCCAATGACAAGCGCCGCGCGCGGGTGAATCTGATCCGCCACATCCTCAATGCCCTCGACTATGACGGCAAGGACAAGAAAGTGATCGGCGAGATCGACGACAAGATACTGGGATCGGGTCCGGACTTTCTCAAGCAGAACTGAAAATGATGACAGGCGCCCGTGACAAGGGTGCCTGCCTCACCTCTCGCCGGCCTTACTGGCCGGGCAGAATACGCACGGAATAAAGATTGACCGGGCGGCTGTTGCCATCGATATCGCTGTTGATGAAGATTTTCCCCGGCGCATTGGGGACAAGCGAGCGCTCGAATGTCGCATTCAGCAGCATATCCGCACGCTCGGCCGTGGCCGTGAAGCGGTGGCGCGAACAATCGCCGAGCGTTGCAAAATCACAGGCGACGGAAACCTGCGTCTGCCGGTCGCTGGAGGATTGCAGCGTGATCGATATGGTCGAGGACTTGCCCGCCATGTCGCGCATCACCTCCACCGGAACCTCAAGGCTGACCGCGCCATCCTGCGAGACGCTTCTCGAGGTGACCCGGATCGCTTTCCCGGCGGGTGTGGCGATGTTTTCCACGCTGGCGCGCGGGCCTGCCGAAATTCCGGCGCTGCCGCGTTCGGCGTTAAAGAGTTCCACCCAATCGTCGGAAAAGCCGCGGCCGGCGGAGAGGCTCGGCGCCGGCTCCGCACCGTTGAAATCCTCCGCCTGGACTTGCGCCGGCGGATTGGGCACGCTGGTGTCGCGCTGTTCGGGTGACAGCAGGAGGCCGGATGAATAGACCCACCAGGCACCCAGACCGACAAAGGCCAGAAGCGTCACGAACATGAAAAGTCGGGCGAAAAGCCCGCGGCGCTTGCGGCGGCCAACCGCACCTTCAGGGCGGAAAGCCAGCGAGGCGTCGCCCGCGCTGGAGCCTCTCCTCGGCGGCTTTGCGTTACGCCGACCGGCGCTCATAGGCTCCGGGGCGGCGGCACCCGGCGGCATCTCGCGCGTTTCGCCACGCAGTTCCGGCTCGACGGCCATGGCGTCGTGCGGTTGCGGCTGCGGTTGCGAAACGGGATCGACGGAAACCTCGCCGTGGCTTGCGTCTGCCGGCTGGGGCGGCCGCAATTGCTGCTCCACCCTGTCCAGAAGCCGGTTACGCTCTTCATTCTCAATGACATGAATGAGGCTTTCGAGCCGCTGGCGCTGCTGGGCCACGACCTGCGGATCATCTATGCCCTGTTTGCGCAGGCCCGCTTCCAGCGCCTGACGGGATGATTGGTAAATCCGTGCACGAACTTCGGCGTTCGACCTGTCCGATTTTTCCAGAGCATTTCTGATTGCCGTTTCCAGTCCGCTCACGACCGATCCTTGTTCTATTGCGCTTTGCAAAAATATGCGGGCGTTGCGCCATTGGTTTACGATTCGGTAACGGCTATGCCGCGCCTCCGCAAGCATCGTTTGCGATAAAGACCGGATTGCCTTGGGGAAAATCGGTGCATTGTGGCACTGCGAACGCAGGTTCGCGGCGCCGATACGGCGCTGTTTTCGCTTTCAATCCTTTGCCGAACGCGATATTAGCTTACGTGCGCGTAAACGTAATTCATGGGAGGAAACATGCTGCCGTCCGTGCTGAAAGACAATCTGCGTCTTCCGGTCATAGCGTCGCCGCTATTCATCATTTCGCATCCGCAATTGACGCTGGCGCAATGCAAGGCCGGCGTCATCGGCGCTTTTCCGGCGTTGAACGCGCGGCCGGAAAGCCAGCTGGACGAGTGGCTGGCGATGATCACCGAAGAGCTTGCCGCCCATAACAGCGCCAACCCGGACCGTCCGGCCGCGCCCTTTGCGGTCAACCAGATCGTGCACATGTCCAACCGGCGGCTGGAACATGATCTCGGCCTCTGCGTCAAATACAGGGTGCCGGTGGTGATCTCCTCGCTCGGCGCGGTGCCGGAGGTCAATGCGGCCGTGCATTCCTATGGCGGCATCGTGCTTCATGATGTCATCAACGATCGCCATGCCCGGTCCGCCATCCGCAAGGGCGCGGACGGGCTGATCGCGGTTGCGGCCGGTGCCGGCGGACATGCGGGCACATTGTCACCCTTCGCTCTCGTTCAGGAAATCCGCGAATGGTTCGATGGCCCGCTGCTGCTTGCCGGCGCCATCGCCAATGGCGGTTCCATTCTCGCGGCGCAGGCCATGGGCGCGGACATGGCCTATATCGGCTCCCCCTTCATCGCGACACAGGAAGCGCGCGCTTCCGACGGCTACAAGCAGGCAATCGTCGACGCCCAGGCCAAGGATATCGTCTATTCGAACTATTTCACCGGCGTGCACGGCAACTACCTGAAAAGCTCGATCGTCGCCTCCGGCATGGATCCCGACAACCTGCCCGAGGCAGATCCCTCGAAAATGGACTTCGAAACCGCAACCGGTGGTGCAAAAGCCTGGAAGGATATCTGGGGCGCCGGCCAGGGCATCGGCGCGGTCAAGGCGGTGGAGCCAGTAGCGGATCTCGTCGACCGTCTGGCGCGCGAATATGAGGCGGCAAGACAGCGCATCTGCGCAAAGGCCTGAGGCATCCATAAACAACGGACAGGCAAAGCTTTTTGCGGAATTTTCAAAACCGTCGCATTCAAGGCTTGAAATCCGTCGGCATTGCCTGTATCAGCCCGCCATGAAGCTGATCCGCAACAGACGGATCATGTTCGGGCCGCTTTAGCTCAGTTGGTAGAGCACGTCATTCGTAATGACGGGGTCACGTGTTCGAGTCACGTAAGCGGCACCATTTATTTCCCCTGACATAAATATTTATCGATCGGCAGCCTTGTTTACGCGCGGGTGACCCTCGCCATCACAGGCACCTTCCACTGTCGCAATGGCGTTTGAAACCAAACCGCCCGCCAGACGTTGACCAGCAAGTCATTCTCAAATGGAAAGCCCTGTCATCGTGGACGTCATCCGTATTCTCATCGCCATCCTTCTTCCGCCTGTCGGCGTATTCCTTCAGGTCGGGCTTGGCCTGCATTTCTGGCTCAATATTCTTCTGACCCTGTGCGGTTATGTTCCCGGCATCATTCACGCCATCTGGGTGATCCTGCGCAAGTGACGCTCCGCCCCCCCCCCCGGGGGCGATGAGATGGCCACAACATTTTAGTACGTGATTAAATTCTCACGATTTTCTGGAACCGGGTCTTCGCCTTCACGTTATGGTGATGACACCAGCCAAGGAGAAAATCATGAACCAGATCATCTACATCGTCGGCCTCGTCGTCATCGTTCTCGCGATCCTGTCGTTTTTCGGCTTCCGTTGATCCCCGTTGTCAATTCGCCCGCTTGCGCATATCCTAAGCGGCAGTGACACACGGCTGCGTTCATGGGTTGCTCCGCTGTCGGGTGTATTTCGGGATCGCGTTGCTCTGGGAGGTGCACGATGAAGAACGAGAGATGGACAGAACCTGTCGAGGTCAATCTTGAGGCGAACGGCAAGAGTGTCATCGCCGGCCCCTTCGAAGCGCTGATATTATTGACGGAAGGCTGGCCGAAGATTCGCGGATTGAGTTTCGTGAGAGCCAGAAGCGCCTGCCGTGCCGCCCTTGACGGACGCAAATCGCCGGAGGAAGCCCGCAGGTGCTTCACCGATGCTGTTTCCGAGATGCAGAAACACCCGCATTAAAGAGAGATAAAACGCAAACGGCTCCTGAAAAGGAGCCGTTTTTTTGATATCCTGTTCCGGATATGACCGCGTAGCGCCCCGCGTTACATCCAGTAAGGTGTGACGCCGTAATAGTCGTAAACCTTGCGGTCCCTGGCGTTCAGCAGGTCATTATCGTCCAGGTTGACGAAGTGTGGCGCATTTTCGATCTCTTCTTTTGTCAGATCGATACGGTAGCCATCGAGTTCTTCATCATAATGCAGCTTCTCCCAAGGCAGCGGGTAATAGTCATCGCCGATCCCGAGAAAACCACCGAAACTCAGCACGGCATAGGCGACGCGACCGCCGCGCTTTTCCAGAATGATGCGCTGGATCGAGCCGAGGTGCTTGCCGTCGGCGCCATAAACACGTGTGCCTTCCACCTTGTCGCTGGCAATGAGGCTCGGCGTATCCTTGACATAGGGGTCCTGTCCGGCTCGAGGTTCCTGATGCAGCATGATGTCTTCCTCCTTGATTTTCTTCATGGATGTCACGTCTGGTAAACCCTGCGCCTGACAAATCGTTCCGCGGCGTTTCAGCCGCCGCGGCCGGTATTTTTTTGAAAGGGGATGGAACAAAAAGCGCGCCTATTGGCGGATTTTCTGCCAGACGGAGGGAGAAACGCCAACCATCTTGCGGAAGACGCGGGAGAAATGCGCCTGATCGGAAAAACCGGCGGCGATGGCGATATCGGTCAGCGCCATGTCGGTTCGCATCATCAGGTCCTTGACCCGATCGATGCGCGCCTGCATCTGCCATTGGTGCGGCGGTACGCCGGTGGATGCCTTGAAGGCATGGCTGAAATGGGATTGCGACAGGTTGGTGAGCTCCGCCAGTTCCTCCAGCCGGATCGACCGCAGGCAATGTTCGCGGATATAGTCGGTTGCCGCTCGTAGCTGCCAGGCGGCGAGCTTGCTACGTTTCTTGACCGGCTCGCGCTTTACCTTGAGGAAATCCGTCAACAGCGCGAGCACGAGGCTTTCGCCGTAAAGGTCGTGCAGCGGATCGGGGTTGTCGCACTCGGCGGCAATCAGCCGTGCCAGCGCCAGCAGGCGCTCATCCTCGAACATCAGATGCGGATCGAGCAGGCCATGCGGGTCAAACCCCTGCACCAGGCGCGTCCCCAGCAAACCCGCGTCGAAGTGCAGGTCGAGATGGCGCACGAAGGAAACATTGCTCAGTTCCGCATGCACATCCAGATCGGCGGGCACGAAGGAAATCCGGTTCGCCTTGGACGAACCGTAATTGTCGCGGCGGCAGCGGTTCATCATGAACCGGCCGTCATCCGTCCCGTCCATATCCAGCAGGAAAACGAAACGCGGATCTTTTCCGACATAACGCCCACCCGCCTTCGGGGCGCAACGCACGTCCCAGAGATCGGCGACGATGCCGTTCCAAACCCTTGAGCGCGGGCCGCCGATGACGGCAAAGCCCTCGATCTCATTTTCCATCCGCACGCGGAAAGCCATGGCCTCTCGATCCCGCAGGGCGCCATGGCGCCACTATAAACATGATAAAACTATTCATGTTTATAGTGGCAAACTGCATCGCCCGCAACTGCCGGCCTTCGGCCAGGCCTTACCACTTCTTGGAAAGCTTGAAGGTGATGGTGCGGCTATCACCCCAGCCGCAGACCGAGACACCGGCGCAGCTCTTGACATATTCCTTGTCGAAGACATTGGCGACGTTGATGGAGGCGGTCCAGTCGTTCTTCTCGTAGCGGACTGCCGCATCGAAGACGGCGGCAGCCGGCACGCGCAGCGTATTTGCCTCATCCGCCCAGGATTTGCCCTGATAGCGCACGCCGCCGCCAATGCTGAGGCCTTCAAACGTATCATCGGTGAAGGCGTAGTCGAGCCACAGCGAGGCGGTGTGGGCGGGCACGATCCACGGCGATTTGCCGATCAGGTTGGGATTGGCATCGCGGGTAATTTCGAGATCGGTATAGGAATAGGAGGCAAGTGCCTTCCAGTTGTCGGAAAGATTAGCCTTGGCCTCCAGCTCGAAACCGGTGGATTCCACCTGCCCGAACTGGCCGCTCGTGGTCACACCGCCGGCCGTATAGGACACGATGGCGTTGTCCTTAACCAGCTTGAAGACGGAGGCCGTGATGCTGCCATCAAAGAAGGTCGGCTCGTATTTGATACCGGCTTCGAACTGATGCCCCTCCTCCGGCGAGGCGGGAGTGCCATCCGCCAGCGTATCGATCAGCGGATTGAAGAAGGTGGCCGCCGAGACATAGGGGGTCAGGCCATTGTCGAATTCATAAGCGAGGCCGGCCCGGCCGCTCAGCGCATCGTCACTGGAGCGGCGGGAGGCGCCTGCCGGCAGCCTGTTGTTCAGTTCCGTATCGACATAATCGTAACGGCCGTTCAGCGTCACCAGCCAGCCATCGCCGAAACGCAGCTGGTCCTGGGCATAGATGCCGATCTGCTGCTGCGTGACGATATTGTCGGCATAGACAAAATTGGTGCCCTGCGTCGAGCCATAGACCGGGTTGAGCGCACCGATCGCATTCGATCCGCAGCAGGCCTGCACCTGATCCAGCCGGTAATATTTATAGTCGAGACCAAAGAGCAGTGAATGATTGACGGCACCGGTTTCGAACTGGCCTTCGATACGGTTATCGACGCCGAAACTGTCGACCTTCGATACGCCGTCATAACCGAAGCGGGTCAGCATATAGTCGTTGGTGGTGGTATCGAGGATCGGCTGACCATTGGCGTCGGCATTGGCCCAGCCGCCCGGATAGGGTCCTGTCTCGTGTTTGTAGAGATGGCCATAGCGGGCATTCTGGCTGATCTTCCAGCCATTGTCGAATTCATGGCTGACCTCATACCCGACCATCGACTGGTAGACGCGGCCATTATCGATATCCGGCTCACCATAAAAGGCCTTGCGGTCGAGCTTGCCGAAAGGCGCGTCGACCACGGTGCCGACATAGGGCAGGAAGCCGTTGCCGATATGCACCTGATCCAGCGCCGAGAAATAACCGTAGAGCGTGGCACTTGTCTGCGCATCCGGCTCGAAGGTGATCTGCGGCATGATGAAACCGCGCAAATCCTCGGAATAGTCGGTGTAATTATCGCCGCCCGAGACCTTGCCGGTGACGCGATATTTCCATACGCCCTCACCATCGACCTTGTCGCCGAGGTCGAAACCAAAGAAGGCGTTACCGAAATTATTGATGCCGATTTCCGTTTCACGAACGGGTTCGTCCTGGGTCCGCTTGCGGACCATCTGCACGATACCGCCGGGGTTGGCGCCGCCATAAAGCACCGAAGCGGGACCTTTGAGAACCTCCACACGCTCGAGCCCGTAGGCATCCATCTGAAAACCGCCGAAACCGTAGCTGAACAGGTTCAGCCCATCGAGAAACACACCGGTCTGGGTGGCCTGAAAGCCGCGAATATAGATCCAGTCGGTGTCCGGATCCGTGCCGAAAGGCTCCGCCGTCACACCGGGTGTATAGCGCAGCACCTCGTCGATTTTCGTCACCGCGCCGCGGTCGTCCATTTCCTGGCGGCCGACAACCGATACGGACTGGGGAATATCCTTGGTATCGGTATCGGTTTTCGAACCCGTCGCGCTTTTCTTCACGGCATATCCCTTAACGGGACCCGTTGCCGTTTCCGCACGCTGCCCCTCAACGGTAATTTCCCGCAGAACGGTCGTTTCCTGTGCATGGCCCATGACCGGCGCCATCAAGACAACGGCAGCCGTTCCCAAAGCCAGGCGGCTCAAAAACATCCCATGTAAATTTTTCAAGATATGCCCCGAAACAGATCACGGCCGGCGTTCATATCCGACAGGCCGCAACACCTCAATTAAGCTGAGTATTTACATCAGGATTAAGGCGGGATGCTTGTCGTTTTCTGGGCGGATTTGAAGCTTATTGGCCTCTCGCACAGTTTTGCGCCCGTCATTTATCAGGCAAGGCGTGGAAATCAGCCCTTGCGCCGGCCTATCCGCGCAAGCAGCACGACGGGAAGCATGCCGATGACGACAATCGCCAGTGCCGCAATCGCCGCCTCCTCATAGGTGCCACGTGCGGCCTCGCCATAAAGATGGGTTGCGAAGGTTTCGAAATTGAGCGGCCGCAATAAAAGCGTGGCGGGGAGTTCCTTGACACAGTCAACGAAGATCAGCAGCGCCGCCGCCGCAAGCGAAGCCCTGGAAAGCGGCAGATGGATCTGGCGGAATGTCTGGGTCGCGGATCGCCCCAGCGTTCGCGCGGCGTGGTCGAAAGATTGCGGGATACGGCTGAGGCCGGCATCGACACCGCCTGCCGCAATGGTGAGGAAACGCGCCGAATAGGCATAGATGAGAGCCGCGCCGCTGCCGATGAAGATAAGGCCGGTGGAAACGCCGAACCATTCACGCATGGTCTGGTCGACGAACCGGTCGAAGCCGCCGAGCGCAATCAGCACGCCGATGGCGATAACCGTGCCGGGAGCTGCATATCCCACTGTGGAAAGGCGGTAGGACCAGAGCGAGAGACGCCCCGGAGCAAGACGCATCGCGTAGGCAACCGCGAGGCCGAGAACGAGGGTGATCACCGTCGCCAACCCGGCGAAGACGATCGTATTCAGAGCTTCCTCCGTAAAACGGGCGGACAGGCCGCTGAAACGAAACCGCTTCCATGCCTCAATGACGAGATAGCTCGCCGGCGCCACAAAGCCGATCAGCACCGGCAGGCCACCGAACACGAAGGCGAGCCAGCCCTTCGGGCCGGCAAGCCGCAGCGGCTCCAGTTCCCTGCTTTTCTGCGCGGAAACGGAATAACGCTGCTTGCGCCGCGCCCAGCGCTCGAGCGCCACAAGAGCGACAACGATGAACAGCATGGAAAGCGCGATCTGCGCCGCACCCGGCAGGTCGGATTTCGTGACCCATGTTGTGTAGACGGAAACCGTGAGGGTGCGGACGCCGAGAAACTCCGAAGCGCCGATATCGTTCAGCGCTTCCATCAGGGCAAGGCTGACGCCGACCGCGATTGCCGGGCGCGCCAACGGCACCGCGACCTTCAAAAAAGCCGCGCGTCTGGAAACGCCAAGCGTGCGTGCGGCTTCCAGCAGATTGCCCGCCTGCGTCAGGAACATGGCGCGGACGGGAATATAGACATAGGGAAAGAGGACGAAGGCGAGAAGGATGATACAACCCGTCATCGACCTTATATCCGGCAAGCGGAATTCACGCGGGCTGGAATAACCGAGCAGCCAGCGGATCACCCCCTGCACCGGCCCGATGGGATGCAGAATATCCAGATAGGCGTAAGCGACGATATAGGTGGGCATGGCCAGCGGCAGCAGCAACGCCCATTCCAATATCCTGCGCCCGGGAAAATCATAAGCGGTGACCAGCCAGGCCGAACAGGTTCCGATGATACCCGCCAGTAGGCCGACGCCGACAAGAAGGATGACCGTATCCGGCAGGGCCGTCAAAAGAACGGTGGAGCCGAGATGCTCCCAAAGGCCGGCGGAACCCTGCACGGCCTGAGAGACAAGCGCCAGAACCGGCACCATGGCGCCGCAGACCGCAATGAGCGACAGGCCCAGCCACCAGAAGGAGGATGAAAACCGTGTTCCTGCGCGGGGCGTCAATGTCTGAACGGCGTCTGGATTCATGAGCTTCTTGAAATACAGGGAAGGCGTCCGCGGGTGCGAACGCCTTCCATCGAGTTATTGCCGGTTGGCTTTACTTGTCGAAACCGACCTTGTCGACCAGCTCGCTCGCCTGCTTGCGGTGCGATACGATTTCCGTCAGCGGCTTGTTGTCGATCTTCAGCGTGCCGAAGGAAGCGATGATCTCGTTGAGAGCCGCACCCTGCTTGACCGGATATTCGTAGTTGGCTTCAGCATAGATCTTCTGGGCTTCGTCGGAGACGAGATATTCCAGCAGCTTGACGGCTTCCGCCTTGTTCGGCGCATTCTTGGCCACGGCCGCGCCGCTAATATTGACCTGCGTGCCGCCATTCTTGAAGGTCGGCAGAACCACCTTGATGGCATCGCCCCACTTCACCTGCTCCTCGCCGCCCTTGCCCGAGCGCATCAGGCCGACATAATAGGAGTTGGCGATGCCGATATCGCAAATGCCGCCGAGGATGTCCTTGGCAACGTCGCGGTCGCCGCCGCCAGCCTTGCGAGCCAGGTTTTCCTTGACGCCGGCAAGCCACTTCTCGGTGTCGGACGCACCGTAGTGGGCGATGTAGTCGGCAAAGAGCGCGGTGTTATAGGGATGCTGACCGGCGCGAATGCAAACCTTGCCCTTCCACTTCGCGTCCGCCAGATCTTCATAATTGAAGGAAGCGAGATCGAGATCCTTCGCCGCATACAGAACGCGGGCGCGCATGGAGAGCGCGAACCAATGACCCTTGGCATCACGAAGTTCGGCCGGGACTGCCTTGGTCAGGGTTTCGGACTCGACCGCCTGGGTGACGCCCTTTTCGGCGAGATCAACGAGGTTGCCGGCATCCACGGTCATCAGAACGTCGGCCGGCGAGCTTGCGCCTTCACTCAGAACGCGCTCCGCAAGACCGTCCTTCAGGAACACGGTGTTGACCTTGACGCCGCTCGAGGCGGTGAAGGATTCCAGCAGGGGCTGGATCAGGCCCGGCTCTCTGGTGGTATAGATGTTGAGTTCGGCAGCGCTGACCGATCCGGCTGCAAAGGCAACCGTGCTGGCAAGCAGGGCAAATCCGGTAAATTTCGTCATGTTTCGTCTCCCTCTCCGAATAGCGGCGATATAGAGCGAGCAGACATCATACCTGATGAAGCAAATCAAGTTTTATTTCGCGATTTTCAGACAGCCCTGATCACCAAGAGTTGAAAATGGAGCATAAATAAACATGCAAATTTACTCATTCAACTTCAGGTAAATATCAGCACGCCCTTGGGATCGATGCCGAAACGCACGGTCTTGGTCTTGGCCGGCGTGCGCTGCATCGTCCTGACGCGCAGGTCGGCCGGAAGGCCGGGCACGGCGATGCCGAGTTGTTCGATCTCGCCGAGGAAAACACGGCTCGCTATTTCGCCGGCGATTCCTTCTCTTGCGGCATCATCCTCGATGATCGAAATCGCATTGGGGCGGACATAGGCGACGGCGACGGCGCCATCCGGCAGATCGGATGCATCCCCCAGGGGGCCGAGCGGCGTTTCGACGCGGCCCTGCCTTACCCGGCCCTCGATCTTGTTGAAGGCGCAGAAAAAATCGGCGGCGTAGCGGGTTTTGGGATTGTCGTGGATTTCATAGCCCGTACCGCTCTGCACGATACGGCCGCGCTGCATCAGAACCACGCGGTCGCCTGCAGACAGCGCCTCTTCCGGGTCATGAGTGACCATGATCGCCGTCGTGCCCAGTTGCCGCAGGAGACCCAACGTCTCTTCGCGGACATTGTCACGCAAGCCCCTGTCGAGATTGGAAAAGGGCTCGTCCATTAACAAAAGCCCCGGCTGCGGGGCAAGGGCACGGGCAAGGGCCACTCGCTGCTGCTCACCGCCCGAAAGCGTATGCGGATAGCGCTTCGCCAGATCCTGCAGGTGAACATGCTCGATCATTTCCCCGGCACGGCGGCGGGCCTCGGCCTTCGGCAGGGACCTGAGGCCGAACAGGACATTCTGTTCGACGGTGAGATGCGGGAACAGCGCGTAGTCCTGAAAGACGAAACCAATATTGCGTTTTTCCGGCTCGACGAAGACAGCCGAACCGGCAACAACGGAACCGTTAAGGCAAACGCTGCCGTGATCCGGCGTCTCCACACCCGCGACAATGCGCAGCAGGGTCGATTTTCCACAGCCCGAGCGGCCCACAAGGCAAATAATTTCGCCGCTTTCGACGGCCAGGTCGATATCGGACAATACATCGGTATCGCCGAATCTTTTTCCAACCGATTTCAGTTCAAGCGCTGCGCTGCCTGCCATTTCCAATCCTGCCCTGCTTTGCGAATTATGTTGATCGCTCAAATCAGGATTAAAGTCAAAAAATCGCGAATAACACGGTTTTCATTCACGAGGCCGCGAGATGTTGGACAGCAATATTGACGTTTACGTTAGAGTTAAATAGGCTTTGCCGACATGATGGACGTCAAGGGATTCCGCGTCTATCATTCGTCACCGGGGAGCAGGAGGAGCGGTCGATCCGGTGACGCACATGTGGTTTCTTCGATCCGGCAGACAAGCCGGCTGATTGCGGGAACCCCATGACCATCAGGCAGCCGAAAGCGCCTTCATGCATTCCACCGGATGCACGGGCGCGACAAAGACTCTGGGAGGAGCAGCATGAGTGAACTGTCCCTGGGACACGCGGAAAATGTCAGCGTCGAGAAACGCTGGCTGTCATCCTATCCGCCGGGCGTCCCTTCCGAGATTCCTGCTTCGGGCAATGCTTCCCTTGTCGATCTCCTCGAAAAGAGCTGCGTGCAATTTGCCGACCGCAAAGCCTTTTCCAGCATGGGGAAATCGCTGACCTATCGGCAGCTTGACACTGAAACCCGCGCCGTCGCCGCCTGGCTGCAATCCAGGGGACTGGAAAAAGGCGACCGGGTTGCCGTGATGATGCCGAACATCCTGCAAAATCCCGTCGCGGTTTACGGTATCCTGCGGGCAGGCATGGTCGTGGTCAACGTCAATCCGCTCTACACACCGCGCGAACTGGAACACCAGTTGAAGGACTCCGGCGCAAAGGTGCTTTTCGTGCTGGAAAACTTCGCCCATGTGGCGCAGCAGGCCGTGCCGAAAAGCGCCGTCCGGGATGTGGTCGTCGCGTCCATGGGTGATCTTCTCGGTTTCAAGGGACATATCGTCAATCTCGTGGTCCGCAAGGTGAAAAAGCTCGTGCCCGCCTATGCGATCCCCGGCTCGATCAGCTTCAAGGCCGTGCTGAAGGAAGGCCAGGGATTTTCCCTCAAGCCTGCCGGCCTCACAGCACAGGATATCGCATTCCTGCAATATACGGGTGGAACCACCGGTATTTCCAAGGGCGCGATCCTCACCCACGCCAATCTTCTCGCCAACAAGGCGCAGATCAGCCTGTGGCTGGATGCCGCCTTCAACAGCCGCAAGGATCGTCCCGAGGTTCTCAACTTCATCTGCGCGCTGCCGCTGTGCCACATCTTCGCGCTGACGGTAAACTCGCTGATGGGCATTGCGCTGGGCGGCCATAACCTGCTGATCGCCAATCCGCGCGATATTCCCGGTTTCGTGAAAGAGCTGACACATTACCAGCCGCATGTTTTCCCCGGCATCAATACACTCTTCAACGCGTTGATGAACAATGAGGATTTTCGCAAGCTCGACCTGTCCTCGCTCATTCTGGTTCTCGGCGGCGGCATGGCCGTGCAGAGGCCGGTTGCGGAGCGCTGGCTTTCAGTCGTCGGCTGCCCGATCGCCGAAGGTTACGGGCTGTCGGAGACCTCGCCGGTCGCGACCGTCAACCGGCTGGACACCTCGGAATTCAGCGGCACCATCGGCCTGCCCCTTTCCTCGACGGAAATCGACATTCGCGACGACGACGGCAACAGCCTGCCCCTGGGCGAAGTCGGCGAAGTCTGCATTCGCGGACCGCAGGTCATGGCCGGTTACTGGCAGAGGCCGGATGAGACCGCCAAGGTCATGACACAGGACGGGTTTTTCCGGTCCGGCGACATGGGTTTCATGGACGAGCGCGGTTACACCAAGATCGTCGACCGCAAGAAGGACATGATCCTGGTCTCCGGTTTCAACGTCTATCCAAACGAGGTCGAGGAAGTGGCCGCCAGCCATCCCGGCGTACTGGAATGCGCCGCGATCGGTGTTCCGGACGAACATTCCGGCGAAACCGTGAAGCTTTTCGTCGTCAAGAAGGACCAGTCCCTCACGGAAGCGGAGCTCAAGGCTTTCTGTGCCAAGAGCCTGACAAACTACAAGCGGCCGAAAATCATCGAGTTCCGCACCGAGCTGCCGAAATCGAATGTCGGCAAGATTTTGCGGCGTGAATTGCGCAATCTGAACTGAGCGAATGGAGCCGGGCGACCGGCTCTTTTCTTTTCTCAAAGTCGCCTTGATTTGGCCGCCTGAAAAAGAATAGTTTCCTCATCCTTCCACGGAAGCCGAGGAGCACATGATGCAGGCCACCATCGAAAAACTCAAAGCAACGGCAAGCAGCACAGCCGCAACCGATCTTCGCGCCGCCTTTGCGGCCGATGACAAGAGATTCAGCCGTTTCAGCGTGAAATTCGATGACCTGCTGATGGATTATTCCAAATGCGCCGTCAACGAAGAGATCGTGACGCTTCTCGAACAGCTGGCGCGCGAGGGCGGCGTCGAGGCCAAGCGCGAGGAGATGTTCTCCGGCAAGGCGATCAACTTCACCGAAGACCGCGCCGTGCTGCATACCGCGCTGCGCAACCGCTCCAACACGCCCGTTCTTGTGGACGGCAAGGATGTGATGCCTGACGTGAACGGCGTTCTCGCCGCCATGGGCAAGTTTGCCGATGCGATCCGTTCCGGCTCGCTCAAGGGCGCGACCGGGAAGAAGATTACCGATGTCATCAATATCGGCATTGGCGGTTCCGATCTCGGCCCTGTCATGGCAACGCTGGCGCTCGCACCTTTCCATGACGGCCCGCGCGCGCATTTCGTGTCCAACATCGATGGCGCGCATATTGCCGACACGCTGAAGCTAATCGACCCCGAGACCTCGCTCTTTATCGTTGCCTCGAAGACTT
This sequence comes from Rhizobium sp. UGM030330-04, assembly GCF_003208455.1. NCBI lineage: Bacteria > Pseudomonadati > Pseudomonadota > Alphaproteobacteria > Hyphomicrobiales > Rhizobiaceae > Rhizobium > Rhizobium sp. UGM030330-04. Next base: position 248,518 of record NZ_QKML01000001.1, read on the forward strand.
TCACCACCATCGAGACGATGACGAACGCCGCCACCGCGCGCCGCTTCATCGCCGAGAAGCTGGGTGAAGGCGCCGTCAAGCATCATTTCGCCGCCGTTTCCACCGCGCTGGACAAGGTTGCCGCCTTCGGCATCGAAAGCGACCGCATCTTCGGTTTCTGGGACTGGGTCGGCGGCCGTTATTCGATCTGGTCGGCCATCGGCCTGCCGCTGATGATCGCCATCGGGCCGGATAATTTCGGCGAGTTCCTGAGTGGCGCGCATGCCATGGACCGGCATTTCCGCGAAGCGCCGATCCGCGAAAACCTGCCGATGCTGCTCGGCCTCATCGGCTTCTATAACCGTAACGTGCTGAACTATCCGACGCGGGCGATCCTGCCCTATGACCAGCGGCTGTCGCGTTTCCCCGCCTATCTGCAGCAGCTCGACATGGAATCGAACGGCAAGGGCGTCACCATCGACGGCACGCCGGTCGAAGACCAGTCTGGCCCGGTCGTCTGGGGCGAGCCCGGCACCAACGGCCAGCACGCCTTCTACCAGCTGATCCATCAGGGCACGAGCGTCATTCCGGCGGAATTCATGATCGCCGCCAACGGTTTCGAGCCCGCACTGCGCCATCAGCACCAGCTTCTCATCGCCAATTGCCTGGCGCAATCGGAAGCGTTGATGAAGGGACGGACGCTGGCAGAAGCGAAGGCCCAGCTTACCTCCAAGGGCATGGAAGACAAGCTCGCCGACTTTATCGCCCCGCACCGCGTCTTCACCGGCAACCGCCCCTCGATCACCTTCGTTTATGACAAGCTGACGCCGTTTGCGCTCGGCCGCCTGATCGCGCTTTACGAGCACCGCGTCTTCGTGGAAGGCGTGCTGTTCCGCATCAACTCCTTCGACCAATGGGGCGTGGAGCTTGGCAAGGAACTGGCAACCGGCCTGCTGCCTGTCGTGGAAGGCAAGGAAAGCGCCGCCGGCCATGACAGCTCGACGCAGGGGCTGGTGAAGGCGCTGGCGAATCTGGCGGGGTAATATCCGGCTACCCACGATCTCAGGAAAGCCGGAAGGACACTTCCGGCTTTTTTCAATCCGACATCAATGGCCGGCATCAATGGCCGGCATCAATGGAATGCCAAATTGGAGGCGTGTATGCCATCCCGGCCCGGCAAGGATTTTCTGGAGTTCCACGATCTGCCAGCGGATGCGGTGCTATCAATCATCGAGCGCGCGGGCAGTCTGGCAGAAAGCTGGTCAAACGCCGCCATGCCGCAGCTGCTCAAGGGAAAACACATCGGGCTGATTGTCGACGACACCGGCTGGCGCAATACCACCGCCTTTGATCTCGGTGTTCAAGCCATGGGCGGGATTTGTGTCACCGCTCCAATCGGTTTCAATGGCCGTGAAGAAACCGCTGATCTTGCCGGTTATCTCGACAATTGGTTCGACCTGCTGGTTGTCCGCACGAAAGAGCTTTCGACCCTTCACGCACTCGCGGCGGAAATGACCGCACCGGTCATCAATGCGCGAACGAAATCCAACCATCCGTGCGAGACCCTCGGCGACCTTGCCTATATCAAAAGCGCAAGGGGCCAAATAGACGGGCTTAAAATCGTCGGCGTAGCGCCGGATGCCAATATCCTGCGCTCATGGGTCGAAGCCTCGATATCGTTGCCCATCCAGGTCACGCAGGTCTATCCCGACCAGTGGCATGTCACCGGTCCCGCGCTCCTCAACCCAAATTTCCGGGCAAGCTCAGACCCCGGGGAATTGCTCGATGCGGATGTGATCATTACCGATTCCTGGCCTGGCGGACAGGATCATGGCCTGACCGACTATCGCATATCCGCATCCCTTCTCGACAGGATGCGTCCGAATACGATCTTCCTGCCCTGCCCGCCCGTCGCGCGCGGTCAGGAGGTGACGGCGGACGCCATGGTGCATCCGGCCTGCCAGAGCCGGGCCGCGAAGGCCTATCTTCTGCACGCGCAAAACGCGCTGATGGAATTTCTTCTCACCTGAGGCTGTCGGACCTTCAAATATAAAGTGCCGCCATTTTACGCCATGCGCCCGCCCGGTGCGCGCGGCCTTCCCAGACATGCATCTGATGCCCCACCTGCTTGTCCGAGAGCACACGGCTCAGATGATGGTTGTTGTTAAGAAAGGGGTCGGCGTCACCGATGGTGAAGACCATGTCGATGCGGCGCAGGCTATCGAGCCGCCAGGGGCATGAGAGGCCCGGCAGGAAGTGGCTTGGCATGTGGAAATACACGTCGTCATCATAATAACCATCGAACAGATCGCCGAAGGACTCCACCTTCATCGTCAGGTCGTAGCGGCCGGAAAAGGCGACGAGCTTGGTGAAGAGATGCGGATGGCGGAAAACGAGGCTGGCGGCCTGAAAGGCACCGAGGCTGCAGCCCTGCACAATGGTGCTGCCCTTAGGATTCTTCTCGGCCATCAACGGCAACACTTCATTGAGAATGTAGGCCTCAAGTGCTGCATGACGGCGCACACGCTCGGCTGGATGGTTGTGGCCCGCGTAAAAACTTTCCCGTGCCAGACCCTCGATACAATAAAGCTGGAGGTGGCCGGCCTCCAGCTTTTCGGAAAGGCTCGCAACGATGCCTAATTCCTCATATTCGAAGAAACGCCCATCGCGGGTGGGAAACATCAGCACCTTGGCGCCGGCATGACCGAATATCAGGAGCTCCATATCGCGATGGAGCCTGTGACTATACCAGCGGAGATATTCGCGTTTCATGGCACCTTGAAAAACCGTCTGACCTTGTCCTTATGGACCGCATCTTGCGATGCGCTGTCAGCGTAATCGAAATGCCCGGCGTCGAGGATGAAGATTTCATTAAATTTTGATTGCGGCAGCGCATTGGCCACTGCGAACTGGCAGGGCGGCGCCACCGACGGATCAAAGAGCGCCGGCGCAACCAGCATTGGCACTTTTATGCGGGCAGCGGCACAGGCGGCATCGAAGAAGCGCAGGGTCTCGAGCACATTCGGATGCGCCTTCTGGTATGACTGAACCGAATTCGCACTGCCAACGGTGGGCAATGTCAGCCAGAACGGGCGGTGCCCGAATGTCGGCACCACCAGATGGCCACGGTCGATGCGCTCGTCAAAAGGTATTGCCAGAGCGCCGATGCCACCGCCGAAACTGATACCGCTATACCCCACCTGCCCTTCCAGCCAGGGATAAAGCGTCACGAGCGTGGAAACGGCGACCCACAGATCATCGACACAGCCGCCGATGATGTAATCGTCTTTCCTGTCGATATTGTAGAGAACATGAAGCGCTGATTCCGAAGAAATCGGCGGGCAGGCGCTTAACGAGATACCGCGAAAACAGAGAAACAGGACTGCCGTTTCTTCCACCGGCACTTCGAAATCTGGCTCAGAGCGCCCACCATAACCATGGCCGACAACGAGGCCGCGGCGCACATGGCCTTCGCGTGGAAGAAGCATCCACCCGCCGATGCGGAAGCCGCCGGTCGAGGTGTAGCTGACATCGAGGACATGCCAGCGCGGATGGCTGAGCCTGCTCCTGCGCAGCACCGGCCGCGGATCCGTGGCGAGCGCGCGGCGATAGCGCTTCCGCCAGAAATCATCGAAACCCGGCGGTGCATCGGGCGGGGTAATGGCCAGCAACTGCTCGCGCTGCATGCCATAGGTCGGATCGAAATCAAAAGGATGGGTCTTCGGAACACTCATGCGATGCTTGTTTCGTGAAAAAACAGCTGACACAAGCGTGATAATATCGAAATACCGGTTTTTTGCGGCTTTAGCACCGGGGAGAGCGTTGAGCCACCTTTTCAAAATGGTTCAACCGCGCGCATCAAAGGCCGATTTCATGCGCAAATGGCGGATTCGCGCCAGCGCGTGAGACGGTGACTGCCGCCGCCTTCGCGCCCAGCGCCAAGGCCTTTCTGATCTGCTCTTCCGTCAGCGCTGCAACCTGCGCCTTCGTGAGGATACCCTGCATTTTAAGCGAAGCGAGGATGCCCGCATCGAAAGTGTCGCCCGCGCCGACGGTGTCGACGACTTCGACCCGCTCGGAGGCCACTTCCACCTTGAGATTGGCAGTATAGCCCACAGCCCCCTTGGCACCGCGGGTGACGACCACCAGTTTCGCGCCATGATGCAGCCAGTGGCGGGCAAGCGTATCCTCATCGCCTTCCAGACCGAACCAGGCCAGATCCTCATCCGAGAACTTGACGATATCCGACATGGCGGCCATGCGGCGGATGCGGGCCATGTGGGACTGCTTGTCCTTGATGAAGCCGGGGCGGATATTCGGATCGAGCGAGATGACGCGGCTTTGATGCTCGCGCGTCATCAGCGCCTCATAGGTGCTGCCGCAGGGCTCGGGAATGAGGCTGATGGCGCCGAAATGCAACGCTTCGCAATCGGCGCCCAGCGCCGGAAGCTCGGCCTCTGTGATCATCCGGCCAGCGGTGTTCTCGTCGTAAAAAGCGTAAGTCGCGTGGCCGTCCACCAGCTTGACGAAGGCGATGGTCGTCGGCCGCGACAGCGTCGCGCAATAGCTGAAATCCACCTTGCTGGCGCGCAGGGTTTCCCGCAGGATATCGCCCATCATGTCATCGGAAAGACCGGTGAAAAAGGCGGAGGGGACGCCGAGACGCCCCAGCGCAATTGCCGTGTTGAAGACCGCTCCGCCTGCATAGGGGGCGAAACCCGCCTCACCCAGCGTCGTCTGCCGGGGCAGCATGTCAATCAGGGCTTCACCACAACACAGGATCATTACGGTCCTCCTCAAAACAGCAAATCAAATGAACTTAAATCGATTTAGACGAAGATCGATCGGAAGGCCAGCCACAAGCCGACTGGCCGCATCCGAAATTAAGATTGCGGCAATTCGCTGACGCCGCCATGCTTGGCAGACCAGGGCAGCGGATTATCGAGGAAGGCTTCAACCCCCGACAGCGTCTTTTCATCGAACAGTTTTTCAGCCCGTGCGACCGCCAGAACATCGCGCCAGGTCGTCAGATAATGCAGCTTGACATTGCCATTGGCGAAGCGCGCTTCGGCCTCTTCGAAGATGCCGTAATAGAAGAGCGCGATGCCATGATCGACAATGCCGCCCGCCGCACGGATGGCGTCGATGAAGGTGAACATCGAACCGCCGGCCGTCGTCAGATCCTCGATGACGAGAACGCGGGCACCCTCAGGCATATGGCCTTCGATCTGGGCATTGCGGCCATGGCCTTTCGGCTTCTTGCGGCAATAGATCATCGGCAGGCCAAGGCGCTCGGCAAGGAAAGCGGCAAAGGGAATGCCCGCCGTTTCACCACCGGCGACACAGTCGAACTTCTCGAAGCCGGCCTCGCGCATGACAGCCGCCGCCGCGAAATCCATGGCCGCCGAGCGAATGCGCGGGAAGGAGATGAGCTTGCGCATGTCGATATAGACAGGGCTCTTCATGCCCGAAGCGAAAGTATAAGGGCTTTCGGAATTGAAATGGACCGCCTTGATTTCCCACAACATCTTCGCAACCAGTTCCGCGACGACAGTGCGGTCAGTGAATGTGAAATGGTTCATAGGCGTTCTCCTTTTCGGCCTTGGTTTATCGCTCCGAAAACCCGGATCGGTTTGCGGAAAGCACAACGTCTTGGTTCAGTGTTGCAGGCATCCTCAGGCGGCACCGGATTTGAGGGCGGATACCTGAAGACCATAACAAAACCGCCGGCAGTGCCGGCGGTCATTAAAAAATCAGCTTACATCCCAGTGGAGCGGGAACATCGGGTCGAACACCGTCACCGGCCCGACGCCCGTCTCGATCTTTTCGGGGAAGGAAACCGCCTCGTTACGCTTGACCAGCGTGATCGTCTCTTCATTCGGCGCGAGACCATACCAGGCGGGACCATTCAGCGAGGCGAAGGCTTCCAGTTTATCGAGGGCATTTTCGTCCTCGAAGACATGGGCAAGGCAGCTCATGGTGTTGATGGAGGTATAGATACCGGCGCAGCCGCAGGCGCATTCCTTGGCGGGATCGACATGCGGGGCGGAATCAGTACCGAGGAAGAAGCGCGGATCACCCGAAGTCGCGGCAGCCCGCAGCGCCAGCCGGTGTTCTTCGCGCTTGGCGACGGGCAGGCAATAATAATGCGGCTTGATACCGCCGACCAGAATGGCGTTACGGTTGATGATGAGATGGTGAGTGGTGATGGAGCCGGCCAGATTGGCCTTGGACGACTTGATATAGTCCACGCCGTCGCGGGTGGTGATGTGCTCCATCGTCACCTTCAGTTCCGGCAGGCGCTGGCGCAGCGGTTCCAGAACCGTATCGATGAAAACCTTCTCGCGGTCGAAAATATCGACCTCCGGCGTCGTCACCTCGCCATGCACGCAAAGCGGCAGGCCAATCTTCGCCATGCGCTCCAGCACCGGCATCGCCTTATTGAAATCGCGCACGCCGCCATGGGAATTGGTGGTCGCACCCGCGGGATAGAGTTTTACGGCGGTGATGAGGCCGCTTTTTTTGCCCTCTTCCACGTCGTCGGCAACAGTATCCTCGGTGAGGTACAGGGTCATCAGCGGCTCGAAGCGGTCACCCGCCGGGATCGCCTTGACGATGCGTTCGCGATAGGCGCGGGCATCGGCCGTGGTAACGACCGGCGGCACCAGATTCGGCATGATGATGGCGCGGGCGAAATGGCGGCTCGTATCCCCGATCACCCCTTCCAGCATGGCGCCATCACGAAGATGCAGGTGCCAGTCATCAGGGCGGCGCAGGGTGAGCGACTTCATCGGGATACCTCGGAGCGTGATGGAATTGCGCCCGCTTAGCATCTTTTGCCGCGGGAAAACAGCCGCCAGAGGTCATCGGGCGGCTGTAAATTTCATTTTTTTAAAGCGTGTCTCAGATGTTGCCCGCTTCCGGACCCCAGACATCGGTCATGGCGAAACCATCCGCCAACGGGTCGAAAGGATCGAGACCCACCTGGTGCAGACCGAAGGTGAAGCCGCGCCCGGCAATGGTGGGAATGACGGCCGGACGACCCGCCACTTCGGTGACGGCGGAAAGGCCGACATCAAATTCCGAACCGATGATCGAGCGGGATTTATATTCGTCGCCCACTTTCACCTTGCCGCGCGCATAAAGCGTGGCGAGATTGGCGGAATTGCCGGTGCCACAGGGGGAGCGATCCGCCCTGCCTGGCCACATGGTGGTGCAGGTGCGGATGGAGCCATCGGCATCCACATCGCGGAACATGACATAAGCGACGCCTGATATGGCAGGGATTTCCGGATGAACGACCGTCATTTCACGGTTGACGAGGTCCTTCAGGGTCATGCCGGCGGCAACGAGTTTCGCGGCATTGGCCTTCTCGATGGTGAGACCGATCTGGCGAACATCAACGAGTGCGTAAAAAATGCCGCCGTAGGAAATGTCCATCGTCACCCTGCCCCATTCGGGCGTGTCGATGCTGACATCCAGCTCATGCACGAAGGACGGCACCATGGTCAGCTTGACCTTTTCGCAGCGCCCGTCATGGCAGGTGGCCGTCGCTTTGACGAGGCCGGCGGCCGTTTCCAGAATGATGACGGTTTCCGGTTCCCGCATCTCCACCATGCCGCTTTCCAGCAGTGCCGTGGTGGCACAGATGGAATTGGAGCCGGAGCTGGCATGCGCCTGATCTGGCTGGAGAATGACGAAAGCAGCGTGCGCATCCGGATGCTTCGGCGGCAGGAGAAGATTGACCGACCCCATCGGCGTACCGCGCGGTTCAAGCGTCAGGAAGCGGCGCAGCGCCTCCCCCTGCGGGTCCGTATTCATCCAGTGAAGCTGTTCAGCAACCGTGTTGCCTGGGATTTTCGGCGCGCCGCCGGTGACGACACGGCCGATTTCGCCTTCGCAATGGACATCGAGAAGCTGGAGGGTGCGTTTCCAACGCATGGGGTCTTACTCCGGAAGTTGGGTTGTTGGCCCAACCATACAGATAAAAATACAAGCTGTATACAAATCTGCGGGGCGTGATGACAAAAACGCTTCGCGTTTTCGCCACCTCCACACGCATCATAGTTTAGCGGTTACGGCATTCCGCCCGGTTTCGATTGGCGGCGGCATCGCAGTTCACCCTTGACGACTGCAGCGCCTGATCGTCCACCACGGAACCGGCCGTATCGCCCACCGATCCGACGGTATTCTCCATGGAGCGCCCGAGGCGTTCCACCTGCCGGCCGTAATTTTCCCGCGTGCGCGGATCAAAGACTGCAATCGGTGCGCTGACCACCACGCTGGCCGCCGTTCCGACGGTTTGCGCAGCGCCGATGCTGACCGCGCCAAGCGCCTCACCCAGACCGACATCGGAATCCGTCACCGTCTGGCCGGCGATGAGGCGGTCGCCGATCAGGCGGACGACCTCGGGGCTTTCGGCAAATTTACCGTGGTTCAGGCGATCACCGGATTGCAGCTTGGTGAGATCGAGAACGGTGATGCCGGCCTTTTCCAGCTGGCTGCTATAAGGCTCGACGGATGGATCGATCTGGCCAAGGCGGTCGACATTGCCGGAGATGCGGCGCGACAGGCTGAGTGCGCGGTCATCCTGCGAGACGAAAAGGGTGAATTTCGGCGGCGTCTTGCCAAGACTTGCGAATTGCCGGCTGAACACGTCCACATCGAGATCCGGCGCGGCAAGAATGACATTGCTGATCTTCGGATCGACCCGGCCGTTGCGAATGGCCATCTGGCGCAGCGCTTCCACCGCAAGCCAGGTACCCATGGAATGCGCCATGACCGTGACCTCGCCGATGGACTTGTCCTTAGCCAGGCGTGTCAGCATCTCTTCAAGCGCATCGCGGGAGTAGTTGGTGCTTTCCTTGTCGTAATTATAGTCGAAAATGCTTGCCCGTGAAGGCCAGGTGAAGACGACGGGCACAACATCCGTGCCTGAATCATGGACGATCTGGGCGAAGCGATAAACGGATTCTTCGTAGCGATTGTTGAAACCATGCACGAAGACCAGCACGCGGCGGTCCTTCGCGATATGTTTACCGATCCAGCTTCTGGTTTCGGCTTCGGAACGAATAGGCTCCACCGCCACCGTGGTGAAATCCTTCAGCGGGTTCGGCGGCAGTTTTTTCGGCCATTGCACCTGCCCAACCTTGCGGTTGGCGTTGGGCGGAATGGAAATGGTGACAGCATCGACCTTCAGGCCCGTTCCACGCTCACCGCCGAAAAGCACGGCGGTGTTTTCCGATGGCGCACGCGTGGTGGCAACCAGAAGATTGACCGGCGTCGTGCCCGCCACGGTCTGCCCCGTCGGCGTCATGACCCCGATAGGACGCCCACCGCAGCCTGCGAGCAGGGCGACAATCGCAATTACGGCCACGAAGCGAATGGGCATCACATCACTCTCCTACAACCCAGAGGCAGCCGGATAGCAGCCAAGGGGAGAGAATTTTCTACCGGAGGCGGAACTGCCGCGCCAGCAACCAAAGCGGAGCAGCGGACACTTTCCGCCCCGGTGTGTCCAAACAGACCCAATTGCCAGCCGACAGGCCGGAAACTCGGCGGACGGCAAGAGCGTGGGACCTATTACTGCGGCAACATCGTTCCTCTCTCCCGAAGCGCATTATGCCAGGACAGTGCCTCTTCGATGAGATGTGGCGTGTGCCCGCCCCGTGCCGCCGCCCGCTGAAAATAATCCGTCAGCGCATCGCGATAGCTGGGATGCACGCAATTTGCGATGATAACGGCCGCTCGCTCGCGTGGAGCGAGACCGCGCAGGTCGGCCAGCCCGGTTTCGGTGACAAGAATATCGACATCATGTTCGGTGTGGTCGACATGGCTGACCATCGGAACGACGCTGGAGATGGCCCCGCCCTTGGCAATCGACTTGGTGACGAAGATCGACATATAGGCGTTGCGGGCGAAATCCCCCGAGCCGCCAATGCCGTTCATCATGTGCGTTCCGCCGACATGGGTGGAGTTGACGTTTCCGTAAATATCGAATTCCAGCGCCGTGTTGATGCCGATGATGCCAAGGCGGCGGATGACTTCCGGATGATTGCTGACTTCCTGCGGCCGCAGGATCAGCCGGCTCTTGTACTCGGCCAGCCGCGGCATGACCTGTTCATTCATGGCGGAGGAGAGCGTGATCGACGAACCGGAGGCGAAGGTGAGCTTGCCGGCATCGAAAAGCTCGAAGGTCGAATCCTGCAGGACTTCCGAATACATTTTGAGATCGTGAAACGGCGTATCGATGAAACCATGCATCACCGCATTGGCGATGGTGCCGATGCCGGCCTGGAGTGGCTGGAGTTCGTGGGTCATGCGGCCATGACGAACCTCGTTCAGCAGAAATTCGGTGAGATGGCCGGCAATCGCCTTGGTTTCGTCATCCGGCGGCAGCACCGTCGAAAAGCTGTCGCTCTTGTCGCTCAGCACGATTGCAGCGATTTTTTCCGGCGGAACCGGAATGAATGGCAGGCCGACACGGCTGTCCGTCGCCACCACGGGGATGGGCATGCGGGTCGGGCGTTTGGCGGGAATGAAGATGTCGTGCAGCCCCTCCAGCACTTCGGGTTGCGACAGGTTGATCTCAACGATGACCTTGTCGGCCAGAATGGCGAAGCTTGCGGAATTACCGACCGAGGTGGTGGGGACGATACCGCCTTCCGCCGTGATTGCCACGGCCTCGACAATGGCGATATCGACCCCGTGAATCTGACCGCCACGCAACTGCTCCACCGTTTCGGAAAGATGCTGATCGATGAACATCACCTTGCCGTCGTTGATTGCCCTGCGCAAAGCGGGATCGGACTGGAACGGCATGCGCCGCGCCAGCATGCCGGCCTCGACCATGGTCTTGTCGAGATCGTTGCCAAGCGATGCGCCGGTCATCAGGGTGATCTTCATGGGATGCGACTTGGCGCGCTCGGCCAGCGCCAGCGGCACGGCCTTGGCTTCACCAGCGCGCGTAAAACCGCTCATGCCGACGGTCATACCGTCCTGAATGAGACTGGCGGCTTCTTCGGCGCTGACAATCCTGTTCAAGAGGGACGCGTTGCGAATACGCTTTTCAAGCATGCACTTCTCCATGATCTGTCATCACGATGGCACGGCATTCGGCTGGCCACCTCTTCGGCGACTATGGCGTGCAGCTTCATCGATGAAACTGACATAGATCAAGGGTGTGAACGGAACCATGGCCTTCGCGCATCAAATCCCGTTCAACAAACCACAAGTGGCGCATCGGCGCGACAGGCCGTGCGATCTTAACGCCACGCCGGCTTATGATCGGCATGTGCCTGCCGCCGGAAACTCCTCAACGGCAACTGGCGATGAGGCGACGGCCTCATCGCAGGCCGGAGTGCCCGTGATCAGGGGCCCACGCAGACAGGTGCCTGCCCGAGCACGACCTGCCCCACTTCCGCATCATAGGCGCGCAGGCCAAGTGCGCCTGTTGTGATGACGCGGTAACAGGGATTGCCGCCCGTCCACAGCGGATCCAGGACATCGATATCGGTGATGAAACGGTGGGCGCAGGCCTGACCCGAGCTATAGGCTATGCCTTCGGCGGTGGTGCCCGCCATCGGCACATGGATATGGCCAAAAATGATATGACGCACACCGGCCGCATGGGCCGTGAGGCAACGCATGAGCGCACCGTCATCATGCATGCCGATATGTTCGAAATGGCGGATGCCGCAATCCATCGGCGGGTGGTGGATGAAAACCGTTACCGGCAACTCGCCCGCGCTTTCCAGCGCGCCCTCCAGCCACACCAGACGATCCGCACCATAGATGCCACCGATGACGTCGGCTTCGTGGCTGTCGAGAAACAGCAGCCGGCCGAAATCCGTATCGATGAAGGACTGGATGTAGCCGTTTTCGTCGCGCGGCTGTTCGGGGAAGGCCGCCACGAATTCAGGCCGGCGATCGTGATTGCCAAGCATCAGCCGCACGGGAACGGAGACCGGAGCGAGGATGTCGCGCAGCAGCTCATAGGCCTCCGGCTCACCGTAGTTGCAAAGATCGCCCGTCATGACAAGAAGATCGGCGTCGGCGTGTTTTTCGATAATATCGGCGATTGCCGCGCGCAGCTGCTTTTCCGGGTCGACGCCGTTTATCGCGATGCCCGGCGGCAGAAGATGGGTATCGGTGATCTGGATGATCTTCATAACAGGTCTTTCTGGGCAAAATGGCTGCGGGAACGGATTTCCCCGCAGCCTTTTCGTTAGTTCTGCTTATTTCAGCAGGGCGTTGGTCTGCTCGACGATCTGCTTGAGACCGGCTTCCGGCGTTACCTCACCGCGCATGACGGTGCCGATGATGTCGCGCTGCGTGCGCCAGATGCGGACGGAATCACCACCCGGATAACCAGCCCAGGGCAGCGAACGATCGGCCTGAAGCGAAGCGGTCTTCACATTCGGGTTCTCGGCATAATAGGGTGCCAGGAAGTCCGGGCCGGTGGCCAGCTTGTTGGTCGGCAGGTAGCCGGTGATGCGAACGATGGTGTTCTGCGCTTCCGGACCGGTGATCCACTTCAGGTATTTCCAGGCTGCATCCTGCTTGGCCTTGTCCTGCGTCAGGATCACGGCAGAGTTGCCGCCGGTCGGCACGCCGCCGTTTTCCTTGTTGTCGAGCGGGAAGGTCGCCGTCTTCAGCTTGAAGCGGTCGCCAACCAGACCCTGAATCGTCTGGACGTGGGCCGGGGTCGAGAAGATGAAGCCGGTGAGGCCTGCACCGAACTGCTGGCGCGACTGATCCCAGTCGAGCAGGTTCTGACCACCTTCGGTGACGAACTGGCGAGCCATCTTCAGGGCGTTGAGGCCGATCTCATTGTCGAAAGCAACGGTCTTGGTCTTTTCGTCAACGAGCTTGCCACCCTGTTCGAACACCAGCGCCTGCCACAACCAGTCATCCGGCCAGCCATTGATGTCGTAGCTCATGCCGGCGAACTTGGCATCGAGAGCCTTGATCTTCTTGGCGAGAGCAATGAGTTCCGGGAAGGTCGTCGGCATCTTGTCCGGGTCGCCGCCAGCCTTGGTGACGAGGTCGGCGTTGATGTAGATGATCGGCGAGGAAGCGTTGACCGGCAGGCCATACTGCTTGCCGTCGATCTGGCCGAGCGCGGCCATCTTCGGGCTGTAGTTCTTGTCGAGGAAAGCCTGACCGCCTTCAGCCGCAATGAACGGGCCGAGATCGGTGATCTGGTTGCGCGGTGCGAGCGTGTGAACCAGTTCCGCCGTCAGGTTGTAGCCCGAGAAATAAACGTCGGGCAGATTGCCAGTGACGGCAGAGCGCAGAACCTGCTGCTGGCCTTCGTTGTAACCGGCTGCCGGAGCGAGGAAGTTGATCTTCACATCCGGGTTCTTCTTCATGAATTCATCGGCCAGCGGCTGATGGAACTTGGTGAAGCCCGGCAGGTTGTAGAGAACATTCAGCGTGATTTCATTGGCCAGAACCGGCTGAGCGAGGCCCGCAAAAGCCATGCCGAGAGCCAGACCGCCCATCACAGCGCGTCGGTTGAGTTTCATGTCAGTCTCCAGAGAGGTTGGGAGGAGGAAGTCTGAACGGCGTCACTTGACGCCGGTCATGGTAATACCGGCGATGAAGTGCCGCCGTGCGAGGAGGAAGCACAGCACCATCGGCGCGGTAATCAGTGTGGCGCCCGCCATCAGCGCACCGTAATTCGCACCGGATTCGACATCGGCGAAGAACATCATGCCAAGCGGCGGCGGGGCGAGATTGGTGTCGGAGATGACGATCATCGGCCAGTAGAGATCGTTCCAGTGGGCGACGAGCGAGAAGACCGAAAAAGCGGCAAGCGAAGGCAGCGAACCGCGCAGGACGAGGCCCCAGCAGATCTCCATTTCCGAGAAACCATCCATGCGTGCCGCCTCGATGATTTCATCCGGATAGCTGCGGAAGGACTGGTTGAACAGGAAGATGGCGAAAACCGAGAGGAAGAACGGCATCATCATCGCGAAATAGGTGTTCAGGAGCTCTGTCTTCGCCAGCCCCACGAAAAGCGGCAGCGCCAGCGCCTGGATGGGCACGCAGAGCGCCGCGATGACGAGGCCCAGCAGCAGCTTGCGGCCCGGGAACCGGAGCTTCGCCAGCGCATAGGCCGCCGGAACCGATGTCAGTATCTGGACGACAAGGATACCGAAGCAGACAATGACGCCGTTCAGCATGAAGCGCCCCATCGGCACCTGTCCCGCTGCCCGGGCATAATTCTCGGCCGCGTCGAATTTTTCGGGGATCGGCCAGAGCGAGACGTTGAATATCTCTGCCGGCGAACGAATCGAGGTCAGCACCATCCAGTAGAATGGCAGGAGCATCACGAAAGCACCGAGCGCCAGCACAAGATGCGGAAGATATTTGCGGAGCGCGGCCATCAGTAATGCACCTTCCGGTCCATATGCAGCGTCTGGCCGATTGAAAGCACCAGCACGATTGCGAGGAAGATCACCGTCAGCGCGGCGGCATAACCGGTGTTGGAATATTCAAACCCTTCGAGATAGAGGTCGAACAGCAGGGTTTCCGACCCGAAGCGGCCCTTGGTGAGAACGGCGACCGTCTCGAAGACCTTGAAGGCGGAGATGGAGGTGGTGACCACCACGAACATGGTCGTCGGCCCAAGCATCGGCCATGTCACCGTCAGAAACCGGTCGATCGGGTTCTTAGCGCCATCCAGCCGCGCCGCCTCGTGCAGATCCTTCGAGATGGCGGTAAGCCCGGCGAGGAACAGCACCATGTTGAAGCCCAGGACCTGCCAGATGCCGATCAGCGCCATGGTGGGGATGAGGAGGACGGGATTGGAGAGGAAGGCGACGGGTTCGAAACCCAGCCATTTGATCGCCGCATTCACCGGACCGAGGGAAGGGTGCAGCAGGAACTGCCACACCGTCGCCATGGCGACGAGCGTTGCGGTGACGGGAAGGAAATAGGCCACTTCCCAGAAGGCGCGGCTGCGCTTACGGTTATAAACGAGCAGCGCCACGCCGAGCGCCAGAAACACGCCAAAAGGAATGACGATGACCGCATAGATGGCGGTATTCGTCAGCGCGCGCAGGAAAACCGGGTCCTGGAATGCCTTGACGAAATTGCCGAGGCCGACAAAACGGGTGGTGAGCGCGCCGAGCTGATAATCGGTGACGGAAAAACCGGCAAGAACGAGCATCGGGACAATATAAATGGCCAGCAGCAGCAGGCTTGCCGGCGCCGCGAACATCAGGCCGCGCCAGATCATCCGCCGGTCCGCCTTCGACAGACGCGGGCGGGATTTAGCGCGCGCAGCCGTGGAAACATCGACGGCCGTCATGCCGGCACCCGTTCACGCACGGTCGTTTTGCGACGCAGCCCATCGGCAGCGAAAAGATGGGCACGTTCCGGCGCAAAACCGACAATCATCGTGCCATTCGCATCGGCGCCAAGCGCCTCGCCCGCGCCCTGACGCAGGGTGATGGCCACCGTCTCGTCGCTCAACAGACGGCAGCTGACGAAACGGTCGGCGCCATGGGTTTCGCTGCGGACCACGCGCACCGCAAAACCCTCCATACCCGGACGCAGATCCTCGGCGCGCAGACCAAGCGTTGCGGGGCCGGCATCGCGGCCCGAGGCTTCCAGGCCCAGATCGCGTCCGAAGGCCGTGACCTTGCCTTCGGTGCCGATTTCGACCGGCAGCAGATTGATGGAAGGCGTGCCGATAAAACGCGCCACCGTCAGCGTCGCAGGCTTCCGGTAAAGCTCATCCGGCGTGCCAAGCTGCTCGATACGGCCTTCCGACATCAGCGCGATCCGGTCGGACATGGTCATTGCTTCGATCTGGTCATGAGTGACGTAGATGAAGGTTGCGCCGAGCCGGCGGTGCAGGCCGGCCAACTCCTCGCGCATATGGGCGCGAAGCTTTGCGTCGAGGTTCGAGAGCGGCTCGTCCATCAGGAAGGCGGCGGGTGAGCGCACCAGCGCCCGGGCGAGCGCCACGCGCTGGCGCTGACCGCCGGAAAGCTGCGCCGGCCTGCGATCCAGCAGATGCGCGATCTGCAGGGTCTCGGCCGCCTGCTCCACGGCGGCGTCGATCTCACGGAGCGCCTGGGCCGGCGCCGCCAGCCGTCCGATCAGCGGCAGGCGCGCGGCAAAGGGCAGACGCCGCATCCTGAGCGGCGTCGCAATATTCTGCCGCACGCTCATATGCGGATAA
This sequence comes from Rhizobium sp. UGM030330-04, assembly GCF_003208455.1. Lineage (NCBI taxonomy): Bacteria > Pseudomonadati > Pseudomonadota > Alphaproteobacteria > Hyphomicrobiales > Rhizobiaceae > Rhizobium > Rhizobium sp. UGM030330-04. Next base: position 264,695 of record NZ_QKML01000001.1, read on the forward strand.
AGCGCATAGGACTGGAACACCATCGCCAGATTGCGGTCGCTCGGATCGATCTCCGTGACATCCTGCCCGCCGATCGAGACCGAACCGCGATCCGGGGTTTCCAGCCCTGCGATGATGCGCAAGAGCGTGGACTTGCCACAGCCCGACATGCCGACGAGGGACAAAAACTCACCGGGACGGATGGAGAGATCGATCTCCTTCAGAACATCGTCAGCCCCGAAGCCCTTGCCGATTCCTGAAAGCTCAAGTGATTGTGGCGTCATTCTGCGCTCCTTTTCTGGAGCGCATATGCTTATATTGTATGACAATATGACGAAGGTTTACCGAAACTTCGGTGACATCGGAAAGCCCGGCAATCTCGGCTCATCGCTAAGCCCTACGGCACAGGCTTCCCCAAAAACCACTAATATGTAGGGGGCATATTTTCAAATTTCGGAAGCCTGCCCCCATCGGCCGGAAACTCCCCGGTTGCGCGGGTCTTTTCACACGGCAGCAAGAATCACATGCGCCTGGATTTTGGCGGCGATCTCACCGCTGCCATGGCGCGCTTCAATCGCAGAGGCGGCGTAATCCGTTACAGCATCCAGCGTTCCCGGAGCCCTTGCTTCTATTTCGGTTCGAAGGACGGTTCCCTGACAATAGGCGACGGCTGGAATGCGCGGTGACGGCGCGTGGCTTTGCGCCGGCATCGTCTCGATCGACACGCGGGAAAACCCGGCTTTCTCCAGCTCGCGGCGGATCAATGCCGTATCATGGTAACCATGCGGTGTGCGGGCCATGAAACGTGGCGGGTCATCCGGAAACAGACGGGCAAGAGCGTTCGTCACATCATCCGCGAAGTGGTTTTCCTCAATGCGGTCCCATACATTGAACAAATAATGTCCGCCTGGCTTCAACACCCGTTTTGCCTCGCGATAGGCCGACTGGCGGTCGTTAAAGAACATCGCGCCGAACTGGCAAAAAACCAGATCGAAAGTCGCACTTTCAAACGGCAGCGTCTGCGCATCCGCCTGTTGCCACTTTATGCGATTGTCCGGCGCCTGTCGCGACGCCGCAAAGTCGAGCATCGGCTGGTTGAGGTCCGTCACGACATAATTTGCGGCGGGTGACAATCTTGGAGCGAGGTTGCGTGTCACGACGCCGGTACCAGCGGCGATTTCCAGAATATCGACAGGCATCAGGGCCGCCGCCCGCCGCGCCATATCTGCGGCAAATGGTGCGAAGATCAGCGGCACCATATAGCGGTCGTAATTTTCCGGAATCGAACCTGCAAAGACCCTGTCCGCTTCCAACATGGCTTTTATCCCCGGCCATCTGGCAACCGGATGATTTTAGCACGTTTCAGGAAGGTTCAAAATTCGCCATGGCGCAAGGCGGGCGGAATGCCTGAAGGCAACGATAACATCAAACCGCAATGGGCTCAGGACTTGATTTCATGGGTGCCGAATAACACGATATTTTGCCCGTGCCGGCGAAGCCATTCAATCGAGCGATCCGCCCTCGTCGGAAAGGCTGTGGTCAACCCAATCTTTCCGGGGGATCGGATCTCCAATCAGGAACTCAAACGCTGCGACCTTTTTGTGATCCGGGGTCAGTTCGCATTTGAATTGAAGCTTGAACCAATCCCGTTTGCTGTGTAGCGCAGCGCCGTCAGCCGAAAAGGCATTCCCGACCATCTTCGGGTCCGCCATCGCATAGGCGACCACACGATCAGGCAGAAGCTCCTTGCTCCATTCTCCGACCTGCGCCATGGCTTCGAGGCCGCAAAGCTGCTCGATCTGATCGGCGGGTGCGAGTGCCGCCAGTTCCTTTCTCGCATTCCGGCTCCGGGGGTCGTCAAGAACCTTCTCTGACAGCATGTGCGACGGCTTCACCATCGCTGGCATTTCATCGTGAGGCAGCGCCACCTGCGGAATTGTCGACGTGTCTGCACGATCTCCCGGCTCGTTTTCCTGCGATGCCTCAAGCGTTTCAGACGGGGAAACCTGCTGTGGCGGCTCGTGCCTTTCTTCCACCGTAGGCGGAAGGGTCACGATTTCCACATTGACACTTTGCTCCTGCGGGGGCTTGAATTGCGGCCGATCGGCCAGCAGAAAGATAACCGCATATGCGAGGACGTGCAGGAGGGCCGAAGCACCGAAGCTCCATCCGCTAAGCTGATCTTTCGCCCTTGCCGTTCCCTGCATGGTCCATCAAGGCGCGGCGGCAGCGAGCTGCTGCAACAGGTTGACGAAATGGCTGGTTCGCACGCCCTTCGCGTTCTGTGCCGGGTCAACGATCTGCACCACGACCAAACGCTTTGACGGAACGACGGCAATAGCCTGCCCGCCATAACCGGATGCAAGGGCAGCGCCGGGGCCGAAGACCTGGCGGTTCAGCGTCCACCAAAGATAGCCGTATCCCATGCTCCCGCGATCTGTGACGGAATAGGCGGTCGTGGACTCCCTCACCCACGAGGCCGGAATGATCTGCCTACCGTTCCACTGACCGCCATCAAGAAAGAGCTGGCCGAAGCGGGCCGCGTCTCTGGCGCTGAGGCTGAACGGATAGGCGGAATGCTCCGACTGACGTTCGGCGATATACCTGCCGTCACGCGCCGAGAAATCTTCCATGCCGATCGGCGCGGCGATGCGCTGCGCGAAGCTCTGGAAAATATCATCGCCGGTCTGTTGCCGGTAGATCGTGCCGAGCGCATTGAAATCCCAATTATTATACCACCAGAAGGTGCCGGGGGCGTGACTGCCGCGCTCCGGCCTGTTGCGCCGCATGTCGCCGGTTTCATAGGCGGCAGGATGATAGATGCCGGATCGGACCATGAGCAGATCGCGCGCGGTCGCCTGCCTCTCGGCCACCGTGAGGGCCGGCGGCTTATCGTCAATGCCCAACTCGGCAAGGGTGCTGGCGAGACTGATCCGGCCTTCCGAAACGGCGATGCCGTAAAGCGCGCTCAACAGGCTCTTGCGAACGGAGGCGACATTCACCTTGCGGGACACATTCCCCCAACTGGCGATCACCTTGCCGTCCTGCACCACCATGACGGCCGTGGGCTTCAGACTTGCGGCATAGTCTTGCGCTGCCTTCAGCCTATCACTGGACCAGCCGGTCGAAGCGGGATCGGCGCTTTGCCAAGGCTGCGCCTGCGCGCCTCCGGCCAGAACGATCGTGAATAGAGAGATGGCTGCAATAACTACGCGCATGAACTAAATTACCTTGGAGCCGGGCGGAAAGAAGCATCGCAACTTCCATCATCAATGACTGCGCAAACATGGTTGTGCGGACACCTCAAGGCCCCTCGTCATCGAAACTGGCACTGTAAAGGTGCATTTCTGATCCTCCGGTCTGCCGCATCGTCTCCAAACATGCAGGATTTCACCTATCGCTGATAGCATAAAACCTGCGCTCCCTGCCCATTTGATGGTTTCAGGAGGCGGTGGCGCAGATGACCGGAATCCTCCACCTGCGGTAAACATATGTAATGTAATACGTTTTAGGAGTTTCCGCGGCCGGGCCACTGCGAAGGGATCTGCTAAAAACTGACGCGCAATTCCCGAAACATGCGACAGCCTCAACTAGCACGACAAGCGGCGATGGTTGATACGAAGGCTGCCGTTTCGCCCTAAACATTACCGAAAATCGCACCTGAAGGCAGGTACCATACGGTTGGAATCGTTGGGAAACGTCAGCAACCCTGACCCAAGGGCAACATAGTGGCCAAAAGGGTCAAATATTGTATCACTCGACAATGGGAAGGAAATGGCGCACCCGAAGAGATTCGAACTCCTGACCCCCAGATTCGTAGTCTGGTGCTCTATCCAGCTGAGCTACGGGTGCGTGCCGTTCCGGTCGTTTCCGGTGGCGTGGCGATCCTCTAAAACGTCCTCATTCCGATTGCAAGCGATTTCGCTTCGAAATTGTCATTTTTCCGCAGCAATTCATTTATCTCATTGATTATAAACGAAATTTCACAGGCATCATTTTCGGTGGAGTGCATATCGCCATTTTTCCAATAGACGCGACAACGGCTTCGGCCCGCTGGCGAAGGGAGTTTTCAGGCGGTTCGGGCTGCCTGCACGGTGGCAGCGCGGTCGGCGATCTCGATGCGGAACTGCGTACCCGGACCGGGCTTTTCGACAAGCGCGATGGTGCCGCCATGGGCAAGCACCAGTTCGCGCGCAATGACGAGGCCAAGGCCGGTGCCGCCGGAACGGGCCGACCCCCGGAAAGCGGAAAACAGGTTTTCCTTTGCCTTGCGTGGCATTCCCGGCCCGTTGTCGTCGATGACGATGCTGACGACACTGCCCGCCCTCTGGGCGGCAATCGACAGATGTCGTGGCGCGGCATTTGTCGCATCCGATTGCAGGGCCTGAACGGCATTGCGACAGAGATTGTGGATCACCCGGAACAGCTGCTCGGCATCCGCGTCGACCGTGAGATCAACGGGCACGCTGTCCTGAAACTCGATGCCGTTTTCCGGGTCCAACGCCAGAATGTCCCGCACATCCCTGACCAGGAGGCTGAGGTGAACCATCTTGCGTTTTGGCGCGCCCTCCGTCGCCTGGCCATAGGCCAGAACCTCGCCGGTATAGGCCACGGCGCGGTCGATCGTGCGCAGCAGTTTCGGCGCGAAGCTTCGAACCATAGGGTCCTTGGCATCCACCAGACGGTCCGACATGAGCTGCGCGGAAGACAGGATGTTGCGCATGTCGTGGTTGATCTTCGAAACCGCCAGCCCGAGATCCACAAGGTTCTTCTGCTGCCTGAGCGTTTTCTGCAATTCAGTCTGCATGTCGGCGAGGTGACGGCCCGCAACGGCCAGCTCGTCGGTTCCCTCCTCGGGTACGAAAATCCGCTCGGGATTACCGGGATCTTCCGAGAATTGCTGCATGCCAAGCGTCAGCCGGCGTATCGGCCGGATCATGATGCGGTTGATGGAGACGAAGATGAGGCCGGCGGTGATGAGCGACAGGACGATGGAGATCAGGAACACATTGCGGGCATAGGCAAGCATGGCCGCCCGCAGCTTGTATTCGCCGAGCACCAGCTCGATGATGGTGTCGCTATCGCCAACGACGTCGAAGACGCGGATGACGCGGTTGCCGCCGAACAGCAATGTGGAAAAGGCATCCCGCACCGCAGCCAGCTGCGACACGTCGGAAAGGTCATATTGCTCGTCCACCCCGGGCGGCGTTTCCGCCACGGCAAGTAGGCGCGAGGTGCCATCCTTGCGCAGGGCAATAAGCTTCGCGCCGGTTGCCATCAGCGTATCGTTCTGCACGCTTCGCGGCAATTCGGCCTGCAGGCCGTCAATCACCGCGCCGGCGGCGGCGGCCGTGTTCAGGCGGTCCCGCAGCCAGGAAAGGCGCATATTGGCGACGGAAGGAACAAAGATCAGCACTTCGGCGATCATCACGAAAATGACCGTGAGCAGCAGCAGGCGTCCCGAGAGACCTGCGGTCAATCCCGGCATGCAGTGCGCCGGATTGTCCTCCGTGCGGTCCAAGCTGTCTACGCCTTTAGAAAACACCGGGCCCTGATCCTATGCGCGCTGCCGCTTCGGTTGAACGGCTCGATTTATATGCACGTATGATAATAGGACCTAACTGACATTTTTCCAATGCACTGCGAAACAAACGTTCTCAGCGCCCTAAACAAACGCCGCCCGAAGGCGGCGTTTCAAGCATGGCGGGTTTCAGGCAAAACCGCCTGCCGGCTCCATTAGAACTCCTGCCAGTCTCCCTGCGCCGGCACGGCGGCCGGTTGCGCATTGAGAGCGCGGCTGACGCTGTTCATCAACGTGCGGGCCGGGGAAGCCACCGCCGCCGCCCTGCCGGACACGGCAACGGGCCGCATGGGCTGCTCCATGCGGGTGCGGATCTGGGCGTCCTCGACACCGACCTTGAAGCGCGACACCAGGGTGACGAGATGCTCCGCCTCGCTGCTCAGCTTGTGCGTCGCCGCCGAGGTCTCCTCCACCATGGCCGCATTGCGCTGGGTCACCTGGTCCATCTGGTTGATCGCGGTATTGACCTCGTGCAATCCCGTGGACTGCTCCCGCGCCGCCGTGGCTATCGAATGGATGTGGTCATTGATCGACAGGACACGCGTCTCGATCTCGCTCAGTGCGCTACCCGTCTTCTGCACCAGCGACACGCCACGTCCCACCTCTTCGCCGGATTTCGTAATCAGCGCCTTGATATCCTTCGCAGCCGTTGCGGAACGCTGTGCCAGCTCACGCACCTCCTGCGCGACGACGGCAAAGCCCTTGCCCGCCTCGCCGGCGCGGGCCGCTTCCACACCCGCATTCAATGCCAGAAGGTTCGTCTGGAAGGCGATCTCGTCAATGACGTTGATGATCTGGCTGATTTCGCGCGAGGCGTGCTCAATGCGATCCATGGCAGAGACGGCATCGCGCACGACATTGGCGGATTCTTCCGTCTTCTGCTTGGTTTCGGCAACCATGGCACTGGCTTCCTGCGCGCGATCGGTGGAGTTGCGGACCACGGCGGTGATCTCGTCCAGAGCAGCGGAGGTCTCCTCCAGCGCCGCGGCCTGCTGTTCCGTCCGCTTCGAGAGGTCATCGGCCGCCGAACGCAGCTCGTTGGCATTCCCGCTGATACCTTCCGTGCTGCTGCGCACCTCGCGCATCGTTTCGCGCAGCTTGGCCAGCGTCTGGTTGACGTTGGACTGGAGCTCGGCGAACACACCACGGAACTCGCCATCCATCTTTTCCGTCAGGTCGCCCCGCGCCAGCCCCTCGATGACACGGCTGGTCTCGGAGACACCATTGTCCACTCCGATGAGCAGGGCGTTGATCGTTGCAGCAAAGCGGTTGAGGTTTTCGTCGCCGTAATCCTTGTTGATGCGGCGGCTGAAATCGCCCCCTGCCGCAGCATCAACGACGATGGCCATGCCTGCCTGGAGATCATCGCTCTTGGCACGCATGGCGGTTTCCTGCGCATTCATGCGGCGTACTTCGCGACCGTTCTTCTTGAAGACCTCGACGGCAGCGGCCATTTCGCCGATTTCGTCGTTCTGGCCGAGATAGGGCACATCCGCGTCCAGATTTCCGTCCGCCACAGCATTCATGACCTGTGAAACCCTGCGGATGGGTGCGCTCAGCTGACGCGCGCCGATATAAAGACCGAACGCAGCGCCGGCCAATATGCCGCTGCCGGTGACGATAATGACCAGCCAGAAGGTAGTCGTCACAAAACCGTCTATGCCAGCCTTGACCTCCTCAAGCTCGGCAATGTCGTTCTTCACCACCGCATCGATTTCGGCCTGATAGGCCTTGCGGTTGGCGCGGTTCGCCTCATTGTTGCCCTGCAGGTTGGCCGCCTGTGGGCTGGCCTCACGGGCAAGCCGCGCGGTTTCCAGGCGGAATGCCTTGAATTCCTTGAAGCGGCTGGAGAGGTTATCAAAGGCCGCCTTCTGTTCCGCCGGAACAAGAGGGGTCCATGTGCCGATCAGCTTTTCCATGGCGTCGAGGTTCTTGACGATGCCATCCGCGAAGGGTGCGGCCTTTGTTATATCGGGGGCGGCATATACGCCGCGCGCCTCCATCACGACCGCCGTGACAAGACGGTTGAGCGCCTCGCCCTTGTAGGCGCGCTCCGCGGCCTTTTCATATGCGACCGTACGCACCCGGAACTCGCTGACCGCATAGATGGACAGCCCGCCGATGGTGCAGGCCACGAGGCTCATCAGCCCGACAAGAAGATTGATACGACCGCGAATTCTCAATTTCGTTCCCCCAACAAAAGCCAGCCGCACGACGAAAAATGGGAAGCTGGCATAACTTTTCGCATCACAACATTTATCAATGCTGCGTTAAGAAAGAATTTCGGATTTTATCGATTGCGCGCGGGAATCAGGCCCCGCCACCCGCCAGCGCAACAGAGGGCCGTGCGTTTTCCGCAAAAGGTGAACCGCGAAAACCCCTTCGGCAATTGACTTTGCTTGTCCTATGCCCTTATAAGCCGCGCACGCTCGGCCATTGAAAGCTCGCCCAGGCGGGGTTAGCCGTGCAAAAAACGAAACGCTCTTGCAAATAGTTGCAAATTCAAGAAGGGCCGCACACCGCGGTATTAAATAAATGTCGAAGCGTACCTACCAACCGTCCAAGCTTGTTCGCAAGCGTCGTCATGGTTTCCGTGCCCGCATGGCTACCGCCGGCGGCCGCAAGGTTCTCGCAGCCCGCCGTGCGCGCGGCCGCGCACGTCTGTCGGCTTAATTGCCGAGCCTGTGGCCCGATGAAAGTCGTGGGCACATGAGCGAGACTAAAAAACAACCCGGCCGGCTTAAAAACCGGTCGGAGTTTCTTGCCGTTCAGGCAGGGGAAAAACGGCGGGGGGGCAGCTTTCTTCTGGAAGTGCTTGACCGGAAAACCCCGGAAACCGAACCTCGGGTCGGTTTTACCGTAACAAAAAGACAAGGCAACGCGGTCGAGCGAAATCGCATGCGCCGCCGTCTCAAGGAAGCCGTCAGGCTTTCTGCCGGGGTCGCAATGAAGCCCGGTCATGACTATGTGATTGTCGCCCGCAGGGACGTGCTCGATACGGCCTTCCCGAAACTTCAGTCTCTCCTTGCCGAGCGCATTGAAGGAACGGCGAAACCGAAACGGTCCCAGGAGACCCGCTCCAGGAAAGAATGATGGAAAAGAACCGTAATTACTTCATCGCGATAGCCCTTTCGGTTGTCATCGTCCTAGCCTGGCAATTCCTGTACATGAATCCGCGCATCGAGCAGCAGCGCCGCGCCGAAGAGGCCCGCCAGGCGCAGCAGCAGACGACGCAGCAACAGCAGGCAGCACCGGGTGCCGCACCCGGCGCGACCGTCGAAGGCGCACCGCCCGCCTCCTCCACGCAGGCCGCCGCAACGGCGACGCGTGAAGAATCGATTGCAAGAACCCAGCGCGTCACCATCGACACCAGCGCCATCGCCGGCTCGATCAATCTGACCGGCGCCCGTTTCGATGACATCCGGCTCAAGGACTACCATGAGACCGTCGATGACTCGAGCCCGATCATCACGCTGTTTTCGCCCTCCGACACCAAGGACGGTTATTTCACCGAGCTCGGTTACGTCGCTGCGGCGGATGTCGGCGGCGTTCCCGGCCCGACGACCGTCTGGACGCTTTCGAGCGGCGACAAGCTGACGGAAAACACGCCCGTCACGCTTACCTATACCAACGACAAGGGCGTCGTTTTCTCCCGTACCGTATCGATCGACGAGCATTACATGATCTCGATCGCCGACAAGGTCGAGAACCCCGGCCAGGCGGCGATTTCCTTCGCCACCTACGGTCGCGTGACGCGCAACAACAAGCCGGCGATCCCGCCCGTCTTCGTCATCCATGAAGGTTTCCTCGGCGTCTCCGGCAAGGACGGCAGCCTGACGGAAGAAAAATACAAGGACGTCGAAGAGGCGCCGGTAACGGTTGCCAAGGCGACCGGCGGCTGGCTCGGCATCACCGACAAGTATTGGGCCGCGGCCATCGTTCCGCCGCAGACGACACCGTTCGAAACCCGCTACTCGCATATCACCGGTAATCAGCCGAGCTATCAGGCCGATTTCAAGAGCGACACGATGACGGTCGAACCCGGCCAGTCCATCGAGCTGAAGAGCCTCGTCTTCGCCGGTGCCAAGGAAGTGCCGCTGGTGGACCGCTACGAAGCTGAATATTCCATTCCGAAGTTCGACCTTCTGATCGACTGGGGCTGGTTCTACTTCATCACCAAGCCGATGTTCAAAATGATGGATTTCTTCTTCCGTTATTTCGGCAATTTCGGCGTGGCGATCCTGCTCACCACCATTGTCGTCAAGGCGCTCTTCTTCCCGCTTGCCAGCAAGCAGTATGCTTCCATGGCGAACATGAAGCGCGTGCAGCCGAAGATGGAAGAGCTCAAGGCCAAGCATGGCGATGACCGCATGGCCATGCAGCAAGCGATGATGCAGCTCTACAAGGAAGAGAAGATCAATCCGGTGGCCGGCTGCTGGCCGATGCTGCTGCAGATCCCTGTCTTCTTCGCGCTCTACAAGGTCATCTACGTCACCATCGAAATGCGGCATGCACCGTTCTTCGGCTGGATTCACGACCTTTCCGCGCCCGATCCGACGTCGCTGTTCAACCTGTTCGGCCTTCTGCCCTACGACGTGCCGCATTTCCTGATGATCGGCGTATGGCCGCTGATCATGGGCATCACCATGTTCCTGCAGATGCGCATGAACCCGACACCGCCCGATCCGACACAGGCGATGATCTTCACCTGGATGCCGCTGATCTTCACCTTCATGCTGGCTTCCTTCCCGGCTGGTCTGGTCATCTACTGGGCGTGGAACAACACGCTTTCCATCAGCCAGCAGGCCGTCATCATGAAGCGCCATGGCGCCAAGATCGAACTGTTCGACAATCTCAAAGGGCTGTTCAAGCGAAAGCCGGTGCAATCGAAATGAGTGACACCGGTCCGGCAACCGAAAAGCCCCTTTTCGGGCGACCCTGGATTTTCATTCGCGGTGTCCCCGCGATGAAATTCCTGCCGCCCGAAGGCCCGCCGGAAATTGCTTTTGCCGGTCGCTCGAATGTCGGCAAGTCCTCGCTCATCAATGCGCTGGTGGGCCACAAGGGGCTTGCCCGCACATCCAACACGCCCGGACGCACCCAGGAACTGAACTATTTCGTTCCGGAAGGTTATTCCGGCGAAGCCGGTGACCTGCCGCCCATGGCACTGGTCGACATGCCGGGTTACGGTTATGCGCAGGCGCCCAAGGACCAGGTGGATACCTGGACCAAGCTCGTCTTCGATTACCTGCGCGGCCGCGCGACGCTGAAGCGCGTCTACGTGCTGATCGATTCCCGCCACGGCCTGAAGAAGAATGACGAGGAGGTTCTCAGCCTGCTCGACAAGGCGGCCGTGTCCTACCAGATCGTGCTGACGAAGACGGACAAGATCAAGGATGCCGGTGTTCCGCGGCTGATCGGCGAAACGCTGGAGAAAATCCGCAAGCGCCCCGCCGCCTATCCGGAAGTTCTCGCCACATCCTCGGAAAAATCCTTCGGGCTGGATAGCCTGCGGGCCGAGATCGTCAGAACGATCTCTCTCTGAAAGCTGCGCCTCTCAGGCGATGGTGAAAAGCAGAACGGCGGTCCAGAGCATCGCCGTCAACGCCAGAAGCCGCCAGAAGCGCACCGAATGCCAGATCTCAGAAAGCATGGCGGCGAACATGCTGCCATTGCGCAGCGGCTGGCTCCTGAAAGGCAGACCGGATCGGGCCGGATCCCTTTCGAGCAAGGCCGCAACGGTTGCCTTTTCCCGATATTCGGTTTCGGCCAGATTGTCCCGCCAGCGCCGGACCATGGCAGCGAACTGACGGTCTCGCTTCACGCGTTTGGCAAGCTCCGCCATGTTCTCCGGCGGCAGGGCACCCAGCACATATTCGCCGGCGAGCACTTCGTCCCGCAAACCGCTTTGCTTGTCTCGATCCGGTGCCGTCATAGGTCTTCAAACTCCTCGGTCGTTCAGGCCAGCATCGTTTCACGACGCGCGACTGTCCCGTCGCCCTGCTGAATAACCCCTCCCCTGCTGCGAACAAGGCTGGTCCGATTGGTGCTTTATGTCAATCTTATTACGCGCCTTGGAGCGCCCAAAACCAGAATTTTACCGTGGCCCGACACAATAAGGCCCGGAGGTTATTTCATTCGTCAAAAGCAGATATTCCACCTGTCCTTGCAAACGCGCCGACATGTCGAATCCATGCATCCTGCACCGCAAAAATCGATTCCGATTTCTGCGCCGATGCTGTAGAGCGATGAAAGGCTCTTCAGGGCCGCAACCACAGACCGAGGTTTTTCCATGACTGCTTCCGAAAGCGAAACTCAGGCGCGGCTGCTCGCACAGGCTCTGCCCTTCATGCAGAAATACGAGAACAAGACCATCGTGGTAAAATATGGTGGTCACGCCATGGGGGATTCGACACTCGGCAAGGCTTTCGCGGAAGATATCGCCCTGTTGAAGCAGTCCGGCATCAACCCCATCGTCGTGCATGGCGGCGGCCCGCAGATCGGCGCGATGCTGACCAAGATGGGCATCGAATCGAAATTCGAAGGCGGCCTTCGCGTCACCGACGCCAAGACGGTCGAGATCGTCGAAATGGTTCTGGCCGGTTCGATCAACAAGGAAATCGTCGCGCTCATCAACCAGACGGGCGAATGGGCGATCGGCCTTTGCGGCAAGGACGGCAACATGGTCTTCGCCGAAAAGGCGAAAAAGACCGTCATCGATCCCGACAGCAATATCGAGCGCGTTCTCGATCTCGGTTTCGTCGGTGAGGTGGTGGAAGTCGACCGCACATTGCTCGACCTGCTCGCCAAGTCCGAGATGATCCCGGTCATCGCCCCCGTCGCTCCCGGCCGCGATGGCGCCACCTACAACATCAACGCCGATACCTTTGCCGGCGCGATCGCCGGCGCGCTGAACGCCACGCGCCTGCTGTTCCTGACCGACGTGCCGGGCGTTCTTGACCGCAACAAGGAACTCATCAAGGAACTGACGGTCTCGCAGGCGCGCGCCCTTATCAAGGACGGCACGATTTCCGGCGGCATGATCCCGAAGGTCGAGACCTGCATCGAGGCCATCAAGGCCGGCGTGCAGGGCGTGGTGATCCTCAACGGCAAGACGCCGCATTCGGTGCTTCTGGAAATCTTCACGGAAGGCGCCGGCACGCTGATCGTGCCCTGATTTGTTCCGTGGCGGACGGCAGGCCCGTCCGCCACAACAGGCATTCAGCCGAATGCCAGCAGCGACAGTACACCCACGACGATCAGCAGGCACCCGGAAAGCTCGAGCCGGTTGATCTTTTCCTTGAAGAACAGCACGGTCGAGGCGAAGGCGAAGAGCATTTCCACCTGCGCCAGTGCCTTCACCACGGCGGCCTGCTGCAGGGTCATCGCCGTGAACCAGCCGAATGACGCCGTGGCCCCCACGAAACCGACCGCAAGCGACGGTTTCCACGCCTTTGCGATGCGCTGCAATTCCTCCCTCTCCCGCCAGACGATCCACAGGAACATCGAGACGGTCTGCATCACGATGACGACGACGAGCGTGAAGCCCGCCTGCATCACCGCATCCGGGGTGGGAAGGCTCGGCGCGAGCGCCAGCGACGCCGACCGATAGGCAACCGACGACAGGCCGAAGAAGGCACCAGAGGCGAGGCCGATACCGGCTGTCCGGCTGAAGATGGAAGTGAGAATGGAGGCAGGCGTCACTTCCGTGCGCGCCACCGAAATCAGCATGACGCCGGCGACTGAAACCGCTATGGCCGCCAATGTGCCGCCATTGACGCTTTCACCGATGAAAATGAGCGCAAACAGCGCCGCCTGCGCGGGTTCGGTGCGGGAATAGGCCGTGCCGACCGCGAAGTTGCGGAAGGAAAACAGGTGGACCAGGAGGAAGGTGGCGGCAATCTGCGCCATGGCCCCGACCGTCGCCCATACGGCAAAAGACATGTTCGGCACCGGCAGCGGCCGGCCGAGCCCGAAATGCAGAAGGGCGAGATAGGCGAGAGCGAAAGGCATTCCGAACACGAAGCGCACGAAGGTTGCGCCCGTCGTGCCCATCATGCCCTTGAGGTGTTTTTGCAGGGTCGAGCGCAGGTTCTGCAGGAACGCGCTTGCGAAAGTGATGCCTATCCAAAGTTCCATGATCCTCGCGGTATCATGCGCCGCAGGCCACAGCCAAGCCCGATTTTCTCAGCAATCGTCGTCTTTTCGATTTTCTTCGCCGTTCGAAAGGGGCATAAAGCAGCCCATGGACACAAAGCCGAAAAACCTGCCCGATGCCGCCGATTTCGCCCATGTGAGCGAATGGGTCTTCGATCTCGACAACACGCTCTATCCGCATCACGTCAATCTGTTTTCCCAGATCGACCGCAACATGACGGCGTATGTGGCGGAGCTTCTGAAACTCGATCCCGACGAGGCGCGGAAGCTGCAGAAACGCTATTATCACGACCACGGCACCACGCTTCAGGGCCTGATGATCAATTACGGCATCAGCCCCGACGAGTTTCTGGAACGTGCCCACGCCATCGATTATTCGGCGCTGAAACCCCATCCGGAACTTGGCGCGGCGATCAAGGCACTGCCAGGCCGCAAGTTCATCCTGACCAATGGCAGCGTGAAACATGCGCAGGCGGCTGCCGGCGCTCTCGGCATTCTCGATCATTTCGAGGATATTTTCGATATCGTCGCCGCAGACTATCTGCCGAAGCCGGCCAGCGCGACCTATGAGAAGTTCGCGGCACTTGCGAAACTCGATACGAAAAAAGCCGCCATGTTCGAGGATCTGCCGCGCAATCTCGCGGCTCCCAAGGCGCTCGGCATGAAGACTGTGCTGCTCGTGCCTTCGAACCTCGAGGGTGTCATCATGGAACGCTGGGAAATTCCCGTCGAGACGGATGCGCATATCGACTACATCACCGACGATCTGACCGGCTTCCTGGCGAGAACCATCGCCGGCTGACCGGCATTTTTGAAAAACAGGGCAGCGAACATTACCGAAGCTTCATCCACCTTACGGATGTTTAAGTGGTGAGGCCGGGTGGAGGTCACTATCTTTTCTTCAGGGACACCAAAGAAAGGTAATGACGATGACCACACGAAAAATCGCCCTCTCTGCTCTTGGCGCAGCCCTTGTGCTCAGCACGGCCGCGACGGCGAGCTTCGCCGCACCCGGCAAAGGCCATAAGGATCGCATGCCGATCCGCCAGGAAGCCGCTTTCGTTCACCTTCTGAAGGTTGCCGATACCAACAAGGACGGCAAGATTTCAAAGGAAGAATTCGCGGCACGGCAGGATGCGCTTTTCGCCGAGATCGACAAGGACAAGGACGGTTCGATCACGCCGAAGGAAATGCGTGAATATCGCCAGGCCAAGATGGAGGCCTTCCGCGCCGCCAATCCGCGTCCCGAGCGTCAGGATGCCAAAGCCGAAGACGGTAAAGGCCCCGAAGGCAAGCGCGCCGAACGCGAACATGGCGGCCGTTCCGGTCATCAGGGCTGGGGCAAGCATGGCGGCAAGGGCGCGGGCCTGGGGATGATGCGCTGGGCCGATACCGACGAGAACGGTCAGGTCAGCAAGGCCGAGTTCACCGCAGCCGGCGAAAAAATGTTCGAGCGGCTGGACAAGAACAAGGACGGCGTCATCTCGATCGACGACATGCCGGACCGCCCGTTCCTTTGATGCATCAAGGAAAAAGCCCGCTCAAAAGCGGGCTTTTTTATTCAATGCAGGCTGACGGTCTTGAGATCGTCTTCGGCAGCCTTGAAAAACGTACTTGAACGGTTGTCCGTCAGGAGGATCGGCGTACCATCCGCACCAAACAGTGCCCACAGATCCAGTTGCGGATCGAGATCAGGCGCTTCCGGGAAACAGCGGCTTACGTCTTCCGCACGGATCTTGCGGATATATCCCACTTCTCCCTCGCCGATATGGGCGAGCTGGGACCGGGTGAGACGCGCATGCGCTTCTTTTAAAAGCATATTTCAGCCTCCTTTTTCACGCCGAGCGATTCATGTCCGATTCCGGCGTTCACGTTCTACTCTGAGACGGAAATATTAATTTTCTTTACCACGTTCGAAATTTCAGGCCGCACCAGATCGATGGAAAGAAGGCCGTTGCGCATGCGCGCTTCCCTGACCTGCATGCCATCGGCAAGCACGAAGACCCGCTGGAACTGGCGCGCCGCAATGCCCCTATAGAGGAAATCCCGCCTTTCCTGTTCCTGCTGGCGACCGCGAATGACAAGCTGGTTGTCGGCCGTCGTCACATCCAGATCGTCCTGTGAAAACCCGGCAACAGCGATGGTGATGCGCAGGCGCTCCGGCACGTCTTCGACCCCGGGCAGCCGTTCGATGTTATAGGGGGGATAGCCGTCATTGGCCTTCGCCATGCGCTCCAGCGTTTTTTCCATGGCATCAAAACCCAGCAAAAGCGGGTGGGTGAATGGCGTCATGCGACTCATATCTTTTCTGTCCTTGCAACCAAGCGACGTTTCGCGGTCCCGCTTCCGGCAACCCTGCCGGTCAATCGCACCGGCTCAAGCAATATGGGAAGCCAAGCGGCGATGCGCAAGGCGGAACACCGGCGCGAAGGCGGCACCGAGGAATGAGGCTTGACAAGTGAGCACCCGCCGCTCGAAAAAAGCGCTCATCTCAACGGCGGGCAAGACATGGCAGAACCCAGAAAAATCATCATCGACACCGATCCTGGCCAGGACGACGCGGCGGCAATTATGCTTGCTTTCGCAAGCCCTGACGAAATCGACATTCTCGGATTGTGTGCCGTCGCCGGCAACGTCCCGCTGAAACTGACCAGCCGCAACATCCGCATCATCTGCGAATTGTGCGGCCGCACCGATATTCCCGTCTATGAGGGCGCCGAGAAGCCGCTGGTGCGCAAGCCCATCACCGCCGAGCATGTTCACGGCAGCACCGGCCTCGACGGCCCTGTTCTCGATGAACCGACCATGGAGGCGCAAAAGCAGCATGCGGTCGATTTCATCATTGAAACGCTGATGCGCGAGCCCGCCGGCACGGTGACGCTCTGCACGCTCGGCGCGCTGACCAATGTGGCGCTGGCGCTCCTGAAAGCGCCGGAGATCGCCGACCGTGTCAAGGAACTGGTGATGATGGGTGGCGGCTTCTTCGAGGGCGGCAACATCACGCCGGCGGCGGAATTCAACGTCTATGTCGATCCGCAGGCCGCCGATATCGTCTTCCGTTCCGGCATGCCGATCGTGATGATGCCACTCGACGTCACCCACAAGCTTCTGACCACCAAGGCGCGGGTCAGCCGCATTCGCGACATCGGCACACGCCCGGCCATCGCCATGGCGGAAATGCTGGAATTCTTTGAACGTTTCGACATCGAGAAATACGGCTCTGACGGCGGCCCGCTGCATGATCCGAGCGTCATCGCCTATCTCATCAAACCCGAGCTGTTTCAGGGTCGCGAGTGTAACGTCGAAATCGAGGCCACGTCCGAACTGACCATGGGCATGACGGTGGTGGACTGGTGGCGCGTGACCGAACGCCCCGCCAATGCCCGCGTGATGCGCAACGTGGATGCGGACGGTTTCTTCGAATTGCTGACGGAACGTTTTGCCCGGCTCTGACCGGAACGCGGGTATGAAAAAAGGGCCGCTGGTATCGCCAGCGGCCCTTTTTATTTGAAGCAGGAAAACCCGTCAGAATTCCGTCCAGTCATCCTGCGCCAGTGCGTTTGCACCGCTGGTTCTTGGGCGGGGACGCGATGCCGTAGAGCGGGCCGGTGCTGCGGCCGGAGCAGAGGGTGCCCGCATGGCAGCCGCCGCGGCGCGCAATTGCTGGCTGGGTTGACCACCGGACACGGCGAAACCGGCCACGAGCGATTTCAGCGTTTCGGCCTCGCCGTTCAGCGTCACGCTGGCCGCCGTGGTCTCCTCCACCATCGCCGCATTCTGCTGGGTGACCTGATCCATCTGGGTAACCGCGGAATTGATTTCCTTGAGACCCACCGCCTGTTCGCTCGCGGAAGCGGAAATCTGCCGTATCAGCTGGTTGATCTGCAAAACCTGGTCGGCGATGTTCTTCATCGTCTCTCCGGCCTTGCCGACCAGCTGGACGCCCTCGCCCACCTGCATGGCCGAGGTGTTGATCAGTCCCTTGATTTCCTTGGCGGCGGTTGCGGACCGTTGCGCCAGTTCGCGGACCTCCTGCGCAACGACTGCAAAGCCCTTGCCGGCATCACCCGCGCGGGCCGCTTCAACACCGGCATTCAGCGCCAGAAGATTGGTCTGGAAGGCGATCTCGTCGATCACACCGATGATGCGGGAAATTTCCGCCGAGGATTGCGCAATGCCCTGCATGGAGTTGACCGCCTGCTGCACCACCTCGCCCGAGGTGCCCGCATCATCGCAGGCATGGCTGACGGCACCGGCGGCCTGCGCGGCGTTTTCCGCGCTGGAATTGACCTGCGCGGTCAGCTGGTTGAGAGCAGCTGCGGTTTCTTCCAGGCTTGCGGCCTGCTGTTCGGTGCGATGCGAAAGATCGCTGGCGGCGCGGGTGATCTCACCTGTGCCGTTGCCGATGCTGACGACCGTCGCATTGACCGTGGAAACCGTTTCCTCGAGGCTGGCGAGCGCCGAGTTGAAGTCATCGCGCAGCTTGGCATATTCGCCGGGGAACTCGTCCTCGATCCGGTAGGTCAGATTTCCCTGCGAAAGCGCATTGAGGCCTGAGCCGAGCACGCTGACGATGTGCTGCTGCATGCGGCTGTTTTCACTGCGCTCGGATTCCGACCGCTGACGCGCCGCTTCCGCATTGTCGCGCTGGGCGGCAGCGTCCGCCTCCATTTCACGAATGCCGGCAAGCTTTGCGCGGAAGCCTTCCAGGGCGGTCGCCACCGCCCCGGTTTCATCCCGGCGCTCCTGTCCGGATACCGGCACGTCGTAGCGGCCATCGCTCAGCGTGCGGACATCCGCAACCAGCGAGGCGAGCGGGTTGCCGACGAAGTGGCGCACGGCGAAATAAAGCGCGGTGATGACGGCGGCGAGAATGACGATCGCACCGATGATCATCATATAGGTCTGCTCTTCCACCGGCGCGTTCAGCGCCTGATGCGGAATATCCACCAGTACGACCCAGGTGGCGTTGAGGCCGGGAACCGGGAACGGGTAGACGAGACGGTTATAGGGCGCGTCGGTATCAAGGCCGAGATTTTCGATCAGCCCCTGCTTGCCTGAAGCGAGCGCAGCCTGAACGGTGTCTGCGCCATCTCCGTCATAGGCCTTCATGTTCTGCTCGGGCGTCGGCGGCACCAGCCACTGGCCGCCCTGTGAAACAAGCGTGACGCGACCGGTCTCGAAAGGATGCAGCGCCTGCAGCTTCTGCGACAGCGAGGCGAGCGAAATATCGACCCCCGCCACACCGATCATCTTGCCGTCCGACATGACGGGATAGGCAAGCGAAGTCATGGTGGTGGGCACTTCCGTGCCCTGTGCGAGATAGGGCTGGGTGATGGCGCCCTTGCCCGTCTTGGCGGCAAGCGCGTACCATTCGGCGGCGTAGTCGTTATCGAAAGTCGAGAACTGGATGTCGCCCTTCTGCGTCTTCGACCAATAGGGAGCGAATGCGCCTGTGGCATTGGTGCCGAGATCCATCCTGTTGGCAATCTCTGTCGTCTGGCCGTCGAAAAGGCCCAGCTGTTCGCAGAACCAGCTTCCGAAAGCGAAAGCATTCTGCTCGACATTGGCCTTGAGGATGTTGACGATGCCGGGGCGATCCATCGATTTGGCCTGATGCGCGCGGCCGATGACACCGGCCATGGAACGCGCGGCGCTGCCAAGCTCACCCACATCGGCGGCGATGACGTTGGCGATGGCGCGCGCCTCGGTATTGGCCTGATCCATGGTCAGCGCGTGGACGCGCTCGCTGGTCTGGGAAATGAGGAAGGAATTGGATGCGACAAGGACCGTGGTGATGGCACAGCCGGTAACGAGGATAAGCTTGGTCGCAAGCGACTTCACTTTGAGATTGAACATTTTGGCCTCGATCAAATCGTCTGCCGGTAGGCTGACGTCAACGGATGATAAATCTCCGTCATGGAGGCCCGTCCGCATGGACAGTGCGCTGCAGCGCGACGAGGCAAAATTAGAGTATGTTTGCTAATTAAGCCCTAAAATTACTTCGTCGCGCCAAGCAGAAATCAGTGTTCGTAATAGGCCGAGATGATTTTCCATGCATCATCTGCCGTTTCGGCAAAGTGCAGCAGATCCATATCTTCCGGGGCGATCGTGCCGAAATCCGCCAGGAATTCGAAATTGACGACCGAGCGCCAGAATTTCTCGCCGAACAGAATGAGCGGAATGGGCGCCATGCGCTTGGTCTGGATAAGCGTCAGCGTCTCGAAAAGCTCATCGAGCGTACCGAAGCCGCCGGGGAAGATCACCACGGCCTTCGCGCGCATCAGGAAATGCATCTTGCGAATGGCGAAGTAGTGGAAGTTGAAGCTGAGCTCAGGCGTGACATAGGCATTCGGCGCCTGCTCATGCGGTAGAACGATGTTGAGGCCGATCGACGGGCCTCCGACATCGGCAGCACCTCGATTGCCCGCCTCCATGACACCGGGACCACCACCGGTGACCACGACATATTCGAGGTGATCGGACTTCGCGGCATAATCGGTACAAAGGCGGGCAAATTTGCGTGCCTCGTCATAATAGACGGAGGACTGCTCCAGATTGCGCTTCTGCGTCTCGTTGCGGGCCGCCCAGGCTTCGCCGCCGGGTTCGGGAATACGCGCACCGCCGAACATGACGACGGTGGATTTGATACCGCGCTCGGTAAGCGCCATTTCCGTTTTCAGAAGTTCCAGCTGCAGCCTGACGGGGCGCAGTTCCTCACGGCAAAGAAAATCCATATCCGCATAGGCAAGCCGGTAGGACGGGGAATCCGATTGCGGTGTTTTCGGAACGACCTCGGCCTGCTGCTTGTCCGCAGAGCTGCGCTTCAAAGGGTCCCATACCCCGTCCTTGCGCCGCAATTTGCCGTTTTTCAGTCGTGTCATTTCCATGCCTTTCGTCTGGCGCGCCAAATCACCCAAATCACATTGACGCCTTTCCAACACTCCCTTAGATCAAATGGCCAAAGCCTTCCAGCGGCGCGGGACCTTCCGTGACCATGACCACACGCGACTTTAAGGAATTTTCCATGAGCCTTACGGATCTCACTTCCCTCGAAACCATCATCGAAACCGCCTTTGACAACCGCGATGGCGTGAATGTATCGACGAAGGGCGAGGTTCGCGATGCGGTGAACACATCTCTTCAACTTCTCGATAGCGGCAAGGCGCGCGTGGCGGAAAAGCAGGCCGACGGAAGCTGGAAGGTAAACCAGTGGCTGAAAAAGGCCGTGCTTCTTTCCTTCCGCCTCAACGACATGGAAATCGTCACCGGCGGACCGGGTGAATCCACCTGGTGGGACAAGGTGCCGTCGAAGTTCGAAAACTGGGGTGAAAACCAGTTCCGTGCCGCCGGTTTCCGCGCCGTGCCGAATGCCGTCGTGCGCCGCTCGGCTTACGTGGCCAAGAACGTGGTGCTGATGCCGTCTTTCGTCAACCTCGGTGCTTACGTCGATGAAGGCACGATGGTCGATACCTGGGCAACCGTTGGCTCCTGCGCGCAGATCGGCAAGAACGTGCATCTCTCCGGCGGCGTCGGCATCGGCGGCGTTCTGGAGCCGCTGCAGGCCGGCCCGACCATCATTGAGGATAATTGCTTCATCGGCGCCCGTTCGGAAGTCGTTGAAGGCTGCATCGTGCGCGAAGGCGCGGTTCTCGGCATGGGCGTGTTCATCGGCAAGTCGACCAAGATCGTTGATCGCGCCACCGGCGAAATCACCTATGGCGAAGTTCCGCCCTATTCCGTCGTCGTTGCCGGCACCATGCCGGGCAAGCCTTTCCCGAACGGCGAGCCGGGTCCGAGCCTCTATTGCGCCGTGATCGTCAAGCGCGTCGATGAAAAGACCCGCTCCAAGACCGGCATCAACGAGCTTCTGCGCGACTGATAAAAGCTGATACCATGACCACGACCGATCCCGTTGCCAATCTCGCCGCCCTCATCCGTTGCCCGTCGGTGACGCCTGCGGAAGGCGGCGCGCTTTCCCTGCTCGACACCCTGCTTTCGCCGCTCGGCTTTGCGGTTGAAAGGATGATTGCAAGCGAGGCGGGAACGCCTGACGTGGAAAACCTCTATGCCCGGCTCGGCTCCGAGGGTCCGCATCTGATGTTTGCGGGCCATACGGATGTCGTCCCCGTGGGTGACGAGGCCGCATGGAGCCATCCACCCTTCTCGGCAGAGATTGCCGGCGGGGAAATGTACGGCCGCGGCGCGGTGGACATGAAGGGCGGTATCGCCTGTTTCGTTGCGGCCATTGCCCGCCATGTCGAAAAACACGGCAAACCGCAGGGCTCCATTTCTTTCCTGATTACCGGCGACGAGGAAGGTCCTTCGATCAACGGCACCTCCAAGCTGCTGGAATGGGCGGCTGCCAAAGGCGAGACATGGGACGCCTGCGTCGTGGGGGAGCCGACCAATCCCGACCAGCTGGGCGACATGATCAAGATCGGCCGCCGCGGATCGCTTTCCGGGCGGATCACGGTCCATGGCGTTCAGGGCCATGCCGCCTATCCGCATCTCGCCGACAACCCCATTCGCGGGCTGCTGCAGCTGACCCAGGCGCTGATGCATCCGCCCTTCGATCACGGCACGGATAACTTCCAGCCATCCAATCTGGAAGTAACGACCTTCGACACCGGCAATGCCGCGACCAATGTCATCCCCGCGCGGGCGACGGCGGCCTTCAACATTCGTTTCAACGACACATGGACAGCCGAAAGCCTGCGAGCGGAAATCATCCGCCGTCTCGATGCAGCCGCGGCCAATGGCGAGCTTCGTCCCGAACGCAGCCCGGTCAAATACGAGATCGTCTGGGCAGACCGCCCGGCGCATGTCTTTTTGACGCGGAACAATTCGCTCATCTCCTCGCTTTCCGGCGCGGTTGAGGCCGTTACCGGCAAGGAGCCGAAACTGTCGACCACCGGCGGCACCTCGGATGCCCGCTTCATCAAGGATTATTGCCCGGTGGTGGAATTCGGTCTCGTCGGACAAACGATGCATATGGTCGATGAGCGTGTGGCGGTTGCCGATCTCGAGACACTGACGCGCATCTACGAAACCTTTATCGAACGATGGTTCGCCCATGCCGACGGCAAGTGAAGTAAGGCTCTATCTGAAAGGTCTGTGGCTTCTGCTGCTCGGCGACCATACCGGCGCGCGTTATCTCGATCTGACCGAGCGTGGCATGGCACGATCCTTCTATTCCGCCCTGTGGTGCCTGCCCGCCATGCTGGTTTCCTGGCTGTGGCTGCGCGCGGCCTTCCTCGCCGGATGTCCACCGGGCACCGGAACCGGGCTGATCTTCTTTTTCCGTCTGGCGATGGTCGAGGCCATCTGCTGGATCGTGCCGCTGCTGCTGATCGGCATGCTGTTATACGCCTTCGGCGCACGGGAGAAATTCGCACCGCTCGTCACCACCATGAACTGGCTGTCGCTGCCGTTTTCCTATGCCTATGCGGTTCTGATCCTGATCGCATTCTTCCTGCCGCCCCTGCAGGGGCTGATCGCCATTCTGTGGCTGGCGCTGCTTCTGTCGCTGGTCTTCGCCTTTTCGCGGATCGTACGGTTTTTCATCCGTGACCAGTCGCTGCTCGTCTCCGCCATCGTCATGACGCTGCTGGTGCCGGGCATGCTTCTGTCGGAGGCGCTGCAGCGCTTTCTCGGCGTTTATCCCACCTGACCTTTGCCGAGAGCTTCAGCGGCCGGAGCGGACGATCTCGCCGTCTTCTTTCACGAATTCCCCGATATCCGGGTTCGGCAGAATTTCCAGCACCACCTCCGAGGGCCGGCAAAGCCGCACACCCCTGGGCGTTACCACGATCGGGCGGTTGAGCAGGACCGGGTGGGCTTCTATGGCGTCAAGCAACGCATCATCCGTTACGGTTTCATCCTGCAGCCCCAACGCCGCATAGGGCGTTCCCTTTTCGCGCAGCAGGGCCCTCAGCGGAACCCCGATGCGCACGGCAAGATCGCGTATCTCGTCTCGCGCAGGCGGTGTTTTCAGATATTCTATCACCACCGGTTCGACGCCGGAGGCCCTGATCATCGCAAGCGTGTTGCGCGAGGTTCCGCAGGCGGGATTATGATAGATCGTCACCGTCATTGCTCATCTCCATGCGCGGGCGTCGAGGCTCGATTACGTCTGGATAATCGACCTGCATGAAATAAAGGCCATCCGGCGGTGCGACGGGGCCGCAGGCCTTGCGGTCCCGCGCTTCCAGCGCGGCTCGCACATCCTCCGGCGTCATTGTCCCTTCGCCTGCGAGTTTCAGCGTACCGGCGAAGGAGCGTATCTGGTTGTGCAGAAAGCTCTGCGCCGTCGCACGGATTTCGATGAGGTCCCCGTTGCGCGTCACATCCAGCCGGTCGAGCGTCCGGATCGGGCTGTTTGCCTGGCAATGGACCGAGCGAAAGGTGGTGAAATCATGCCGACCGACGAGCATCTGCGCGGCGGCATGCATAAGCTCATGGTCCATGTCCTTCGACACCCACCATGCCCGCTTGCGTTCCAGCGCCAGCCGGGCCTTACGGCAAATGATGCGGTAGAGATAGTGACGGCGGATGGCGGAAAAGCGGGCGTCGAAATCCTCCGTCACCGCCGCCGCATCCAGAACAGAGACAGCCTCTTTCGCCATGGCCAGATGCGCGTTCACGGCATTGCGAAGCTTGTAGGGTTCCCAGTCGCGGGAAAGATCGACATGAATGACCTGCCCCACGGCATGCACGCCGGAATCGGTGCGGCCCGCACCGCGAATGGAGACGCTCTCCCCGGTCAGTGACCGGACCGCAGCCTCCAGCGCACCCTGAACCGAGGGGCCATTATCCTGTCTCTGCCAGCCGAAGTAAGGCGTGCCGTCATATTCGACGGTCATGCGGAAGCGTGGCATCAGCCGAGCCTCGTTGTGGCAGGGACCGGCGTGCCACGCACGAAATCGGCAGCAGACATCGGTTTGCCGCCCGCCTTCTGCAGACGGGTAAGCCGCACGGCATCGCTGCCGCAGGCGATCGTCAGGGCGTCATCAAGCACCGCACCCGCTTCCCCCATGCCGCTTGCCAGTTCGGAGGCGAGAACTTTCACCCGCTCCGCCTTGCCGCCGATTTCCATTTCCAGCCATGCGCCTGGGAAAGGCGACAGGCCGCGAATATGGTTGTGCACATCCTGCGCGGGACGGGAAAAATCGATGCGGGTCTCGCCCTTGTCGATCTTCGCGGCGTAAACAACGCCCTCTTCCGCCTGCGTGACGAGAGGCAGGTCGCCGGCTTCCAGCTTGTCCATCGCCTGCCGCATCAATCGCGCGCCTGCCAGCATCAGGCCGTCGTGCAATTCGCCAGCCGTCATATTTTCGTCGATCGCGACCTTTGCGGTTAGCGCGACAGGGCCGGTATCCAGCCCCTTTTCCATTTTCATGACCATCATACCGGTCTCGGCATCACCGGCCATGATCGCCCGCTGGATGGGGGCCGCACCGCGCCAGCGTGGCAGCAGCGAGGCATGGCCGTTATAACAGCCGAGGCGCGTGCCGGAGAGGATCGCTTCCGGCAGCAACAGCCCGTAGGCGACGACAACCGCCACATCCGCATCAAATTCGCGGAACCGCTGGCGATCTTCCTCAGATTTGAAGTTCACGGGCGTCAGCACGGGAAGCCCCAGCAATTCGGCCGCCTGATGCACCGGAGACTTTTGCAGATCGAGACCACGGCGACCGCCGGGACGCGGCGGCTGGGTATAAACGGCCACGACCTCGTGGCCCGCCTCCACCAATGCACGCAGAGTGGGAACGGAAAAATCCGGCGTGCCCATAAAAATGATGCGAAGAGCCATCGTCGCCCCCTGCCCTGTCTTCCGTTCCGGCCCCCAGAGGGGAGGGATCAGATCTTTGCGCGGGCCGCTTTCGTGAATTTCTTGATGACCATGTCGCGCTTGAGCCGCGAAATATGGTCGATGAAGAGAACGCCGTTCAGATGATCGATCTCGTGCTGCAGGCAGGTGGCGAGAAGCCCGTCCGCCTCGACCGTCTGCTGCTTGCCGTCGCGGCCGACATATTGCACCGTGAGCGACGCGGGACGCTCCACCTCGGCGTAATAATCGGGGATGGAGAGGCAGCCTTCCTCATAGGTCGAGACATCGTCCGAGACCTTGAGGATTTCCGGATTGATGAAGACGATCGGGGTCTTTTCCTCGCCTTCACGCGCAACGTCGATCACCAGCATACGGCGCGCCACGCCGATCTGAATGGCGGCGAGGCCGATGCCCGGCGCATCATACATGGTTTCCAGCATGTCGTCGGCAAGGCGCAGCACTTCGGCATCCACCTGTTCGATGGGCTTCGATTGCTGGCGCAGCACGGGATCGGGCAAAATGATAAGCGGTTTGATAGTCATGGCTTCCCATAACGTATCTCTCGCGCCGAGGAAATAAAAAACACGAGGGTGAAAACGGCCTGCGGCATCCGCCTTGCCCGACTCATTTCCGCCGCAGGAATGTTCTTGTTTTGATCTTCCGAATCACAAGAAACCTGCTAGATTTAATCATGAGCATAGATTTCTCCGTTCTCCTCGATCCAGCCCTGCGTGCCGGTTCCGTCGATATCAGTTTCGGCGCGCTGCTCGCGGCTCTGGTTTTCGGTCTGGCAACGATCTGGCTGGTTACGACGAACCGCACGAAAAAAGCGGGTGCCGATGGCGAAATCTCCGATCTCCTGAAAACACAGTCCGAACTGCATGGCCGGATCGCGGCCATGGCGGAAACGCTCGGCACGCGCCAGACCGAGATGAGCCAGACGCTCAACCAGCGCCTCGACGGCATGTCGCAGCGCCTTGGCGAAACCCTGACGGAACAGACCCGGTCGACGCATGAAAATCTGAGCCGCCTGCAGGAGCGTCTTGCCGTCATCGATGCGGCACAGGGCAATATTCAGGATCTGGCGAAGGATGTGGTCGGGCTGCAGGCGATCCTGTCCAACAAGCAGACGCGCGGTGCTTTCGGACAGGCGCGCATGGAGACACTGATTGCCGACGCCCTTCCCGCCGGCGCCTTCCAGCTTCAGCCAACGCTTTCGAACGGCTACCGGCCGGACTGCACCATCAAGATGCCGAACAATGCGCCGCCACTCGTCATCGACGCCAAGTTTCCGCTGGAGGCCTGGAACGCCATCAAGGCGGACGAGACACCGGAAACCAAACGCGCCGCCGTGCAGCAGTTTCGTCGCGATATGGAAGTGCATATTCGCGACGTGGCCGAGAAATACCTCATTCGCGGCGAGACACAGGATACGGCCTTCATCTTCGTGCCGTCCGAATCGATCTTCGCCGATATTCACCAGCATTTCGAATATCTCGTGCAACGCGCCCACCGCGCCCGCGTGGTCATCGTTTCACCATCGCTGCTGATGCTGTCGGTGCAGGTTATCCAGTCCGTACTCAAGGATCAGCGCATGCGCGAGCAGGCGCATCTCATTCAGGGCGAAGTCGCCCTGCTTATGGACGATGTGCGGCGGCTGGACGACCGGACGCGCAAGCTGCAGGCCCATTTCGGGCTGGCGCAGAAGGACATCGACATGATGCTGATTTCCTCCGACAAGGTGCTGGCGCGCGGCCAAAAGATCGAGGGCCTCGATTTTTCGCCAAGCGAAAAGGAGAGCGCACCTGGGGAAATCGAGCAAACGCGACGCTTTGCGGAGAACAGGGCGGGAACGGCCAAGTTGCGGGTGGTTGACGACGAGTGATCGCCTCGGGCAAAGTCGCCGCCTTGCTTGAATTTTATACGGACATGCCCGCCATGATTACTGTTTTCGGCTCCATCAACATGGATCTCGTCGCCACCGCCAAACGCCTGCCCAAGCCCGGTGAAACCGTGACGGGAGAGACCTTCTCCACGGCCGCAGGCGGCAAGGGAGCCAACCAGGCACTGGCCGCACGGCGCGCTGGCGCCACGGTCAAGATGGCGGGGGCTGCGGGTGACGACACCTTTGCCGCACCGGCATTGACGTTGCTGCGCGACGCCGGCACCGATCTCTCATTGGTCAAAACAGCGCCCGGCCCGACGGGAACGGCGGTGATCCTTATCGGTGAAGGCGGGGAAAACATGATCTCGGTCATTCCCGCCGCCAATGGCGAAGTCTCCGCATCCGACGCCGCAAAGGCCGTGGCGGAAATGTCGGCAGGCGACATTTTGATACTGCAGTTCGAGATACCGGCGCCCGCCATCGAAGCGGCGCTGACGACAGCGAAGGCGAAACGCATCACCACCGTCATCAATACTGCGCCGCTGACCGGCGACGGGCCGCGCCTTGCCGGCCTTGCCGATATCGTCATCGCCAACGAAACCGAGTTCGAACTGTTGATCGGCAAGAACGGACTTTCCGCTTCCGAACGGGAAACCGAACTCAAGGCCCTGCATGACAGGACCGGCCAGACATTGATTGTCACGCTTGGTGCGGACGGCGTGATCGCCATGCGCGACGGCAAGGTCTACAAGGCGTCTGGCCTCAAGATCGAGCCGGTCGATACGGTTGGCGCAGGCGATACCTTCTGCGGTTATCTTGCCGCCAGCCTCGATCAGGGAATGGATTTCGAAAAGGCGCTGAAGCGCGCTGCCGTTGCCGGCTCGCTCGCCTGCACCCGCGCGGGTGCCCAGCCCTCCATTCCGCTTGCCGCGGAAGTGGACGCGAATATCTGATATTCGCGCCGCCTGTGACTATCAACTGCGGATGAAGGTGAGATAGGCCGAGCTGCGGCCTTCTTTTTTCGCCTTGTTCTCGTAACGCGTGCCCGGCCAGTTGGCATAGGGCGTGCGCCAGTCGTCAGCGCTTGTCGCCGTCCACTCGAAGCCGCCATGCCGGGCGCAATGCTGCAGCGTCCAGTTGACGTAAGTATCGATATCCGACGCGAAGCAGAACTTGCCACCGGGTTTCAGAACGCGGTGGAAGCGGGCAAGATTGACGTCAGAAACGAAACGGCGCTTCCAGTGCTTCTTCTTCGGCCATGGATCGGGATAGAGAAGGTCGATATGATCGATCGAGCCTTCCGGCAGCCAGTCCAGCAATTGCGTCGCATCATCATCGTAAAGGCGGATATTCATCAGCTCGCCTTCGCGCACGGCCGCGAGCAGCTTGGCCATGGAATTGACGAAGGGCTCGACGCCGATGAAACCCGTTTCAGGGTTTTCGACAGCACGATGGGCAAGATGTTCGCCGCCACCGAAACCGATCTCAAGACGGATCGATTTTACATCCGCGGGAAAGAGAGCGGCAAGATTACGCGGCGGCGCGCTTTCCAGATCGATTTTCAGCAAAGGCAGCAGGTTCTCGATCGTATCGATCTGCTGATTGCGAAGAGGCTTTCCCTTGCGCCTGCCAAAAAACGCTTCCGTTGCGCGCGAGCGCCGCTCTTCCGTCATCTCATACTCTCAAGAACAAATGGTTTTAACCCGCACAGAGCCACATGTGGCGCTGTGCGGGTTATAAAAAGTGCAGACGGTATCTCTCAATCGCCGTCGAATGACAAGGGCGATATCCCGTACATGCATTTTCCGGACGTAAAACCGCTATGCAGCTCTTTACCGGGAATGCTTCAAGCGCTCAAAGCTTCCTTGAGCGGCTTCACCAGATCGAGCTTCTCCCAGGAGAAGGAGCCGTCACGACCGGCCTTGCGGCCGAAGTGGCCATAAGACGAGGTCTTGGCGTAGATCGGCTTGTTGAGATCGAGGTGACGGCGGATACCCGAGGGCGAAAGGTCCATGACCTTGCGGATCGCGCCTTCGACCTGATCTTCGTTGACCTTGCCGGTGCCATGCAGATCGACATAGATCGACAGCGGCTGGGCGATACCGATCGCGTAGGAAATCTGGATGGTGCAACGTTCGGCAAAACCGGCAGCCACGACGTTCTTGGCAAGGTAACGGGCGGCATAGGCGGCGGAACGGTCAACCTTCGTCGTGTCCTTGCCGGAGAATGCGCCGCCGCCATGGGGAGCCGCACCGCCATAGGTGTCGACGATGATCTTGCGGCCGGTCAGGCCGGCATCGCCATCGGGACCGCCAATGACGAACTTGCCCGTCGGGTTGATATACCACTGGCAATCGTCAGCGATCTTCAGGTCACCCAGAGCTTCGCGGATATAAGGCTCGACAACCGCGCGAACCTTCTTCGAATCCCAGCTTGCATCGAGATGCTGGGTAGACAGAACGATGGATACGGCTTCGGCGGCCTTGCCGTCGATATAACGAACCGTCACCTGGCTCTTGGCATCCGGGCCAAGTTTCGCCGCTTCGCCTTCGCCGCTCTTACGGGCGGTGGCGAGCAGCTGCAGGATACGGTGGGAATAATAGATCGGAGCCGGCATGAGGTCCGGCGTTTCCTTGCAGGCGTAACCGAACATGATGCCCTGGTCGCCGGCGCCCTCGTCGCCCTGCTTGTCGGAGGCGTTATCCACGCCCTGCGCGATGTCTGCGGACTGCGGGTGCAGGAGAACGTCGATCTTGGCGGTCTTCCAGTGGAAACCATCCTGCTCGTAGCCGATGTCGCGGATCGCCCGACGGGCGGCGGACTTGAACTTCGAGGGATTGATGACCGGATGGCCAGCGGCATCCTTGAGGACCTTGCCGTCCTTGTCCTTCTTCAGAAGCGTATCGGGAACCCGAACCTCACCGGCGATAATGACGCGGTTGGTCGTCGCAAGCGTTTCGCAGGCAATGCGCACGGTCCAGGGGTCTACACCCGTCTTGGCCGCTTCACGATAAATGAGGTCCACGATTTCATCGGAAATACGATCACAAACCTTGTCCGGATGACCCTCGGCCACGGACTCGCTGGTGAACAGATAATTGGCACGCATGCGGGATTCCCCTCAAAGAACGGTCTTCGAGTTTGTTAGTCATTTCGGCCATGAAAGACAAGGACACAACCACATAAATATATCTTTATGTGAGAATTCCTTTCTAATCCGGCACAAAAAAACGGCCCTTGCGGACCGTTGAGTGTCCGGCGCCCTTGCCGGAAAATTTATGGGCATCGCTCACCAAAGCTTACTCCGCGTCTCCCTCGGCGGCGAGCGCCTTGACGAGATCAACGAGACGGCGGCGAACCTTGGGATCGGCAATCTTCACAAATGCGCGGTTCAGCTGCAGG
The DNA here is from genome assembly GCF_003208455.1 of Rhizobium sp. UGM030330-04. Taxonomy (NCBI): domain Bacteria; kingdom Pseudomonadati; phylum Pseudomonadota; class Alphaproteobacteria; order Hyphomicrobiales; family Rhizobiaceae; genus Rhizobium; species Rhizobium sp. UGM030330-04. Next base: position 295,532 of record NZ_QKML01000001.1, read on the forward strand.
CCCTCGGCCGAGGACAGGAAGTCAACCACGTAATTGGAGCTGGAGGCTTCCGCCATGCCGCTTGCGCCACCCGCCTGGTCGCCGGGAGCATCTTCGAAAAAAAAGGACACCGGGACATTGAGGATCGCGGAAATATTCTGCAGGCGGCTGGCGCCGACGCGGTTCGTGCCCTTTTCGTATTTCTGGATTTGCTGAAAGGTAATTCCAAGGCTTTCGCCCAGCTTTTCCTGGCTCATGCCCAGCATGGTTCTGCGAAGACGAATTCGGCTTCCGACATGAATGTCGATAGGATTAGGCTTTTTCTTATTCTCGGTCATCATGCGGTCCTGACACTCGGAAAGGGTTGATATCTCGCTTCATTACTATTCGAAGAAATGAGCCGGCATTTCGACAGCGTCTAAACTTGTTTTACGACTGACGTATTCACTATGCAATTGCGGAAGTTCCCGGTCAATTCTGGCGCTGAGCAAAACTCCAGGCAGGAAATACCGCAACGATCAGCATGATGGAAAAAATCAACCAGAAATACGTCCGATGTGTGTCGTAGGTAAATGCGTCGTTTGACCCACCACTCAAAGTGGCGTCAACAATTCCCACCCGACCGTAATCGAGCCCGGCGATAATGCGGCCATAGGGGTCTATGACGGCGGAAATTCCGGTATTGGCACCCCGAATCACCGGCACGCCCGTCTCAACGGCCCGGACTCTCGCCTGCAGAAAATGCTGATAAGGGCCGGGCGTATCGCCGAACCAGCCATCATTGGTCACATTCAGAATGGCGGCCGAGCCGGCGAGCCCCTGCGTCATCTCACCCGGGAAAATGATCTCGTAACAGATGAGAGGATAGAAGGTCTTACCCGAAGGAAGCGTGAGCGGCGTACGCGAGGAAGCGGCGGAAAAGCCCCCCGGCAGGGCGATGACATTGTCGATGCCGAATTCCCGCAGGATGCCTTCAAAGGGGACATATTCGCCAAAGGGGGTCAGATGCACCTTGTCGGTCGCGCCGATGATCTCGCCCTGGCTGTCGATCGCATAGACCGAATTGTAATAACGCGGCGGGCGGCCTGCCCCCTGATCTTCCATTCTGACGGCGCCGGTGAACAGAACCTGTCCGTCTTCCAGCGTCTTTGCAATCTCCGTCAGAGCGTCGGGGTTCTGCGTCAGGATGAAAGGCACGGATGTTTCCGGCCAGACAATGATGTCCGGGCGCTTCTTCCCTTCACCCGGCGGCAGGGCCGTCAGGCGCAGATGCTCACCGAAAATCTCGGCGCGGTCGGAATTCAGCATTTTGCGCGACTGGTCGATCGACGGCTGAACGATCCTGACCGTCAGGGCATCTTCCGGTGTCTCCGCCGGTGTCTGAAGGCGGTAGAGGCCGTAACCGAAATGGCCGGCCAGCAACAGGCCCGCCAGGGCAAGGCCCGGCCACATGCCTTTTTTCGTGCCGATCAGGGCCGGTGCGGCAAAGATGAAAACGGCCAGCGTGGTCACGCTGAAAAGTCCGAGCAGATGCGCGGACTGCATCATGACCGGGATGGGCATGATGCCGTAACCGATGGCATTCCAGGGGAAGCCGGTTGCGAGAAAGCTGCGCAGCCATTCCGAAAAGCCGAATGCGGCGGCAAGCGCCGCAATACGGCCGAGACCATCCGACCAGACGATATTGGCCGCAGCAACGGCAAAACCGTAAAACAGCGCCAGAAAAGCGGGCAGGCCAAGGATGGCGAGCGGCAGCGCCCAGGCGAATTCATCCGCCTCCAGCAAAAGGGCATTGCCCAGCCACCACAGGCCCGCCACGAAATAACCGAGCCCGAAACACCAGCCGATGCCGAAAGCGGGCATGACGCGACTGAAGATGCCGCCGCCCGGCTTGCCGGTGCAGCCATCCACCAGCCAGACAAGCAGGGTGAAAGACAAAAACAAGGCCGCGAAAAAGCCGAATGGAGGCAAAGCCAGCGCACCGACCGCGCCTGCGGCAATCGCCATGACTGCGCGGCTTTTGCCACCGGCCAGCATTACCCTGCCTGCAAGACGCTCCATGCCATCTCCGTTTTATGCGCGTCCGGAAAAGCCCGCGGACGGCAAGGCCGCGCAACGGAATTTTCTCTCAGACCCGACGTAAAGGAAAAAAGATTCGCAGTCCACAGGAGTGGAGAAAGCCCTGATGACCGGCTGTGCTTTTCATGGGCCGACCCGGCATTCAAACGGCAGGATCGCAGCCAAAGAAGCAAATCGACGGGTATTATCCCCGTCGATCCCATTCAGTCGGCATTCTGCTGGTGCGCGATGAGGCGGACATCCGGCGCCGGCAGCGCAATCACCTCGTTGGCGCCGGCATCACCCGGTGCACGGTCATCCTGCCCTTCCGAACCGTGATCACGCACGATGCGGACACCCTTGATGCGGCGTGTATCCGCATCGAGAATCTGGAATTCGAAACCAGGCACGGCTCTGACCACCTCACCCTTGGCCGGAATGCGGCCGAGCGCGAAGAAGATCAGACCGCCGAGGGTATCGATTTCTTCCAGATGTTCCCTAACGTCGAATTCAGGCCCGATTGCCTCGGCCAGTTCCGTAAGTTCGGCGCGGGCATCCGCCACGAGCACGTCGGCCGAAAGACGCGAGAACATCGCCTCATCCTTGTCGTGCTCGTCATCGATATCGCCCACGACCATCTCGACGATATCCTCGTGGCTGACGAGACCGTCGGTGCCGCCATATTCGTCGATCACCAGCGCAAGCTGGGTTCGCTGGGCCTGCATGGTCTTCAAGAGATCCGAAGCCAGCATGGAGGGCGGCGCAAACAGAATTTTACGCACCAGTCCCGCATCGGCGAGGGTCTGTTCGAGATCGACCCGCGCCAGATCGAAATTCGGCCGTGGCGAACGGGGTACCTTCACTTCCGTATAGGCAACGCTGCGCGACCCGGCCCGCCGCTTGTTGCGGGCCTGTTTGGCGACATAGGCAAGCAGGTCGCGGATATGGATCATGCCCTTCGGATTATCCAGCGTCTCGTCATAGATCGGCATGCGGGAACGGCCGGTTTCCTCAAAGAGGATCAGCGCATCGCCGATCGTCATGTTCTGATCGAGACCGTCGATATCCACCCGCGGGATCATGATATCTTCGACCCGAACCTCCCGGAAACGCAGGATATTGTTCAGCATCGCCCGTTCTTCGGGCGAAAAGGCCGCACCGATTTCGGTGTCGTCCATCAGCGCGTCGGTCAAATCCTCGCGCAGGCGCTCGCCCTGAGACGGTTTCAGCAACCGTGCGATGCGAGACCAGATCGTCGTTCTCGGCTTTGCATTGTAGTCTTGACGTAAATGACTACTGCCCTCCTCCGAGGAGGACTGCTCACCATTTTCTCTGCCCTCATTGGCAGGTCGTGCAGAATGTTCGTTCATGGCTCCAGACAATATTCAAAGCGGCTCCTGACCCGCGTAGGGATCAGATAGGCCAAGCAGTGCCAAAATGCGAGTCTCAAGCGACTCCATTTCTTCGGCTTCTTCCTCGTCCATGTGGTCATAACCAAACAAATGCAGGAACCCATGAACGAGCAGATGGGTCAGATGATCCCCGAAACTCTTCTCAAGTTCAAGGGCCTCGCGCTCAACCGTCTCGCGCGCGATGACGATATCGCCCAGCATGGGCCCGGGCATTCCGCCCGGTTCCAGCGGAAAAGCGGGGAAAGACAAGACATTGGTCGCCTTGTCCTTGTCGCGCCATTCAGCATTGATCTCGCGGATATTTTCATCGTCAGTGAAGACCAGTGACAGTTCCACCGGCATTTTCGGGAAGGGTTGGCCCTCTTCCCGCTTCAGAAAATCGACAGCCGCATCCAGCACTTTCGTTGCAAAGGCAAGCAGATCGTCTTCCGAGGACCAGCCTTCGGCCTCGACGCTGATTTGAATATCCAGAACTGTCATCGTCTTTACGTCAGTCGCCCTTCACGAGGCTTTCATCCGGCACCGCCGTGTGGGATTCGTAAGCGCGGACGATGCGCGCAACCATCGGATGGCGAACGACGTCGACATCCTTGAAGCGCACGACGGAAACACCTTCGACATCACCGAGGATTTGCAGGGCCTCGACAAGGCCGGATTTGACGCCGCGCGGCAAATCCACCTGGCTCGGGTCGCCGGTCACGATCATGCGGCCGTTTTCGCCGAGACGCGTCAGGAACATTTTCATCTGCATCGTCGTGGTGTTCTGGGCTTCGTCCAGAATGACGGCGGCATTGGCAAGCGTGCGGCCGCGCATGAAGGCCAGCGGCGCGATTTCGATGACGCCCGCCTGAATGGCGCGCTCCACCTTGTCACCCGGCATCATGTCATAAAGCGCGTCATAAAGCGGACGAAGATAGGGATCGACCTTTTCCTTCATGTCGCCCGGCAGGAAGCCCAGGCGCTCGCCCGCTTCCACCGCAGGACGCGACAGGATGATGCGGTCGACCGCGCCGCGCTCCAGAAGCTGCGCCGCATGAGCGACGGCAAGATAGGTCTTGCCGGTACCGGCAGGGCCAACGCCGAAAACCAGTTCGGATTGCTCCAGTGCCCGCATATAGACGTCCTGCGTCGGCGTGCGGGCAGCGATGGTCTTCTTGCGTGTGGAAATCTGCGCCATGGAAATCTTCGCCTTGCGTTCCATCGTCGGCAAGGTCAGCTGGTCGTCCGCGGCCATGGCCATGCGGATCGCGCCTTCGACATCGGAAACCTCGGCGGTTCCGCCCTTGAGCAGCCGTTCATAAAGGAAATCCAGCGCCCGGCGAGCCTGATTGGTGGCAACGACGTCACCGGTGATGGCGACGGAATTGCCACGCGGACGCGCATCGATGTTGAGGCGCTGTTCCAGAAGCTTCAGGTTCTGATCGAACTGACCGAATAGCTCTCCCGCTATCCTGTTATTCTCGAACGTGAGGACGAAGTGATTGGCGTCGGTCGCGGCTTGGCGTGGCTGGCGCGATGAATTTGATACCAATTCGTGTGCGTTCAAGCGGTCAGGCTCCTGTCCCAATCAGTGTCGGCTCCTCACTCTAACTTTCTGCCACCTCGGCAAACAAGCTGTTTGGACCCGTTGCGGTGATTCGTACATGAACAATGTCACCGATTTTCAACGTCTTTGCATCAAGATTCACGGATTGCAGCCAGGGAGAGCGACCTATCAACTGTCCAGGCATGCGGCCGGGCTTTTCCAGCAACACATCCATGGTCTTTCCGACCAGCGATTCCGCAAATTCCTTCTGCTGCCGCAGCAACAGGGCCTGCAGTCTTTCCAGCCGCTCGGCCTTCACTTCTTCCGCAACCTGATCCGTGAGATCGGCGCCCGGCGTGCCGGGCCGGGTGGAATATTTGAACGAGAAGGCCTGCGCGTATTGCACCGTCTCGACAATCGCCATCGTGTCTTCGAAATCGCGATCCGTCTCACCGGGGAAGCCGACAATAAAGTCCCCCGACATGGCGATATCAGGGCGGGCGGCGCGGATTTTTTCGATAAGCTGGATATATTCCCTGCCCGTATGGCGGCGGTTCATCGCCTTCAGAATGCCATCCGATCCCGATTGTACCGGCAGATGCAGATAGGGCATCAGGATACGCAGATCGCGGTGCGCGCCGATCAGGCGCTCGTCCATATCGCGTGGATGGCTGGTGGTGTAGCGCAGCCGCGCAAGGCCGGGTATTTCCGCCAGCCGGTAGAGCAGCTCGGCGAGGCCCCATTTATCGCCCTTCGGGCCTTCACCCTGCCAGGCATTGACGTTCTGGCCGAGAAGCGTGATTTCACGCACGCCGGCATCCACCAGCTTCATCGCCTCATCGACGATCTGACGCACGGGGCGGGAGACCTCCGAACCGCGCGTATAGGGCACGACACAGAAGGTACAGAACTTGTCGCAACCTTCCTGCACCGTCAGGAAGGCGGTGACGCCGCGCGTGCGCAACGTCGCCTTTTCAGCGACCGGCAGATGTTCGAACTTGTCCTCGACCGCATATTCGGTCTCGATGACACGCTCACCGCCACGCACCCGCTTCAGGGCGTCCGGCAGGCGGTGGTAGGTCTGCGGGCCGATGACGACATCGACGGCGGGCGCACGGCGAAGAATTTCCTCGCCTTCCGCCTGCGCCACACAGCCGGCAACGCCGATCATGAATTCACGGCCCTGCTCTTCGCGCGATTTTTTCATGTCGCGCAGGCGGCCAAGCGCCGAATAGACCTTTTCAGCCGCCTTTTCGCGGATGTGACAGGTATTCAGCAGAACCAGATCCGCCTCGCCCATATCCTCGGTCTGAACGTAACCATCCTTCGCCAGCGCATCGCTCATGCGGACGGAATCATAGACGTTCATCTGACAGCCATAGGTCTTGATGAAGACTTTTCGACTGTTAGAGCCCTCTCGGGCAATTATGTGTGGGGCGTCGAGGCCAAGCGTTTCCTGGGTCATGGCGGCTATCTAGTGTTTTTTCCGGCCAGATTAAATAGAAAAATCCCGGAAAAGCTACGATACCAGAGCAACGGAGTCATTCCGTTGCTCTCGATTTTTGTTTACGCAGCGGATTTTCCGAAAACCGCCACACAGTTTTCGGTCCGATGCGTTATTTTCGCCAGCCGCCACGCAGGCTGAAGGCCAGCATGGAGCGGATCGCGCCGGCAATATCGGTGGCGAGGCGCTTGCGGTTATCCGTGCTGTGGAACGGAACGCTGTCACCGAAGGTCACGTCGACATCGATGGCGCCGGCCTTGATGATGCCGAGCAGATGCGGCACGAGCGTGATGCTGCCCGGCCAGGCGGCAATGACCCGGTGATAACGTCCCATGGCCATGCCATGCACCCGCGTATAGGCGATGGCGACCGGCTGCACGTAAACCAGCTTTCCCGGAACCTGTTCAGCGGCAGTGGAAGCCGCGCCGAACAGCGAGGATTTCACGGCCAGCATGCGATTACCGTCCGAAGTCGTCCCTTCAGGGAACAGAACGACGATCTCGCCGTCAGCCATGCGGCTGGCGATCTCGCTGACCTGCGCGCCGGTGCTGCGCTTCTGTTCGCGCTGAACGAAGATGCTTTTCTGCAGCCGGGCAAGCCAGCCGAAGACCGGCCAGTCACGCACCTCCGTCTTGGCAATGAACACCACGTCGGCAATGCTGCCCAAAACGAGGATGTCCTTCCATGAGGCGTGGTTGACCGCCAGCATCAGCGGCTTTGCCCGCTCCACCTCTCCGTGAACATGCACGCGGATGCCGAGTACATGACAGGCTATCCGGTGCCAGATGCGGGGAATGCGACGGCGCAGCCGCCAGTCGAAGGCAAGGCCCAGAAGTTGCAGCGGCAGCAGGATGAGCGTCACGATCAGGAGAACGATCGCGATATAGGCTGTCCGCAGCCACATCATGATGGAAACGCCCGCTTGTTCACCAGCGTCTCAGTGTTCGCCGGGCTTCAACGGCACGCCGTAAAGTTCCAGTCGGTGATCGACGAGCTTGAAGCCGTGCTCCCGGGCGATCTTTTCCTGGAGGGCCTCGATCTCGGCCGAATGGAATTCGATGACCACACCGTTCTTCAGGTCGATCAGATGATCGTGATGTTCCTCGGGCACGGTCTCATAACGCGAGCGGCCATCGCGAAAATCGTGACGCTCGATGATGCCCGCATCCTCGAACAGCTTCACCGTTCTGTAGACGGTGGAAATCGAGATGCGCGGGTCCACGGCGGAGGAACGGCGGTAAAGTTCCTCGACATCTGGATGATCAGCCGATTCCTGCAGGACACGGGCAATGACGCGGCGCTGGTCCGTCATCCGCATGCCGCGTTCGGCACAAAGCTCCTCCAGCGTTTTCGAAAGGTCTATCACGTCTTCTGGCCTTTTGAGTATTCCGGTTGAATTTTGCGGCTTTCGCCGAAAAAATGCCTGTCGCAGGGAACTAGCGAAGATCGCGGCGCATGACAAGCGCCGTCGACTTCGTTCCATCCTTGGCTGTGTAATAGGCCTTGCGTTCCGCGACGGTTTTGAAGCCGAGCTTTTTATAGAGCCCGAGGGCGGAGGCGTTGCTGTTGTCCACCTCGAGAAATATGGTTTCAGCGCCGCGCATCATCGCCTCACGGGTGGCAGACTGCATCAGGCGCCAGCCGAGGCCGGTGCGCGAGAACCTGTCGGCGACAGCGATGGTGAGGATTTCCGCTTCTCCCGCCACTTCCCGCGCAAGCACGAAACCACCGAGCGGCTTGCTGAAAAATGCGTTGGTCTGACGTGCAACGGCGCCGAAAACAGATCCTTGCGTCAACAGTCCGGAGAACTCCCCGTCGTTCCAGGGGCGCGGAAAACGCAGCGCGTGCAGTTCCGCCACCGCGGCGCAATCCTCATGCTGCATCGGCACGATCTCGAAATAGGGCTTCCAGCTCAGATAGTCATCAAACATGGCAAGGGTCGGGCATCACAGGAATCATTCGCACGTCTTGACGAATGCCCTATCAGGCAACGCCCTGACGTGCCAGCGCAAAACCGGTCTGCGGCCGGGCGTCAGGCCCGCGCAGATAAAGCGGTGCGGGTTTCGGCTGGCCCGCCGGCTTGAGCGCTCCGGCACGAGCGACGGAGGCGATCGGGAAATGGTCCGGCCCGGAACCTGTTTCCTCTCCTGCAAACAGGGGCCCGGCCGAGCCGACTACGGCACCATCGAAACCGGAAAGAGCCGCTCTGGCATCGTCGAGAGACAGCAGCACTGCCTCACGAAGCGGCGACCCATCCGCCGCAAATGTCTGGAGATAGGCTTCACCACGTTTGGCATCCAGCCCGGCGGCCACAGGCCGGCCGGGATTTGTAAGCAGATGATGATGAGCGAGCGTTTCAAGCGTGGTGACACCCACGGCCTCGACGCCAAGCGACAGCGCAAAGCCCCGCGCGGCGGCAACCCCGACGCGGATGCCGGTAAAGGACCCCGGGCCGATTGTCACGGCGATACGCTCCACCTTTTGAAGTGGAAGCTGTGCCTGCTGCAAAGCGCCATCGATCACAGCCATCAGCCTTTCGGCATGGCCCTTTCCGATCGTTTCGCACACTTCGCCGAGCACCCTGTCGGAGGCGCTGTCATATACGCAGGCGGAACAATCCACACCTGACGTGTCGAGTGCGAGAACAATCATGTCGGGACCTGGCTTACGATATCATACCGCTTCGACTTCGCGCACTTCCGGCACGAAATGGCGAAGCAGATTCTGAACGCCGTGCTTCAGCGTGGCGGTGGAGGACGGGCAACCCGAGCAGGCGCCCTTCATGTTCAGAAACACGGTGCCATCGCGGAAACCGCGGAAGGTGATGTCGCCGCCATCCTGCGCCACGGCGGGGCGGACGCGGGTATCCAGTAGTTCCTTGATGGTGGCGACGATGGTTTCGTCACCCTCTTCGAAGAACTCGCCTTCCTCATCCGATACTTCGGCGGCAATAGCCGTGCCCATGATCGGGCGGCCGGACATGAAATGTTCCATGATCGCGCCCAGAATGGCGGGCTTCAGGTGCTGCCACTCCGCACCGTCCTTGGTGACGGTGATGAAATCGAAACCGAAATAAACGCCGGTAACGCCCGGAATCGTAAAGAGGCGTTCCGCCAGCGGTGAGGCCTGCGCCTGCGACGGGTTGAGAAACTCCACTGTCCCGCTTTCCAGCACCACCTTGCCGGGCAGGAACTTCAGCGTCGTCGGGTTCGGCGTGGCTTCCGTCTGAATGAACATCGTCTGTCTCCTTCGAGGTCGCCATTCACGCCCCGTAATTTAAAGCGCGCCGCCTTCACGACCACGCGCTTTAAATTTTTTGCTACGCATGTCTTTATCCCAAAACCGGTTCCCACTTTTGGGAGACATGTTTTAGAATTCTTCCAAAAAATACGCCCGGCGAAGCTTCACTTCAAGCCCTGACATGATAATTACATTCAAGAAATCGTCAGCCCCTAAATCTTGTCCGGGGCCGGATCAGCAGAGCGCGTCGATTTCCTCGTCCGACAACGTATCCGGCAACACGGTGACGGGAATGGGGAATGCGGCACCGCGTCCGGCGATGGAGGATACAAGCGGTCCCGGTCCTTCCTTCGTCGAGCCTGCCGCCAGAACGAGGATCGCGATATCCCGGTCCTCCTCGATCAGCCCGTGGATCTGCTCGGTGGCACTGCCTTCGCGGATCACCGCTTCCGGCTCGATGCCAATGGTCTCACGAACCTTCTGGGCGATCTTGGCAAGCGTGGCCTCCGCCTCCTCGCGCGCTTCCGCCCGCATGATCTGCTCGACACCCAGCCATTGCTGGAAATCGCCTTCGGGGATCACGTAAAGCAGCACCAGCCCGCCATTGGAGTTCTTGGCGCGACGACCGGCATAGTGCACGGCCCTTTCGCATTCCGGTGTGTCATCGATAACAGCGAGAAACTTGCGGCGATGCCCTTCCAGACGCGACAGCCGTTTTGAAACCATTCCGCACTCCCTAAGTCCGCCGTGATCCGCAAAACCGCCCGACGGTTCGGGCGGAGATTATATCAAATCACGGCAGGCGCAAACCGCCCGCCGCATCCGCGCGGCAGCGACCTGTCAGCGCAGGAAGCCGATGATATCGCGCACCTCGTTCATCGTCTTTTCGGCGATGGTGCGTGCCCGCTCGCCGCCCTGTTTGAGGATGGCGTCGATGTGGGTCGGATCGTCGAGAAGACGGCGCATCTCGTTGTTGACCGGAGCCAGCACATCAACGGCAAGCTCGACCAGGGCCGGCTTGAAGGCCGAGAACTGCTGCCCGCCGAATTCGGCAAGAACATCCGCCTTTGTCCTGTCGGAAAGGGCGGCATAGATGCCCACGAGGTTTTCGGCCTCGGGACGGCCCTTCAGGCCTTCGACTTCGCTCGGCAATGCGTCCGGATCGGTCTTAGCCTTCTTGATCTTCTTCGAGATCGCGTCGACATCGTCCATGAGGTTGATGCGCGACAGATCGGAAGGATCGGACTTCGACATCTTCTTGGTGCCGTCCTTCAAGGACATCACGCGCGGTGCCGGGCCGCCGATCAGCGGCTCCACCATAGGGAAATAGGCATGCACCGGCTCATCGCCCACGGTGATATCGATGCCAAGGTCCGCCTTGCGGATATGATCGCCGAAATCGATGTTGAATTTCTGGGCGATATCGCGGGCGAGTTCCAGATGCTGTTTCTGGTCGTCTCCAACCGGCACATGGGTGGCGCGATAGACGAGAATGTCAGCGGCCATCAGGCTCGGATAGGCAAGCAGGCCGAGCGAGACCTGCTCGGCATTCTTGCCGGACTTGTCCTTGAACTGCGTCATGCGCTCCATCCAGCCGATGCGCGCCACGCAGTTGAACACCCATGCCAGTTCCGCATGCTGCGGCACGGCCGACTGGTTGAAGACGATATGCTTCACGGGATCGATGCCCGAAGCAATGAAGGCAGCCGCGATGGAGCGGGTCTGCGCCTTCAGGTCGGAGTGAACGAGCTGGGCGGTGATGGCATGCATGTCGACGACGCAATAGATGCAGTCGTTATCTTCCTGCAATGCCACGAACTTGCGGATCGCACCGAGATAATTGCCGAGATGCAGATTGCCGGTCGGCTGGACGCCCGAGAAAACCAGCGGCTTGAATGCGTTCATTGTCGTCCTCGAAAAGGCTTGTGGAGGGCCCCGCCCCATGATTGGAATTGCACGCGCGCTTATGCACCCGCAGCCCCCCGCAATCAAGCGGTTTCAGGGCATCTCAGCCGTGCGGCTGAAGAAGATCCCAACGATTTCCGTAAGGATCGGCAAAGACCACAACGGAGCCGTAAACCTCGTGGCGCGGCTCTTCCAGAAAGCGCACACCGCGGGCGAGCATGGTCTCGTAATCGCGCTGGAAATTGTCGGTGTGCAGGAAAAATCCGACACGCCCGCCGGTCTGGTTGCCGATGGCAAGACGCTGCGGCTCGCCATCGGCCTCGGCAAGCAGCAGGCCGCCGCCCTCGGTGCCTTGCGGCTTCACCACCAGCCATCTTTTGCCGTCGCCAAGCGGCTGATCGGAAAGGCAGTCGAACCCGAGAACGTCGCAATAAAACGCCTTCGCCCGGTCGTAATCATCCACCACGAGGGTGACGAGCGCGATGCGGCGGTTCCCGGCAAAGGACATCAGCCCGCCTCCGTTTCGATGTTCTTCTTGCCGCGCTTGCGTATGGCTCGTTTGACCATGCCGATATCGGCGCCGCCGGAAACGAAAGCAAGTACGAAATAGACCAGCATGGCCGCAAAGACGAGAGCCATGATCGTTCCCGCCCGCACAAAAATGGACGAGGCGGAAGACAGTTCGAAGCTCAGCCAGGTCAGCGCATAATGTATGAAACCGGCCATCAAGGCCGCGGCCAGCAGCAAACGCGGAATGCGGGTGAGCAGCGGAATATCCACATGCCAGTGACCGCGCCACAACAGCATGCCGAACAGCAAGGCGGCATTGACCCAGCCGGCGGTGATCTCGGCAATGGCGATGCCCGGGCCTCCGAGGCGCGGGAAGAGCGTCAGCGCCATGGAGACGTTCACCACCACGGAAATCGCTGCGAAGATCATCGGCGTGCGGGTATCCTCCCGGGCGAAGAAGCCCGGAATAAAGGCCTTGATCAGCACGAAAGCCGGTAAGCCAAGGCCATAGATGCCGAGAATTTGCGCGACGGTGACGGTGGCCGAAGGCGAAAAGTTGCCGCGTTCATAAAGAAAACGAACGATGGGTTCCGCCATGACGAGAAGCGCGGCAGCGGCAGGTAATGTCAGGAACAGCACGAATTCCACCGAGCGGTTCTGCAGGCTTCCCGCCTCGACCATCTGCCCGCCGCGCAACGCCCGCGCCAGTTCCGGCAAAAGCACGGTGGCCACCGCAATGCCGACGACGCCGAGCGGGAGTTGATAAATCCGGTCCGCATAGGCAAGCGAGGAGATCACGCCTTCACCAGCCGATGCGATGTTGGTGTTGATCAGCAGATTGATCTGGGTGATACCGCCTGTTATTGCCGCCGGCAGGGCAAGCACCAGAAGGCGCTGCACATTCTTCGTCAGCCGCGGCCTGCGGAAACCGATGCGCATGCCGGCATTGCGCACGGCAATCCAGACGATGGCAAGCTGCACCAGACCCGCCGCCATCACCCCCCAGGAGAGCGCGTAGCCCACCTGCAACGGATCGTAATTCTTCCACCACGCCAAGGCGAGCACGCCAATAAGGATGATGTTGAGGAAAACCGGCGCGATCGCCGCCGCAAAATAGCGGTGCAGCGAGTTCAGCATGCCGCCCATCATCGCCGCCAGCGACATGCAGGCGAGATAAGGGAACATGATGGTGGCGAGATGGATGGTATTTTCGAACTTCACGGGATCATCGACGAAGCCCGGCGCGATGATCATACGCACGATGAACGGCATCGACAGTTCCATCAGGATCGTCAGCGCCAGCAACACGGTGAACAGGACGCCAAAGACCTCTTCGGAAAAGCGCCTTGCGCCTTCCATGCCATTCGCTTCGATTTCCTTGGCGAAAAGCGGCACGAAGGCGGAGTTGAAAGCGCCTTCGGCAAAAAGCCGCCGGAAGGTGTTTGGAAAACGGAAAGCGGCGTTAAAGGCATCGGCCACCGGACCCGTGCCGACGGCGGCGGCCATCAGGGTTTCACGGAGGAAGCCGAAGATGCGGCTGCCGAGCGTGGCGGTGCCGACAGTGGCGAACTTGCCGATCAGACTCATGGGCGCTTCAAGCCTTTGCCGTGCGCGCGGCCGGCAGCGCCGCCACGTCTGGGTGGGCGATGATGCCGTTCGGCATGCGGTCGCGCAATTCGTCTTCCTGCTCGCTCATCACCGCTTTCAGGCGCGTGGCGATGCTGGCCTGCCGGTTGTCGTTCGTCACCTTCTGCCCGAAGAGATCGGTGACATAAAAGGTGTCGATGACTTTTTCACCGAAGGTGGTGATGCGGGCGGAATGGATGTCCAGCGACAGATCGGCGATGACAGCCGTCATATCCGCCAGCAGGCCCGGCCGGTCGAGGCACTCGACCTCGATGACGGTGAACTTGTTCGACAGCCCGTTGGAAATGATGACCGAGGGCGGAATGGTGAAGGCGCTTTTCTTCTTGCGGCTCTTGGTGCGGGTGGCGATCATTTCCGGCAGGCGCTGACGGCCCGACAGAACCTCCTCGATGAGCTTGCCGACATTATTGCCGCGCCGCATCTCATCCTCATCGATCGGGAATTCCCGGTTGATGAGGATCGTATCCAGTGCCCGCCCGTCGGAGGTGGTGAATATCTGCGCGTCGGCAATGTTTGCGCCAGCGGCGGCGCAGGCGCCGGTGATGATCGACAAAAGGCGCGGATGGTCGGGCGCCAGTACGGTGATTTCGGTGATGGCGTGGAAGGAATGGGTGCGCACCATGGTCGACAGCGCCTTTTCCTGCTTGTCGGCCTCACGGATGAAGCGGGTGTGGCGCACCTGGTCTTCCAGCGCCACCGTCAGCAGATAGGGCTCGTAGTGCAACTTGGTATATTTGCGCCGCGCCTTCTGGCCCCAGTCATCAAGGGCGTCGTAGAGCGCCTGCCGGGCGATCTGCGCCCGCTCCTTGCGGGAGACCTCCGAGAAGCCGCCTGACAGCAGCAGTTCGGTCTCGTAATAAAGCGAGCGTAGCAGCTGCCCCTTCCAACCGTTCCAGACGCCCGGACCAACGGCGCGGATATCGCAGACCGTCAGGATCAGCAGCATCTTCAGCCGCTCCATGGACTGCACCTTGTCGGCGAAATCGGTGATGGTCTTGCGGTCGTGCAGGTCGCGCGTCTGGGCGACCATGGACATCAGAAGATGCTGCTCGATCAGCCAGACGACCGTTTCGGTCTGCTTGCCGGTGAGGCGGAAACGCTGGCAGAGCTTGCGGGCCACACGGGCGCCGGCAATCGAATGGTCTTCCTGCCGGCCCTTGGCGACATCGTGCAGCAACACGGCGACATAAAGCGCCTCGCGCTCTTCAACGCCGGGCATCAGCTGGTTGGCGAGCGGATGGGCATCAATAGCCGTACCCTTGTCCACTTCCGACAGCACGCCGACGGAGCGGATCAGATGCTCATCCACCGTATAGTGATGATACATGTTGAACTGCATCATCGCGACGATCTTGCCGAATTCGGGAATGAACTTGCCCAGCACCCCCGCCTCGTTCATGCGGCGCAGAGTGAGTGCCGGATCACGCCGCGAGGTGAGGATCGACAGGAACAGCCGGTTCGCTTCCTCGTTTTCGCGAAGCTCGTCATTGATGAGCGACAGCGAGCGGGTGACGACACGCAGAGCATCCGGATGCAGTTCAAGATTGTTGATATCGGCGATGTGGAAGAGACGGATCAGATTGACCGGGTCGTTCTTGAAGACGTCAGGCTTGGCCAGAGCGATCCGTCCCCGGTCCTCAACGAACTCCACTGAACCCGCAATCTTGCGGACGCGGCGGGCGAAACGGCTGAGAACGCCGGAAAGGCCCGGCACATCCTTCGCCTGCCGGTCTTCCAGCGCGGCGCAGACGATGCGGGTCAGGTCACCCACATCCTTGGCCACGAGGAAATAGTGCTTCATGAAACGCTCGACGGCGGAAAGGCCGGGGCGCGGCTGATAATTCAGCGCATCGGCGATCTCACGCTGAATATCGAAAGAAAGACGCTCTTCCGCCTTGCCGGTGATGAAATGCATCTGGCAGCGGACGGCCCAGAGAAAATCGTCGGCCTTTTCGAACAGCTTCAGTTCGGATCTGGACAGAACTCCGAGTTTGACCAGATCAGCCGTATCGCGAACGTGGTAATAATATTTGGCGATCCAGAACAGCGTGTGCAGGTCGCGCAACCCGCCCTTGCCTTCCTTGACATTCGGCTCCACCAGATAGCGCGTATCGCCGGCCTTGCGGTGCCGCTGGTCGCGCTCGGCAAGCTTTGCGGCGATGAATTCCGGGCCGGTGCCGGTGACGACTTCCGACTCGAAGCGTTTTTCGAGATCGTCGGTCAGGGACTTCCTGCCGCAGATCGCCCGAACTTCCAGAATGGCGGTGCGGATCGTCATATCGGATTTTGACAGGCGGATGCACTCATCCACCGTGCGCGTGGCATGGCCCACCTTGAAACCGAGATCCCAGAGGAGATAGAGCACGAATTCCACGGCCTTGTGCATGTCAGGCGTATTCTTGGCCGGCAGCAGGAACAGGAGGTCGATATCCGATCCCGGCGCCAGCGTACCGCGGCCGTAACCGCCGACCGCAGCGACCGCGATCTGGGGTGCGTCCTTCGGATAGACATACTGGCAGGCGAGATCATAAAGCATCTCGATCAGCCGGTCCTGAAGCCAGGAAATGCGGTGGGCGCAATCAATGCCGCTGCCATCGGCTTTCAGCAATTCGCGGATATTCTCCCGGCCTTCCGTGCTGGCCTTGCGAAAGAGCGGCAGCAGGTCGGACCTGATATCGGCAATGCGCTTGCCGTCTTCCCTAAAGATGATGTCACATTCGCGCTTCAGCGCCGAAACATCGAGAATGTCGGAAAAATCCAGGTCCTTGATGGCCATCTATGCCGGTATCCATGTCCTGTGGGAAATCCCACCACTTGCGATGGGAGTGTCCTATAGCGAGTTTTAAAGGCGATGGACAGGCACTGTATCCCTTCAAGCCTTGCCAAGTTCTTTCTTCAACGCATAGAGCGCGTCCAATGCCTCACGCGGCGTCATTTCGTCGGGGTTGAAGCCTTTCAGAGCCTCCTCCACCTTCGATGGGCCGGCTTTGCGGGTTTCCTCGCGGCGGACGGCAATCTGGAACAGCGGCAGATCGTCGATCAGCTGGCTCGCCGGGTTCTTGCGGTCGGCATCTTCGAGCTTCGTCAGAACTTCGCGGGCGCGCTCCACAACCGATGCCGGAAGGCCAGCGAGACGCGCCACCTGAATACCGTAGGAACGATCCGCGGCACCCGGTCCGACCTCGTGCAGGAAGATGACGTCGCCTTCCCACTCCTTCACCCGCATCGTGGCATTGGAAAGGCGGCCGAGTTTTTCCGACAACACGGTCAGCTCATGGAAATGGGTGGCGAAGAGCCCGCGGCAACGATTGACCTCGTGCAGATGCTCCACCGCCGCCCAGGCGATCGAAAGCCCGTCAAAGGTTGCGGTACCTCGGCCGATCTCGTCCAGAATGACCAGCGAGCGATCCGTCGCCTGATTGAGAATGGCGGCGGTTTCCACCATTTCCACCATGAAGGTCGAGCGGCCGCGCGCCAGATCGTCCGATGCGCCGACACGGGAAAACAGCCGGTCGACAGTGCCTATATGGGCGGCTTCCGCCGGCACGAAGGAGCCGATCTGCGCAAGGATGGCGATCAGCGCATTCTGGCGCAGGAAGGTCGATTTACCGCCCATATTCGGGCCGGTCAGCAGCCAGATCGCACCATTCTTGCCACCGTCGACAGCCGATAGGTCGCAATTATTGGCGATGAAGGGTCCGACCGACTGCCGCCGCAGCGCCTGCTCCACCACCGGATGACGTCCGCCTTTGATCGCGAAAGTCATGGAGGCATCGACAATCGGGCGGCAATAGGCCTGCTCAGTCGCGAGATAGGCAAGGCTCGAGGCGACGTCGATCACCGCCAGCGCCAGCGCACCGGCCTTGATCGCCTCCGCCTGCTGCACCACGGCCTTGACCATACGCTCGAAGGCTTCCAGTTCCATGGTCAAAGCCTGCGCAGCAGCATTGGCGATGCGGCTTTCGAGATCGGCAAGCTCGGTGGTGGTGAAGCGCATGGCGCCCGCCATGGTCTGGCGGTGGATAAAGCGCGCCTTGGCCTCGTCCGTCGATGTCATCACATCGGCATTGCCCGCCGTGACCTCGATGAAATAACCCAGCACATTGTTGTGCTTGATCTTCAGCGACTTGATGCCGGTCTCATCGGCATATTTCAGTTGCAGCCCGGCAATCACCCGGCGCGACTGGTCGCGCAGCGCCCGCACCTCATCGAGTTCGGGATTGGCGCCTTCACGCAGGAAACCGCCGTCACGCTTCAGAAGCGGCAGATCGTCGGCCAGCATCGAGCCGAGCATGGCTTCCAGCCCACCGGGCAGGGCTTTCAAATCCGACAGCGCCGCCGCCAGCTCGTCCGGCAACAATCCCTGATCGAGAATGGCGGCAATCTTTTCGGCCGAAGCCAGCCCCTGCCTGATGGCACCGAGATCGCGCGGGCCGCCGCGCTCCAGCGCAAGGCGCGAAAGCGCACGCGGCATATCCGCAACCTGCTTCAGCGCATCGCGCAGGCCGTCGCACAGCGAAACGTCATCGATGAGATAGGCGACCGCATCGAGGCGGGCATTGATCTTTTCGGGATCGGTCAAGGGCGACATCAGCCGCTCCGCCAGAAGCCGCGCGCCGCCGCCGGTTACCGTGCGGTTCAAGGCATGCAGCAGCGATCCGTCCCTTTCCCCTGACAGCGTCTTCACCAGCTCCAGATTGGCGCGGGTGGCGGGATCGATGAAAAGCGTGGAGGCGGCACTCTCGCGCTCCGGCGCACCGAGCGGCGGACGCTCGGCGATCTGGGTCTTTTCGACATAGGCCACGGCGGCAGCGGCCGCCGCCAGTTCCACCCGCGAAAACGTGCCGAAACCATCGAGTGTCGAAACGTTGAAGTAACGGGCAATGCGCCCCTCCGCCGTGGCGCTGTCGAAAAGAATAGCCGGCTGCGGCACCGCCACACGGCCAAGCACATCGAATACCGGGCGCAATTCCTCGTCATGGAACAGGCTGTCGGCGACGATCAGCTCACGCGGATCAATGCGCCAGATATCGGCGAGAAGCCGCGTCAGCGTGGTTTCCGCCAGGCGGAAGACGCCGGTGGAGATATCGATCCAGGCGAGCGCGAACTGCGCCTCGGCACTGCCGCGAATGCGGGCAAGCGCCATCAGATAGTTGGATTCCGTTGGCGACAGCAGTTTCTCTTCTGTCAGCGTGCCGGGCGTGACGAGCCGCACCACATCACGCTTGACCACGGATTTCGATCCGCGCTTCTTGGCTTCCGCAGGGTCTTCAACCTGTTCGCAGACGGCGACGCGATAGCCACGCAGGATGAGCTTCTGGAGATAGTCGTCCGCCGCATGAACGGGAACGCCGCACATGGGAATATCAAACCCCATATGCTGGCCGCGTTTGGTCAGCGTGATGCCGAGAGCACGGGAGGCTTCGACCGCATCGTCGAAGAACAATTCGTAAAAATCGCCCATGCGGTAAAAGAGCAGCGAACCGGGATTGTTCGCCTTGATCTCGATATATTGCTCCATCATCGGAGTGGCCGAAGCGCGGCT
Source organism: Rhizobium sp. UGM030330-04 (assembly GCF_003208455.1). Classification (NCBI taxonomy): domain Bacteria; kingdom Pseudomonadati; phylum Pseudomonadota; class Alphaproteobacteria; order Hyphomicrobiales; family Rhizobiaceae; genus Rhizobium; species Rhizobium sp. UGM030330-04. The sequence continues at coordinate 314,857 of NZ_QKML01000001.1, forward strand.
CTCCTCCGTGATCAGGGAAGCGGTTGTCAGAACGTCCGTCAATGGCCTGCCGATGTCATATCGTGTTGCGGAAAACGAGCGCCGACACTAACGGCAATGCCCTCCCCAAGACAACACGCACGTCACGGCTGCCCACAGGAACATCCCGCAAGGTCAGGCATCGAAACCGATCAGCCGTTGATGCGCTCGGCCTCGCCGCCGTAGTAGCTGATGTAGCGGCCGGCAATGGAAGAGACCGGCAGGACCACGAGAACATCCGTCGTGTTGAAAGCATGATCCACCACGGCGCCGGAGCCGAACATGGCGCCAAGGCGCATATAGCCCTTGATGAGCGGCGGCATGGCGTTCAACGCCTTGCGGGTATTCAGCGCCTCCGCCGGCATCAGGTCCATCTCGTGGTAAAGCTCGGGAAGCGCGGAGGCCTCCCACTCACCCTTTGCAACGCAATTATGATGCAGGAAGGAAAGCGCCAGCGCATGGGTTTCCGGCTGCACGCCGGGAAAGGAGGCGCAACCGATCATGGCGTCCATGCGGTGCTTGACGGCATAGGCCCAGTTGCCCTGCCACAGAAGCTCGACTGTGCGCTTGGTGCGATATTCCGGCAATACGCAGGAACGGCCAAGCTCCATGAAACGCTTGCCCGGATGGCGCGCGACGAGCCCGGCAATGTCGAATTCGCTGGCGGAATAAAAACCATTATTGGCGAGCGCCGTTTCCTGCCGCAACAGACGGTAGGTGCCGACGATCTGGTCCTCGCTGTCACCTTCGATCGCCTTGTCGAGTACGAGCAGATGGTCGCAGACACTGTCCCACGCGTCGATGTCGCGCTTGCGGCGCATCGCTTCAGCGGGAAGGCGCGCGTTCATCTCCTCAACGAAGACCCGGTAACGCACGGATTGCGCGGCATCGATCTCGCGGTCATTTCGCGCGAGCCGTGTTTCCAGTGTACCGATACGACCGAAAAGACCCTCATTGTCCTGAGCTGCCTCAGGGCGCGGGCTAATGACAACATTGTTTTCACAAATGTCGTGATTGAAGATTTCGGCAACCATGGGGAATCGCTCCGCCACCAAAGAATTTTCCTGTCATAAATCACTAATTGACGACAGAATAGTGACAAAATGCCGACAGTGCCAGTCTGTCAAGCTATTATGAGGAAAGGCGTTTCGCCGTCAGCAGGCGGCGGATTTCCTCCACCAGTCGTCTGGGGTCGGCGGGCTTGGCCAAAACCGCACCTGCACCGGCCTTCAGGAGCATTTCGGCCGTCTGCGCACCGGCATCCCCGCTGAGGACTATGACGGGAATATTTCGGTCACCCTCCAGCGTGCCGAGAAGCTCCGGCAGCACCTCCAGCCCCTCACCGCCTGGCATATTGAGGTCCGAGATGACAAGGTGCGGCAGGTGAGACGCATCCGATGCCATCGACTGCCGCAGGGATTGAAAATTATCGACCGTACGGACGGTATAGCCGCTCTTTTCCAGAACGGCGCGAATGATGCGGGCATTAACGGCATCATCCTCGGCCACGAGAATGTCGATACCGCTTGCCCCTTCCTTCAGCCGCGACGAAAAACCCACATCCGGGTGGTTGTCGTTGAGGGCGTCGCGGCGCTCTATGCCACGCAGGCGGCCGCAAAGGACATCGATCAGTGATTTTTCGCGCAGCGGCCGGATCAGCCATGCGTCAAAAGACACATGCATGGTCGAAGGCCGTTCTTCCGGGCTGACCAGCAGCGTACGGCGAACATTCTGCTGCGGCCAATCCTTCAGGGCGTCCCTGAACAGGGGAGAAACGCGACGGTCGACGATGATGTCGGTGAGATCGGCGTTCTGGTGAGACGCCTCGCTCTTTAGCTTCTGCAAATCTTCCGGCTGATGGATGAGAACACATTTGCCGCCAAAGGCCTCGATAGCCTCCATCGTCACCGCCGCAGCCACACCCTTTGGCGCGATGAGCAGGACGTTCGTGTGCTGCAGGCAATGGCGACGACCCGGATCCGGCATTGCGGCAGGCGCGCCACCCGGGCGGAACGACAGCGTGAAGATGCTGCCCCTGCCCCTGCGGCTCGAAACCGTGAGGCTGCCGCCGAATTCCCGCACGATACGGGCGGAAATCGCAAGCCCGAGGCCTGTGCCGGCGCTTCGCTGCGACATCGGGCCTGCCTGCTCGAATTCGCCGAAGATACGCGCCTGTTCCGCTTCGTTCATGCCCGGACCGGTATCTTCGACGGTGATCTGCAATTGACCGTTGGCCATGCGCGCACGGATGACGACCCCGCCTTCCCGCGTGAACTTGACGGCATTTCCGAGGAGATTGAACAGGACCTGACGCAGTCTTGCCGGATCGAAATCGAGATAATCGGGCACATCCGGGGTTACGAAAGAGGTGATTTCTATACCTTTTTCATGGGCGCGATGCGCCAGCATCTCGACAATGCTCTCGATCAGCCGGCGCAGGTTCTCTGCACGCGGATTGAGCTTGAAGCGACCCGCTTCCATGGTCGAATAATCCAGCAGATCCTCGACCAGCTGCACCAGGGACTGGCCGGACTGCTTCATACCGTCGAGATAGTTGCGCTGCTCGTCGTTGAGCCGCGTTTGCGACAGAAGATGGTTCATGCCCAGCATGCCGGACAGCGGCAGGCGGATTTCATGGCTTACCGTGGCAAGCAGCCGCGCCTTTTCAGCATCGGCCTTTTCGGCGCGCAGCCGGGCGTCTTCCCTTTCGGCAAGCGCAAGCCGCTCCTCGGTCACATCCCGGGCAATGCTGCTGATAAGAAGACGGCTGCTTGCCAGATCGCGGGTTACGACATCGTGCCAGGAAAATATACGCTGGCCGAAAGGGGTGGCGATTTCCACGTCATAGGCATGGACCTTGTCGCCCGGACGGAAGGCGATGCCGATTTCCTCGCAGCTCAATCCCTCCGGCACCGAGCATCCCGTCATTTCACAAAAGACGCGGTTCGCCTCGACGATGCGCCGGTCCATATTTCGGATCACGACGATGTCGCCCATGGACTCCTGCATCTCGGCGATCAGCGAACGGTTTTGCGTCCGCCGCAGCCGAACCTCCGAATAGTCCGCGGACAGCGCGCCTCGATGCCAGCCAGTTTTTCCGAACAGCGCATAAAGAAGAACACCGACGAGCACGGCGCCAAAGAAAGAGGCCAGTGCGACCGTGACCGCGTAGGGCACGGCAAGCGCGATCAGCGCGGCGGAAAACGCACCCACCGACAATGAAACCGCGACATACAGGGCAATCGGCCCCGAAGCGATTTCGGGTTCGGAGGCGGCATGATGCCTTGCTGCATCGGCGCGGTCTCCCGGCTGCACCGCCACAGACGCCAGCCCAAGACCCTCTGAAACTCTTTCCCGAAGTTTTGCCAGTTCGCTCATATCCAACCGCTACCATGACAGCGGTTTTGATATGTTTGGCCCAAACCCTAAAATTTTACTTTTTGGCCGCCCGGGCGTGCAGAAACTCGTCAAGAATGACGCAAGCCGCACCGATGGTTATGAAACTGTCGGCGAGATTGAAGACCGCGAAGGACCATGTCGGCGTGTGAAACAGGATGTAGTCGATGACATGTCCGTAAAAAAACCGGTCGAGAAGATTGCCGGCCGCACCCGCAATGATGAAGGCAAAGCCGAGATGGGCGAAGGTACGGTCCGCCGCCGTCTTGCGCCACAGCCACAGAACGAAGACCACGATGACGAGCCGCATGCTGACGATGAACCAGCCCTGCATGTCCGACAGCATCGAAAATGCGACGCCGAGATTATAGGTCCGGTAAAGCGCCAGAAACGGCACCACTGGCACCATCTCCTGCAGTGGCAGATAGGCTTCCACCAGTTGCTTGACGATCTGGTCCAGCACCAGTGCGGCGACGATCAGTGCAAGAGCCGGGCCGAATTTCGAAAACAGTGCCGCTTTGGCCATTACTTCACCGGAGCAAGTTCGAGGAGATGTCGCCGCGCTTCGAACAACATGACGGCGGTTGCGATGGCGAGATTGAGGCTGTCGGCGCGGCCCTGCTGGGGGATGCGCGCCAGCTGATCGGCCTTGCCGGCCAGTTCCGGCGGCAGGCCGGATTGCTCGTTACCCATCAAAAGCACGACCGGCTTGCCGGCATAATCGATTTTTCGATAATCCACCGAACCGGCAAGATGGGTGGCGACGACACTGACCTGCGCCGATTTTTTCCAGGACAGGAATTCCTCAACCGAGGCGCGGGCCACGGGCATGGCGAAGACCGAACCCATGGTGGCACGAACGGTTTCCAACGAGAAGGGATCGGTACAGTCGCCGACCAGAATGACGCCCGAGGCGCCAGCCGCATCGGCGGTGCGGATGATGGTGCCGAGATTACCGGGATCGCGCACCCGGTCGAGCGCGATATAGGTCTCGCCCTTTTCCGGACGGATATCCTTCAGCGGCTTCCATTTCTGTTCAAAGATGCCGACGACCATCTGCGGATTGTCGCGGCGGGTGATCGAGGCAATGACCTTTTCGCTGACTTCGAGCACCAGGCCACCTGACGCGACTGTCTTCACCGCCGCCTGCTCCACCAGCGGCTTGCCCTTGGCGGCCTTGGCATAAACCAGCGTCTTGATGGTCCAGCCGAGTTCGAGCGCATCGATGACCAGCTTCAGGCCTTCCGCCATGAAGGTGCCGGTCTCTTCCCTGCCCTTTTTCTGGCTGAGCGCCTTGATGTCCTTGATGATGGGATTGGCGAGGCTGGTCACTTCCTTGACCTGGCCAACCCGGCGCGTCGTGTTTTCGCGCATATCCTTCGTCATTTCGGCTCCCAACGGCTGAACAGCGAGGTGGAAAGCACCCGGCCCGGCGTCTTGCCGTCAAGCCCGGCCTCGCGAATGACCAATTCGCCGGATGCGACAACACCACCGGCGCCGCGCATGGTCTCGCGCATCAGCTCATGCATCGAATAGAAGCTGGCCCTGATGGAATAGGCGGTCAGCACCAGACCGAGCGCCCTGGGCGACAGGATTTCCCGGCAGATATCCAGCATCAGCGGCAGGTGGTCGAACAATTGCCAGACTTCACCATGGGTGCCGCGGCCGAATTTCGGCGGGTCGGTGAGGATGATGTCGTAGCTGTTGCCGCGGCGTTCCTCACGCTGGATGAATTTCATCGCGTCTTCGCAGATCCAGCGGATCGGTGCCTGTTCGAGCCCGGCGAGCGCCTGATTTTCCTTCGCCCAGCCGATCGCCTTCTTGGAGGCGTCGACATGGGTGACTTCAGCGCCGGCCGCCGCCGCGACCAGCGAGGCGACCCCGGTATAACCGAAGAGGTTCAGCACCTTCAGCGGCCGGTCAGCCGTCTCGATGGCATGTTTCAGCCATTCCCAATGCACGATCTGTTCCGGGAAGACGCCGACATGCCGGAAAGCCGTGAAGCGGCCCAGAAATTCGACGCCGAGCAGAGACAGGGGCCAGGTCTCACCCAGCGCCGCCTTGGGAAAACGCCAGCGGCCCATGCCGTCCTCATCCGTGTCGCCGGTAAAGACAGCGTCGGCATTCTGCCACACGCGATCGGGAACCGAAGGTTTCCACAGCGCTTGCGCCTCGGGACGGACGACGCGGTAGTCGCCGTATTGTTCGAGCTTCAGACCATTCCCGCTGTCGATCAGGTGAAAATCGCCCGCGCCGCTCGATTCCAGAATGACCGGAACCTGTTCTGCGGGCAGTTCGCCTGTGCGCTCCTTGAGGGGCCGCACGGGCACCTGCTCAACCGCGGGCGCTACGCTGACCCTTTCTTTAGACGAAGGCTTCGGCACGCTGCGCACGGCATCCGGCTCGCGCTTTTTCGGCGCTGAATCCGGTCGGCGTGCCGGCTTTGCGGCATGAACCTGTTTTTTCTCGCTCCCGGCACGCGCACGATTGCCCGGCCGGCTGTCTTTTTTCTTCAATGGAAATCTTTCCGCTTCTGCCCGCGTCTTATGGCGCAGCAAATAGCATTCCACGCGTCGCTCGCCTAGAGCCGGAACGAATGTCGGCTACATCACTTTGCCGGGAGCTGTCCCGCATGCGGAAGCTGCGCGGTTGCCGCCGCCTTCTGGCGGTTCGCCTCATCATGCCAGCGGACGGCCTCTTTCGCTTCGATACGGGCGCGCTTGCGATGTTTGCCCTGCGCAAACCATGTGGCCGCAGATCCCAGCAGCACGCCAAAAATCACCGCCAGAAACAGGAAGACGAAAAACGGCGCGGTGAAGGACAAAACACTGTCCTCCCGGAAGGGATTGAGCGCAAGCGTCACCGCCTGGCGGTTGGCCACGCACAGGATGATGAGGATTATCGCCAGCGGAAGCAGGATGATGAGGTTGATGATTTTTTTCGACATCCGACAATACTCCATCGCTGCGGGTGTTCCGCCGGCCTCGTCAGTGGCCAAGCGTCAAGAACGATCAATCGTCCTCTTCGTCACCCATACCGGGGTTCAGGCGCTCACGCAGTTCCTTGCCCGTCTTGAAGAAAGGCACCCATTTTTCCTCGACGAAAACCGACTCACCCGTACGCGGGTTCCGCCCGGAGCGGGACGGACGGTTTTTCACCGAAAATGCGCCGAAGCCACGAAGCTCGACGCGGTTTCCTGCCGCCAGGGCATCGGTGATTTCATCCAGCACCGCATTGACGATGTTTTCCACGTCACGGTGATAAAGGTGCGGGTTACGCGCAGCAACAATCTGCACCAGTTCAGACTTGATCACGGTTGCCCCCTGAAAGGATTGGATTTTTAACGCGGCTCAACCTGCCAAACGGAAACAAGACCGTCAAGAAACAACTTGTCCGCACCGAGCTGGCCAGGTCCCGCAAAGGGAATTAAATCGTCATATCCCAGAAACTTCGCTATTTGCGCAACACTGAAAAGCGAAAAAGGCGAACGGGACGACGGCGCACGCCATTCGACGATCGGCAAATCCTTGGCGACACCGCGTGTTTCGAAATAACCGCGAATTTCCTTTTCACCGCCCAGCGTATCGACCAGCCTGTTGGCAAGAGCCTGTCGGCCGGTGAAAATCGATCCGTCCGCCAGCTTCAGCACATCCTCGCGCGGCAGCTTGCGGCGATCGGCCACAAGGTCAACGAACCAGCCGTAGCTGTCCATCACCATGGCGCGGATCATCGTCTTCGCTTCTTCCGGCGCCTCATGGAACGGCGAGGGCTCGGCCTTCAGGGGCGAAGACTTGATTTCCTGCAGCGAGACGCCGAGCTTGTCCATCAGCTGGCCAAGCTGGGGATATTGAAAGATCACGCCGATCGAGCCGGTGATCGAGGTTTCGCCGGCAACAATGACATCGCCGGCCGATGCGATCATATAGCCGGCGGAGGCGGCCAGCGTGCGGACATCGGAGACAACGGGCTTCTTTTCGGCCACGCCGCGAAGGGCCTTGAATATGCGCTCCCCACCATAGGTGGTGCCGCCGGGCGAGGAAATCGACACGATCAGCCCTTTGACATTGTCGCTCCTGGCGATCTTGTCGAGCCGTTCCAGAAGTTCGGTATTGTCCTGGATCAGACCGGAAATCTCGACACGGGCAATGTGTGGTCTGGCGCTTTGCTGCGGCCTGTCCCACAAAAACTGGTAGAGACCGAAGGCGCCGGCGACGAGCAGGAAAACAGCGGCAATCCGCCAGAAAGTCAGCTTGCGGCGCAATCGCCTGCGATCCGCTATCGCCATATTATCCATTGAAAACCTCTGCCATCCGGCCTTATGACACCACCCTGCCTCACGGCCATATGGTTCTTCTAGCGCGAAGCCGCAAGGAAACAATAAGGAAACCAGAATTACGATAAAATTCGCATTTCCCTTGCACCTTTCCAGACAAAAACCATATTGGCAGGACAAAGCACTCGTGCCAAACACATTACGATAAACATACAAGCTTCAATTGCGCGCCAGAATGGCGCCCAGGAAGTTTTCCGGATCCACTCTTATGCTTGAAAGACTCCGCGAACCCGCGCCAGCATTTTCGCTGCCCCATGACCAGAACGGCGCCTACGAGCGCGCGCTCAGGCATTCCGCGCGCGTGAAGCGGCTGAAAATCATCCTGCCGCTTGGCGCGGCGGTCATTTCGCTCGCCTTCATCGCCGTTTCGGTTATCCGAACCTGGGCGCCCGACGAGGTTTCGCTGGAAAGCGCGAGGATCGAAGACGGCAAGATCGTGATGGAAAAACCCGCCGTCGCGGGCCGCAACGAGAAGGGGATCGATTACTCCATGAACGCCGACCGTGCGTTGCAGGATATCGCCAACCCCAACCTCATGACGCTTGAGAAGGTTCTGGCCGCCGTTCCGGTCAATGACAGTGTCGCGCAGGTGATCGCCAAGGAAGGCATTTTTGACCGCGCCACCAATACGCTGAAGATGACGGCCCCTTTTGACATCAATCTCAGCAATGGCATACAAGCGAAGTTCCAGTCCGCGGACGTCGATCTCAAGGCCGGAAAAATGAGCAGCAAGGAGCCCGTTTCGATCAAAACAAACGACGGCTCGATTGTTGCGCAATCGATTGATATCGCCGATAATGGCAAGACGATTACATTTTCGGGGCAGGTACGGGCACGTATCGCTGCATCCAATATCAAAAATGAAGGCAAGTGAGAGCCCGGTCCAGATGATGCAAATTTCCCGTCCCGTTTCCCTTGGCAGATCCGCAGGCTTCGCAGCCGCAAGTCTTTTTCTTTCGTGTCTTGCAACCGTGGCTTTCGCGCAGAACACCACGAGCAACATGCAGGGCGTCAAGCTCTCCGGCGATCAGCCGATCGCGATTGAAAGCGACCAGCTCGAAATCCGTGATCAGGAGCGCAAGGCCTATTTCACCGGCAATGTGAAGGTCGTGCAGGGCACAACCACGCTTCAGGCCGGCAAGATGACGGTCAACTACAAGGGCGAGGGTTCTTCGCTCACCAGCGGCGACGCCAATATCGAAAAGATATTCGTCGACAATAATGTCTATCTGACCTCCGAGACCCAGAAGGCCACCGCGGATCACGGCGAATTCGACATGGCGGCGCAGACCTTCATTCTGACGGGCAAGCAGGTCGTCCTGTCCGAGGGCACGAATGTCTTCACTGGCTGCAAGCTGACCGTCCTGATGAATACGGGACAGGCCAAGCTCGAAAGCTGTGGCGGCCCTGTCCGGATCATGCTCGATCCGAAATCGCAGAAAAAACAGTAGTCTTTTCTCGTGAAGATACCCTCGATCTCAAAAATTCTTGGCGGCGGGCGTGATCCTTCCGCGGAAGCTGCCTCACCGGCCGACAAGGCCCGTTATGAAGGCACGCTGATCGCCCATGGCCTGACGAAGACCTACAACACCCGCCGGGTGGTCAATGGCGTGTCGCTGGTCGTGCGCCGCGGAGAGGCGGTGGGGCTGCTCGGTCCGAACGGCGCGGGCAAGACCACCTGTTTTTACATGATCACCGGTCTCGTGCCTGTCGATAGCGGCAAGATCGCCATCAACGGCAACGACGTCACCACCATGCCTATGTACAGGCGTGCGCGTCTCGGCGTCGGTTATCTGCCGCAGGAAGCCTCGATCTTCCGGGGGCTGACGGTCGAGGAGAATATCCGCGCCGTACTGGAGGTCCATGAGCCCGACAGCACCAAGCGCAGTCGCAAGCTCGATGAGCTTCTGGAAGAGTTCCACATTGCCCAGCTGCGCAAGTCCCCGGCAGTCGCACTGTCGGGCGGTGAGCGGCGGCGTCTGGAAATCGCACGTGCGCTGGCGACTGATCCGACCTTCATGCTGCTCGATGAGCCTTTTGCCGGTGTCGACCCGATTTCCGTCAGCGACATCCAGAATCTCGTCCGGCACCTGACTGCGCGCGGGATCGGCGTTCTCATTACCGACCACAATGTCCGCGAAACGCTCGGCCTCATCGATCGCGCCTACATCATCCACGCCGGCGAGGTTCTGACCCACGGCCGCGCGGACGATATCGTCAACAATCCGGATGTACGCCGCCTCTATCTCGGCAATAATTTCAGCCTTTAAGACACCGGGCGCGAAAGATTCTTCATCGCGCCCCGTGCTGACGCTTGACCAAACAAGATAAAAAAGCAATTTTTGGGCCAAGTTTCTTTGCCTTCTCAAAATTTATGAAAACTGTGGCAATGGAGAAGCTTTAAAGGGAGTTTCGCGTCCGCCATGGCGTTATCTGCCAGCCTTTTGCTGCGTCAAAACCAGTCTCTCGTGATGACACCGCAACTGATGCAGTCCATCCAGCTGCTTCAGATGACGCATTTCGAGCTGACGCAGTTCATTGCGCAGGAGGTGGAACGCAATCCGCTGCTTGAAATTGCGGCAAACGACAGCGATTTGGGCGCAGACAGCCCAGCGGATGCAGAGAATTTTGGCGACACCGACGGCGAAGGGCCGGACAGGGCCGCCGCAGTGACGGCCGACAGCGACGACTGGTACGGCGATCGGGCCGCAAATCTTGGAGAGCAGCTCGATACCAGCTTCGAAAATGTTTTTCCTGATGATGCCGAGCCGAGAAAGGCCGATGCTCCCGAACTGGCAAGCCAGTGGAAATCCATGCCCGGACAGGAGTCCGGTGAAAGCTATGATCTCGATGATTTCGTCGCCGCAAAACAGAGCCTTGGCGACCATCTCAATCAGCAATTGCCACTGGCCATTTCGTCCGCCGAAGACAGAATGATCGCCGATGCGCTGATCGGCCAACTTGATGAGACCGGCTATATCGCGGCAGATGCCGTCGATGATGTCGCCGAACGGCTGGGGGCTGCGCCATCCACGGTAGAGCAGGTTCTGAAGACACTTCAGGGGTTTGATCCCCCCGGCGTGTTCTCCCGCTCGCTGAGCGAATGTCTGGCAATCCAGCTCGCCCAGAAGGACCGGCTCGACCCTGCCATGCGGGCTTTTATCGACAATCTGGAGCTTCTGGCGAAACGGGATTTCGCTGCCCTGAAAAAACTCTGCGGCGTCGATGAGGAGGACCTTCTCGACATGCTGGCGGAAATCCGCACGCTCAACCCACGTCCCGGCGCAGGTTACGATTCGGCGGTTTCAGAGACGATTGTCCCTGACATCATCGTGCGCCCCTCCTCCGCCGGCGGCTGGCTGGTGGAAATCAATCCCGAGACCCTGCCGCGTGTGCTCATCAACCAGAGCTATTTCGCCGAAGTATCGAAACACAAGGCCCGTGCCGGAGAGGATCAGGATTTCCTTGCCGAGTGCATGCAGACAGCCCACTGGCTGACCCGCAGCCTCGACCAGCGGGCCCGGACGATCATGAAGGTGGCGACCGAAATCGTACGCCAGCAGGATGCCTTCCTCGTCCATGGTGTCGACCACCTGCGCCCGCTGAACCTCAAGACGGTGGCAGAGGCCATCAAGATGCACGAATCCACCGTCAGCCGGGTAACGTCGAAGAAATACATGCTGACGCCGCGCGGGCTGTTCGAGCTTAAATATTTCTTCAGTGTCTCCATCAGCGCCGTCGAAGGCGGCGACAGCCATTCGGCCGAAGCGGTGCGTCACCGCATCAAGGCGATGATTGCGCAGGAATCGGCTGACGCCGTGCTTTCCGATGACGATATCGTCGACAATCTGAAGAAAAGCGGCGTTGATCTCGCCCGCCGCACCGTCGCAAAATATCGTGAGGCGATGAACATCCCCTCCTCCGTGCAGAGGCGCCGGGAAAAGAAAGCGCTCGCCAAGCTGTCAGCCTTCTGAAGCGGCAGGCTCGATCACGTTTGGGGCGCTTTTTTGCCGCACCATTGACTCTTATCACGTCAGGGGCTAGAAGCCCGCCGCACACGTAAGCAAGGTCATTTGTAACGGATTCATCTCCACCGTCCATGGGCGTAAAATTCGAATGAAGGCTTTTTAAGGTCTTCGAAACGCTTGGATGCGCGCGCGGCTTGACGTAAGCTGGTACTCGCAAATCACTACAAAAAGGAAAATTTCCATGAGTGTGCGTGTATCTGGTAAACATATGGAGATCGGTGAATCTTTCCGTCAGCGGATTGAGGACAATATAGGTCTGGCGGTTACCAAATACTTCGATGGGGGGTATTCAGGCCAAGTGACCGTGGAGAAGTCCGGATCGCGTTTTGCCGCCGATTGCAAGCTGCATCTCGATACGGGCGTTGTATTGCATGCGGCGGGTCAGGCAAATGATCCGCAGGCAAGCTTCGATGCCGCCGCAGAGCGGATCGAGAAGCGTCTGCGTCGCTACAAGCGCAAGCTGAAGGACCACCACAATGGTTCTGCCGCGAACGGCGCGCTGACTGAAATTGCCTATACGGTGATGGATGCCATTCCCGATGAGGACCACGAGGTCCCTGAAGATTACGCACCCACCATCGTGGCGGAGAGTTCGAAACAGATCAAGACAATGTCCGTCGCCAGCGCCGTGATGGCGCTCGACATGACGGACGAACCGGTTCTGCTCTTCCGCAGCCCCGGCAAGGAATATCTCAACATCGTCTACCGACGTCATGACGGCAATATTGGCTGGATCGACGCGGAAACGATCAAGAGCTGAACAGTCTGACAAGACGTGGGAGGCGGAGCGCAACAGGCGCATCTGCCTCCTGCATCGTCTCGATGGCATGAAGGAAAAAGAGAATGGCGTTGGCAGATTTGCTGCAACAAGATGCGATTATTCCCGCCCTCAAGGTGAATTCCAAAAAGCAATTGCTTCAGGAGCTGGCCGCAAAGGCAGCCAGAATTACCGGAGTCTCGGAACGGGAAGTTTTCGACGTCATCCTCCAGCGTGAAAAGCTCGGCTCCACCGGCGTGGGCCACGGCATCGCCATTCCCCATGGCAAGCTCAACAGCATTCACCAGATCACTGGTGTTTTCGCACGCCTTGAAACGCCGGTCGATTTCGAAGCGCTGGACGACCAGCCCGTCGATCTGGTTTTCCTGCTGCTTGCGCCCGAAGGCGCTGGCGCGGATCATCTGAAGGCGCTGTCCAGAATTGCGCGCGCCCTGCGCGACCCGGAACTGGTGGCCAAGCTGCGCGCCACCGATTCCGATACGGCAATCTATGCCTTCCTCAACCAGGAACAGGCGACTGCTGCCTGATCAGGCACGCCCTGTCCCAGGTTTCATGACAATAAAAAACGCGCCACAAGGGCGCGTTTTTTATTACGCAGACAGGAATGCCTCAGGCATCCTTTTCATTGAGCGACGCCGTGCCGGGTTCGGCCGAAGCAGCGGCTTCCGCCTTTGGACCACCCTTGGCGACGCCAACCATGGCGGGGCGCAGGACCCGGTCGCCGATGGTGAAACCAGCCTGGATAACCTGCAGCACCGTATTGTTCGGAACCGCCGTGTTGGGGATTTCAAACATGGCCTGATGGAAATTCGGATCGAACTTCTGGCCTTCGGCATCGATCTTCTTGACGCCGTGGCGTTCCAGCGTCGACAGCATCGAACGCTCGGTCATCTCCACGCCTTCGATCAGGCCATTGAGACCGGCTTCGCCATTGGTCTTGAGCTCATCGGGAATGGCCTCGAGCGCACGGCGAAGATTGTCGGAAACAGCAAGCATATCCCGCGCAAAACCGGCCAGCGAATAGGCCTTGGCGTCCTTGACGTCACGCTCGGTGCGGCGGCGAAGATTATCCATTTCGGCGGCAAGGCGCAGGAACTTGTCACGCAGATCGGCATTTTCGGCCTTGAGCAGTTCCACCGGATCGGGTTCGGCAGCATCAGTCGGCTCTTCCCCGGCGATCGCGGGTTCGACAAGCTCTTCGGCGACGTCCGCGTCAGGTCCGGGCTTTTTTGTATCGTCGGTCATGACGTTCTCCAGATTTGAATGTTGTAGGTTGCGCCCGATATCGAGCTTTGACGGGCAAAAATCAAGGCTTGCGGCGAAAAGCTTGCCGCATTGCCTGACCTTGCGGGCTAGTCCTATCTCTGCTTACGGGAAAGGCGGGCCATGATCTGCGCCGTATAATCGACCATGGGAACGATGCGCGCGTAATTGAGCCTCGTCGGCCCGATAACTCCGACCGCACCAACGACACGGTTGTCCTCGTCGCGATAGGGCGCAACGATCAGCGATGAGCCGGAGAGCGAAAAGAGCTTGTTTTCCGAGCCGATGAAAATCCTCACCCCTGAGCCTGTTTCCGCGAGATTGAGGATTTCGATCAGATTCTCCTTGCGTTCCAGATCGTCGAACAGCAGGCGCACACGGTCGATATCCTCTTCACCGGCCAGCCCTTCCAGCAGGTTGGAGCGTCCGCGAACGATGAGACGGCCGAGCTTGCCGTCCTCATTGTCTCCCGCCCACACGGCCAGGCCGCGTTCTATGAGGTCCTGCGCCAGCGTGCCGAGTTCGGATTGCAGCTCAGCCCGCTGCTTCTGGAACTGGCCGCGCAGTTCCTGCAGCGTCTGGCCGGAGAGATGGGCATTGATGAAATTGGCCGCCTCGGTCAATTGCGACGAGGATATACCGGCCGGCAATTCGATGATGCGGTTTTCAACCTGATTGTGGTCCCCCACCAGCACGGCAAGCGCCTTGGTGGGTTCCAGCCGGATAAACTCGACATGTTTGAGGACAACGTCGTTCTTGGCCGTGAGCACAAGACCCGCCCCGCGCGACATGCCGGACAGCATGCGGCTCGCCTCTGTCAGCAGCCCTTCCAGCGACTGCTCATGGGCCGCCACCGGGCCGATCTGCCGGTCAATGCTCGCCCGCTCTTCGGCGGGCAGATCACCCACCTGCATGAAGGCATCGACAAAAAAGCGCAGCCCCGTCTGCGTCGGCAGGCGGCCTGCGCTGATATGCGGCGAATAGATGAGGCCGAGTTCCTCCAGATCGCTCATGACGTTACGAACGGAAGCCGGTGAAAGCGACATCGGCAACAGCCGCGAGAGGCTGCGCGATCCCAGGGGCTCACCGGTATCGAGATAACCTTCGACGATGCGCCGGAAAATTTCCCGTGACCGTTCATCCAGCAGCGATGCCTGATCTTTTGAAAGCGGTGCAGAAAAACCCATTTCGTCCGTTCTTTGTCGTCGAGATCCTGTCTCCATCAATATAATGCGTCGCACGGCTGCGGCAAAATGGAAATTGGCTTTGCAAAAGCCCGGACCTCGCCTTAGAAGGCAGGAACCAACATGGAGAGTGGATCATATGCGGCCTTCAGGCAGAAAAACCGATCAGATGCGCAAGGTTTCCTTCGAGCGCAATTTCTCGAAACATGCCGAAGGCTCCTGTCTGGTAAAATTCGGCGACACGCATGTGCTCGTCACCGCAAGCCTTGAAGAAAAGACGCCGCCGTGGCTGCGCAACAGCGGCAAGGGCTGGGTGACCGCCGAATACGGCATGCTGCCGCGCTCCACCCACGAGCGCATGAAGCGCGAAGCCGCCGCTGGCAAGCAGGGTGGCCGCACACAGGAAATCCAGCGCCTCATCGGCCGCTCGCTGCGCGCCGTCGTCGATCTGCAGGCACTCGGCGAGCGCCAGATCAGCATTGACTGCGATGTCATCCAGGCCGATGGCGGCACACGCACGGCCTCCATCACCGGCGCATGGATTGCCCTGCATGACTGCCTGAAGTGGATGGAAACCCGCAACATGATCAAGGTCGAGAAGGTTCTGAAGGACCATATCGCGGCGATCTCCTGCGGCATCTTCGCGAACCAGCCGGTGATCGACCTCGATTATCTCGAGGATTCCTCCGCCGAAACCGACGCGAACTTCGTCATCACCGGCTCCGGCGGTATCGTCGAGGTGCAGGGGACGGCGGAAGGCGCGCCCTTCTCCGAGGAAGAATTCCTGACGCTGCTCGGTCTTGCCAAGGCCGGATGCAGCGAGCTGGTCGCCCTTCAGAAACAGGCGATTGCCTGAGCCGACAGGAAAGCGTGATGCGCAAGCTCGATACCAGAACGATCGTCGTCGCCAGCCACAACAAGGGCAAGATCGCCGAAATCGCCGATCTGATCGGACCTTTCGGTTTTTCCGCCAAATCCGCGGCGGAGCTGAACTTCGAGGAGCCGGACGAGACGGGCACCACCTTCGAGGAAAACGCCGCCATCAAGGCACTGGCGTCGGCGAAGGCTTCCGGCCTGCCCGCCCTCTCGGATGATTCCGGTCTGGTCATCGATGCGCTGGATGGTGCGCCTGGCGTCTACACCGCCAATTGGGCGGAGACGGCCGACGGCACGCGCGACTTCGCCATGGCCATGCAGAAGGTCGAGGACGCGCTTGCCGAGCGTGGCGCATCGAAGCCGGAAGATCGCACGGGCCGCTTCGTCAGCGTGCTCTGCCTTGCCTGGCCGGACGGGCATCTCGAATATTTCCGCGGCGAGGTGGAAGGCACTGTCGTGTGGCCGCCGCGCGGAACGAGCGGTTTCGGTTATGATCCCGTCTTTAAACCCGAAGGATATGACACCACATTCGGCGAGATGACGGCGGATGAAAAACACGGCTGGAAACACGGAGATGCCTTCGCACTCTCACACCGTGCCCGCGCCTTCAAGAAATTCGTAGAAACCTGCCTGGAGGCATGAACCCGATGGTCGGGGAGCATCAACTTTCTGCCCCCGGCGCGTCGCTTCTGCCGGATACGGGCGATCCCGGTTTTGGGATCTATCTGCATTGGCCCTTCTGTGCGGCCAAATGTCCCTATTGCGATTTCAACAGCCATGTCCGCCACCGGCCGGTGGACCAGGAGCGCTTTACCGCAGCCTTCCTCCGGGAGATGGAACATATGCGGGCGCTCAGCGGCCCGCGGGTCGTCACCAGCATCTTCATGGGCGGCGGCACACCTTCGCTGATGGACCCACAGACGGTGGGTGCGGTTCTCGATGGCGTCTCGCGCTTCTGGCATGTGCCCGATGGTATCGAGATCACCATGGAGGCCAACCCTTCCAGCGTCGAGGCGGAACGTTTCCGCGGTTACCGCGCGGCGGGCGTCAACCGCGTCTCGCTTGGCGTGCAGGCGCTGAACGACCGGGACCTGAAATTCCTCGGGCGCCTGCATGACGTTGCCGATGCCTTGAAGGCCATCCGGCTGGCACGGGACATCTTTCCGCGCATGTCCTTCGATCTGATCTATGCCCGCCCGAACCAGACGGTGGCCGAATGGGACGCCGAACTGAAAGAGGCGGTTTCCTATGCGGTCGACCATCTGTCGCTCTATCAGCTGACCATCGAAGAGGGCACGCCCTTTTATGGGCTGCACAAGGCCGGCAAGCTCATCGTGCCGGATGGCGAGCATTCAGCCGTGCTTTATGAGGCGACGCAGGAAATCACCGAGCGTTACGGCATGCCGGCCTATGAGGTTTCCAACCATGCCCGTCCCGGCGCCGAAAGCCGCCACAACCTCACCTACTGGCGTTATGGCGATTATGCCGGTATCGGCCCCGGCGCGCATGGACGCCTGACGAGGGGCGCCTCCAAGCTCGCAACCGCCACCGAGCGCCACCCGGAAACCTGGCTCGAAACCGTCGAGCGGGAAGGCCATGGCATGGTCGATCAGGAGATGCTGGGTGTCGACGAACAGGCCGACGAATTGCTGCTGATGGGACTTCGCCTGCGCGAAGGCATCGACCTTGCCCGCTGGAGCGATCTTTCCGGCCGCGATCTCGACCCGGAGAAGGAGGAATTCCTCCTCCAGCACGGTTTCGTCGAGAGGCTCGGCAATTCCCGCCTGCGCTGCACGCCGTCCGGCATGCTCATTCTGGACGCGGTGGTGGCCGATCTCGCCTGCTGACGCCAGCCTCCACCCAGCTTTAGCCCAATAAACAAGACGACAATAAAAAAGCGGCCCGAAGGCCGCTTTTTTCATGCGTTGTTTTCGTTGATCAGGCGTTTCAACAGCTCAACCTCATGACCGAGCTTGGTGTCGCCGGAAATCAGTTCCTCGATCTTACGCACCGCGTGGAGAACCGTGGTGTGATCGCGACCGCCAAAGCGGCGACCGATCTCGGGGAAAGAACGCGGCGTCAGCATCTTTGCCAGATACATGGCGATCTGGCGCGGCTTGACGATGACGCGGGTGCGACGGTTGGAGACCAACTCCTGCCGCGACACATTATAGTGCTTGGCGACGATGCGCTGAATATCCTCGATACGCACGCGCTTGGCTTCACCGGTTCCAACAAGGTGCGACAGCAGCTCATCGACACGGTCAACCGAGAGGTTCGGCTCGAAAGAGCGCCGGAACATCAGCTGGTTGAAAGCGCCTTCAAGCTCACGTCCGCTTGCCGTCACACTCTTGGCCACATGGGTCAGGATTTCGTCCGAAATCTCGAAGGACGGATCGTCCTGACGTGCAGAGCCGAGGCGTCGGTTGAGCATTTCATAACGCATGTCGTAGTCGGGACCTTCGATCTCGATCGCCATGCCGCCCTGCAGGCGGGAACGGACACGCGGATCAAGCGATTCCAGCTCCCACGGCGCACGGTCAGCCGCAACCACAACCTGCTTGGCGCTGTCGAGCAGCATGTTCAGCAGGTGGCAGAATTCATGCTGGATCATCTTGCCCTGCAGGAACTGCATGTCGTCGATGACCAGCAGGTCGATATTGCGCAACGTATCCTTCAGCGTCAGCGCGTCATTGTCGCGGATCGCCGTGGCGAAACGCCACATGAAATATTCAGCCGTCAGATAAACCACGCGCGGATTGCGCGGGCTGTCGATGGCCGCATTGGCAATGGCCTGCAGAAGATGCGTCTTGCCAAGGCCGACACCCGCATGGATGAACAGCGGATTGAAGCGCACGGCACCTGCACCGGCTTCGGCGATCGTCTTTGCCGCCGCAAGCGCGACACGGTTGGACGACCCTTCAACAAAGGTATCGAAGGTAAAGCGCGTATCGAGCGGCGAGCCGAACAACGGCCCGGACCCACCCTGGCGCAGTGTTGCCTGCGCTGCCGCAGGCTGTGCGGCAGGCGCTGCTGCAGGCTGCGACGGAATGAAGGACTTGTTACGCGGCGCCGCGCCGATTTCCGGCACGGGCTGTGCTCGCTCTTCGGCCTGTGCCGGACGAGCCGGACGGCTGGCCGAGCGGACAAGAATTTCCACCTTCAGCACATCCGGATCCTCGCTCTGGACGAGGTTCGTGATCAGGTCCATGTAACGGTTATTGATCCAGGACTTCAGAAAGGTCGTCGGAACGGTAAAACGGACGACGCTTTTCGAAACGGAGTGGAGTTTGAGCCGTGCAAACCAGCTTGCATAGACCTCGGGACCGACCTGTGCCTTGAGCCGCGCGCTAAAACGTTCAAACAGCGCATCGTGCTTCATTGCCGATTTGTCCCCTGCCGCATCAGAGCAAGCTGCATCACATGCCTTTGGTGCGCGGTCCCCATCAGCCACCGCACCCATCGCCAAATTCAATTGCATATTGCCGCCTTTCAAATTGCCAATCATAGCCTGACGATCAAAGATCGACCGCCAGGGATCCCCCTCGTATTATTCCTGCCCCCAGCGTTCCCCTCGAAAGAACGTCAAAGGCTACTACTCGTTTGCGAGCCGGTTATCCCATTTCCCTCCCCTTCATGGAGAGGCCTGCGACACGCTAAAAACGCTCCTTTCGTTACAACCTTAAGGCGCATTCTTGAGGACAAAAAACCCCTGCCCGTTCCGAGACCGAAACGGCACAAAAAGCTCCATGACCTGAGAAAACGGATCTCGAAAGACCCGCCAGCAAGAAGGTGAATATCGTCGATACGATCATCGAGATAATCTGTGGACTGAGATCCGCACCCCTTGTTGGAATGCATTTAGGCAGGATCGTGGTGAGAGATCAATGGCGTTTTTTCTGCAAAAACTCAGATCGGCCATTGACTCACAAAGGCCGTTTTGCATCACCGACGAGGTGCGAAGCAGAATCGCTTATGAATCAATGAGATTCAATTTTGGCAATTTTTGAGAGCCGCTTTTGGCAAAAAAATAAAAATCTTCTTGACTCAAAACTTGTCCCGACTTCCGTAGAGAAAGCTTCTCATTTTCCGGAAGACCTCCGGCAAGCATTTGTTTTTACTTCATTTTTCCTGTCGTCCATCTGACACGCGTTTGTCACGTTACGGTAGGAAAGATTAACAGGCGGTTAGAATCAGAAAAAGCCCGGTCAAAAGACCAGGCTTTTTGAATAATTATTTGTGATTAGCCGGATTAGGCGGAAAGAGCCTTCACGCGCTGTGCGAGACGCGACACCTTGCGGGATGCCGTGTTGCCGTGCAGAACGCCCTTGGTCGCGGCGCGCTGAATCTCCGGCTGAGCAGCCTTCAGAGCTTCGGTAGCGACTGCGAGATCACCGGTAGCGATTGCTTCCTCGACCTTGCGGATGAAGCCACGAACGCGCGAACGGCGAGCCTTGTTGACTGCGGTACGGCGAGCGATCTTGCGGGTCGCCTTTTTCGCCGAAGTTGTATTGGCCATGTATGCCTCTCTTCGAATTCAAACCAAATTCCGCAACCAGAGGATCGGGTCGTTCGACGACCTCACGTAACCCAAGAATGCGGGAGTAATTTCGGACAAGCCGGATGGCTTTCCTTAACCGTGGGCGGGCATATACCGCTAAAGCGCGCACCCGTCAACGCGCAAAACGCTAAAAGCGCCGATATTCCGAATCCTTAGCGATTCCGGAAAACGGGTTTGCGCTTTTCGACGAAGGCGGCCATGCCCTCCTTCTGATCCGCGGTGGCGAAAAGCGACTGGAAGGATCGCCTTTCATATCGCAGCCCTTCCGCAAGCGGGACCTCGAAGGAGCGATTGACGCTTTCCTTGGCCATGAGAACCGAGGCGCGTGACAGCGAGGCAATGCGGGTGGCGGCCTCCACGGCCTCCTCCATCAGTTTTTCCCCGGGCACGATGCGCGAGACGAGCCCGGCGCGCTCGGCCTCGGCCGCATCCATCATGCGCCCGGTCAAAACCAGATCCATCGCCTTTGCCTTGCCCACCGCCCGCGTGAGGCGCTGTGAGCCGCCCATGCCGGGAATGACGCCCAGCGTGATCTCCGGCTGGCCGAACTTTGCCGTATCAGACGCGATGATGAAATCGCACATCATCGCCAGTTCGCAGCCACCGCCGAGCGCAAAACCGGAAACGGCGGCGATGACCGGCTTCCTCGTCGCCGCGACCTCGTCCCAGCCGCCGAGAAAATCACCGACATAGGCATCGACGAAATCCAGCCCCTGCATCTCCTTGATGTCGGCGCCTGCGGCAAATGCCTTTTCCGAGCCGGTGATGATGACGGCGCCGATGGAATCGTCGGCGGAAAATGAAGAGAGAATGTGCCGAAGTTCCTTCAGAAGCACCGAGTTGAGAGCGTTGAGCGCTTTCGGGCGGTTGAGCGTGATGACGCCCACCTCATCGCGTTTCTCGACCAGTATCGTTTCATAATCCACGGCAGTCTCCCTTCTCCGCTATTTCCGGCCCGTTATTTTCCGGCTCAGTCACTTCTGGCAGGCGGCGCAATAAAAGGTCGAACGACCGGCCTGCACCACTCTTTCAACCGTACCCCCGCAGCCGGGTGTCCGGCAAGGCTGGCCCTCCTGATCGTAGACCGAAAAGGAATGCTGAAAATAACCGAGCGTTCCGTCCGTCTGGATATGGTCGCGCAGGGAAGAGCCGCCAGCGGCGATCGCATCCGCGATGACATCGCGGATCTTCTCCGTCAGTTCAACCAGCTGCGCTTTGGGTTTGCCGGTTTTCGTCACCAGCGTTCCCGCCGCCCGCAGGGGTGAAAGATGGGCGCGCCACAGCGCCTCGCAGACATAGATGTTGCCGAGACCGGCAATCACCTTCTGATCCAGCAGCGTGCTTTTCAACGGCTGGCTTTTGCCATCGAACCGGCTCGCCAGATAATCGGCGCTCAGCGCATTGCCTGTTGGTTCCGGCCCCAGCTCCGCGAAGGCCGGGTAGAGATCGAGCCTGTTGCGCTCCACCAGATGCATGAAGCCGAAACGACGCGGATCATTATAGATGACACAGGCACGCTCTCCGCCCCTTTCCAGATGAAAGACGACATGGTCGTGCTTGCCGTCCTTCGAGCGGGCATAATGAAAAGCGCTGGACGTATTGCCGGCTTCATCCACTTCCGCCTCGATGCGGAACGAACCGGACATGCCGAGATGGGCAACGATGGTCAGCCCGTCCTCCAGCTCGATCAGGAGGTATTTCGCCCGGCGGCCGAGAGACAGGATCGCCTTGCCTTCAATAAGCGCCGCGAAATCTTCCGGAAACGGAAAACGCAGATCCGGGCGGCCAAGATGGAGCTTGCGGACCCTTGCGCCTTCCATGGCTGGGGCGAGGCCGCGCCTGACGGTTTCGACTTCTGGCAATTCTGGCATCTGGCTTATCCGGCAGTTTATCGTTAGGACCATGTGGTCTATACAATGCACGCGAAATGTCGCGCTTAAGCTATGCGGCAACAGATAGCGCCGCCGTGGCGTTTCCGCTATGGTCCGCCACGCAATAAATATGGAGACAGACGATGACCGACGCCCGTACGACCGCAGAAGGTGGCATGGAAACGTCCTATGGCTTCCACAAGGTGGACGAAGGCAAAAAGCAGGGGCTGGTCAACGAAGTCTTCCACAAGGTGGCCAAACGCTACGATATCATGAATGACGTGATGTCGGCGGGCCTGCACCGGCTGTGGAAGGACGCCATGGTCTCCTCGCTTTCGCCGCGCAAGGACGCCTCCTACAAGGTGCTGGACGTGGCGGGCGGCACCGGCGATATCGCCTTCCGCATCGTTGAAGCCTCCAATCGCCTGGCGCACGCCACCGTTCTCGACATCAACGGCTCGATGCTGGCTGTGGGCGAAGAGCGCGCGGCAAAAAAGAAACTCTCCGACAATCTGACCTTCGTTGAGGCCAATGCCGAGGAACTGCCCTTCGAGGCGAATAGCTTCGATGCCTATACCGTCGCCTTCGGCATTCGCAACGTGCCGCGCATCGACGTCGCGCTGAAGGAGGCCCACCGCGTGCTGAAGCGTGGCGGGCGGTTGCTGGTGCTGGAATTCTCCGAAGTCGAAATGCCGCTTCTCGATCGCGTCTATGACGCCTGGTCCTTCAATGCCATTCCACAATTCGGCAAGATGATCACCGGTGACGCCGAACCCTATCAATATCTGGTCGAGTCGATTCGCAAATTCCCCAATCAGGAAGATTTTGCATCGATGATCCGCACCGCCGGCTTCTCCCGCGTGACCTACACCAATTACACCGGCGGCATCGCCGCCCTGCATTCCGGCTGGAAGCTTTAAGGCGCATGGCTGGCAGAAGCAGGAGACAAGCATAAGCATGAGCACTTTGGGCGCATATTTCCGCCTCGCAAGGGTGGGCTGGGTTCTCGTGCGCGAAGGCGTCGTGCTGGCCTTGCCATCCGATGATCTTCCTGCTCCCGCACAATTGCTGAAAACGCTGCTGAAGCCGTTCGCCCGCAGCAAGGCGAAACGGGCCCAGCGCAGCGACCGGCTGGCCGTGGCCGTCGAACGGCTTGGACCTTCTTATGTGAAGATGGGTCAGTTTCTCGCCACCCGGCCGGATGTGGTGGGTGCTGACTTCGCCGATGATCTTGCAAGTCTTCAGGACCGCATGGCCTTTTTCCCGGCCGCCGCCGCGAAGGCCAATATCGAAGGTTCGCTCGGACGGTCGGTTTCTGATCTCTACAGGGAATTCGGCGATCCGATCGCCGCCGCCTCCATCGCCCAGGTGCATCCGGCAATGGTGGATACACCCAAGGGGCCGCGCAAGGTCGCCGTCAAGGTTATCCGCCCCGGCGTGCGCCAGCGTTTCCAGAACGATCTCGAGGCGATGTATTTGATCGCCGACCTGCAGCAGCGTTTCGTCCGCTCCGCCCGCCGCCTGCGACCGGTCGAGGTCACCCGCACGCTGGAGCAGACGACCAAGATCGAGATGGATCTGCGGCTTGAGGCCGCAGCCCTTTCCGAACTGGCGGAAAACACCAAGGACGACCCCGGATTCCGCGTTCCCGAGGTCGACTGGGAACGCACCGGGCGCGATGTCGTCACCATGGAGTGGATCGACGGCGTCAAGATGTCCGATATCGAGGGGCTGAAGGCTGCCGGTCACGACCTGAACCAGCTCGCCGATACCCTGATCCAGTCTTTCCTGCGGCACACGCTGCGCGACGGTTTTTTCCATGCCGACATGCACCCCGGCAATCTCTTCGTCGATGCCCAGGGCATGATTGTTGCCGTGGATATGGGCATTGCCGGACGCCTTGGCAAAAAGGAACGCCGCTTCCTCGCCGAAATCCTCTATGGCTTCATTACCCGCGATTACATGCGGGTGGCGGAAGTGCATTTCGAGGCGGGCTATGTGCCTGGCCACCACGATAAAGCGAGCTTCGCGCAGGCAATCCGCGCCATTGGCGAACCGATTCACGGCCAGCCGGCCGAGACAATCTCCATGGGCAAGCTTCTGACGCTGCTGTTTGAAGTGACCGAGCTTTTCGACATGGAAACACGGCCGGAACTGGTGATGCTGCAGAAGACCATGGTGGTGGTGGAAGGCGTGTCGCGCATGCTCAATCCGCGTTTCAACATGTGGAAGGCGGCCGATCCGGTGGTCGGCGGCTGGATCCGCGACAATCTCGGTCCGAAGCGCATTGCCACCGATCTGAAGGATGGCGTGAAGGCTGCCCTCAAACTTGCCGAGGCAGCACCGGAAATCGCCGCCAAGACGGAGAAACTGCATTCCGATCTGATGTATATGAGCGAGAATGGCCTGCGTTTCGACGCGCAGACTGCGGAAGCCATCGGCAAGGCGGAGGCGCGCCACACAAGATGGGGCCGGATAGCGCTGTGGGTGATTGCGCTGACGCTTCTCTATATTGCTGTCAGGGTCAGCTGAGCATCTGAAGACGAACGAGTGCCATGCTGGTGTAATCTATTGGAGGAATAAGGGCCTGATCTTGAAACAAGACAGGTGATCCATGCGGATAAAGGCGTTCTCGCCGCTTGCTTTGATGCTCATATCCATTCAACTGGCTTTGGTGCCGGATGCGATGGCCGAGCACCGGGTCCATGATCCATGCACCGACGGGCGCGCAAGTGACGGGAAACCACGCAGCTGCAGCGAATTGCGGCGCGCGCTGCGCCATTCGGACAGGCCCGACCGCAGGGATTTGAACGATGAGAGGCCAACGCGGCGGTTCGGGATTGACCCCTGCAGCGATGGCCGTTTCAGTGACGCAACGCCGCGATCCTGCGCGGAGTTGCGTCGATGGTTGAGAGACAGGTAATGCCGGACGGGATTTGAAATTCATGGCAAAATCGCAAGCATTGAAAGTGGCCCTTTCTTATTCTTCGTGGCCGCTGGTGTTCGTGGGCGGCCTTGCGGGCTCCTATTTCGCGTTTACGAGCAGCCATCCGATCGCGGCTTTTCTGGCCGTTTATGCGGGCGCAGTTCTCAGCCTGTTTCTTCTCGAGCGCTATATTCCCTATGAAGTGCAATGGCTTGAGGGTGACGGCGAGACTGTGAACAGCATCGGCCATACGCTTTTGACAAAAGGGCTTGTCCAGCTCGCGGCAGCGGCAGCCGCGATTTTCCCGATGCTGACAGCCAATGTGCTGCAGCCCCTGGCCGCCATGCGCTTCGACCTGTGGCCGTCGCAACTGCCTATGATCGTTCAGGTGGCGCTTGCGGTAACGATTGCCGAATTCGGTCTTTACTGGGCCCACCGCATTGCCCATGAAACCGTGTTCTTCTGGCGCTTCCATGCCCTGCACCACAGCGTCGTGCGGCTCTGGGTCGTGAATACGGGACGGTTCCATGTGGCCGATTCCCTGTTCAAGATCGCGCTCAGCCAGATTCCGCTTTATTTCATGGGCGCGCCGCTGCAGGTTTTCTGGTGGCTGGGCGCCGTGACCGCCTTCATCGGCATTTTGACCCATTGCAATGTCGATATGAAAACGGGATTGCTCGACTACGTCTTCAGCACGCCGCGCCTGCACCGCTGGCACCATTCAAAACAGCTTCCGGAAGGAAATACCAATTACGGCGAAAACCTCGTCATCTTCGATCTGATCTTCGGCTCCTACCACAATCCCGACCGACCCTCCTCCACCGATATCGGCATCAAAGGGGAAATCGCGAAGGGGTTTCTGCCGCAACTCGTGCAGCCATTCACCAGGGAAGGCGTGCGTCAGATCATCGGCAAGGACAAGAAGATCAACTGACGGAAGATTACGGGCTGGCGCATTTCCAGTAAAAGTGCGTAGCGGTTTTACGCCCGGAAAATGCGGAACAACAAAGAATAGAACACGTCCGACGCTTCCGCTTAGACCGGACGCGTTCGAGATGCGGTGTCGATCACGATGCCCAGTTCGCCCCGCAGTTTTTTTGTCAGGCCGGCAGCGACAAGCTCATAGGAACGGCGCACATAGTGCTCCAGTTCTTCCTGTTCGAGTGGAGAATGATCGGCGATCGAAACCCACTTCCGCTTGGCGAAATAGGGCGCCTGAGCGATGCCTTCGAGCGAGGTGAGGATTTCAAAACTCTCCTCCGAGCATTTCACCACCAGCCGCCAGTCCTCCCGCTCACCCAGAACGGCAAAGACCTTGTCGCCCACCTTGGCGACGTGGGAATCCCATTGATCGACGAAACGCACGCCCGGCCACCCGCCCAGCACCCTGTCGAATGTCTTGCGATCAAACAGGGTCATGCGAGCTTCTCCGCAACAAGGGCTGCCAGACGTTTTGCGACTTCCGCCTTGTCGAGATCCGGCCAGACCTCGATGCCGTCAGCCGAGATGATCTTCACACTGTTGCGGTCTCCGCCCATGATGCCGGTCTCGGCAGAAACATCATTGGCGACGATATAATCCGCTCCCTTGCGTTCCAGCTTGGCTCGGCCGTTCTTTTCGACATTCTGCGTTTCAGCTGCAAAACCAACCACCAGCTTCGGGCGCTTTTCATGATGACCGACGGTTTTGAGAATATCCGGATTTTCCGTCAGTTGCAGCGCCGGCGGCGCGTCCCCCGGCTGCTTCTTGATCTTCTGCCCCGACGAGTCGGCCACCCGCCAGTCGGCGACGGCGGCAACCATGACGGCGATATCCGCCGGAAGCCTTGAGATCACCGCGTCGCGCATTTCTTCAGCGCGCTCGACATGGATCGTTTTGACCCCGGCGGGATCGGCGATGGCGACCGGGCCGGAGACCAGCGTGACCTCTGCCCCCAGTTCCGCCAGAGCCGCCGCAATGGCATGGCCCTGCTTGCCCGAGGAACGATTGGCGATATAACGCACCGGATCGATCGGCTCATGGGTGGGACCGGAAGTGACGATTGCCGTTCTGCCGCGCAAAGGCTTCGGGCCGCTTTGCAGCAGCGCCTCGACGGCTTCAACGATCTGCAACGGCTCCGCCATCCGACCGGGACCGGCTTCGCCCTTCTCCGCCATTTCACCCGCCATCGGGCCAATGAAAAACACGCCGTCTTTCTTCAGCGTTTCAACATTGCGGACAGTCGGCTTCGCCATCCACATTTTCGGGTTCATCGCGGGCGCGATCAGCACCCTGCGATCCGTCGCGAGAAGGACCGTGGAGGCGAGATCGTCGGCCAGTCCATGCGCCATCTTCGCCATCAGATCGGCAGTGGCGGGTGCGACCAGCACGAGATCGCAGTCGCGCGCCAGCCTGATATGACCGACATCCTGCTCATCCTGCCTTGAAAAAAGCTCGGTAAAGACATGGGTGGCGGAGAGCGCGCCGACGGCTAGCGGGGTGACGAATTCCTGCGCGCCCTTCGTCATCACCGGCGTCACCTTTGCACCGCGCTCCTTCAGGCGGCGGATGAGATCGAGGCTCTTATAGGCCGCGATGCCGCCGGAGATGATAAGAAGAATATGTTTGCCTGAAAGCGTCATGATGCCGGACCAGTTTCCCGTTTACGGGGAAACTAAGCCCTTGGCATTCAAAGTGCAATCACGCCGCCTTGGCGACGTGATATTCCTTGATCGCGACCATCTTGATCGCGGGGAAACGCTCGGATTCATACCGCAGCGAAAACGCGTCCTGCGCCAGAAACACCGGATCACCATCGAGATCGCGGGCAATATCGCCGCGCTTGACGTTGAGGAACTTGTCCATTTCCCCCGGCTGATCGGAGGAAATCCAGCGGCAGACGGAGAAGCGCGACATTTCAAAGGAGACCGGCAGGCCGTATTCGCCCATCAGCCGTTCCTTCAGCACATCGAGCTGCAGCGCGCCGACGACACCGACGATGGCCGGCGAGCCGTCTTCCGGCGAAAAGAGCTGAACGACGCCCTCTTCCGCCATCTGCTGCAGGGCTTCCTTCAGCTTCTTCGCCTTCATGGCATCCTCAAGCCGCACGCGGCGCAGGATTTCCGGCGAGAAGTTCGGCACACCCTGGAAAACGAGGTTTTCTCCCTCGGTCAGCGTATCGCCGATGCGCAAGGTGCCATGGTTCGGGATGCCCACCACGTCACCCGCAAAGGCCGTATCGGCCAGCTGGCGCTGCGAGGCGAAGAAGAACTGCGGCGCGGTGAGGCCCATCTGCTTGCCGGTGCGGGCAAGCCGTGCCTTCATTCCGCGCTCCAGCTTGCCGGAGCAGATGCGGGCGAAAGCGATGCGGTCACGATGGTTCGGGTCCATATTGGCCTGAATCTTGAAGACGAAGGCCGTCATTTTTTCTTCAGCCGCATGGACGGTGCGGGTATCCGCCACCTGATCGCGCGGCGGCGGCGCGAAGTCGCCGAGCGCGTTGATAAGGTCACGCACACCGAAATTGCGCAGCGCCGAACCGAAGAACACCGGCGTCATATGGCCCTCAAGAAAGGCTTCGCGGTCGAAGGGGCGGCAGGCTTCCAGCGCCAGTTCCGTTTCCTCGACAAAAAGCTTGCGTTCATTTTCCGGCAGGCGATCGGCAACCGCCTGCGGGCCATTGACGGGCATGGCCTCCACCTGCGTATCGACGCCACGGAAGGTGTTGTCGGCAAGATTATAGGCACCGCAGAAGGTTTTCGCACGCCCGACCGGCCAGGTGATCGGTGCGGTATCGAGTGCCAGCTTCTCCTCGACCTCATCCAGAATCTCGAAGGGGTCGCGGCTTTCGCGGTCCATCTTGTTGATGAAGGTGATGATCGGAATATCGCGCATGCGGCAGACTTCGAAGAGCTTCAGCGTGCGCGGCTCGATACCCTTGGCGGCATCGATAACCATGATCGCCGCATCCACCGCCGTCAGCGTGCGGTAGGTATCATCAGCGAAGTCCTCGTGGCCGGGCGTATCGAGAATATTGAAGACTCGATCATTATATTCGAAGGTCATGACCGAGGTAACGACCGAAATGCCGCGCTCGCGCTCGATCTTCATCCAGTCCGAACGCGTCTGGATGCGATCCTTCTTCGCCTTCACCTCACCGGCAAGCTGGATCGCTCCGCCGAACAGCAGCAGTTTTTCGGTAAGCGTCGTCTTACCCGCGTCCGGGTGCGCGATAATAGCAAAGGTGCGGCGGCGGGAGACCGCCTCGGCAAGTGTTTCGGCCATCTGACAAATCCTGTGGAATTGCGGGCTATCTAGCGTTTCAGGCCCGCATTTGCAATTGACCTTGCCGCGATCTCGGCAAACTAATGCCGCATGACCGTTCAAAACGACAATCGCCCCCCTCTCCGTCTCGTCCGCCTTGCCCATGGCACGGGCCTCGACTTGCCCTCTTATGAAACCGGCGGCGCTGCCGGCATGGACCTGCGTGCAGCGGTGCCCGCGGATGCGCCGCTGACCCTGAAACCCGGCGAACGCACGCTTGTGCCGACCGGTTTCGTTTTCGAGGTTCCGGCCGGTTACGAGGCGCAAATTCGCCCCCGCTCCGGGCTTGCCATCAAGAACGGCATTACCTGCCTCAACTCCCCCGGCACCGTGGACAGCGATTATCGCGGCGAGGTGAAGGTCATTCTCGCCAATCTCGGTGACAGCGATTTCGTTGTCGAGCGCGGCATGCGTATCGCGCAGATGGTGATCGCACCGGTGACGCAGGTTGTCGTAAGCGAAGTGACGGAAACCTCCGCAACGGTGCGCGGCACCGGCGGTTTCGGCTCCACCGGGGTCTAACCACACCCGCCTGCCCGTCAGAACCCTCAGACCGCTTTTACGTGAGGCCAGGTTTCCGCCCGTCCGCCCGGATGGGCGGGAGAGCCGATTGTTTTTGCCCGGCAATTTCGCTATGGATCTGGCAGCTTTTCCGGGAAACACGATCATGACACTGACGACCCTTTTTGCCTATGCCACCGCCCTCTTCATCGCCGCCGCCATTCCCGGCCCCGGCATGACGGCGATCGTGGCGCGGGCGCTGGGTTCGGGCTTTCGGGAAACCTTCTTCATGGGCCTCGGACTGGTGCTGGGCGACATGATCTACCTGACCGGCGTGATATTGGGGCTGGCCTTCGTCGCACAGACCTTTCAGGAGGCCTTCATGGTCCTGAAATTCGCCGGCGCGGCCTATCTCCTTTATATCGCCTGGAAGCTGTGGACCGCCGGCCTGCTGCCGCAGGACCTGAAGGCAAAAAAGAGCACCAGCATGCCCATGTCCTTCCTGTCCGGCCTGCTGATCACCCTCGGCAATCCGAAAACCATGCTGTTTTATGTGGCGCTGGTGCCAACGCTGATCGACATCCGCATGATTGGACCATCTGAATATGCGACCCTTCTCGCGCTTACTTTCGTCGTGCTGATGGCCGTTCTCCTGCCTTACATCCTGCTTGCGGCCAAGGCGCGCAACCTGCTGAAGCGGCCGAGCGCCTTGACAATTCTCAACCGCACGGCGGCAGGCATTCTGGCCGGAACGGCGACCATGATCGCCATCCGCAGCACCTAAAATAATTTCGTGCATTTATCTGGTTTATCGGGAAATTTTTCCGGTGAACCCGCCATATAAGGATGAACGTTCGCTAGCCTGACAGGGCGATTGCTCCTATTCTGCCGCTCAAATATTGCGGTCACTATTCTGTGGCCTTCATACGGGAGAGCATCATGCCTGAAGCCAGAAAGCCCGGACGCGGACGCGTCTATTCCTCGATTACGGAAACTATCGGCGATACGCCGATCGTGCGGCTGGACAAGCTGGCGAAAGAAAAGGGCGTGAAGGCCAACCTGCTTGCCAAGCTGGAGTTTTTCAATCCCATCGCTTCCGTGAAGGACCGCATCGGCGTCGCCATGATCGAAGCGCTGGAAGCGCAGGGCAAGATCACCCCCGGCAAAACGACGCTGGTGGAACCGACATCAGGAAATACCGGCATTGCGCTTGCCTTCGCTGCCGCCGCCAAGGGTTACAAGCTGATCCTGACCATGCCTGAAACCATGTCGGTCGAGCGCCGGAAGATGCTGGCCCTGCTCGGCGCCGAACTGGTGCTGACCGAAGGCCCGAAGGGCATGAAGGGCGCAATCGCCAAGGCGCAGGAACTGGCCGAGACCCTGCCTGACGCGATCATTCCGCAGCAATTCGAAAACCCCGCCAATCCGGAAATTCACCGCAAGACGACCGCGGAAGAAATCTGGAACGATACCGACGGCACGGTCGATATTCTCGTTTCCGGCATCGGTACGGGTGGGACGATCACCGGCACGGGCCAGGTGCTTAAATCCCGCAAACCGGATGTGAAGGTCATTGCGGTCGAGCCCGCAGACAGCCCGGTTCTTTCCGGCGGCAACCCCGGCCCGCACAAGATTCAGGGCATCGGCGCCGGTTTTGCGCCTGCGATCCTCGACACGGGCATTTATGACGAGATCGTCACCGTGACCAATGACGAGGCTTTCGAAATCGCACGTCTGGCGGCAAGACTCGAAGGCGTGCCGGTCGGCATCTCCTCCGGCGCGGCACTGGCGGCGGCGATCAAGGTCGGCGCGCGCGAAGAAAATGCCGGCAAGAATATCGTCGTCATCGTTCCTTCCTTTGCGGAACGTTACCTTTCGACCGCGCTTTTCGAGGGCCTTGGGCTCTAACCACTCCAGTCGGTACGCGCAATGGCGAACCAAAGGAACCAATACTTCAATATGCCGCCGGCACCGCTGGCGGCATATTGGTTTTAAGGTCGCCTCGCATTCGACCGAATTCGCGCGATGCCCTTCAAACCCTGCTTTCGCATCTGCTTATCGCAAAAAAGGGAGAGCTTTCGGGAGCATGTCTCCAAACTCTTCCAGCAGAGCGTGCAAGCATCACGGCTCTAAGCCGCTGTCCGCAGCCTCTCACCCGCGATACGGTACGAGACAGCTTCCGCTACGTGGATGCGGCCGACCGTCTGTTTTCCATCCAGATCGGCCAATGTGCGCGCGACCTTGAGAATACGGTGATAACCGCGTGCGGAAAATTTCAGCCGTTCGGCGGCATCGCGCAGCAATTGCAGTCCGGATGCATCCGGTTCGGCGTATTTTTCGATCAAAGTCGTCGTACAGCGGGCATTGGTGCAGATGGCAGGAAATCCCGCCGACGCATAACGCTCCTGCTGGGCAAGGCGCGCCCGGGCCACACGGGCCGCAACCGCCGCACTCGGCTCAGATGCAACGGGGCAGATAAGATCGGTAGCGGAAACGGCGGGAACGTCGATGCGGATATCGATACGATCCAGTAGCGGACCGGAAATACGGGCCTGATAGTCGGTCACACAGCGCGGCCCTCTGGCGCAGGTGAAGCCCGGCTCTCCGGCCATGCCGCAGCGGCAGGGGTTCATGGCTGCCACGAGCTGGATTTCTGCCGGATAGCTGACGCGGTGATTGGCGCGTGCGATGATGCATTCTCCGGTTTCCAGCGGCTGACGCAGCGCATCCAGCACCTGCGGTGAGAATTCCGGGAATTCATCGAGAAAAAGAACACCGTGATGAGCAAGCGAGGTCTCGCCCGGCTTGGCGCGCAGCCCGCCGCCGATCAGTGCCGCCATGGTGGCGGAATGGTGCGGTGTGCGAAACGGCCTGCGGTCCGAAAGCTTGCCACCCGATAATTGGCCGGCGATGGAATGAACCATCGACACTTCCAGCAGTTCCGCCGCCTCAAGTGGCGGCAGGATGGAGGGCAGACGGGCGGCGAGCATGGATTTGCCAGAACCGGGCGGACCGACCATCAGCAGATTGTGACCGCCGGCCGCCGCCACCTCCAGCGCTCGGCGGGCGCTCTCCTGTCCTTTGATATCCGCCAGATCCGGTAAATTGACCGGATTGGCGCGGATGGCGGGTGTCGGGCGCGACAGGAGCTGGGTGCCGCGAAAATGATTGGCAAGCGCTATGAGGCTGCGCGGGGCGAGAATATCGATACCGGCACCGGCCCAGGCCGCCTCCGGCCCGCTTTCAGCCGGGCAGATCAGGCCCTTGCCGAGAGCATTGGCACCCATGGCGGCCGGCAGAACGCCTGAAACCGTGCCGATGGTGCCATCGAGATTGAGTTCGCCGAGAACCACATATTGGCCAAGCGCTTCCGCCGGTATGGCGCCCAACGCGGCCATGAGGCCCAGAGCAATGGGAAGATCGAAATGCGATCCTTCCTTTGGCAGATCGGCGGGTGCGAGATTGACGGTGACTTTTTTCGCCGGCAAGGCCAGTCCCGAGGCGTGCAGGGCGGCCTGCACCCGCTCCCGGCTTTCAGCCACCGCCTTGTCCGGCAGGCCGACAATCTGGATGCCGACCTTTCCGGGCGCGACCATGACCTGCACCTCGACGGGCACACCCTCCATGCCCTGAAATGCAACCGTATTGACCCGTGCCACCATGGCCTGCCCCCGCAAACCGGCCGCACCATCAAAGCTTCATGCCCCGGCGGCCATCCACAAGCAACGTGCCACAGGATAAAGAATAAAACAAGAACATCCAGCGAACAATTTCTCGTTGGCGATGTATTTTAGTTGTATCTAGTTGTACTCGCGGAACAAAACTGGATCGGCAAGGGGCGCGTCAGAGATCCTGAGATTCGCGCTTTTTCTCGATCGCGTCCCACAACAGGCTTGCGACATCGGCACCACCGAATTTCCGCACTTCGCGAATGCCAGTGGGCGAGGTGACGTTGATTTCCGTCATGTAGTCGCCGATCACATCGATGCCGACAAAGAGGAAACCACGCTCGCGCAAGGCCGGACCGATGCGGCGGCAGATTTCCTTTTCGCGCGCCGTCAGCTCCGTCGGTTCCGGCCGGCCGCCGGCATGCATGTTGGAGCGGGCGTCATTTTCCGCCGGCACGCGGTTGATCGCGCCCACCGGCTCGCCATCCACCAGGAGAATGCGCTTGTCGCCCTTGCGGACGTCAGGCAGATATTGCTGGGCGATGTAAGGCTCGCGGAACATCTGGCCGAACATCTCCAGCAGCGAGGAGAAATTGCGGTCGTCGCGCGCCGAATGGAAGACGCCTGCGCCGCCATTGCCATAAAGCGGCTTGAGGATGATATCGCCCATTTCATTGCGGAAGCGGGCGATTTCCGCCACATCCTTGGTGATCAACGTCTGCGGCATCAGGTCGGCGAATTCGGTGACGAAGATCTTTTCCGGCGAGTTGCGCACCCAGGCTGGGTCGTTGACGACAAGCGTTTTGGGATGAATGCGTTCCAGCAGATGGGTCGAGGTGATGTAAGCCATGTCGAAGGGCGGATCCTGACGCAGATGGATGACATCCATGGTCGAGAGATCGACACGTTCCGGCTCAGACAGCGAAAAATGATCGCCCTTGATGTCGCGCAGTTCCATCTGCTCGACGGTGGCGTAGATTTTGCCGTCACGCATGGAAAGACGCTCTGGCGTATAGTGGAACAGCCGGTATCCGCGCGCCTGCGCCTCAAGGCTCATGGCGAAGGTGGAGTCACCGGCGATATTGATGCCGGAGACATGATCCATCTGGATCGCGACGTTCTTGATCTTCGCCATGCGCATGTTCCTCTTGCAGCATACGGACGCTTCGCCGGCCCGCCGTGCCCATTGCCTCGTCTTTTCAAGCTTCCCGGCAGGACCGGGCGAGACCCGGAAATGCTTCAGAAAACCCTGAAGATGTAGGGCAGCGGCCATTCAAAGGCAACTGCTGCAAGTGGTGCCGTGTGTGAGTTTTATTGAACCTTCACAATTCTGCCGAGGGAGCCACGCGGGCTCTCATCGGCAGCAAAATCGTCACCGGCTCAGGCCGCCAGCTTGTAGGAACTACCAGAAAACAGCTTGTTCTTGACACGATAGGCCAGGGCAAGCGCCTTGGGGAAGGGGCGGCGCATGAAGGCAACCTTGCGAACATAGTCATCGACCCGCCATGTGGCCCACGTTCCAGCCCGGAAATAGGCGACATCACCAACCCGCAGGATGCTGACCGAACCGTCTTCGGCCGTCACATGTACTTCGCCTTCCAGAATATAGACGGTTTCGTCCCAGCCGAAGAACCAGCGGAATTCGCCCGCAGTGCAATCCCACATGGCGGTGCTGGAAGCACGGTCGCCGCTTCGGGAGTGATCCGCCGCACGCGCCTCAGGGTTGCCGGAAATGATCCAGTCCGGATTGATGGGGGCCGACTGAAGCCGCAGATCGGTGCAGGACGCGCTGACAACGGCTTCGTCTTTTTGTCTGCGCAGATAGGCCGGCAATATCGGCACTGTGCGGATTGCCATGGTTGCAGCCGCCGCGAACATCATTTTGAACGACATATGAGAAAACCCCCGTGAAATATTGGAGGCCTTCTATCATCGGGATCGTAACAAAGCGGTTTTGACAATCGGCGCAATTTTAGCCATCGCGCCGATTTCCTGCGATACGTTCAGGCCGTAGCCAGCTGAGCGGGCTGCGCGCCAACCTGTTCCGCCTTGCCGGCGATACGCTTGCCGGTTTCGCTGGAAAAGAAGTGCAGCTTCTCCGGCGCGATCGTGACCGACAGAGCGGCGGGAACATCGACATCCGGCGGGAAAGCCACCGTCAGGCTCTGGTCGCCGATCGCGCCGTGCACCAGGCGCTGTGAACCCAGCTCCTCGATATAATCGACGCGGAGTGCGAAGCCCTGCTCACCCGCCGCGGCGAGGCGGAAATCCTCCGCACGCATGCCTACCGTCACCGGCCCGGAGGCAGGCGCAAAACCATTCAGCGCAAACAGCGAAGGACCGATAGCGAGGCTGTCACCATGCAATTCGCCATCCAGCAGGTTCATGGCGGGAGAGCCGATGAAGCTGGCAACGAAGGTGGAGGCGGGCGTGTGATAGACATCCAGCGGCGCGCCGATCTGTTCGATGCGGCCGCCATTCAGTACAACAAGACGATCGGCCAGCGTCATCGCTTCCAGCTGATCGTGGGTGACGTAGATCGAGGTGGTGCCGAGGCGTTTTTGCAGGCGCTTGATCTCGCCGCGCATCGAGACGCGCAGCTTGGCATCGAGGTTCGACAGAGGCTCATCGAACAAGAAGGCGGCCGGTTTGCGCACGATGGCGCGGCCCATGGCGACACGCTGCCGCTGACCGCCGGAAAGGGCGCGCGGCTTGCGATCCAGATAGGGTTCGAGCTGCAGCATACGCGCGGCTTCAGCCACGCGCGCATCGATCTCCGCCTTTGGTGTCTTGCGGTTCTTCAGCCCGTATTCGAGGTTCTGGCGTACCGACATATGCGGGTAAAGCGCGTAATTCTGGAACACCATGGCGATATCGCGGTCGGCGGGATCGGCCTGATTGACC
This sequence comes from Rhizobium sp. UGM030330-04, assembly GCF_003208455.1. Classification (NCBI taxonomy): domain Bacteria; kingdom Pseudomonadati; phylum Pseudomonadota; class Alphaproteobacteria; order Hyphomicrobiales; family Rhizobiaceae; genus Rhizobium; species Rhizobium sp. UGM030330-04. The sequence goes on from NZ_QKML01000001.1 coordinate 351,466, forward strand.
ACCCGGTCGCCGATCTTCACCGTGCCTTCGGAAATATCCTCAAGGCCGGCGACCATGCGCAGAAGCGTGGACTTGCCGCAGCCGGACGGGCCGACGAGAACGATGAACTCGCCGTCCCGGATATCGATATCGACGTGATGCACGGCGCGCACGCCGCCATGATAATCCTTGCAGACCTGACTGATTTCGATCGCGGCCATTTCGGTCTCCTTATTTATCGCTCTCGGTGAGGCCCTTGATGAACCAGCGCTGGAAAATGACGACGATCAGAACCGGCGGCAGCATGGCCAGAACGGCAAGCGCGAAAGCTTCGTTGTAATCGGGAATTTGCGAACCGACCCAGACCTGCAGGATCGACTTGATGCCGCGCATCAGGGTGAAGAAACTCTCATCCGTCGTCATCAGCATGGGCCAGAGATACTGGTTCCAGCCATAAACGAACATGATGATGAAGATCGCCGCCATCATGGTGCGCGACAGCGGAATGATCACGTCGATGAAGAACTTGAACGGCCCAGCCCCGTCGATACGGGCGGCCTCCAGCAATTCTTCCGGAATGGATTTGAAGAACTGCCGGAAATAGAAGGTGCCCGTCGCCGAGGCGAGAAGCGGCACGATCAAGCCGGTATAGGAGTTCAACAGGCCGAGTTTGCTCATCACCTCGTAGGACGGCATGATGCGCACTTCAAGCGGCAACAGCAGCGTCGTGAAAATGATCCAGAAGGCGAGCGTCGCAAAGCGGAAGCGGAAATAGACGATCGCATAGGCCGCCGTCATCGACAGGACGATCTTGCCGACGGCAAAACCAATGCCGAGGATCAGCGAGTTGATCACCATGTTGAGGCCGGTGATCTGCCCGGTAAAGCCGCCCTTCTGGGTCAGGACCTTTTCATAGGTCTCGACGAAATTGTCGCCGGGAACGATCGCCAGACCGCTGCGGTGAATTTCCGCCGCCGTATGCGTGGAAGTCATGAAAGCCACGACAACCGGCAATATCAGGAAAAGCGCGCCTGTTATCAGCACCAGATGATCGAGGGGTTTTGTCTTATACATCGTCTTTTCCCTCAATTGTAATGGATGCGCTTCTCGATGAAGCGGAACTGGATGATGGTGAGGACGAAGACGACCAGCATCAAAATGACGGACTGGGCCGACGAACCGCCGATGTCATTGCCGCGGAAACCGTCGAGAAACACCTTGTAGACCAGTGTGATTGGGTTGTTGGCCGCCTTGTCCTTCACCATCACGTCGATGACACCGAAAGTGTCGAACAGCGCATAGGTGATGTTGATGATCAGCAGGAAGAAGGCCGTGGGCGCCAGAAGCGGCATGATGACCGTCCAGAACCGGCGGAAGCCCGAGCGGCAGTCGATGGCGGCGGCCTCCCGGACGGAAACGGGCACGCCCTGCAGACCGGAGAGGAAGAAGATGAAATTATACGGAATCTGCTTCCAGACCGCGACCACGACCATGGCAAAGGCCGTATCGAAATAATTGAGGCCGACCTTCATGTCCCAGCCAAGGAATGCGGCCATCTTGACGAAGGGGCCGATGTGCTGATCGAAAAACATCATGCCGATGAGGCCTGCGACCGGCGGCGCGATGGCGTAGACGGAAATCAGCAATGTCTTGTATGCCGAGCTGCCGCGAATGACCGCATCCGCCTTGACCGCGAGCAAAAGGCCGAGCGCCAGCGAAAAGAAGGTCACCAGCACGGTGAAAACAACAGTGAATTTGGCGATGTTGAGATATTCCGGATTGAATATCGCATCCGAATAATTGGCCAGGCCCACGAACGAGGCCCCGAACCCGAAAGGGTCTTCCAGATAGAACGAAGACTGGATGGCCTGAACGGAGGGCCAGTAAAAGAAGATGAAAATCACCGCAAGCTGCGGCGCCAGAAACAGATAGGGCACGAAGGACGAGGAGAACTGCACACGCTTCATGCCGGCTTCAGCGGGCTTGGCGGGCTTTCCAGCCTTTGCGGACCAGCCGGATAAAAACCGGCGCGGTTGAGACGATGTATAGGCCACGCTTGCGCCTCCTTATCCAGAAGCGAGCCTCCCTTCCATCGGAAAGGAGGCTCGACAACGATCATTGGTTTCGAAAAGATCGATCAGCCGGCCGTCTTGGCGAAACGGGCCAGAAGGTCGTTGCCTTCCTTCTCGATGATGTCGAAGGCGTCCTTCGGCGTGACTTCGCCGGAGAAGATGCGGTTATATTCGCGTTCCATGACGGCGCGGATCTGCGGGTAGAAGCCGAGGCGGTAACCCTTGGACCATTCGCCACCCGGCAGCGACAGCTGCTGAATGCCAACTTCGGCGACCGGCTTTTCCTTGTAGAAGCCTTCAGCCTTGGCCTTTTCGTAGGCAGCCTTGGTGATGGCGACGTAACCGGTTGCCTTGTGGTAGAAGACCTGGATTTCCGGCGAGGTCAGGAACTGGAAGAAGTCAGCCACGCACTTGTTTTCAGCTTCGGACTTGCCCGACATTGCAAAGAGAGCGGCGCCACCGATGAAGGAGTTGGTGCCTGCGCCCTTGATGGAGCCCCAGTAGGGAAGGAAGGTTGCCGAGAACGGCATGGTCGCCGTCTTCTGCAGGCCGCCGAACGAACCCGAAGAGCCGATCCAGAGAGCAACCTTGCCTTCTTCGAAAGGCTTCTGGTTGTCGTTCCAGCCAGCGCCGTAATAGGCGAACAGGCCCTTGTCCTTCCAGTCCTTCAGCTTGTCGAACATCATGACGAGGTTCGGGTCGGTGACCTTCAGCTTGGTGTCGCTGACGCTGTCGTAGCCATTGTTGTTGGTGGCGAACTGGATGTTGTTGCGGGAGAAGAAGTTCTCCGTGAACTGCCAGGTAAGCTGCGACTGGACGAGCGGGATGTAACCGGCTTCCTTCAGCTTCGGCGCGACCTGCTCGAACTCTTCCCAGGTCTTCGGCGCCTCGACGCCGGCCTTCTTCAGCGCTTCGTCATTGATATACATGATCGGAGCGGAGGAGTTGAACGGCATGCCGACGAACTTGCCGTCAGCGGCAGCGTAGAAATAACGCACGCCGTTGATGAAGGCTTCGCGGTCGAACTTGTAACCGGCCTTGTTGATGAGGTCTTCCGCAGGAATGACCGCGCCCTTGGCATTGATGATGGTGGCGGCGCCGGCATCGAAAACCTGGAGGATGTTCGGCTGTTCGCCGGAGCGGAACGCGGCGATGCCGCTGGCCAAGGCTTCTTCGTAGGAGCCCTTGGAAACCGGCGTCAGTGCGCATTCCTTCTGGGCTTCGTTGAACTTCTGGGAAACTTCGTTGATGACTTCGCCGTTACGGCCACCCATGCCGTGCCACCAGGTGATGTTGGTCGCAGCCATGGAAGACGTCGCGGAAATGCTGACGGCCACCGCGGCCATGGAAATCTTCTTCAACATTACTAATTCCTCTCCACCATTTATTGGGATGAGGATGCGAATAGAGACGTTCCGTGACGCCTCTTTAACAGTTTCATGTCAGATTTGTTACAGCACCTGCTAATAGACTGCGTTGCCTCAAAAACGCATATCTCAGACGCCGCCGCGTTTTATCGGACGGGCCGGGTTTCCAACCACCGTCGCACCCGGCGGCACATCGCGTGTCACCACCGAACCGGCGCCGACAATCGCACCATCGCCGACGGTCACGCCCGCCAGCAGGATCGCCCCACCGCCGATCCAGACATCCCGGCCAATCGTCACCGGCTTTGCGATTTCAATACCTTGCGCGCGCGGAATGGGGTCGAGATGGTGTTCCGCACAATAGATCTGCACGGCAGGACCGAGCATTGCGCCGTCCCCTATCATTACCTTCGCGGAATCGAGAATGACGCAGCCGGTATTGAGATAAACATTGGTGCCCAGCGTGATGTTGAAACCATAGGCGCAATGAAACGGCGCTTCGATAAATGCGCCTTCTCCGACGGAGGAGAAGAGCCCCCGCAGCAGCGGCGCGATGGTTCCGCGCTCATCCGGCGGCGCGGTATTGTGCTGGTGAACCGCCCGGCGCGCGCGCCAGCGCAGCACATCCAGCTCGGCATCCATGCAGCTGTACCATTCGCCCGCAGCCATTTTTTCCCGCTCGGTGGACATTGCCTTCCTCTTCCCCTCAAAACGCGTCAATGAAATGCTGCGGCAGACGTCGCGGCAGAATGGCGATGATATCGAAGCGCAGCGAAAACCGCGCGGCATCCTTGCGGCGGGAGAGCCAGAGATCGGCAGCAGCCCGGATACGCCGCTGCGAATGGAAGCCGACGGCATCGACCGCGCTGCCGCCCGATGGCCGCGCCTTCACCTCGATGATGGCGACGAGGTCCTTCTTGCGGGCGATGAGATCGATTTCTCCCAGCCGGGTGCGATAGCGAACGGCAAGGATGCGATATCCCTTCAGCATCAGATAAAGCGCCGCCCAATATTCCGCGGCATGACCGCGCCGTTCGGCTTTCCGCCTTTTATCGCTTCGCCCGTCAGCGGCCATCCGTTTCCTTCATATCCAGCAGCCTTTGATAAAGCTCCTTGCGCGGCAGGCCCGTCAGCTTCGCCGCTTCGCCCGCGGCCCTGGCGGCGGGCATGGTGGCGACGAGATCCTTCAGAAGCTTCTCGACATCCTCGATATCGGGAATCTCGTCATAGGAGGGCGGCTCCACCAGAAGCACGATCTCACCCTTCACCACACGGTCGCCATCGTAATAATCCGCAAGCTCACCGAGCGTGCCGCGCCGGAACTCCTCGAAGGTCTTGGTCAGTTCACGGCAGACCACCGCCCGGCGGTCACGGCCGAGCACTTCCGATGCCACCCTGACGGAAGCGCCGATGCGATGTGGCGATTCAAAGAAGATCAGGGTTGCGGGGATTTTCGCCAGCTCGGCCAAACGGTCACGCTTGCCACGATCCTTCACCGGCAGGAAACCGGCAAACAAAAAGGCGTCACTCGGCATGCCAGACCCGACGAGGGCGGCAAGCGGCGCGGAGGCACCCGGCACCGGCACAACACGGTGGCCGGCCTCAAGCGCCAGCTGACCAAGGCGATAACCCGGGTCGGAAACGAGCGGCGTTCCGGCGTCCGATACCAGCGCCACGGACTTTCCGGCCTCCAGTGCGGCAATGAGCTTCGGCCCCGCTTCATTGGCATTGTGTTCGTGATAGGCGAGCGGGCGCGTGCGAATGCCGTAACGTTCGAGCAGGATGCGGGTGACACGGGTATCCTCGCAGGCGAGAACATTGGCCGAGGCCAGCGTTTCCAGCGCGCGGATGGTGATGTCACCGAGATTGCCGATGGGAGTGGCCACAAGATAAAGCGCCGGCTCCAGCGGCCGTGCCGGAATGGTGGCCGTGCCGATCCTGAATTCCTTCGCTGCCTGTCTGGCATCGCTGTTCGATGTTTCCTGCGTCACACGGCTTCCAATCATTCTGGCCGATCATCGCCGGCCGGTCACTCCGGTTTTTTCCCCTTTATGGGCAATAGAAAACCCGCGAACAAGGTCCATGGGCGGCCCCAGCCTGTGGATCATGCTGTATAGCAGCAAAATGAGCGGAAGCAGATGCACTCGGCTCTTGCATTTTCTGCAATAACTCTGCCATTTTGCCCGTCCACATTATCCGGCTTTTTGCCGGTCAAGACTCTTCTTGCCGATCCGGCGGTGGCCGGTTCGCAACGGTTGAAAGCGGTAGCGTCCATGCGTATTACTCTTGAGCGGTCGAACCTTCTGAAATCGCTGAACCACGTCCACCGGGTCGTCGAGCGTCGCAACACGATCCCGATCCTGTCCAACGTCCTCCTGCGCGCCTCCGGCGCCAATCTGGACATGAAGGCGACCGACCTCGACCTCGAAATCACCGAAGCGACACCGGCAATGGTGGAGCAGGCGGGCGCCACCACCGTACCGGCGCACCTGCTTTATGAAATCGTGCGCAAGCTGCCGGATGGTTCCGAGGTGCTTCTGGCGACCAACCCGGACGGCTCCTCGATGACGGTTGCCTCCGGCCGTTCGAAGTTCTCGCTGCAATGCCTGCCCGAAACGGACTTCCCCGACCTGACCGCCGGCACCTTCAGCCACACCTTCAAACTGAAGGCAACCGATCTGAAGATGCTGATCGACCGGACGCAGTTTGCGATTTCGACGGAAGAGACGCGTTATTACCTCAACGGCATTTTCTTCCACACCATCGAAAGCAATGGCGAACTGAAGCTGCGCGCCGTCGCCACCGATGGCCACCGCCTGGCGCGCGCCGATGTGGATGCGCCATCCGGTTCAGAAGGCATGCCGGGCATCATCATTCCCCGCAAGACCGTCGGTGAATTGCAGAAGCTGATGGACAACCCTGAGCTGGAAGTCACGGTTGAAGTCTCGGATGCGAAAATCCGCCTCACCATCGGCTCGGTCGTCCTGACCTCGAAGCTGATCGACGGCACCTTCCCGGATTACCAGCGCGTGATCCCGACCGGCAACGACAAGGAAATGCGTGTCGATTGCCAGACCTTCGCACAGGCCGTCGACCGTGTTTCGACCATTTCTTCCGAGCGTGGCCGCGCCGTGAAGCTGGCGCTCACCAACGGCCAGCTGACGCTGACCGTCAACAACCCGGATTCGGGAAGTGCCACGGAAGAAGTGGCCGTCGGTTATGATAATGATTCGATGGAAATCGGCTTCAACGCCAAATATCTCCTCGATATCACCTCGCAGCTTTCCGGCGACGACGCGATTTTCCTGCTGGCCGACGCCGGCTCGCCAACGCTTGTTCGCGACACCGCCGGTGATGATGCGCTCTATGTTTTGATGCCGATGCGCGTCTGAAACGGGAATTTTCCGCAAATTTCATCAAAAAAGCCGGTGAAGCGCTTCACCGGCTTTTTTGATTCGGCGATGGCGCATCTCGGGCCATCAGCGAATTTTTCCAGTTACGACATTTTGCCTTGTTTTTGCGCCAAATGGGATCAACATTGCGTAACTGTTTTTTGACAATGACCAAAAGCATCTGAGGGAACTATGGCACTCAACCTGAAGCAACGCCTTGAACAAAAATTTGAGGAAGAAATCCGCTTTTTCAAGGGCATGGTCAGCCAGCCGAAAAAAGTCGGCGCCATCGTGCCGACATCGTCGATCACGGCGAAAAAAATGGCGAGTGTCATCAACCCCCATTCCGGCCTGCCGGTTCTCGAACTCGGCCCCGGCACCGGCGTCATCACCAAGGCCATTCTGGCACGCGGCATCAAGCCCGAGAACCTGACAGCCATCGAATATTCGACCGATTTCTACAACCAGCTGCTCAGAAGCTATCCCGGCGTCAACTTCGTCAATGGCGACGCCTTCGACCTCGATGCGACGCTTGGCGAACACAAGGGCCAGATGTTCGACAGTGTCGTTTCCGCCGTGCCGATGCTGAATTTCCCCATGGCCGCCCGTATCAAGCTGCTTGACGAATTGCTGAAGCGCGTGCCGCACGGTCGCCCCGTAGTGCAGATATCCTACGGTCCGATTTCCCCGATCGTCGCGCAGCCGCATCTCTACCATATCCGCCATTTCGATTTCATCGTGCGCAATATTCCGCCGGCGCAATTGTGGACCTATACGCGCGCCTGATCACCCGGCAGAATGGGCGAGACCGTCATTTCACGGTCGCGACGCATGGTTAGGGTGTCGAATTACCCTTTCCATCGCCCTGAGGACCGATTTTCATGCAGGCGCTCTACATTACCCATCCCCAGGTCAAGATCGACCCAACTATCCCCGTCCCTGAATGGGGGCTTTCGGACAGGGGTGCCGAACGGGTGCGGGAGGCGAGCCGCCTTCCCTGGGCGCAGGCATTGCGGCGCATCGTTTCCAGCGCCGAAACCAAGGCGGTCGAAACCGCCCGCATCCTTGCCGAAACATCCGGTGCGAAAATAGAGATCATCGAGGCGATGCATGAAAACGACCGGTCCGCCACCGGCTTTCTGCCACCGCCGGAATTTGAAAAGGCCGCAGACTGGTTCTTCGCCCACCCCGAGGAGAGTTTTCACGGCTGGGAGCGCGCAATCGACGCGCAGGCGCGGATCGTCGGGGCCGTCAAAGCCGTTCTCGACCGGCACGACCCACAGCAGCCTATTGCCTTTGTCGGCCATGGTGGCGTGGGCACACTTCTGAAATGCCATATCGAAGGCCGCGGGATCAGCCGCAGCAAGGACCAGCCGCCGGGTGGCGGCAATCTCTTCCGCTTTTCCATCGCCGACTTTTCGCTTGCAGCCGCGTCCCCCACATGCGACTGGACGGCAATGGAAACATGGCAGGGATAAGACAATGACCGCGCGCGAAAAACTCATCGTCGGGCTGGATGTTCCGACTGTGCAGCAGGCCGAAGACATCGTTTCGAAAATCGGCGACGAGGTTCTGTTCTACAAGATCGGCTATCAGCTGGTATTCGCAGGCGGTCTCGAATTCGCGCGTGACCTTGTCCAGAGCGGCAAGAAGGTCTTTCTCGACATGAAGCTGCTCGACATTGACAACACCGTCGCCTCCGGTGTCGAGAACATCGCCCGCATGGGCATGTCGATGCTGACCCTGCATGCCTACCCGAAAGCAATGCGTGCTGCCGTCAAGGCCGCCGAAGGCTCCGGGCTCTGCCTGCTGGGCGTCACCGTGCTGACTTCCATGGACGACAGCGATCTGGCGGAAGCCGGTTACGCCTCGGATGCCCGTTCGCTGGTGCTGCGCCGGGCGGAACAGGCGCGCGAGGCGGGCATGGGTGGCATCGTCTGTTCGGCGGAGGAATCGAAAGCCGTGCGCGAAATCCTCGGCCCCGACCTTGCCGTCGTCACGCCCGGCATTCGCCCGGCCGGCGCGGATCTCGGTGATCAGAAGCGGGTGATGACGCCATATGACGCCATCAAGGCCGGTTCGAGCCATCTGGTGGTCGCCCGCCCCATCGTCCGGGCGGAAGACCCGAAGGCGGCGGCCCGCGCCATTCTGGACGACATGCTGCGCGCCAGCTTTCCGGCCAATCAGTAAAAACAGGAGGGGGACGAAATGGCAAAGGGATATTGGATCGCCCGCGTCGATGTAAACGACAGTGAGCGCTACAAGGATTATGTCACGACGGCAAAGCCCGCATTCGAGCGGTTCGGCGCCAATTTTCTGGCCCGTGGCGGCGCATTGACCGAGCTGGAAGGCACGGCGCGTGCACGCAATGTTGTCATCGAGTTCCCGTCAGTCCAGCACGCAATCGATTGCTATAATTCCCCCGAATACCAGGCGGCGGCAAGAATCCGTCAGGAAGTCGCCGATGCGGAGATGATAATCGTCGAAGGAATTTGACGACCGTCAACCGCATTTCCCAAACCGGCTTCTGGTCTCGCGACAACGTCTCTTCACGCGCGCGCGGCTTTGGGCTAAGAGACTGAAAAACGCTTTATCGACAGCTTCTGAGGAGCCTCCCATGACCTTGGCCAACCTTCCACCCCTCGTCACCGTTTTCGGCGGTTCGGGTTTTGTCGGGCGGCATGTCGTGAGAATGCTCGCCAAGCGCGGTTACCGCATTCGCGTCGCCGTGCGCCGCCCCGACCTTGCCGGCTTCCTGCAGCCACTCGGCAATGTCGGCCAGATTTCTTTCGCCCAGGCGAACCTGCGTTATCGCGACTCCATCGTCAAAGCCGTGGAAGACGCCGATCATGTGGTCAATTGTGTCGGCATCCTGACCGAAAGCGGCCGCAACACCTTTGACGCCGTGCAGGAATTCGGCGCAAAAGCCATTGCCGAGGCGGCCCGTAACGCCGGCGCGACGCTGACGCATATCTCCGCCATCGGCGCAGACGCCAATTCGCAGACCGGTTACGGCCGCACCAAGGGCCGCGCCGAAGCCGCCATTCATTCCGTTTTGCCCGGCGCCGTTATCCTGCGTCCGTCGATCATTTTCGGACCGGAAGACGATTTCTTCAACAAATTCGCCAAGATGGCCCGCAGCCTGCCGTTCCTGCCGCTGATCGGCGGCGGAAAAACCAGGTTCCAGCCGGTTTATGTCGAGGATGTCGCCGAAGCCGTCGCCCGCAGCGTCGATGGCAAGCTGAAGCCCGGCTCCATCTATGAACTCGGCGGCCAGGATGTCATGACATTCCGTGACTGTCTCGAGGCAGTTCTTGCCGCGACCTACCGGGAGCGTCCTTTCGTCAACCTGCCCTTCGGCATTGCCTCGACGATCGGCAAGATCGCCTCGCTGGTGCCGCTGATTACGCCGCCGCTGACGGCCGATCAGGTAACCATGCTCAAGAAAGACAACGTCGTTTCCGCCGAGGCGGAGAAAAACGGCCTGACGCTGGAAGGTATCGGCATCACTCCCGTGCGCGTCGCTTCGGTTCTGCCGTCCTACATGGTGCAATATCGCCCGCACGGCCAGTTCTCCAACGCCGGAAAGGCCGCCTGAAACCTCGCTTCGGGCCTCGTCGTCTTTAACGGAAGCGGGAGCCATTCCCGCTTTTCGTTTTTGCACGATTCAATTGCAACCAAACCGCTATTCGCGCATTTCCCCTCAACTGAACGGGAGGTGCAGCATCAACCAAGGCAGCGTTGGAAAGCCGGGTAAAAGTTAACGGGCATCTGGCCGCAGCACGCAAGCGTGGCACAAGCGCAACTGTGGAAAAGACTTCGCATTAACCCGGTATTCAGCAAGCTCCTTTATTGATATTGGCCACATTCCAAACATATCCCGGACCCTCAATTCACACACGGCGGCATGATCCGCACGAACGAACGTCTGAAAGGCAATCATAAAATGGGCAGATCTATCGCACTCTTTTTTGCGTGTGCGGCTTTGGTGGTTCTGGCGGGTTCTTTCATGGCACCGGGAACGGTTGCAGCGGGCAAGAGCGGTTGCGCTCCCGCCTATGGCGTTGACCCCTGCGCAACGGCTTCGATCAGCACCAACTGATCGGCTTTACAGCCTTCAAATAAAAAGCGCCTGCGGGTTTCCCGAGGCGCTTTTTTCTTTTCGTCCACCGTCAAAACGGATGGTTACTTCCGGGTCCCGTTCAACCGAAGACCAGAAGCGCAATCAGGCCAAGCGAGCCGATGACGATGCGCCACCATGCGAAGGGGGCAAAACCGCGCCGCGAAACGAAGTCCAGCAGAGAGCGCACGACGAAGAGGCCGGAGACGAAAGCGGCGATGAAACCCACGGCAATCAGCGCACCATCATCGAAACTGAGGGCATCGCGGTTCTTGTAGAGATCCAGCGTGAAGGCGCCGAGCATGGTCGGCATCGCCAGGAAAAACGAGAACTCGGCGGCGGAGCGCTTGTCCGTGCCCATCAGCAGCGAACCGACGATGGTGGCGCCCGAGCGCGAGGTGCCGGGAATCATCGCAAGGCACTGGAAGAGGCCGATCTTGAAGGCGAGCGACGGCGGATAGTCCATGATGTCGGTATATTTCGGCTTCAGCGGCATGCGGTCGACCGCGAGCAATATGACGCCGCCGATAATCAGCACCACACAAATGAGCATCGGCGTTTCGAACAGCACCGTCTTGATGAAATCATGCGCCAGTGCGCCGATAACCGCCGCCGGCAGGAAGGCGAGCGCAACGGCCAGCACGAAGCGGCGCGCCCTGGCGCTGTTTGGCAGGGCGAGTGCGATCGATACAAGCTTTTGAAAATAAACAAGAAGGATTGCGAGGATCGCACCGAGCTGAATGAGGACGGCAAATGTGTTGCCGGGCGATTTGAAGCCGAGGAAGTGCCCGGCCAGCAGCACATGCGCCGTTGAGGAAACGGGGATGAACTCCGTCAGACCCTCGATAATGCCCAGCAGAAGCGCGCTGATGATCGATTGGTCACCCATGAGGTATCCTTCTTTTCAGGGGGAAGCGGCAATGGAAAGCAATTGCGTTAAACTTGTTTTAAAGTAGCCAAGCTCTTATAGCGTCTTGATGAAGCGAAACTGAAAAAGTTTTCCGGCAAATGCCGATCATGGCAACCAATCGTAAAAATTGAGTACCTATGCCCACTCTCTACCATTCTCCGATGTCGACCGCATCCCGGTTCGTTCGTCTGATCCTCGCAGAATACGGGTTCCAGACCGATCTCGTGGAAGAGCAGCCGTGGGAAAGACGACGGGAGTTTCTGGCGCTCAATCCGGCCGGCACCCTGCCGGTCTATCTGGATGACAATATGCGCTCCCTGAGCGGGCCTTACGTGCTTGCCGAGTTTCTTGACGAAACGCATGGGGTTTTAAAGCGCGACAGGCGGCTTCTGGCGGAAGACCCGTTTCAGCGGGCGGAAATCCGCCGTCTGACGGAATGGTTTCTGCAGAAGATGGAAAATGACGTGACCCGGCCGCTGGTGCGGGAGCGAGTTTACAAATTGCAGATGACAACAGCGCAGGGTGGCGGGCCGCCGGATTCCAAGCTGCTGCGCACCGCCCGCAACAATATCCGCCAGCACATCAAATATCTGGAATGGCTGGCGGGTTCGCGCACATGGCTGGCCGGTGACCGGCTTAGCTATGCCGACCTTGCCGCCGCTTCGGCTGTTTCGGTGCTGGACTACCTCGGCGAGATCAACTGGCTTGAAGCACCTATCGTCAAGGAATGGTATCAGCGGGTGAAATCCCGCCCCTCCTTCCGGCCCTTCCTGAGCGAGCGCATTCCGCGCCTCGCCCCCTCCTCCCACTACGCCGATCTGGATTTTTAAGCCCCTATCTCCCGGTTGTTTGCTGCAGCCTGCGGCTGCGCCTATATATGTCGCAGAATAATCCTCGGGAGAAACGACCATCGACGTCGCCACCGACAAGCAGCGGATACGCGCGCGCAAGCTGACGGATTTCGTCCGCCAGGAAGCGCTTTCGCTTGGCTTCGATCTTTGCCGCATCACCGCACCGGACAGTATTCCGCTGGCGCCGGAGCGGCTGAGACTGTTTCTCGACAGCGGTTACCACGGCACAATGGCGTGGATGGAGGAAACGGAAGCCCGCCGGGCGGAGCCGAAAACGCTGTGGGGCGATGTGCGCTCCATCGTCATGTTCGGCCTCAATTATGGCCCGGAGGAAGACCCGCGCGCCCTGCTTTCCAAACCGGACAAGGCGGCCATTTCGGTCTATGCCCGCAATCGCGATTATCACGACATTATCAAGGGGCGGCTGAAGGAAATCGCCACCCGTTTTGCGGCACGTGCCGGCGAGGACGTGAAGGTCTTTGTCGATACCGCACCGGTGATGGAAAAGCCGCTCGCCGCCGCCGCAGGGCTTGGCTGGCAGGGCAAGCATACCAATCTCGTCAGCCGCACATATGGCTCCTGGCTGTTTCTCGGCAGCATGTTCACCACCGCCGAGCTCTGTCTCGATGAGGCGGAGAAGGACCATTGCGGCTCCTGCCGCGCCTGTCTCGATGCCTGTCCCACCGCGGCTTTTCCCGCGCCCTATCAGCTGGATGCGCGCCGCTGCATCTCCTATCTCACCATCGAACACAAAGGACCGATCCCGCACGAATTCCGGCCGATGATCGGCAACCGCATCTATGGCTGCGATGATTGCCTTGCCGCCTGTCCGTGGAACAAATTCGCGGCCAGCGCCTCCGAGATGAAGTTGCAGGCGCGTGAGGATTTGAAGGAGCCCTCCATCGCCTTCCTGCTGACGCTGGACGACACCGCCTTTCGCAGCTTCTTCAGCGGCTCGCCCGTCAAACGCATCGGCCGCAATCGTTTTGTCCGCAATGTGCTGATCGCGGCGGGCAACTCCGCAGACCGCCAATTTATGGAACAATGCAAGACGCTTGCCGAAACCGACCCTTCGCCGGAAGTGCGTGGCATGGCGGCATGGGCTTTGTCACGGCTTATGGACAGGGAAGAATTCCGTACATACTCTGCCGGCCGCGCCCCGGAACATGATCCGGAGGTGGAAATGGAATGGCAACAGGCAGAGGCGTGAAACATGCAGGTGATGATTTTTGGCGCGGGATATTCGGGTAAAGCCATCGCCAACGCGCTGAAAACCGAGGCTGGTACTATTTCCGGTACAACGCGTAGTGAAGACAAGTTCCCGGACCTCACTGCCGCAGGCATGGCACCGTTCCTTTTCGACGGTGTTCATCTCAATGACGATCTCATCGCAGCGATGGGCAATGTCACACATCTCGTCCAGTCCATCGCGCCCGGCAGGCCAGGCGATCCGCTGCTGGCGCTGCTGGGCGACGATCCGAAACGCTTCCTGCCGAAGCTGGAATGGATGGCTTATCTCTCCACCGTCGGCGTTTATGGCGACCATAACGGCGCGTGGGTGGATGAAAAAAGCCCCTGCCGCCCGGTCTCCACCCGTTCCGTGGAGCGGGTCGCCGCTGAAACTGCCTGGGCGGCCATTGCCGAAAAAGCAAATGTGCCGCTTTCCATCCTGCGCCTGTCGGGAATTTATGGCCCGGGACGCAACGCCTTCATGAATTTCGAGAAGGGAACGGCACGGCGGCTGGTGAAGAAGGACCAGGTCTTCAATCGCATCCGCGTCGAGGATATCGGTGCCGCACTTGCTTTTCTGGCACGGAAGAATGAACGCGGCATCTTCAACGTGACCGATGACCAACCCTGCCCGCCGCAGGATGTGGTGAGCTTCGCCGCCACGCTGATGGACGTGGAACCGCCGCCCGAACAGGCATTCGAAACCGCCGACCTGACGCCGATGGCACGCTCCTTCTACGGTGAGAACAAGCGCGTTTCCAATGCCAGGATACGCGGCCTCGGTTTCGATTTCCGTTTTCCGGAGTACAGATCCTCCCTGAAACACCTGTGGGAAACCGGCCTCTGGCGAGGCTGAAAACCAACCAGCCGAAAGCGATGAAAAATCCTTCCAAAGCCGTTTTCGCGGATGGTTTTCGTCGCATTTCGGTCAATTAGGATTTTATTAACCAAACAAAATTGGCTAAAATCGTAGTGATTAGAAAAATATTTCACTCACATTTCGTGAAGTGGATTCACGAAGCCGTGACTTGCAACAACATTCCGATTGCGCGTTGATTCTGCGGTATTTTTTCCATTTCCGCAGCAGGGCGCCACAAGGACGTCTTTCCGGCTAATAATCACGAATATTACAGGCTGTAACAGTTCGTGATTTGAGCTCAGCTTTTTTTCGCCATTTTTCCCTCGCCCTACAATCTCGCATCAAAAGGCGTTCAGACCAGTCAATGGTCGTTTAGCAAGGGCACAATCAATCGGCGCGGGGCCGATTTTCAGGGAAGCACAGTTTGTTGAATATCCGTCGTATAACTTTCACCGCTGCAACTATAGCCGCCTGTTCCATCATCGCGCCTCTTCAGGCGAATGCGGCAAATGGTTGTGGAGGCGCATCGTGGTATGCGTTGACCTCCAAGACTGCTTCGGGCGAGCGTATGAACGCCGCCAACCTGACCGCCGCTCACCGCTCCTTGCGGTTCGGCACCAAGGTCAAGGTCACCAATGCGCGCAACGGCAAGGCCGTGATTGTCCGCATCAATGACCGCGGTCCGTTCATCAAGGGCCGCGTTCTCGATCTTTCCAAGGCTGCCGCCAAAAACATCGGCATGATCAATTCCGGCACCGCCAAGGTTTGCTACGAGGTCGTCAAGGCCGATTGAGCCTTGCCCTCGCCGCCATTCGCGTCTACCTACCGGGCTTATCAGCAAAATGAGGTAGACAATGCGTTTGGGCGGGCGTTTGGCCGGAGCAATCGAAGTATTGGCGGATATTGAGGGACGCAGGCGTCCCGTCGCCGATGCTCTGAAGGATTGGGGCCTTGCCCATCGTTTTGCGGGTTCCGGCGACAGGGCCGCAATCGGCAACATCGTCTATGACGCGTTGCGCATGAAACTGTCGCACGCCTGGCTGATGGATGACGACAGCGCCGCCTCGCTTGGTTATGCCGTGCTGCTGCGGCAATGGGGCAAAAGCTTTTCGGAACTGGCGGCGGAATTCGATGGCGACAAGTTCGCTCCCCCCGCACCTGATGCGGAAAGGCAGCAGGCGTTTCTCTCCCGTTCCCTCGGTGATGCACCGGCCCATATTCAGGGCGATATTCCCGAATGGGTGCAGGCTTCCTTCGAAGCGGCATTCGGAGAGCGTTGGCTCGCCGAGGCACAGGCGCTGAACGAGCGGCCGACCCTCGACCTGCGCGCCAACACGCTGAAGGCAACCCGCGAAAAAGTCTTGAAGGCGCTTGAGGAAAGCGGCGCGGAAGCCACCCGGATCGCCCGGCAGGGTGTGCGTATCCCCGCCGGTGAAGGCCCTTCCCGCCTGCCGAATGTGACCGCCGAACTCTCCTTCCAGAAGGGCTGGTTCGAGGTACAGGACGAGGGTTCGCAGATCGTTGCCGATCTCGCCGGCGCGCATGAGGGCGAGCAGATCCTCGATTATTGCGCCGGTGGCGGCGGCAAGACGCTGGCCATGGCCGCCAGCATGAACAACAAGGGTCAGGTCCACGCCTTCGATGCCGACCGCAAGCGTCTCGCGCCGATCATCGAGCGGCTGAAGCGGGCCGGTACGCGCAATGTGCAGGTTCATGACCGCACAGCGGGCCTTACGCCATTTCAGGAAAAATTCGACCGCGTTCTGGTCGACGCGCCCTGCACCGGCACCGGAACATGGCGGCGGCG
The DNA here is from genome assembly GCF_003208455.1 of Rhizobium sp. UGM030330-04. NCBI lineage: Bacteria > Pseudomonadati > Pseudomonadota > Alphaproteobacteria > Hyphomicrobiales > Rhizobiaceae > Rhizobium > Rhizobium sp. UGM030330-04. The sequence goes on from NZ_QKML01000001.1 coordinate 368,053, forward strand.
CCCCGACACCAAATGGCGGCTGACGGCACGCAATCTGGAAGAGCGCGTGCAGCAGCAGGGCGAAGCGCTTTCACAGGCCAAAGGTTTCGTGCGCCCGGGCGGCGAACTGCTTTATGTCACCTGTTCCGTTCTGCCTGAAGAAAACGAACAGCAGGTCCGGCGTTTCTGCGAGGAAAATCCCGAATTTGTCATCGGTTCTGCTCTGGAGCGCTGGCAGACGACTTTCGGTGCAAATGCGAACAAACCGCATTCCTCTGACGGAAAGACAGTGACGCTGACGCCTGCAACCACAGATACGGACGGTTTCTTCTTCTGCTTGATGAAACGCAAAGCATAAAAGCCGTTTTGCACGCAGCGATTTTACTTGCGAAATACCACACGGGCTTGTTTCAAAGCATTCTAAACTAGAATGTTTGACACAAGTTTGTGATTGGGTCAGAACTCGCTGGCCGCAGCGTGAAGTCTGTTCACGTCTGCCCAAGGAGAGGGATCATGATCCGCAAAACCATTCTCAGCGCGTCTTTCGCGCTTCTTGCCGCATCGGCGGCTTTCACCGCGCTTCCTGCACAGGCCGCCACTGACGCGGCTGCCGTCGTCAAGCATTACGCCGATGTCGCGCATGCGAAATACGAGGATTCGCTGACCACGGCGAAGGTGCTGGACAAGGCGATCGACGCATTGATCGCAACACCGAGCGAAGAAACACTGAAGGCCGCCCGCGAAGCCTGGATCAAGGCGCGTGTTCCCTATCAGCAGTCGGAAGTCTACCGTTTCGGCAACCCGATCGTTGACGATTGGGAGGGCAAGGTGAACGCCTGGCCTCTGGATGAGGGCCTGATTGACTACGTCGACGCCTCCTATGGCACGGAGAGCGACGAGAACGAACTTTATGTCGCAAACATCATCGCCAATCCGAAGATCAAGATCAGTGGTGAAGAGGTCGACGCCTCCAAGATCACCCCTGAACTGATCGAGAGCCTGCACGAGGCGGGTGATGTCGAAGCCAATGTGACCACCGGTTACCACGCCATCGAATTCCTGCTCTGGGGCCAGGATCTGAACGGCACCGGACCGGGCGCGGGCAACCGTCCCTATACCGACTACGACAAGGCAAAATGCACCAATGGCAATTGCGACCGTCGCGCCGATTACCTGAAATCCGCCTCCACCCTGCTGATCAAGGATCTTCAGGAAATGGTGGACGCCTGGGCGCCGGAAGGCGAAGCCACGAAGACGGTGGAAGCCGATCCGAAAGCGGGCCTCACCGCCATTCTCACCGGCATGGGTTCGCTTTCCTATGGTGAGCTGGCCGGCGAGCGCATGAAGCTTGGCCTTCTGCTGCACGATCCGGAAGAGGAGCATGATTGCTTCTCCGACAACACCTATAATTCGCATCTGAACGACGCGATCGGCATCGCTTCGGCCTATACAGGTGAATATACCCGCGTGGACGGCACGAAGATGACCGGCGCCTCGCTGGCGGAACTGGTCGGCGCCAAGGATAAGGCGCTGAACGACGAAATGACGGCGAAGCTGAACAAGACGCTCGACGCCATGCATGTGATGGAGAAGCGCGCCCAGACCGTTGAAGCCTATGACCAGATGATCGGCGAAGGCAACAAGGAAGGCAATGCCGTGGTTCAGGCGGCCATCGACGGCCTCATCGACCAGACGAAGACCGTTGAACGCGTCATCGCCGCACTCGATCTCGGCAAGATCGATCTCGAGGGCTCTGACAGCCTCGATAACCCGAACGCCGTCTTCAAATAAGCGGCAAGACGGGCCGCAATGCACTGCGGCCCGTTTCTCCCATGCGCTCCTGATTTCCATGGAATTGTCACTGCTGCCGATCCGCAAGCCGTTTTTCTTCGCCGGGGCAGCCTGTCTTCTGGCATCGGCAACGCTTGCCGCGCCGTTGCGTGATGATCTGACGGAGAAAGACCGCAGCCGTGTTGAGGCCGTGACCGCGCCAACGACGGATTTTACGAAACCGGAGCCCTTCGAGGCCATGTCCGGTGGCGCGACAACCAGCGCCAACAAACCCGACAGCGGCGCATTTTCGCATCCTTCCGCCACCATGCCTTTCGAGCGGAAGCAGGATTTCAAGCTCGGCAACGCGCTGTTCCAGAAGCTCTGGGTTTCCTCTCCCTCCTCCACCCAGGCATCGGACGGGCTGGGGCCGCTTTATAATGCCCGGTCCTGCCAGACCTGTCATGTGAAGGACGGCAGGGGCCGCCCGCCTCTTGCCGGGGAAGACGCGGTTTCCCTGTTTCTGCGGCTGGCGCGACCGGCTCGCAACGAGGCGGAACGTGCCGCGATTGCGCGCCATGAGGTATTGAATTTTCCCGACGAGGCCTATGGCCGGCAATTGCAGAATCTTGCCATCCCCGGCCTTGCCGCCGAGGGCACACCAGTTATCACCTACACTGAAACGCCGGTGCGCCTCTCCGATGGAGAGGTAGTGATGCTGCGCAAGCCCACCTATGCCGTAGCGGACCTCAACTACGGCCCGCTCGGCACCGACACGACACTTTCGGCGCGGATCGCCATGCCCACGCTCGGGCTTGGCCTGATCGAGGCGATCAGCGAAGCCGATATTCTGGCAAAAGCCGACCCTGATGACAAAAATGGCGATGGTATTGCCGGGCGTCCGGCATGGGTCAGGGATCATCGCACCGGCGAGGTGAAACTCGGACGGTTCGGCTGGAAAGCCCAGAATGCAAGCGTGCGCGATCAGAGCGCCAGCGCCTTTTCCCACGATATCGGCATCTCCACACCGGATGCACCGAATGCCTACGGCGATTGCACCGATGCCCAGAAGGACTGTCTGGCCATGCCGACCGGCGTGCAGCCCCGGCTGGGGCCGGTGGAAGCCCCTGACCCGGTTCTCGATCTGGTGACCTTCTACACCGAAAACCTCGCCGTGCCGCAGCGGCGCAATGCCGGTGATGCGACCGTTCTGCAGGGCAAGCAGCTGTTTTACACCTCCGGCTGCACGGCCTGCCACACGCCGAAATTCGTCACCCGCCGCGATGCCAGCGACCCGATGCATTCTTTTCAGCTGATCTGGCCCTATTCGGATTTCCTCTTGCATGACATGGGAGAGGCGCTTGCCGATGGCCAGCAGGTGGGTGAGGCGAATGGGCGGCAGTGGCGCACCCAGCCGCTCTGGGGCATCGGCCTGACGCAGAGCATCAATGGCAACGGTTTTTACCTGCATGACGGGCGCGCGCGCAGCCTGACGGAAGCGATATTGTGGCACGGTGGTGAAGGGCAAAAAGCGCGCGATGCCTTTGCCGTCTTGCAAAAATCCGACCGGCAGGCTTTGCTGACTTTTCTGGAGTCCCTTTGATGAAAAATGCCATGCAAAAAATATCCGGCCTCGTTTCCGTGCTGCTGCTTTTGACCAATCAGCCGGCGATGGCACAGGATGTGGAACTGATGCCACCGCCGCCGCTCGACCCCGCACAGGTGCGGAGCGTTATGGAAAAGGCGGTGAACGGCTTCATTCGCCCCGGTTATGACCACTTCCGGCAATCCGCAGACAGGCTGGAAGGCAGCATGAAGGCCTTCTGCGCCGCGCCCTCCAAAACAACGGATGAGGCGGCCAAGGCGGCCTTTGCCGATACCGTGGCGAACTGGTCGACCATCGAGATCGTGCGGGTCGGTCCTGTCATCGAGCAGAACCGTTTCGAAAGGGTGCTTTATTACCCCGACAAAAAAGGCCTCGGACTGAAGCAGGTGCAGCGTTACCTCTCCGAAAAGGATGAAAGCGTCACCAACGCCGACGGCCTGAAGGGCAAGAGCGTCGCGGCACAGGGGCTTGGCGCGCTGGAATTCGTGCTTTACGGCACTGGCGCGGAGGAATTGCTCGAGAAGAAGGGCGATTTCCGCTGCCGCTACGGTGCAGCCATCGCCGGCAATATCGCCAATGTGGCGGCCGAGCTTTCCGACAGCTGGAACGCCCCTGGCGGGGCGCAGAAAAACTGGACCCAGCCGGGGCCGGACAATCCCGTCTTTCGAGACGAGCGCGAGGCCCTGGTTGCCCTGCTCGGCATTCTCGTGCATGGCTCAGAGGCGATCCGTGACCAGCGGATCGAGACCTTCTACAAGGGGCCGGACAAGGCGCGTTTTCCCCGCACCGCCATTTACTGGCGCTCCGGCCTGACCTGGAAAAGCATCTCGGCAAACATCAAGGCCGTTCAGACCCTGCTGCACACCGCCGATATGGTCGAACTCGTGCCACCCGACCAGCGCTCCATCGTCAATTCCATCGACTTCGTCGCCAAATCGATGATCCGCATTTCCGGAACAATCGATACGGACGTGGAGAAGGCACTGGACAAGGATGATCAGCGCGCCAAGGTCGATTATCTGCTGCTCAACGGCAAAGACCTGATCTATCGCCTCAATGACCAATATGGCGGCGCCATCGGCCTCAGCTCCGGCTTTTCCTTCGCCGACGGGGACTGAACCGATGATATCAGGCACCGAGCGGACGCTGATAGATCGCCGCAGCTTCATCAGGGCAGCGGGTATTCCCTTTCTTGCTGCGCTCGCTCCCCGTTCACTTTATGCGCTGGAACGGGCAGACGCGGTCTTTGCCTCCGCCTTCCGCGCCCGTGACGGCTCCTATGGCATTGCGACGGTGAGCGAACGCGGCGAGATCATCGACCGCGTTGCGCTTCCCGCCCGCGCCCATGGAATGGCGACGAGCCACGCGACCGGCATGACGGTGGCCTTCGCGCGCCGGCCCGGCACCTTCTTCATGGCCTTCGATCCCGCGCGGCACCGCGAGCCGATCGTGATGCACACGCCGGAGAACCGCCATTTTTATGGCCACGGGCAATTTTCGCCCGATGGCGCAATTCTCTATGCCAGCGAAAACGACTTCGACGGCAATCGCGGTGTTATCGGGTTGTACGACGCCAAAAACGGATTTACCCGCATCGGTGAATATGACGCGCACGGCATCGGTACGCATGACATGACGGTGAGCGATGACGGGCGGCTGATCGTGATCGCCAATGGCGGCATCGAAACCCATCCGGATTTCGGCCGCACCAAACTCAACATCGACAGCATGCAGCCGTCTCTCGTGCTTCTGGACGCCGCAACCGGGCAGTTGATTCAGAAACATACGATGCCGGACCGGCTGCGGCAGCTTTCCACCCGCCATGTCGATCTTGGCGATGACGGCCGCATCTGGTTCGCCTGCCAATATGAGGGGCCGCGCAACGATCTGCCGCCGCTGGTCGGCCATTTCGCCAGGGGCGAGGATGTGGCTTTCGTCGATCTGCCGGAGGAAACGACGGTGCGCCTTGCCAATTATGTCGGGGCCATCGCCGTCAATCGGCGCGAGGGACTGGTGGGCCTGACCTCACCCAATGGCAATGCCGCCGTGACACTGGATGCGAAAACCGGGCGGGTGGTTTCAGAGGTAAGCGTGCGCGAAGCAGCGGGCGTTGCCCCCGCCGCCAAGGGCATTGCGGTTTCTTCCTATGACGGATTTTTCGAGGCGCTGCGCAGCGACGTGGCATGGGACCAGCATATCGTGCGTATCTCCAGCTAAAATACTGAAAAGGCACGGGAACAAAAGTCCGGCAGGCGCATTTGATGCGTCATGAAAAACCTGACCGTGTACGTTGTTTTTGTGGTTGTCGTTGTTGCCATCGGGGCGCTGATCGGCGTCAACAATGTGCCGGGCGAATGGTATCAGTCGCTGCAGAAACCATTCTTCAATCCGCCCAACTGGATCTTCGGCCCGGTCTGGACCATGCTTTACGTGCTGATCGGTATCGCCGGCGCACGCACATGGATCAGCAAGCGGATGGGAACGCGCATGCGCCTCTGGTTTACCCAGATGGTGCTGAATTTCCTGTGGTCGCCGATCTTTTTCGGCATGCAGAGCCCGGCGAGTGCCCTGATCATCATCATTCCGATGCTGGTGTGCATTTTGGCGTTCATAGCCCTTACCTATCGCCGTGACCGCATATCCATGTGGCTTTTCGTGCCCTATGCGTTGTGGGTTGCCTTTGCCACGGTGCTGAATGCAAGCATCGGCATGCTGAATTAAGTGTTTTCGCCGCACCGCCCTTGCCTTGCCCGCCGCCACGCGCCATGTCAGTTTGCGGTGGAGACTTAAAGCAGGCAGGTAGGCCATGGAGATCACGGATCCCGGCGATTTTCGTCAGCGGATAGAAAGAAGCTTTGCGCGACAGGGCGTGGTGCAGGCCATCGATGCTGAGATCAGCCGCATCGAACATCGGCTGGTGGAAATCGAACTCCCCTTCCATGAAAAGCTGACGCAGCAGCATGGCATATTGCATGCCGGTGTCATCGCCGCCGGTCTGGATACGGCCTGTACCTATGCCGCCTATACGATCATCGAACCGGAAGCTTCGCTTTTGACCATCGAGTTCAAGGTCAATCTCATGTCGCCGGGCCGCGGTGAGCGGTTCCTGTTTCGCGGCGAAATCATCAAACCCGGCAACAACCTGATCGTCGCCGATGGCCGCGCCTATGCGCTAGCCGACGGGCCGGCAAAACTGATCGCCTCCATGACGGGTACGATGATGGTGGTGAAGGGTCGCGAGGATATTACCGGATGAGCTACCGGCTTTTGCATGTTGCGGATAAATCCGTTCTTTTCGTCATGGCGGCCTCGGCCGAATATGGTCCTCACCTGCAGGCAAGAATTGCCCCCCTCATGATCGGCGTCGGCCCGGTTGAGGCGGCGATTTCGGTGACGGCGGTTCTTGCCGGTCTCGATGCGGCGGATCATCTGCCTGATCTCGTCGTTTCACTCGGCTCAGCCGGCTCGCGCACACTGGAACAGACTGGCATCTATCAGGCGATTTCGGTGTCCTATCGCGACATGGACGCCTCGCCCTTCGGTTTTGAAAAGGGGCGCACGCCGTTTCTAGACCTGCCGGCCGAGGTGGCGCTCCCCTTCCGCATACCCGATATTGCCGAGGCGCGGCTTTCCACCGGCGGCAACGTGGTTTCTGGCGCGGCCTATGGCTCGATCGATGCCGATATGGTGGAAATGGAGACATTTGCCGTTTTGAGAGCCTGCCAGCGTTTCGGTGTGCCGCTCATCGGCCTGCGCGGTATTTCCGATGGCAAGGCGGATGTGAACCACGTGGACGACTGGACGGAGTATCTGCATATCATCGACGAAAAGCTGGCAGATGCCATCGACCGGCTTTGCCGCGCCATTGAGGAGGGCGTGATCGCCCTTTGAAACCGTGCGATTTTCGCGATTTTCTGCTGGTTGATGCCCGCTTGCGGGTTGCCTAAAGCCGCCATTTTCTTTAAAGGCTCGCCATGACCCAGATAGCCCATCCCGACAGCATTCTCATCATCGATTTCGGCAGCCAGGTGACGCAGCTCATTGCGCGCCGCATCCGCGAAGCCGGGGTCTATTGCGAAATCCATCCGTTCCAGAATGCCGCAGAGGCGTTCGAGAAGCTGCAGCCCAAGGGCGTGATCTTCTCCGGCGGCCCCGCATCCGTGACAGCGGAAGGCAGCCCGCGCGCACCGCAGGCGGTGTTCGACAGCAAGGTTCCGATCCTCGGCATCTGCTACGGCCAGCAGACGCTCTGCACGCAGCTCGGCGGCGTGGTCGAAGGTGGCCATGCGGCGGAATTCGGCCGTGCCGATATCGACATCAAAAAGGCAAGCCCGCTGTTCGACGGCTTCTGGGAACAGGGCAAGAGCTATCCGGTGTGGATGAGCCATGGCGACCGCGTGACGAAGCTGCCGGAAGGTTTCGAGGTCATCGCGACCTCCGAGAACGCACCTTTCGCCATCGCAGCCGACGAGGCGCGCCACTATTACACCACCATGTTCCACCCGGAAGTGGTGCACACGCCTGACGGCGGCAAGCTGCTGTCCAACTTCGTGCACAAGATCGTCGGCTTGAAATCCGACTGGACGATGGCGGCCTATCGCGCCGAGATGATCCGCAAGATCCGCGATCAGGTCGGCACCGGCCGCGTGCTCTGCGCACTCTCCGGCGGCGTCGATTCCTCGGTTGCGGCCATCCTCATCCATGAAGCGATCGGCGACCAGCTGACCTGCGTTTACGTCGATCACGGCCTGATGCGGCTTGGCGAAAGCGAGCAGGTGGTCGGCATGTTCCGCGACCATTACAATATTCCGCTTGTTCATGTGGACGCCGCCGATCTGTTCCTCGGCGAACTCTCGGGCGTTTCCGATCCGGAAGCAAAGCGCAAGACCATCGGTCGTCTGTTCATCGAAGTCTTCGAGGCCGAAGCGGCCAAGATCGCTGCCGATGGCAAAGGCGCACCGAAGTTCCTGGCGCAGGGCACGCTTTACCCTGACGTCATCGAAAGCGTTTCCTTCTCCGGTGGCCCGTCGGTCACCATCAAGAGCCACCACAATGTCGGCGGTCTTCCCGAGCGCATGAACATGCAGCTCGTTGAGCCGCTGCGTGAGCTTTTCAAGGACGAAGTCCGCGCGCTTGGCCGCGAACTCGGCCTGCCGGAAAGCTTCATCGGCCGCCATCCCTTCCCCGGCCCGGGTCTGGCGATCCGCTGCCCCGGCGCGATCACCCGCGAGAAGCTCGATATTCTGCGCAAGGCGGATGCGATCTATCTCGACGAAATCCGCAAGGCCGGTCTCTATGACACCATCTGGCAGGCTTTTGCCGTGCTGCTGCCGGTTCAGACCGTCGGCGTCATGGGCGACTACCGCACCTATGACTTCGTTTGCGCGCTGCGCGCGGTGACGTCGGTGGATGGCATGACGGCGGATTTCTATCCCTACGACATGAACTTCCTTGGCCGTGCGGCAACCCGCATCATCAATGAAGTGCGCGGTATCAACCGTGTCGTCTACGACGTAACCAGCAAGCCGCCGGGCACGATCGAGTGGGAATAAAGGCTGAATCGACACAGTGCGTTGCCATGACAACGGCACTGTGTCGGACGCCGCATAAACGATGACGCCGCGACTAGTTCGCGGCGTTTCTGTTTTGCCGCGTGAGGTAGATCATCTGGGCAGCCAAGCCGACCACGAGGATCGCCAGCAATCCCGCCTGAACGCCGAGAAGCAGCGGCGATTGCAAATCGGTGACAAAGGGATGACCATCCGGAACACGGCGCAGGGTCTCGGTGGCCGTCGGCACCATCAGGAGAAACGCGCTGACACTGAGACAGATGGTTTCAACATATCTGGCGATGCGCGTTGAGCCGAGAAAGCGCTCAATTCCGTAACCTGCGAACAGGAACAGGATGGTCAGCGCGCCAATGGCGTAGCTGACCGGCTGATGCGCCACCAGGAAGGCCGTCGCGGCGCCAATCAGCATGGACACAAAATAGATTGCACCCGGCCTGGATCGGGGAACGATTCGACCGTAACGGACAAACATGTAGGCGGCCACGGGAATGGCCGGCAGGCTGCCGAGTGTGTGGACCCAGCCAAGCGGAGAAATTCCGAACATGAGAGATTGCCTTTCTCTTCCACAAGGACGGGGCGGCCCGGGAAGCAGACTGTTGAAGACTGATCTGGAAACGTAGTGCTGTCTGTTTACTGGATCGGGATGTCGCTCACGTCATCATTCACCTCCCCGGCGACGTTCCACCTCAAGCGGTGATGCGCTCCAGCATGGGCCGGGTTATCGCGCCAAAGGTCGTGGTATTGCCGTGCGCGCGGGCTGAAAGCATTGCGCCGTGTACGGTGGCCATAAACATTTCAGCGTTGGCTCGCGCTGTTCCGGTCAACACGAGGCGCCCTTGGGCAGCCCCGCGTTCCAGCACGGCGGTGAGCCAGTCCGAGAGGCTTTGAAAATGCGCACGCACTTCAAGAACCACAGATTCGGGAAGGACCGGTATTTCAGCGGCGAGCAGAGCGCAGACGCAGAAAGGATGGGTCGCCTCGGCGATACAACCCTCCCAATAACCGACATAGGCGCGAAGCTGTTCAAGCGGATCGGAGATGTTTCGCTCCAGCTCGGCGATACCGGCTTCAGCCTCCTGCCTGTATTGCTCGACCAGTTTGCGGACCAGATCCGATTTGCTGGGGAAATGGTGGTGAATGCTCGCATTGCGAATGCCGACAACGCTGGAAATATCCGCGTAGCTGAAACTGTTATAGCCGCCCCTGATAATCAGGGTGCGCGCGCAACGAAGAATATCATCAGCCTTGGTCTGTGGATTTTTCATATCCATTACCTACCAACTAGTAGGTAGTTTGTCAATCTACCGCGTCAGGCGGTTATCTCTGCTGCCCAAAAGCGGTATCGAAACAACGTTGGCGATCCGGTGCGGATGCGGTTTGGTGATCGCCGGCGGCCCATGACAAGGTCGCAGAGCAGCAGCCATCCAATTCTTGCGGATATTCGCACCGTCATCGCGGCCAAGCGGCGCTCGCATATTTGACTTTTCGGCCTTTCTCGACAGAATTTCATCTGTCTCTCACGGAGTTCTGATCGCCGGTTCCACTTTGGAGGGGTACAATGCAGCCCGACAGAAGCGGATTTGGTCCGCCTGCCGGAAACATTGAGAAGAGCACATCGATGGCTTCCGATGCTGATCCGCAACCCATGTCGCGCACCGTCGCAATCCTCTACAGCCTCGGCCTGCCGCTTGGCCTGATCGCACTTGTCTTCCTGCCGGCGGGCCGCACGGACTGGCTTCCCGGATGGATATTCATTGCAGTTCTCGTCGCAGCCTTCAGCCTTTCCGCGCTGGTGCTGGCTCGTTTAAACCCGGTCATCTTTCGCGCCCGCAGCCGGTTTCAGCCCGGCACCAAAAGATGGGACCTGATCCTCGTCACCGCAATCCTGCTGGCTTTTGCCGCCGAAATTCCGGTTGCGACATTTGATGCCGCCCGGATGGAATGGTCCATCATGCCGCCCTGGGTCATCGCGGTCGGTTATATCCTGCTTGTCGGCGGCATCGCCGTCACGGCCTGGGCTCAGGCGGTCAATCCGTTTTTCGAGCCGGGTGTCCGTATCCAGAGCGAGCGCGGACAACACGTGATCACGTCGGGACCGTATGGCATCGTGCGCCATCCCGGTTACACGGCAGCGATCGCCATGTTTGCCGGCATACCGCTCGCATTGGCCTCCTGGGTGGCCCTGTTTCCCGCAGCCCTGGCCATCGCGCTGCTGATCCTGCGCACCGGCCTGGAAGACCGGCTACTTCAGGCGGAATTGCCCGGTTACGCCGATTACGCGCGAGGAAGACGCTATCGGCTGTTTCCGGGCATATGGTAAAAGCGAGTAGTTTATGTTCTTCTTTTGTTCTTTTATTTTTTACTGGCGGTGATAATATCGCGACCTTGGCAAAGGCCGTGGAGCATCGTCGTGGGTTTCGAGTTGGCGGATGAAGGAGCTTTAAAGCAGCTTTTCCTTGAGGGGCTGGGGCCGCACAGAATACGCCGATCCAGTCCGCGCTTCAGCAGCAAGATCCTGATCGTGCTGAAACCGCCAGCAGCGCTTGCGGAGAGAATCTTTGCCGATGCGTCGCACCATGCGCAAGGACGGACGAAGCGCGCGGCCTATCCGCCGGAGCTTCTGCACATCACCCTGCTCTGTATCGGATGTTTTGAAACAATGCCACATGCCCTGACAGGCAGGCTGAAGGCAGCACTTGGGGAAATCAAGGCGCGACCCGTTCCGGTCACGTTCGATGGAACATCGCTTTTCGGCAACCGCAATAGTCTGGTGCTGCGAAGCAGCCATGCCATGCCGGAGATAAACGCCCTGTCGAAGATATTGCAGCGGACGCTCCGGCGGGCAAACCTTCCCTGCGTCACGGCATCGTCGCTTACGCCACATCTCACCATGATTTATGGCTGCGGCAAAATCGAACCGATGCCGACAGGAAAACCATATAGCTGGCTGGCTGGCAGTTTCGAACTCATCTTCAGCCATAATGGTGAGACGCGACACGAGTCTCTGGGGCGCTTCGCGCTTTCAGCGAAGGCGGACCGCTACGAGCAGCCCGAGAGTCAGCTGTATTTGCCGGGAAAAGTGATCGGTCCGTCGAAGCGACCGAGACAAAGGGCAACAGCGCAATAACCTGCGCCCTTGATGGCATGGCATTCCGTGCCGAAATTATTCCGCATCCGCCGCTAGAGAGCGATGCGGGAACCTTTCCGTGTGAACAGAGGACGCTTTCGCGCCATCCGTACATCCACCGCGCCCGTCGAAAACCGATGCGGATTTCAATCCCGGGCGCAAGCGAGGCGATCTCGCCTCGCTACAAACGATACCAGCTTAGAGCTGTACCTTGTCGAAAGCCTTACCGTCAATGCCGAGGGCTTCGAGATCGGCGCGGGCGGGCTTGCGATGTGCGCGAACAGCGGCCGAAACCGAGAGCGCTGCACCGAGAACGGCGAAAGTTTCACCGAAGAAGTTACGCGATGTCTTTGCAACCTGACGCATTTTTCTCTCCATCTTTGATGCCCAGATAATGGGCATTTCCGTCCTGTTCTACAACTCATGATGTAGCAGGGAAGCCATGCAGCTTTGCTCGCGCTCGTTTGGATATCAGCTCATGCGATTTTGCATGGCTTAGGCGTCGCACCTCTCAAACGGCGCAGAGCACTTCAGCGGGCGGGTTGAATAAGGCGGATATTTTGTTATGCCGGAGAGCTTGAAGACAAAGAGGCTGGCAGCATGACGATCACCATTTACGGCATCAAGAACTGCGATACGATGAAGAAGGCCAGAAGCTGGCTGGACGCCAATGGCGTCGATTATTCTTTCCATGACTACAAGGCGTCCGGCATCGACCGCGCCCATCTGGAAACATGGTGCGATGCAGCGGGCTGGGAAACGGTTCTCAACCGCGCCGGCACGACCTTCAGGAAACTCGACGACGGCCAGAAGGCCGACCTTACCCGTGAGAAGGCCATCGGCCTGATGCTGGAACAGCCCTCCATGATCAAGCGCCCCGTGCTGGAGGCAAGGGGCAAGATAACCGTCGGTTTCAAGCCGGAAACCTACCAGACCCTTTTTGCCTGAACGTAGCCGCCATGTCCAAAACGACCCGCGCCACCCAAATGCTGACCAAGGCCGGCATTGCCTTCACCACCGTTACCTACGACTACGACCCGAATGCCGACCGCATCGGCCTGCAGGCGGCCGAGGCGATTGGGGAACCGCCGCATCTGGTGCTGAAGACACTGATGGCGGAGCTGGACGGCAAACCGGTCTGCGTCATTGTTCCCTCAGACCGTGAGGTGAGCATGAAGAAGCTTGCCGCGGCTTTCGGTGGCAAATCCGCCAGCATGATGAAACCTGCCGATGCGGAGAGGGCAACCGGTTATCATGTCGGCGGCATCAGTCCTTTTGGACAGAAGAAGCAGGTGCCGACGGCCATCGAGGCCGGAGCCATGGCGCATGACCATGTCTACATGAATGGCGGACAACGTGGTCTGCAGGTGAGGCTTTCGCCCCGCGATGCGCAGACAGCCCTGAGGGCCATTGCCGCTTCGCTGGTCGCCGATTGAAGCACGGGGAACATTCCTGAAAGCATTTGGCTTTCAGGAGGAATGGGCTATGGTCGGCGCCTCCTGTTGAAATAGACGAAGGCAGATCATGACCGTTTCTCCCATCGATCCCGTCAAACTCGAAAAACTGGCCGAAGTTGCCGTAAAAGTCGGCCTGCAATTGCAGAAGGATCAGGATCTCGTGATCACTGCGCCGCTGGCGGCGCTGCCGCTGGTGCGGCTTTTGACCAAACACGCCTATCTGGCGGGTGGCGGGCTGGTCACCACCTTCTATTCCGACGAAGAAACCACGCTTTCGCGCTACCGCCACGCCAGCGACGCGAATTTCGACCGGGCTTCCGGCTGGCTTTATGAAGGCATGGCGAAGGCCTATGCCAATGGCGCGGCGCGGCTGGCGATTGCCGGCGATAACCCGATGCTGCTGGCCGAGCAGGACCCGGCCAAGGTGGCGCGCGCCAACAAGGCCAATTCCACCGCCTACAAGCCCGCGCTGGAGAAGATTTCCAACTTCGACATCAACTGGAACATCATCTCCTATCCGAACCCCTCCTGGGCAAAGCAGGTCTTTCCCGATCTTGCCGAGGACGAAGCCGTTCGCAAGCTTGCCGATGCCATCTTCGCAGCATCGCGGGTGGATGTGGCCGATCCGGTCGCAGCCTGGGCGCAGCACAATGCCAATCTCGCCAAACGTTCGGCATGGCTGAATGGCGAGCGCTTCTCGTCGCTGCACTTCACCGGCCCCGGCACGGATGTGACGATCGGGCTGGCGGACGGCCATGAATGGCACGGCGGCGCTTCCACCGCCAAGAATGGCGTGACCTGCAACCCGAATATTCCGACCGAGGAAGTGTTCACCACGCCGCATGCGCTGCGCGTGGATGGCTACGTGTCCAGCACCAAACCCCTGTCGCATCAGGGAACGCTGATCGACGATATCCAGGTAAAATTCGAAGGCGGCCGCATCGTCGAAGCCAGGGCTTCGAAAGGCGAAGCGGTGCTGAACAAGGTTCTCGACACCGATGAGGGTGCACGGCGTCTCGGCGAAGTGGCGCTGGTGCCGCATTCCTCACCGATCTCGGCAAGCGGCGTCCTGTTCTACAACACGCTGTTTGACGAAAATGCGTCCTGCCACATCGCGCTTGGCCAATGCTACTCGAAATGTTTCCTAGACGGCGCTTCGCTGTCACAGGAGCAGATCAAGGCGCAGGGCGGCAATTCCAGTCTGATCCATATCGACTGGATGATCGGTTCCGACAAGGTGGATATTGATGGCGTGAAGCCGGATGGCTCCACGGTTCCGGTGATGCGCAAGGGCGAATGGGCCTGACGGTATCTATCTCGGCAACTGGCTGCGCTGACTGAGCCAGATGCTGAAAAGCACCGCGACGAAACCGGCGATCTGCGCTGGCGTAAGGCTTTGGCCGAGCGCCAGCCAGCCCAGCAACGTCGCCACGACAGGGCTTAGAAAACCGAGCGACGCGGCGGCGGAAGGTTCGATGCGGGCAAGCCCACGAAACCACAGAAGATAGGTAAGCGCCGCACCAATGAGGCCGAGATAGGCCATGCCAAGGATATTGGCAGCGGTTGGTGTTGGCAGGGCCGGTTCCAGAGCATAGGCGACAGGCAGCAGGAGAATTCCGCCCGCCGTCAATTGCCAGGCCGTGAAGGTGAGATTGGAGACCGGCGGGCGCCATTTGCGGGTCAGCACCGTCCCGAAGGCCATGGACACGGCGCCGGCAAGACCTGCGGCAACCCCGATACCATCCAGCCCCGCACCGGGTGTCAGAACCAGAAGCGCCACGCCCGCAATGCCCAATAACCCGGCAGCGATGGCGAGTGGCCTGACCGGCGCAGCCAGAAACAGCCGGGAAAGGCCAATGACGATGAGCGGCTGCACCGCACCCACCGTGGCCGCCACGCCGCCCGGCAGCCGATAGGCCGAAACGAAAAGCATTGCCCAGAAGAACGAAAAATTCAGCGCGCCGAGAATGAAGCTGCGCGGCCACCAGATGCCTTGCGGCAGCTTGCGGACGAGAAGCAGCAGCAGGATGCCGGCCGGCAATGCGCGCAGCATGGCGACATGCAGAGGGTAGCCCTGCGGCAGGAATTCCGTCGTGACGAAATAGGTGGTTCCCCATATGGCGGGAGCAAGTGCGGTCACCAGCACATCGGTGGCATAGGTGGTATTTTTCTTCATTTCAAGAATCTCTACATCAAGATAAATCCAACTTAGTCGATTTTATCTTGACGTCAAGATATCAATTGTTATGCCTTGGTGATGAGCAAAGAACCGCTGGACCACGTCGATCAAATTCTCGCGCAATGGCGCAAGGAGCGGCCCGATCTCGATGTCGGCCCCATGGGCCTGCTCGGACGCCTGAGCCGGCTCAGCACACATCTTGGCCGCGAGGTGGAGGCGGTGCTGCTGAAGCACGGGCTTTCTTCCTCCGCTTTCGATGTATTGGCGACATTGCGGCGCTCCGGCCCGCCCTACCGGCTTTCCCCCGGCGATCTGCTGGCCATGACCATGGTGAGTTCCGGCACCATGACCAACCGGATCGACCAGCTCGAAAAAGCGGGGCTGGTGGAGCGCGTTCACAATCCGCAGGACCGGCGCAGCGTCCTGATCTCACTGACGAAAAGCGGCCTCACCATTGTCGAGGAAGCGGTAGGCGCACACGTCGAGAACCAGCATCGTCTGGTCGCTCATCTCAGCGAAGAGGAACGTGAGGTGCTGAACCGGCTGCTGAAGCGGTTTTTGAAGGAATTCGAAGAGTAGGTTTGCGAACCGGCAAACTCGCAATCGCCTCACGAAATGGCGCTTGTTTCGGCGCAAAAAATCCTGTAAGCACTTTTCCATAAACCTGTACTACAGGTTGGAGGAAAAATGTATAACGCCATTTCGCATGAATCCGGCCTCGTCAGCAGCACGATCGGCGCGATCACCCGCCATATTCGCGAAAACGAGCTTGCACCCGGTGCGAAGCTGCCCAGCGAGCTTTCGCTGTCGCAGCAACTCGGCGTTTCGCGCACCGTCGTTCGCGAAGCTTTCCGGTCGCTGTCAGCCATGCGGCTGATCGACGTCAGCGCCGGCAAGCGTGCCACGGTGGCGACCCTGGATCATGGCGCGATGTCGCTGATGTTCGAGCACGGCATCCACACCGAACAGATCAACATCCAGCAGATCTATGACGTACGCCGCACCATCGAGGTCAGAACCGTGACACTCGCGGCGCTCAGGCGAACGGATGCGGAGGCGCTCGTCATTCTCGACCACGCCAACAGCATGGAGCGGGACTTCGGCGACAACGACAAGGTCATGGAACATGATCTGGCGTTTCATCTCGCCATCGCCAGAGCTTCCAAGAATGCGGTTTTCGAGCTCATTCTCGGCGCCTTCCAGAATGTAACACGCCAGACATGGCCGATCGGCTGGAAAAGCCGCACGTCCGATGCACAGCGCAGCGCCACGGTCACGCTTCACATCGCAATCGGACAGGCCATTGCCGCAGGCGACCCGCAAACCGCCTCAACGCTGATGGCACGGCATTTCGATGAAAGCGTGCATGCGCTTCTGGCGGCCGGCATCGCCTGATTTTTTCAACACGATCCCAGACGTAAGACTGACTGCCTCCGGAGGAGAAACTTCATGAAAATCACGAAACTCGAGACCGTCCGCGTGGCGGAACGGGCAAACCTGCTCTGGGTTCTGGTCCACACGGATGAGGGTATTACCGGGCTGGGCGAAACCTTCTTCGGCGCGGAGACGGTTGAAACCTATGTGCATGAATATATCGCACCCCGCGTCATCGGCCGCGATCCGTTGCAGATCGATCTTCTGGCTCAGGACCTTGTCGGTTATCTCGGCTTCCGCTCGTCGGGTGCGGAAGTGCGCGGCAATTCCGCCTTCGATATCGCGCTATGGGATATTTTCGGCAAGGCCACCAACCAGCCGATCGCCCAGCTTCTCGGCGGTTTCAGCCGCAGGGAAATCCGCACTTACAATACCTGCGCGGGCACGGAATATATCAAGAAGGCGACCGGCCAGCAGACAGCGAATTACGGCCTGTCCGACAGTAAAAACTATGACGATCTGAACGGCTTCCTGCACCGGGCGGACGAGCTTGCCCATTCGCTGCTGGAAGACGGGATCACCGCCATGAAGATCTGGCCGTTTGATGCGGCGGCGGAAAAGACGCGCGGGCAATACATCTCGATGCCGGACCTGAAAAGCGCGCTCGAGCCGTTTGAAAAAATCCGCAAGGCGGTGGGCGACAAGATGGATATCATGGTGGAGTTTCACTCCATGTGGCAGCTTCTGCCCGCCATGCAGATCGCCAGGGCGCTCACCCCCTACCAGACCTTCTGGCATGAAGACCCGATCAAGATGGACAGCCTTTCCAGCCTGACGCGGTATGCCGCCGTTTCGCCCGCGCCGATTTCCGCATCGGAGACGCTGGGTTCCCGCTGGGCCTTCCGCGACCTGCTGGAAACCGGTGCCGCCGGCGTGGTGATGCTTGACATCAGCTGGTGCGGCGGGCTTTCGGAAGCACGCAAGATCGCTTCCATGGCGGAAGCTTGGCATCTGCCGGTCGCGCCGCATGATTGCACCGGGCCGGTGGTGCTCTGCGCCTCCACGCATCTGTCGCTCAATGCGCCGAACGCGCTGGTGCAGGAAAGCGTGCGCGCCTTCTACAAGACCTGGTATCGCGATCTCGTCACCGCCTTGCCGGAAGTGAAAAACGGCATGATCACCGTGCCGCCGGGCGCCGGTCTCGGCATGGAGCTGCATCCGGATATCGAAAAGACCTTCACCGTCAGCCGCCGTTTTTCGGATGCGGATTCGATCTGATCAAAACAGACTGCCCTGATTGCCGGGGCCTGAAGAAGCCGGTTTCGCCGGCTTCTTTTTTTGCGCGGCGGCGGCATCCGGCGACGGCGTTCCCTCTCCCGTTGTGATGGCGGAGACGCGACCGTCGGCAAATTCCATAGACACGACAGCGCCGGAAGCAATGGCCGCGGCACGGGTCAGCGGCCGGTTCTCTTCATCACGGATCACGGCATAACCGCGCTTCAGCACGTTCTTGTAAGAGAGCGATTGCAGGATACGATCATGAGCGGCAAGACCCGAGCGGTTCTGCGCCATGCGATGCAGGACGGCGGTATCGGCCCGGCGTGCGGCTGTGACGACCCGTTCCTTCTGCCGCTCCAGCTGGCCAAGCAGGCGGGCGGGCAACGAACGCAGTGCGGAATCGAAGGCATCCACGCGGCCTTTGCCCTGCAACAGACGGCGCTCCACCAAAGTCTCGGCCCGGTGCATGCGCTCGGTGATCCGCTGCCTATGGTGCTTGAGACCGTTCAGCAAGGTTTCCGGCCTGAGGCCCGAGGCTGAGCGCTCGAAGGCGCGGCGCTTGTTCAGCGTGGTCAATTCCAGTCCCCGACCGAGACCGCCCGCAGCCTCGTCGAACCGGCGGCGCGGCAGGGCCAGAAGCTGGTCGAGCGACGGCAGCGCCCGCACCAGCGCCCGCAAGCCCTGGCGGCGATTGTCCATCTGCCGTGACACCGAGCCGGAAAGACGGGCAGCAAGGCCGGAAAGCTGAGCCTCCAGCTCGGCGCGCACCGGCACGGCAATTTCGGCGGCCCCCGTCGGTGTCGGAGCACGCACATCGGCGGCATAGTCGATCAATGTCGTATCGGTCTCATGTCCCACGGCGGAAATCAGCGGGATTTCGCTCTCGGCTGCGGCACGTACAACGATTTCATCGTTGAAGCTCCAGAGATCCTCCAGACTGCCGCCGCCACGCGCGACGATCAGCACATCGGGACGCGCAATCTCGCCACCGGGCTTAAGCGCGTTAAAGCCGCGAATGGCGTTCGCCACTTCCTCGCCCGAACCTTCGCCCTGCACCTTGACCGGCCAGACAACGACATGGACGGGAAAGCGATCCGAAATGCGGTGAAGAATATCGCGAATGACGGCACCCGTGGGCGACGTGACAACGCCGATGACGTGCGGCATGAACGGCAGGCGGCGTTTACGGGCAGGATCAAACAACCCTTCCGCCGCCAGACGCCGGCGGCGATCTTCCAACAGTGCCATCAACGCACCGGCACCGGCAGGCTCCAGGCTTTCAATGACGATCTGGTATTTCGAGGAACCGGGAAAGGTAGTGATCTTGCCGGTGGCGACCACTTCCATGCCCTCCTCCGGGCGGAACTTCAGCCGCGAAAACGTGCCCTTCCAGATCACCGCATCGATGCGGGCGCGATCATCCTTCAGTGAGAAATAAGCGTGGCCGGAAGAATGCGGGCCGCGATAGCCGGAAATCTCGCCGCGCACCCGCACCTGCTCGAAAGCCGTCTCCACCGTGCGCTTGATGGAACCCGACAGTTCGGACACCGAGAACTCGGCAAGATTGCTCAATGCGGCGTGGGAGAAGATATCGCTCATGACCGTTTGTAACCAAAAGCCGTCGATTCGGAAATGCCGGCGCCCGCCAGCCCGATTTTAACGGCGATGAAACCATATCCTCAACTAACGAGTTGGGAAAATAGGGATTGGAGGGGAAAACAAGGGTTCGTTAGGGAAGAAGACGCTAGGTCTTGTCCTAGGCCCGGCAACCAAAGAGGAGGCGGCATCCATGATTTTTCTTACCGCCACAGTGCTTGGCGTAACCGCAGTTGCGTTGCGTTCTGTCTTCAGCATCATCTTCATCTGCATGATGATTATCGGCGCTTATGGTGTAGCAATGGCGCTTTCTTCCACGGCCGTGCCGTTGATGTCGCTGCTTTTGGCGCTTGCCGGTTATAATTTCGGCGTCGTCGGTGTTGTCATCGGCCTTCTCGTGCTGCAACGCCCACGCTCCACGCAGCCGACGCTTTAAAAGCTCACGACCTTGAGACTTCCGCACTTCGCGTTGACCGAGATTTGCGGATTGGCCGCTGACCTTACCGTCACCTGCCTGCTCATTTTCTATCTCGGTGTCGATCCGCTGGCCACCCGATTGCCCGGTGCGGTGGCAGGCGTGGCGACGAGCTGGCGGCTGAACCGCTCCAACAGCGGTGCACCCGCCACATTGAGCGTTTTTCTCATGAATGCCGTGACGCTCACCGCCCGCATCGTCGGCGTCGGGCTGTTTATGCTGCTGCAGTGGCGCAACCCGCTGGTCCAGCCGCTTATCCCGCTCGCCTTTTCAGCATTCGCGGCATTGCTGCTGGCGCTTTACGGCTACCGACGGCTGCAAAAACAGCAGTTGGACCGGGATTAAACCGTTTCCCAACCGTCCTTTTCAGCTGCCCGATAGATAGCGTCGATAAAAAGCTGGTTCTTCCGCGAGCTTTCCAGCGTGACGACTTCGCCCTCGCCCTTTGCCGCCCGGGCAAAAGCCTCCGCCTCCAGCTTGTATTGACGGCTATCCTGAAACCGGAAGATTTGCGACTGGTTATGGGCCTGATTGGTCAGCTCGATCTCTTCCGCACCCCAGCGATTGGCGTTGAAAGGGGATTTGACCTCGATGTAACCATCCGTGCCGTGGAAGACCATGAGCTGACGGGCCGCAAGCTGGGTCGACAGATAAAAGCTCAGTTCGAAATCGCCGAAATCAGCCCTGACGCTGGAATAGATATCCGTACCGAATTCCCTGTCGCGCTCAACTGTGGCCTGCACGCGCTTCGGCTCCGCGCCGGTGGCAAAACGGGTCACAATGGTTGGGTAGACGCCGATATCCGGCAGGGCGCCGCCGCCCAGTTCGGGAATATTGCGCATGTTACCGGGATCGCGATTGAAATAGCTGAAAGCGCCCTGCACATGTTTCAGCGTGCCGATGGCGCCCGATGCCAGCAACTGCTTCACCTTGGCCCAGACCGGCGCATAGGTGACCATGAAGGCCTCGGACACAACAACGCCGTTGCGGTCGCGCGCGCCGATGAGCGTATCGATCTCTTCCGCTTTCAGCGCAATCGGCTTTTCGCACAGAACATGTTTGCCGGCATCTGCGGCCTTGATGGTCCATTCCACATGCTGGGAGGTGGGAAGCGGGATATAGACCGCATCGATCACATCCGATGCCAGCATCTCCTCATAAGAACCGAAGGCATGCGGCACGGAAAAACGCTCGGCCACTGCACGCGCTTTGGCGTGATCGCGGCTGGCGATGGCGCTGACCACACAGTTTTGCGCATCCTGTATTGCCGGAATGACGTGATCCTGAGCGATCTTCGCCGTTGAGATTATTCCGAAGCGCAGCATTCCCGTTCTCCCGCTCTGCCATCCAGCGGAAACTTACCACTGTCACACGGTCTGGCAAGCCGCAGGCATGTATTGAATAGAAGATGGCCGGATTTGTCCTGCCTTTGTCGGTCCGGTTGCTTTTATCTGCACTCTCAAAGGGGAATTATGATATGCATAATCCCAATGGAGAAACCAGAAATGTCCTCTTCTCACACCGCGCTGCTCGTCATCGACGTTCAGGAATCGTTTCGGCATACCCCTTATTTCGAGGAAAGCGGGCTAGCCGCCTATCTGGAGAAACAGCAGGCATTGATCGACGGCGCCAAGGCCGCGGGAATTCCCGTTGTTCAAATCTTCCATGTCGATGGCGACAAGGCCTTCTCGAAAGACAGCGGCTATGTCCGCGCGCTGGAGGGTGTGGAGATCGCACCCGACGTGACCTTCCACAAGAACCGTCATTCGGCTTTTGCCGGCACCGGTCTTGAAATCTGGCTGACGCAGAAAGGTATCAACCGGCTGATCGTCTCCGGCATCCGCACTGAACAATGCTGCGAAACGACCACCCGGCACGCTTCCGATCTCGGCTACAGCGTCGATTACGTCACCGAGGCGACGCTGACCTTTCCGATGACACATGCCTCCGGCACGGTGTTCAGCGCCGACGATATCCGTAAACGCACCGAGCTGGTGCTGGCGGGGCGCTTCGCGCGCATCGCCACGGTGAACGACGCGCTTGCAACCTTGAAAGAAGCGGCCTGATGGATAAAGGCGGCACACGCATCATTCCGTTTTATACGCTTGTGCCGCCGCACGCGCTGTTGCTCGATATTGCCGGTCCCCTGCAGGTGATCCGTTATGCCAATGACGAGCAAAGCGACATTTTTTTCGACTGCCGCTACATTGCGGCAAGGGACAGGCAACAATCCTCGATCGGCCTTGACCTTTGCGGTCTGGAGGCTCTGCCCGGGGCGCTTCCGGAAAATGCGTTTCTCTTGATCTCCGGCAGCACTTCACGTTCCGAGAGCGAGCCGGAAACGCGGCGCGAGCGGCAGGCATTGACGGCATGGCTGGGCCGCGTCGCGCGTGTCGATACTACCGTCATTTCCATCTGCTCCGGCGCGTTGCTGGCGGGAGAGGCCGGACTTTTCGACGGGCGAAGCTGCACGACGCATGCCGATTGCATCGAGGCGCTGCGACGCATCGCGCCATTGTCCCAGGTGGCCGAAAACCGACTGTTCGTCGAGGATGGAAATCGCTTTTCAAGCGCGGGCATCTCCACCGGCATCGATCTCATGCTGCATGTGGTTTCCCGGCTGACATCCCCGGCCGTTGCAGCGCGTATTGCAAAAACCATGGTTGTCTATCTGAGGCGCAACGGCAGCGATCCGCAAATTTCGCCCTGGCTGACAGGCCGTAACCACATGCACCCCGCCATTCACCGCGTGCAGGACCGGGTGATGGCAGAGCCAGCGCAGGACTGGTCACTTGAAGGCCTGGCCGATATTGCAGCCCTCAGCGAAAGGCATCTGTCGCGCCTGTTTCGCGAACATACCGGCATCAGCGTCATAGACTACGTCAATCTGATGCGGGTCAATTTGGCCCGTGATATTCTCGCCAATAGCCGTCTCGATATGGAGACGATCGCGGAACGGGCGGGGTTTGCCTCTGCCCGGCATTTGCGGCGCGTGTGGCAACAGCATAATCACCTTCCGCCCAGCCACTATCGCGGCTATCGGAGCTGATCTCTCCGGCTTCCGTCTGTTGCCTGATGAGTGCCATCAAAGGAATTGAATGGTTATGCGGATGAGCAGTTGCTAACCTTGCCACAAAGTCAGCAACAGGAGCATTCCCGTGGAAAAACGAAGCCTCGGCCGCACCGGCCTCTCCATCGCCCCGATCGTCTTTGGCGGCAACGTGTTCGGCTGGACAGCGGATGAGAAGACTTCCTTTGCCCTGCTCGATGCATTTTTCGATGCCGGGTTCAACGCCATCGACACGGCGGATGTCTATTCCGCCTGGGTGGACGGGCATGAGGGCGGCGAATCCGAAGCCATTATCGGCAAATGGCTGAAGCAATCGAGCATCAAGCGCGAGGATGCGGTGATCGTCACCAAGGTCGGTTTTGACAATCGCGGCCAGAAGACCGGCCTCAGCGCCAAGTGGATCGCAGAGGCTGTCGAAGCCTCGCTGAAGCGGCTGCAGACCGACTATATCGACCTCTACCTCGCCCACAAGCCGGATGCAGAGGTGCCGCTGGAGGAGACGCTTGCCGCCTTTGCAAAACTGAAGGAACAGGGAAAAATCCGCGCCATTGGCTGCTCCAACTATTCGGCCAGCCAGCTTCAAGACGCGCTGGATACGGCTGCAAAAAACAGTCTTCCGCGTTACGATGTGCTACAGCCGGAATATAATCTCTACAACCGTGCGGATTTCGAAGGTCCGCTTGCTGATCTCTGTGTGAAGGAAGAGATTGGCGTCATCAACTACTACAGCCTCGCCGCCGGTTTCCTAACCGGGAAATACCGTGCCAAGGCCGATACGGAAGGCGTTGCCCGCAGCTATCGCGTCGGCGAATATGTCAACACGCGTGGCCTTGCCGTTCTGGGCGCGATGGATGCCGTGGCGGTAGAGACGGGGGCCAAGCTCGCCGATATCGCGCTCGCCTGGCTGTTGCGGAAAAAGGCGATAACCGCGCCGATTGCCAGCGCCACCAGCCTTTCGCAGCTTGAAAGCTTCAAACGCGCCGTCGAGTTGAAACTGACCGATGAAATGATGACCCTTCTCGACAAGGCGGGCGCATAAGATGGAACTTGCAATTCGTGACGCTGAGCCGGCTGACCGGGCGGAATGGCTGCGACTCTGGAACGATTACCTCGCTTTTTATGAGGTTGAGCTTGCCAATGACGTCACCGACCATACCTGGGCGCGCATCCTTGATCCCACATCCCGTGTTTCGATGCGTGTGGCCGTGCTGGGTGACAGGATGGCGGGTTTCGCCATCCACCACTTCCACGATTCCACCTGGGTGAAGACGCCGGATTGCTATCTGGAGGATTTGTTCGTCGATGGAGAAATCCGCGGCAAGGGAACGGGCCGGGCGCTGATGGACGATCTTATCACCATCTGCAAGGAAAAGGGCTGGTCGCGGCTATACTGGCACACGGGCGAAGACAACCACCGCGCCCAGAAACTTTACGACAGCTACGTGAAAAGCGACGGCCATATTCGCTATCGCATCAAGTTCTGATCAGCCCCGGAAGCGGAAAAAATCCACAAAAGCCCTCAGCGCCGGACGCATCTGCCGGCGGGAGGGATAATAGATATAAAAGCCGTCAAAGGGTGCGCACCAGTCCTCCAGCACGCGGATGAGCCTGCCCTCCCTGATATCGTCCTCGACGCGCTGCTCGAAGACGAAGGCGAGCCCTGCCCCGTCTATCGCCGCCCGGCGAATGAGGCTCTGGTCCGACAGGATCAAAGGTCCCTGCACATCGACCACCAGCGGCTTGCCGTTCTTCTCCAGTTCCCAGCGATAGATAAGACCACTGGCGAAACGGCGGCGAATACAGCGATGCCGGATGAGATCCCTGGGATCGCGTGGCGGTGGATTTTCCGCAAAATAGGACGGAGAACCAACAATTGCGCCGCGCCATGCGCCGCTGGCCTTCACCGCAATCATATCCGCGTCGAGGTGCTCCCCGAGCCGCAGCCCGGCATCGAAACCCTTTGCGACAATATCTTCAAAACGGTCGTCGGTTGAGATTTCGAGGGAAATGTCGGGATAGAGCCGCAGGAACTCACCCAAACGCGGCACGATGAGATCCTCGGCGGCCAGTCTCGGCAGGGTGATGCGCAGGGGGCCGGCCGGTCTCCCGCCATGTTCGGCAAGCGCCTCAATGACCGCATCGATATCTGCAAGCGCCGGACCCAGTGTTTCGAGAAGCCGCCTCCCCTCCTCTGTCGGCGAAACGCTGCGGGTGGTACGATGAAGCAGACGCAGGCCAAGGCTTGCCTCCAGTGACGAGACGGCATGGCTGACGGCCGAGGGCGCAATGGCGAGTTCAGCCGCAGCCTTGCGGAAGCTGCGGCCTTCGGCAACGGCGGCGAGGACGGCCAGCTGGGAGAGTTGCACACGGTTCATTGTTCTAAATGATAGAACAACCCAAGTAGATTTGCAGCGATTATTTTTATCGCCATGAGACGCTATTTTCTGATCACGCCCTGATGACGGGCGGTTCCTTATGGAAGGACGAACAGATGAAACAAAGAACCCTTGGAAACAACCTATCCGTTTCGGCGCTTGGTCTCGGCTGCATGGGGATGACCCATGCCTATAGCCCGACCGGCGATGAAAGCAGCGCAATAGCGACGCTGCATCGCGCCGTCGAACTCGGCGTCACCTTTTTCGATACGGCAGAGGTTTATGGGCCTTACAATAACGAGATTCTCGTCGGCAAGGGTTTGAAGCCCTACCGCGACAAGGTGGTCATCGCCACCAAGTTCGGTTTCAGGATCGACACCAGCAAACCCGCAGGCCAGATGATGGTGGGCACCGACAGCCGGCCGGAAAATGTGCGTGCCGTCGCCGAAGCCTCGCTCAAACGTCTTGGCATCGATGCCATCGACTTGTTTTACCAGCATCGCGTCGATCCCGATGTGCCGATCGAAGAGACGGTCGGGGCCATGGCGGAGTTGGTGAAGCAAGGCAAGGTGAAACATCTCGGCCTTTCCGAAGCCAGCGCCGAAACGCTTCGCAAGGCCCACGCCACCCATCCGATTACGGCCATTCAGAGCGAATATTCGTTGTGGACCCGCGATGTGGAGGAAAACGGCGTGCTGGAAACCTGCCGTGAGCTCGGCATTGGTTTTGTCCCCTTCAGCCCGCTTGGACGCGGGGCTCTGACGGGCGCGCTGAAGTCACTCGATGGCCTCGCCGCCGATGATTTCCGTCGCGGCCTGCCGCGCTTCCAAAGCGAAAACTTCGACGCCAATCTGGCGCTTATCCAGCTTCTGGAAGACATGGCGGCTGAAAAGGGCGTTACCGCCGGGCAACTGGCGCTCGCCTGGGTGCTGGCACAGGGCGACTTCATCGTTCCTATCCCCGGCACCACAAAAATCGCCAATCTGGAGAAAAACGTCGCTGCAGCGGATGTTTCGCTGACGGCGGAGGAAGTTGCGAGCCTTGGCGCCCTCCTCTCGCCGGCAAAGGTTGCGGGGGAACGCTATCCCGCGCGCATGTCCCAGATGGCCAACCGCTAAAAACAAAAAAAGCCGCGGCAACCGCCGCGGCTTTTTCATTCCGTCGTCGGTTTTCAGGCGCGCAGAACGCCGCCTGTCGACTTCTCGACATTGCCAACGATCTTGGCCGTCAGCGCCTCGAAATCCTCATCCGTCAAGGTCTTGTCGACCGGCTGGATCTGCACTTCGATGGCGACCGACTTGCGGTTTTCGCCGAGCGACGCACCCTCGAAGATATCGAAGACATTGACGCTGGTGATCAGCTTGCGGTCGGCGCTCGTCGCGGCCTTGATGATGGCACCCGCCTCGACAGACTTGTCGACCACGAAGGCGAAGTCGCGCTTGACGGCCTGGAAAGGCGAAAGCTCAAGTGCGGGCTTGGTACGGGTCGCCTTCTTCTTCGGCTCCTGCATGGCATCGAGATAAATCTCGAAACCGCAATAGGCGCCGGAAACATCCAGTTCGGACAGGGTCTTCGGATGGAATTCACCGAAATAACCGAGCACGACCTTCGGGCCCATCTTGATCGTGCCAGAACGGCCGGGGTGATACCAGGAAGGCGCACCGGCTTCGATCTGCACATTGGCCATGGGCAGGCCGCAGGCTTCCAGCACCGAGAGCGCATCAGCCTTGGCGTCATAGACATCCACCGGCTTGCCGCCGCCCTTCAAAGCATTGGACCACATGCGGCCGCTGCCTGCGAGCGAGGCCGTGCCACGGCGGACACCGCCGGCAACACGGCGCTGCTTCTCAGGCGTATCGCCCTCATAGGTGCCGGAAACCTCGAAAATCGCGACGTCACTATGCCCCTTGTCGGCATTGCGCTGGGCGGCGGTGAGAAGGCCGGGCAGCAACGAGGGCCGCATGTCCGACATATCGGCCGCAATCGGGTTGGCGAGCTTCAGGGCCGGCGAACCGCCACCGAAGAGCTTCGCCTGCGCTTCCGGGATGAAGGACCACGTGACGGCCTCCAGCATGCCACGGCTTGCCAGGGCACGGCGCGCGGTACGCGTGCGGATCTGCAATGTGGTCAGGATACGGCCATTGACGGCACCGAAGTTTTCCAGCGGTTCCGGCTTGATATTGTCGACGCCGTGAATGCGCATGACTTCTTCCACCAGATCAGCCTTGCCGTCGACATCAGAACGCCAGGACGGGACGGTAACGGATACGCGCTCGCCCGTTCCCTCGACACCGAAACCGAGGCCCTTGAGAATGGTGAGGCTCTCTTCCGCCGAAACCTCCAGACCCGTCAGGCGTTTCACTTCCGCGAGCGGGAAATCCACGATCTTGGGCTGATGGCCCTTGTAACCGACAACCCGGGCTTCGCCAGCGACGCCGCCGCAGAGTTCCAGAACCAGTTCGGTGGTGCGCTCCAGACCCGGAACCATGTATTCCGGATCAACGCCGCGCTCGAAACGATAACGCGCATCGGTGATGATGCCGAGCGAACGGCCGGTCTTGGCGATGTTGATCGGATCCCAGAGAGCGGATTCGATCAGCACGTCGACGGTATTGTCATCGCAGCCGGAATGTTCGCCGCCCATGACGCCGCCGATGGACTCGAGGCCTTTCCCGTCGGCGATGACGACATTGTTCGGGCCGAGCTTATATTCCCGCTGGTCGAGTGCGAGGATGGTTTCTCCCTCTTTCGCACGACGAACCGTAAGATCGCCCTTGACCTTGGCGGCGTCGAAGACGTGCATCGGCCGGCCCTGATCGAAGGTCATGTAGTTGGTGATGTCGACAAGCGCGTTGATGGGGCGCAGGCCGATTGCCATCAGGCGCTGCTGCATCCATTTCGGGCTCGGGCCGTTCTTCACGCCGCGCACGATGCGCAGCGAAAAGCCGGGGCAAAGCGCCGCATCGTCCAGTTCCAGCTTCACATCAACGGGCGTTGCGCCTTCCACCTTGAAGGACGGCGCAGGCCTTGTCTTCAGCTTGCCGAGACCGGAAGCCGCAAGGTCACGGGCAATGCCGTAGATCGAGGTGCAGTCAGGGCGGTTCGGCGTCAGGTTGATCTCGATGACCGGATCGTCTAGGCCGGCATAGGCGGCAAAGGACGTGCCGACAGGGGCATCCTGCGGCAGATCGATGATACCGTCATGATCGTCGGAAATGTTGAGCTCCTTTTCGGAGCACATCATGCCGTGGCTTTCGACGCCGCGAATTTTGCCGACAGCAAGGGTGACATCGATACCCGGGACATACACGCCGGGACGAGCCAGCGCACCGACAAGGCCGGCGCGTGCATTCGGCGCACCGCAGACGATCTGCACCGGCTTGCCGTCACCGGCATCGACCATCAGCACCTTGAGGCGGTCGGCCTCAGGATGTTTTTCAGCGGAAACCACCTTGGCGATGACGAAAGGCTTATAAGCCGCCTTGTCGTCAACTTCTTCGACCTCGAGGCCGATAGCCGTCAGCCGCTCGCAAATCTCATCCAGCGTCGCATCGGTATCCAGATGCTCTTTCAGCCAGGAAAGAGTGAATTTCATGTCTTTGCTCCTTGGCTAACCGGATTAAACGCTCAAACCGCCGAACAGCGTCGGCATGTCGAGCGGGCGGAAGCCGTAATGGTTCATCCAGCGGACATCGGCGTTGAAGAAATCGCGCAGATCAGGCATGCCGTATTTCAGCATGGCGATGCGGTCGAGGCCCATGCCCCAGGCAAAGCCCTGATATTCGTCCGGGTCCAGCCCACCGGCGCGCAGCACGTTCGGGTGCACCATGCCGCAGCCGAGAATTTCCATCCAGTCGTTACCTTCGCCGAACTTGACGATCGGGCCGGAACGGTCGCACTGGATATCCACCTCGAAGCTCGGCTCCGTGAAGGGGAAGAAGGACGGGCGGAAGCGCATGACGACGCTGTCGACCTCGAAGAAGGTCTTGCAGAACTCTTCCAGCACCCAGCGCAGATTGCCGACATGCGCCTTCTTGTCGATGACAAGGCCTTCGACCTGATGGAACATCGGCGAATGGGTGGCGTCGGAATCCTGACGGTAGGTCTTGCCGGGAATGACGATGCGGATCGGCGGCTTCTGGCTTTCCATGGTGCGGATCTGCACCGGCGAGGTGTGCGTGCGCAGCACCTTGCGCTCACCGTTTTCATCCGGCTGGAAGAAAAAGGTGTCGTGCATTTCGCGGGCCGGATGGCCTTCAGGGAAATTCAGCGCCGTGAAGTTGTAATAATCGGTCTCGATGTCAGGACCTTCGGCGATCGAGAAACCCATATCCGCGAAGATGGCGGTGATTTCATCGACGATCTGGCTGATGGGATGAATGCGGCCGCGCTCGGCCGGGGACTGGCGAACCGGCAGGCTGACATCCACCGTTTCCGCCTTCAGGCGGGCGGCGATGGCGGCGTCCTTCAGCGCGTTCTTGCGTTCGCCGATAAGATCGGTGATCTCAGTCTTGAGCTGGTTGATGGCAGCCCCCCGGGTCTGGCGCTCTTCCGGCGTCATGCTTCCAAGCGTCTTCAGAAGCTCCGAAACCGAGCCCTTCTTGCCCAGCGCGGAAACGCGCACGGCTTCGATGGCCGGCTCATCGGCAGCAGCGGCGATCTCCGACATCAATTGCGATTTCAAGGTATCAAGTTCAGTCATCTTTTCCTGCCTTGCCGGTCTTTTTAACAGCGGCTTCGGGGTTCACAGCATTCATCAGATAGTCGGTCGCCATGATAAAGCGTCGCAGATCACTACCCATCCGCACGCGCCCGATCAACCGGGCAAGCGGTAAAAATCGCCCGAGAATGCCGGTCAGGCGACACAATTCTTCCAGCGCCCGGGGCGGGGCGTTTTCACGCCAGCGGGAAAAGGCGGCATCACAGGTTTTCGGCGCATCGCAGGCGCGTGTCGCGACCTGCAGAAACAGCAGCCATATATCGCGGGCCTGCGCCGTTTCCAGCGGCATGACCTCCTGAGGACGCTCCTCGAAATCCATGAAACCGACACGACCGTCTTCGAGAAAGAAGTCGCGCACATGCGGACGGCCGTGGCAGAGACCTGCCGCATGCAATTCGCCAAGCGCCTCCGCCGATTTCACGAGCAGGGCGTCGTGTTCCGCCGGTTTTGCGGCCTTTATCGCGTCCATGCGCTCCATGATGGTGGGGCCGACATCCCCCAGGACAACGGCCGTCAGCGAGGAATAAATGATGGGCGGAACGGGGAACCCGCGAGCCCTGAAGGCCTCCAGCGTTTCGAGTTCCCGGCGCATCAGGCCCGCGCCATCAAGCGGCGGCGATGGGCGCATGAAGGTATAAGGAAGCAGCTTTGCGAGAAGGGCCTGCAGCTTTATCCACCAGGACAGCGTTTCCGTACCCTGGCGCTTGATCCAGACGGTGGCGGCGGAAAGCTCGAGTTTCTGCACACGGCGCTCGCTTTTAAGCAAAGCCCGCATCAAGGCTGCGATATCGCCATCTTCGAGATGGACGTGGAAACCCTTCGCCTTTTCCGCCTCGCTTGCGGCAACCAGCATTTTTGCCCCCCAATGGCGCCTGCCGACCAAAAGCCGGATGCTCCACCCTTTTGGCAACCTCTGGGCAAAAGCGTTACCATCTTTGCCGAAACTGCCGTGAATTTCAAAAAAACGAAAACCCGCGCCGGAGAACCGGCGCGGGTTTCAAATGAACAACAGATTGTCCGCGCCGTAATTACTTTACAGCGGTTTCAAACTCGTTGGCCGTACCAGCATCCTTGAGGTACTCAAGCGCCTTCTTCGCTGCTTCGACGAGCGCGCCGAATGCTGCCGGCTCATGGATAGCCATGTCGGACAGAACCTTGCGGTCGACTTCGATGCCAGCCTTGTTCAGGCCGTCGATGAAGCGGCCATAGGTCAGGCCGAATTCGCGAACAGCAGCGTTGATACGCTGGATCCACAGAGCGCGGAAGTTGCGCTTGTTGACCTTGCGGTCGCGGTAAGCGTACTGCTTGGAACGATCCACGGCAGCCTTTGCTGCGCGGATGGTGTTCTTGCGGCGGCCGTAGAAGCCCTTGGCTGCCTTGAGTGTCTTGGTGTGCTTGGCGCGGGAAGTTACGCCACGTTTTACGCGTGCCATGTCATGATCTCCTTAAAGTGTCCAAAAGTGCGGAAAAGTCTCAGAGACCGTTCGGCAGGTAGTTCTTGACGACTTTCTTGCCGTCAGCTTCGGCGAGAACCATGGTTCCGCGCGCGTCGCGAATGAACTTGTTGGTACGCTTGATCATGCCGTGGCGCTTGCCGGCGGCGGCTGCAACAACCTTGCCGGTTGCGGTGATCTTGAACCGCTTCTTTGCAGCGGACTTCGTCTTCATCTTGGGCATTTTGCTACTCCGTTTTTGTATCGAAACAGGCAGACGAGGCCTATTTCAAGCTATTCAGGAACGGCCTCGGCATGCCCTGCCGGACCGTTCGGACGCGCGCTTATAACCGCAGTCGGCTAAAAGCGCAACGGGGAAAGCAAACTTCCCCTTGCGATGGTGATTCATGCGACCGCAGAGGCCGGCGCAAATTATTTCGGGGCGAGAACCATCATCATCTGACGGCCTTCCAGCTTCGGCTCGGCTTCCACCTTGGCAATCGCCTGGGTGTCTTCCTTCACCTGGAGGAGAAGCTTCATGCCGAGTTCCTGGTGGGCCATTTCGCGGCCGCGGAACTTCAGCGTTACCTTCACCTTGTCGCCATCATCAAAGAAACGACCCATAGCCTTCATCTTCACGTCATAGTCATGCGTGTCGATGTTGGGGCGCATCTTGATTTCTTTGACCTCGACGATCTTCTGTTTCTTGCGCGCTTCAGCGGCCTTTTTCTGGGTCGAGTACTTAAGCTTGCCGAGATCGAGGATCTTGCATACCGGCGGTTCAGCGTTCGGCGAAATCTCGACGAGATCGAGACCGGCCTCTTCCGCCATTTTCAAAGCCTGATCCGTCGGCATGCTACCGAGGTTCTGGCCCTCTTCATCAATAAGCTGAACTCTGGGAACCCGAATTTCCCGGTTGGAGCGCGGCCCCTCCTTGACGGGGGCATCGGCTTTGAAAGGTCTGCGAATGGTCGTATTCTCCTGATCTGTTTCTGGATCACGTCAGCAAAAAAACAGCTTGTTTGGTACAAGCGGCGGAAATGTCGTTATTGCCGTGGCGAAGTCAATAGCATATCTGCCCGAAAAGATCACCTGTCGCCACGGTTTTTGCAAATACGCCGCCGATATCGCACGAAAATCAGGAGAATTGCATATACATGACCGAACAAGCCGCTGAATTCCTGCAGATAGGGGTGGGCGACGACGCCCGCGACATCGCCTTTATCCATCGCCACGCAACATCACAGCCCGACGCACCCATGCTGGTGTGGCTGGGCGGTTACCGTTCCGACATGACGGGAACCAAGGCGGTCGAACTCGATCGTTTTGCGGCGGAAAACGGTCTTGCCTGCCTGCGGCTCGATTATTCAGGGCACGGCGCTTCCGGCGGTGATTTCAAAAGGGGCACGATCTCGAGATGGCTGGAAGAGGCTATCGCCGTGGTGCGCGCAAAGTCGTCATCCCGTGTCGTTCTCATCGGCTCGTCCATGGGCGGATGGATCGCGCTGCGCATGGCCGAAGAGTTGCGGAAAGGCGACAGCGCACCCTCCGTCGCCGGCCTCGTCCTGATTGCGCCCGCGCCGGACTTCACCGCGGAACTGATAGAGCCCAGCCTGACGGACGCAGAAAAGACGTCCCTGCTGGAAAAGGGCTATTTCGAGGAACACTCGGAATACAGTCCCGAACCCAACATCTTCACCCGCGCATTGATGGAAGACGGCAGGCAGAACCGCGTTTTGCAGGGCATCATCACCACCGGCTGCCCCGTTCACATTCTGCAGGGCATGCGCGATCCCGATGTTCCATATCAGCACGCCCTGAAACTCGTCGAACATCTTCCCGCCGACGACGTGGTGCTGACGCTGATCCGCGACGGTGACCACCGGCTCTCCCGGCCCCAGGATATCGACAGGATGCTTGCGGCCGTCAAAACCCTTGCAATATAGGTATTTCCGCAACGCTCTTAACCATATTCAACGAGTCTTGCGCGCCACCGGTTGCTAATGATTGACTCCTACCCCCCAACCCTCTTAACTTTTCGTTAAGAATTAAGGGACGGGTTTCATGATGAACGTACCGCTGGCGCGTGCGCTGCTGTCTGCAGTTGCCGCCGGGCTAATGACTGCTGCCTCCGCCATGGCGGAAACCAAGGGAAGCCCTTCCATGGTGACGGGCGGGATTACCTCCCAGCCGATCGGCCATTACGAGTTCTGTCAGAAATATGCGGATGAATGCAACATCCGCAGCAAGACGACACCGCCGCCGCGCGTGACGGATTATGGCTGGAGCGTCGTTCGCGAGATCAACACCTCCGTCAACACCACCATCGTGGCGATGACCGATCAGGAAATCTACGGCAAGGACGAAGTCTGGGAATATCCGACGACCGCCGGCGATTGCGAAGACTTCGTGCTGCTGAAGCGCAAGAAGCTGATCGAGCGCGGTTTTTCCGTGGCTGACCTGCTCATTACCGTCGTGCGCAAGCCGGATGGCGAGGGTCATGCCGTGCTGACGCTCCGCACCACCGACGGTGACTATATTCTCGACAACCTTACCGACGACGTGAAGCTCTGGACCGACACCAACTATACCTATCTGAAACGGCAGGCGTCCTTTAATACCGGCCGCTGGGTTTCCATCGAAGATGGTCGTGACGTTCTGGTCGGTGCATTGCGCTGATCGATGGGATATAGCTCCAAAGAAAAAAGCCCGCAGCGTCTGCTGCGGGCTTTTTCATTTACTAGCCATTGCCGATGATGATGCCGGCTGCCAGCACCAGCGAACCGCCAAGCACAACCTGAAACACCGCCCGCAGGAACGGCGTTTCCATGAAGCGGTTCTGAATGAAGGCGATGGCCCAGAGTTCCACGAAAACGACGATGGCGGCAATCGCCGTCGCCGTCCAGAAATGCGGAATGAGATAGGGCAGCGCGTGGCCCAGGCCGCCTATGGCCGTCATGATACCCGAGGCAAAACCCCTTTTTACCGGGGAACCACGGCCCGAAAGCTTGCCATCGTCATGGGCGGCCTCGGTAAAGCCCATCGAAATGCCCGCGCCCACGGAGGCTGAGAGGCCGATCAGGAAGGTTTGCCAGGTATCCTGCGTGGCGAAAGCAGCGGCGAAGATCGGCGCAAGCGTCGAGACGGAGCCGTCCATCAACCCCGCAAGGCCCGGCTGCACATAGGTCAGAAGAAATTGCCGCCTGGCCGTTTCCGCCTCTTCGGACTTGCCGTCCTCATCGAGGTGTTTTTCTTCCAGCCGTTGGGCAATGTCTTCGTGCCCCCGCTCCGCCTCGGCCAGATCGCCCAGCAGCTTGCGTGTCGAGGCATCGGTGGTTCGCTTGACGGCTTCATCGTAAAACCGGATCGCCTGACTTTCCATCAATTCCGCCTGAGCGCGAATTTTCTCCAGCGACAGGTTCTTCACCAGCCAGTCCGGTGTGCGCTCGTAAAATCCGCGCACATGTTCGCGACGGATCAGCGGAATGGTTTCTCCGAAACGGCGGCGATGCATGTCGATCAGCACATTTCGATGCTGCTGCTCGACTTCGGCCATATCATCAAAAACCTTTGCCGATTGCGGATATTGCGCCCGCAGATGATCGGCATAGGAGCGGTAAATACGGGAATCATCTTCCTCGGAAGAAATGGCGAGTGCCAGTATTTCCTGCTCGCCGAGCGAGGAGAAGGGGCGTTTGGAAAGGGAAAAAAGACTGCGGAACATGGCTGAAACCTTTTTAGAATAATTCTAAATACAGCGGCACGGCGTCACAATCAAGCCTTTTAGAATGATTCTAATACGTCAAAGCGTCGCATTGCGGAGGACCACCAGACGGCGTAAATTCAAAGAAAAGGAAGCACGATGCAGGACCCAATCGCGGCAAAGGCCGCCCATAATGCAGACATCCAGCACAGGGCTGAACGAGCCATGGCTGAGATCGGCGTCGATGCCGGTTTCATCGATCTGCTGGTGGAGACATTTTACGGCCGCGTTCTGAACCACCCGGCGCTCGGGCCGGTCTTCGATGCGCGGCTGGCCGGGCGCTGGCCGGAACACATGGCCAAGATGAAACAGTTCTGGTCAGCCGTCGCCTTCAAGAATGGCGCCTATGGCGGCAAGCCGGTGCAGGCGCATCTTGGCGTAAAAGGCATGTCGGCCGAACTTTTCCCGCAATGGCTCGCGCTGTTTTCGGCAACGCTCGATGACATCGCGCCGAGCAGGGAGGCCCATGACTGGTTCATGGAAACGGCGGAACGCATCGCCAGAAGCCTGACACTTTCGCTGTTTTATAATCCTGCAATGGACGATCCGGCATTAAGACGCGGCACATCGTAACGCCGTATACGGAAGCACAAAAAGGCGCGGCAAGGCAGCAATCGACAGGTGTCGCCAAAGAGCGCGCAAGTTTCGAACATTCCCCCTTGATGGCCGCGAGGATAAATGTTTAGTAGCCTTTGGGAGGCGTACCGTGCGGTTCGCCTGTAATATGCAGACGTATCAGGGCTTATCGACATGGATCGCAGATCATTTATCCGCAAGGCGGGCGCTCTTGGCGCCGGTGTTACCGCAACCGCGCTGGCCGCTCCGGCCATTGCGCAGGAAAACCCCAAGATCACCTGGCGCATGACGTCGTCCTTCACCAAAGGCCTCGACATTCTTTTCGGTGCTGGCCAGATGGTCGCCGATCACGTCAAGGAAGCTTCCGGCGGCAACTTCGTCATCCAGCATTTCGCCGGCGGTGAAATCGTGCCGGCGCTGCAGGCGGCGGATGCGGTGACGGCCGGAACCGTCGAAATGGCGCATACCTGCGCCTATTATTACGTCGGCAAGGACCCGACCTTCGCGCTTGGAACCTCGGTTCCCTTCGGCCTCAACGCGCGCCAGACGAATGCCTGGTTCAACCAGGCCGGCGGCAATGAGCTGCTCAACGAGTTCCTTGCCCAGCACAATATCTACTCGATCCTGCTCGGCAACACAGGCGCCCAGATGGGCGGCTGGTTCCGCAAGGAAATCAACACCATCGACGACCTGAAGGGCCTAAAGATGCGCATTGCCGGCCTCACCGGCCAGGTGATGCAGAAGGTTGGCGTTACCCCGCAGCAGATCGCCGGCGGCGATGTCTATGCCGCGCTGGAAAAGGGCACGATCGACGCGACCGAGTTTGTCGGCCCCTATGACGACCAGAAACTCGGCTTCTACAAGGTCGCAAAATACTATTACTATCCGGCATGGTGGGAAGGCGGCCCGGCCGTGCATGCCTTCGTGAACCTGCAGAAGTTCAATGAGCTGCCGGAAAACTACAAGCGCATCCTGAAAGACGCCTGCGCCGCTGGCAGCGCCAGCATGCTGGAGCGCTACGATGCGCGCAACCCGAAGGCCCTGAAGGAACTGGTGGCGCAGGGCGCCATCCTGCGCCCCTTCAGC
Organism: Rhizobium sp. UGM030330-04; assembly: GCF_003208455.1. Taxonomy (NCBI): domain Bacteria; kingdom Pseudomonadati; phylum Pseudomonadota; class Alphaproteobacteria; order Hyphomicrobiales; family Rhizobiaceae; genus Rhizobium; species Rhizobium sp. UGM030330-04. The sequence continues at coordinate 405,487 of NZ_QKML01000001.1, forward strand.
CAGGAAATCCTTGATGTCTGCCACAAGGCGGCACAGGACACCTATGCGGAAATTTCGGCCAAGAACGAGAACTTCAAGAAGATCTACGAGAGCCAGCAGGCCTTCAAGAAGGATGCCTATCTCTGGGCACAGATCGCCGAATATACCTATGACACCTACATGATGATCCAGCAGCGCAACGGCACGCTCTGATTTTTCCTCACTTTCCGACCATCCTCAGACGGTCATCCGGCATCTGCCGGGTGGCCGTTTTGTTTGGCGAGACCAGCTTCCACACCTGCCGTTCACGCCAGTCGACCGGGCTCATGCCGGTGACGCGGCGAAACTCCCGGTTGAAGTTGGACTTGGTCTGGAAACCCGAGGAGAACATGATCGCGGTTACCGATTGCTCCGTCTCCTCCAGCAGCCGGCAGGCCTCGCGGATGCGGAGCTGGTTGACATATTGCGAGACATTGATGCCGAGGGAACGATTGATCGCGCCGGATATCTGCCGGCTGGGCAGGCCGAGACGTCTGGCCAGCCGGGTCAGGTTGAGGTTCTCATCACGGTAAAGCGCCTGTGTTGTCATCAGCTGGTCGAGGCTTGCGACGATGTCCCGGTCCTGTTCCGATGGTTCAGAGGGAGGCGGCAATTCCTCAGCCGGCTCTGCAGCCGTTTGCGGCGCTTTGCTTTTTCCAGCCATGGCTGCCATCAGACCGATCAGCAACAGCCCGAAAAGATTGGCATTGCTGACCAGTACGGCGACGTTTTCTCCATGCGCCCATTCGAAGTCGAGGAACACGAGAAGATCAAAGAGCGCCGAAACGCAAAGCGCCATGGCGGCGATGATCAGCGCCCTGTGCGCAGAAGTGACGCTGGCGAACTGCGCCTCGTCCAGCCCATCCGGCCCTTTTCCTCCCAGAAGAAGCAGTGCGGCGGCATGGCTAACGAAGATGAGGATCAGGGCAAGGTCGATCACTACCGGCAAGGCGAGTTCCAGAACAACGATCAACAAAGGCAAGAACACAAGACTTGCCAGCATCGCTCTTCTGCTGTCTGCCCCGACCCTCATCAAGCCGCGAAAGGCGATATAGACAAGCGGCGGCAGGCAGGCGGCAAGGACCGGCAGGACATAACGTACGGCATTGACGCCATACCCCCAGCGCAGGCCGACAAGAACCGATTGGACGGCGCAAAGCGCGATCAGGGCCAGAAAGGCGCGGTTCGTGCGCACATCGTCTCCGCTTCGGAAAAAGACGATGAACATGACGACCAGCAGAAGCGCCACGACGAATGGCAGGGGAATGAAAAGCACGAATAAATATCCCGGATCGACGACCTGTTGTCTTTCCATGGACCAGATCGCGTTTCGGTACGACCTCAAACGCGATCAAGGACGCGAAAAACAGGTGACGGTGCAGATTGGGTCTCGTTCTTTCCGACCGCAAGAGGTTTTTCATGGGTCCCATCGTCACCATCACCACCATGCTGTTTTCCGCTCTCATTACCCAGCAGGCTTTTGCAAATGAAGCCGTTGGCGTTAGTGAAATCGCCATCCACTCTCCCGAACGTGGCAAGGACCTCGCCGTCACCGTCTGGTATCCTTCGGAGGGCAACGGCACGCAGACGCTTTCCGGCGAGGACCGGATTTTTCAAGGCACGGCCGTCTTCAAGGACAGCGCAGTGCGGCCGGGTCGCCTGCCGCTGGTGCTTCTGTCACACGGTTCGGGCTCGAGAGTGAGCGGCATGGCCTGGATCGCCGCAAAGCTTGCGAGCGAAGGTTTCATCGTCGCCGGCCCCAACCATCCCGGCACCACCAGCGGCGATTCAACACCTGCCGATACGCCGAAAATCTGGGAGCGGACGGGCGATCTTTCCACGATCATCACCGCGCTGACGACGCAGGGCAAATGGTCGGGCGCGATCGATGCGCAGAGGATCGGCATCCTCGGCTTTTCGCTCGGCGGCAGCGCAGCAATGGAGATTTCGGGCGCACGCGCCGATCTCAATGCGTATAAGCGCTATTGCAAAGACCATGCTGCGATGATGGATTGCCAATGGTTTGCCGGCGGCCGGGGTTATCTCAACAACGAGCCGGTCAGTGTACCGAAGCTCGACCTCGGAACCCTCGACAAGGCCCGTTTCGAGCAGCAGAACCGCGATCCACGCATTCGTTCCGCCGTGCTGGTCGATCCCGGCCTCGCACTCGCCTTCCAGACGGACAGCCTGAAAACAATCGATATTCCGCTGGCCTTCATCAATCTCGGCAGCAAGGGGGAAATTCCACCGGCCGTGCTGGCGGACAAACTGGCGGCCGAGGCACCCGGCGCGACCTATCAACAGGTCGACGGGGCCAACCATTTCAGCTTCCTGCCTCTCTGCAAACCGGATGCCGATGCGTTTCTCAAATCCGTTGGCGAGCGTGATCCGATCTGCGAACCGGCCGGGCCACGCGACCGTGCGGATATTCATGCCGAACTGGAAAAGATGATTGTTGCCGCCTTCAACCGCTCGCTGAAGCCGGGACAATAAGCGGCGGAAATGTGCTAGCCAATCCGCTTGTAAAACAGCGTCGTGCCGCAATAACGCCCATCGGGAAACAGGGCGTAATCGGGAATGACTCCGACCCGTTCCCAGCCAAGGCGGGGATAGATCGCCTCTGCATCACTGCCCGTGGCCGTATCCAGCACCAAAAGGGTTCGGCCACGGGCTGCCGTTTCCTCTTCAACCTTCTGCATGAGCTTGCGGGCAAGCCCGAGACCGCGGGCCGAGGGATGCACGAGAAGCTTCATCAGATCGCCGCGATGTGGCTGGTTGGGTTTGGAAGCGAGGCCCACCTGCACGGTGCCCACCACCTTGCCATCCACTTCCGCCACGACATGGATCGTGTCGCCCTCATCCGCCGCTTCCGCCACGGCTCGCCAGAAGGGCTCTGCGTCCTGCGGGGAAAAGGGCAACATGAAACCAACGGATGCGCCGCCATTGACGCAGGCGGAGAGAACTTCGCAAAGCTCCGGAAGCACATCGAGCGTCTCTTGCCCGTTCAGCACGCGTATGGTGGCCATGAAAACTCCTCTGGAAAAAATCAGCGCTGTCTTTGGTCCAGCACGACGGCGTAACGGGCAGGTTTTTCGGAAGGGTTGTGAAAGACATGTCCTTCACCGACCGGCATGAAAAGGCAATCTCCAGGTTCCAGCCGATGCACCGCACCGCCACTCGTCATCTCCAGAACGCCTTCGAAAAGCCAGACATATTGCGTCATGCCCCGGCTTGCCGCATGTGGCGGAAAGCCGATGCGCGCGCCGGCCGGAAACTCGACCTCGACAATATCGACATCGGAACCCACACGCGGTGGGGAGATGGCGCGGCGGACATAACCGGTTTCGGGATCTTTCCAGAGCTGCTGGTCCCGCTTCTTTACCAGCGGGGAAACAGCCTCTTCGTTTTCGGCGAAGAAGCCGGAGAGCGACAGGCCGAGTGCCGCACAGATGCGGGCGAGCAGCGATGCCGTCGGGCTCGCCTCACCCCGTTCGATGCGGGAAATCATGGCGCGGCTGACACCGGATTCAGAGGCGAGCCGATCCAGTGTCAGGCCATTTTCAGCCCGCAGCGACCTGATCCGCTCACCGATCGAACGTTCGAGAATATGATCTTCGTTTTCCATCATATGAGACTATAATTCCCATATGATGGAGTCAATATCCACGATAGTGGAAAACCGACTACCGTCGGATGATCATTACCGCGGGAACAATGAAGACTTCAGGCGCCGACCTGAGCAATCCAGTCGTTCAGATTATAGTAGTTCGTTACTCGGCTAACTTTCCCATCCTTCAGGTCGAAGAAGGCACCGGCGGGCAGGACGTATTTCTGGCCATCGGCTTCCGGCAAGCCCTCGTCGGTCGCAAGGTATTCGCCGTTCACGGTGAATTCCGCGGAGGCACGTTTACCGTCTGCGCTCGCCATGATCACCATGTCGGTGAGGTTTTCCTTATAGCAGCGGTTCATGTGGTCCATGAAGGAGGCAAAAGCGGCCTTGCCGGTCTGGCGCTCGCCCTGATTGATGTCATGCACCACCTCGTCATGAAGAAGCGCCAGAAAGGCGTCCATGTCCTGTCGGTTGAAGGCATCGTAATAGGCGCGGATCGTCTCGGCTGCGGTCATCGTCTTCTCCGTTCAATGCTTGCGCGGGTTTTCCATGACGGTATAACCAGCGGAACCGAAAGTGAAAATGCCCATGACCGTCGAAATCAAGTCTCTTTCCGGCATTGACGCCGCACGCTATTTCGATGATCTCGCACGGCTGCGGATCACGGTGTTCCGCACCTTCCCCTATCTCTATGATGGTTCGGTGGAGTATGAGCGCAAATATCTGGCCACCTATGCCGATAAGAAGGGCGCTGTTTTCGTGCTGGCGCTCGACGGCGGACAGGTGGTGGGCATGTCCACGGGCATGCCCATGGCGGCGGAAACCGACGAGGTGAAATCACCTTTCCTGGCGGCCGGTTACGACCCGTCGCAGCTGTTTTATTTCGGCGAAAGCGTGCTGTTGTCGGATTATCGCGGTCACGGCATCGGCGTGCGGTTCTTCGAGGAACGGGAGGGCCATGCCAGATGTCTCGGCTTTGACTGGTGCACCTTCTGCGCTGTCGAGCGGCCTGCGGATCACCCGCGCCGCCCGGCGGATTACGTGCCGCTGAATGCCTTCTGGGAAAAGCGCGGCTATCGCCACCACCCCGAGCTGCGCACCAGCTTTACCTGGCAGGATATTGACGAAAGCGCCGAGAGCCCGAAACCGCTGTCCTTCTGGATGAAGAATATCGCCGCAGGAGATGGAAACCGATGACCCGCCTCGCCGCCAGCCAATATGCCATCGAACTGATCGAGACATGGGAAGCTTATGCGGCGCACCTTGCGGCCATCGTGCGCGAGGCAAAAGAAACGGGTGCGGAACTGCTGCTTCTGCCGGAATATTCGGCCATGGCGCTGACGGGGCAGCTGCCGCCAGATATCCGCTCCGACCTGCACCGCTCCATCGAAGAGATACAGCCGCTGATCCCCTCCTGGGTGGAGCTTTGCGAAGAGCTGGCGCGGCAACATCAAATCCTGTTCCAGCCGGGCAGCGCGCCGGTGAAGGACCCGGACGGCAAGTTCCGCAACCGGGCATGGCTGTTTGGACCGGAAGGGTTGATCGGTTATCAGGACAAGCAGATCATGACCCGCTTCGAGCGGGAGCAATGGAATATCCATGCCGGTGTCGAGGGTTTGAAGGCCTTCGAGACGAGCATTGGCAGGCTCGGCATCCTCATCTGTTACGACAACGAGTTTCCAATGCTCGGCCGCAGGCTGGCGGAGTTTGGCGCGGAACTGGTTCTCGCTCCCAGCTGCACCGACACGCTGGCAGGCGCTTACCGGGTGCGCATCGGCGCGCAGGCGCGAGCGCTGGAAAATCAATATGCCGTCCTCTCCTCCCCCACCGCAGGTGAGGCTCCATGGTCGCCCGCCGTCGATGAAAATCGCGGCCGTGCGGCGCTTTATGTGCCCTCCGATTACGGCATGCCCGCATCCGGCATCATTGCGGAAAGCGAAAGCGATGCGGTGACGCAAAGCACGCTTCTGATCGCCGACATCGATCTTGCCACTGTCGCAAGGCTCAGGACCGAAGGACAGGTGGCCACCCGTCGCGACTGGCCGGAGCAATTTGCTATCTGAAAAGCCCATTTTAAAGGGCTTTTAACCAAATTCCCGCTTTGCGGCATGAGAAGCCCCTGCTATAGCGCGGGGCATGAGCACAAATTCGACCCGCACGCCCCTGGACCATATCCGCAACTTCTCGATCGTTGCCCACATCGATCACGGCAAATCGACACTGGCCGACCGGTTGATCCAGTCGACAGGCGGCCTTGCCGAACGCGATATGTCGGAACAGGTTCTCGATTCGATGGATATCGAGCGCGAGCGCGGCATCACCATCAAGGCCCAGACGGTTCGCCTGCACTATAAGGCGAACAACGGCGAAACCTATGTGCTGAACCTCATCGACACGCCCGGCCACGTCGACTTCGCCTACGAAGTGTCCCGTTCGCTTTCGGCCTGCGAGGGCTCGCTGCTCGTCGTGGACGCATCGCAGGGCGTGGAAGCCCAGACGCTGGCCAACGTCTACCAGGCGATCGACAACGATCACGAGCTGGTGACGGTGCTCAACAAGATCGACCTGCCGGCGGCCGAACCCGACCGCATCAAGGAACAGATCGAAGAGGTAATCGGCATCGACGCTTCCGACGCCGTGATGATTTCGGCCAAGACCGGCCTTGGCATTCCCGATGTTCTGGAAGCCATCGTCAACCGCCTGCCGCCGCCGACGAGCGAAGTTGGCGAAAACGGCCCGCTGAAGGCACTGCTGGTCGACAGCTGGTACGACACCTATCTGGGCGTCATGGTTCTGGTGCGCGTCATCGACGGCGTGCTGAGCAAGGGCCAGCAGATCCGCATGATGGGTTCGGGCGCCAAATACGGCGTCGAGCGCGTCGGCGTACTGACCCCGAAGATGGTCAATGTCGACAGCCTCGGCCCCGGCGAGATCGGTTTCATCACCGCCTCGATCAAGGAAGTTGCCGATACGCGCGTCGGCGATACGATCACCGACGACAAGCGCCCGACGGCGCAGGCCCTGCCCGGCTTCAAGCCGGCACAGCCCGTGGTGTTCTGCGGCCTTTTCCCGGTCGACGCGGCCGACTTCGAAGATTTGCGTGCAGCTGTCGGCAAGCTTCGCCTCAACGACGCTTCCTTCTCCTTCGAAATGGAATCGTCAGCCGCCCTCGGCTTCGGTTTCCGCTGCGGCTTCCTTGGCCTGCTGCACCTCGAAATCATTCAGGAACGCCTCGAGCGCGAGTTCAATCTCGATCTCGTCGCCACCGCGCCTTCGGTTGTCTATGAAATGACGCTGACGGATGGCACGGAAAAGGAATTGCACAACCCGGCCGACATGCCTGACGTTGTGAAGATCAAGGAAATCCGCGAGCCGTGGATCAAGGCGACGATCATGACGCCGGACGAATATCTCGGTGGCATCCTAAAACTGTGTCAGGACCGGCGCGGCCTGCAGACGGAGCTGACCTATGTCGGCAACCGTGCGATGATTACCTATGAACTGCCGCTCAACGAAGTGGTGTTCGATTTCTACGACCGGCTGAAGTCCATTTCCAAGGGTTACGCCTCGTTCGATTACAACATCATCGATTATCGTGCGGGCGATCTCGTCAAGATGTCGATCCTCGTCAACGGCGATCCGGTGGATGCGCTGTCCATGCTGGTGCACCGCTCGGCGGCTGACCGGCGCGGGCGCGGCATGTGCGAAAAGCTGAAGGAACTCATTCCGCCGCACATGTTCCAGATCCCGATCCAGGCCGCGATCGGCGGCAAGGTCATCGCCCGCGAAACCGTGCGCGCGTTGCGCAAGGATGTGACAGCGAAGTGTTACGGCGGCGATGCGACGCGTAAACGCAAACTTCTGGACAAGCAGAAGGAAGGCAAGAAGCGCATGCGCCAGTTCGGCAAGGTGGAAATTCCGCAGGAAGCCTTCATCGCCGCCCTGAAGATGAACGACGAATAAGCGGCAATCATTTGCCATCGGCATTGGAGGGAGGCTTGCAGCCTCCCTTTTGCATTCGAAGATATGTTCTCAAGTATGCAGCTTTGCACCCTTGGTGATCTTGTCGACGATCTTCTTGTCTGCCCTCAGCGCCATGCCGACCACCCTGGCATTGTCAGGAGAAAATTCCGAAAATACCTGACGGTTGGCGACATCGTGCCCGGTGGAGAACATTTCCTCGATATAGAGCGACGTCGTGACATCGCGCTCGAGGGAGCGCAGATGGATTTTGCGTAGCGCCTCCTGATCCGTGGCCATGACGACCACCGGCTGGATGGACAGGGGATTATAGACGTTGCCCGCACCATCGCGGTATGGTTCCCCAATAATCTCTCCGGTCTGGGCGACGATCCCCGACATGAGAAATGCGGTAACATTCAGTTTTTGCCACACGGCAAGGTCATCACGAAGGATGACGGCGATCTTGGTATCAAACATGCGGACTCAATCTGGCTGTGGTTACGAAAGAGAAGCAATCCTAGCGCCTCGGGGCGTCGGCGATCTTGAACGTTCGTGCAAATTCGAGGGGATCGTGCAGGCTCCGGCGAGCAACGGCATCGAACGCATAGAAGCGCGCTTTCGTGGCAATGCCTATGCGCCGCACCGCCATGATACCTATGCGCTCGGCGTCACGCTCTCCGGCGTCCAGACCTTTTCCTATCGCGGCACCTCGCATTTCAGCATGCCGGGAAATGTCATCGTGCTGCATCCCGACGAAGTGCATGATGGCGGCGCAGGCACGGATGAGGGGCTGCGCTACCGTATGCTCTATCTTCCGCCTGAAAAAATGGCGCAGGCGGGATATCAGACGCTGCCTTTTGCGAGAAATCCCGTCATCGAGGACCCCGCCTTCCGGCAATGTCTGATCGAAGCACTCGGCGATCTCGAAAGCGAGCCGGACAATCTGCTCCTGACCGACTGGCAATCGCGGCTGGCGGACCTGCTTTCCAAGCATGCGAACGGTTGCGCCGGAACCGTCAAACGCATTGACCGCGCCGCCGTTTTACGGTGTCGGGACTACCTGCAGGAGAACAGTACCGACACCGTCGGTGCGGAGGAACTTGAACGAATAAGCGGACTCGACCGCTTTACGCTCTTCCGGCATTTCCGCGGCCTGCTGGGAACCAGCCCGCATCGTTATCTCATCATGCGGAGGCTGCAAAAATGCAAAGAGATGATGCGGGCCGGCGCCAGCCTTGCCGAAACGGCATTTGCCTGCGGGTTTGCGGATCAGGCGCATTTCACCCGGCATTTCAAGAATGCCTTCGGCATGCCTCCCGGACGCTGGCTTAGCCTCACCTCCGGCTGATCATTCCGGAAACAGGATCGACCGGTGAGCCGCAGCCCCTGCCATGGCACCGTCGCCCACCGCAAGGGCGACCGAGCCTGCCGGCCTTGCGACATCACCGCAGGCAAAGACGCCGCGGACCGTGGTCTGTTTCATGGCATCAGTCACGATGCTCGATCCCATGGGTCCCTCCTCCACGGAGCAGCCGAGTTTTCCGATCCAGTCCGAGGTGATCCGCAGTTTCGGCTGGGTGAAAAGACCGGCCAGCGCAATGCTGCGGCCGTCGGACAGAACGACATCCGCATGTCCGGCAATTTCCGCGATACGGTCTTTCTCCACCCGGACACCACGAGCGGACAGAAGTGCGGCCTGGTCCTCATCCGGCGCGAAAATACCATTGGTAAAGAAGGTCGTTTCACCCCAGTCCGGCAGCATCAGGGCGTGATGAATAGCCATGGGTGAAGCGGCAATGACGCCGATTTTCCCCTGATCAAGCTCGTAGCCATGGCAATAGGGGCAATGGAAGATCGAAGAGCCCCAGCGCTCTTTCAGCCCGGTTATGCCGGGCAGCTCATCGGTAACGCCCATGGCAAGGATCAGCCGAGTAGCGCTTTCGCGGCGGCGACCGTCGATCTCTACGACGAAATCGCCAAAAGACCCTTCGGCATCGGTCACCCTGCCCTCCGCCCACTCTATCGTCTGGTAACGCTCGATCTGACGTCGCGCTTCGGCGACGATCTCGCCCGGTGCTTTGCCATCCTGACCGAGAAAACCATGGGAATGGCTGGCAAAACGGTTCCTTCTTTTACCCGCATCCACGACAAGAACATTCTTTCTGGCGCGGCCAAGCTGCAGTGCGGCGGAGAGACCGGCATAGCTGCCGCCGATGATGATGACGTCGAATTTCATGATGCACCTATCGTTCAAGACCGGGCAGGAAGCGCCCATTCATTTTCACGATACTTATATTGTTACGTGATTTTTCGAGTCAAGGGTCACGCAACTTATATTGTTACGTCACTTCGGAACTGATAGCGTTGCGAAAAACAAATGGGCTTGCGCAATGAGACACGACACGCGCCTTTCAAGGGTGCTGCATATTCTGATCCATATGGAAAAACACGAGAGGGCGGCGACCTCTGAAAGCATCGCGGCCATGCTGCAAACCAACCCTGTGGTGGTGCGCAGAACCATGGCGGGCCTGCGGGAGCATGGTTATGTCTCATCGGAAAAAGGCCATGGCGGCGGTTGGGTCCTGGCGCGACCGCTCAGCGAAATCACCCTGCTGGATATTTATCGGGCGCTCGGCGCACCGGAGCTGTTTTCCATCGGGCTGGCGGGCGACAATCCGAACTGCGTCATCGAACAGGCGGTCAATGAGGCCCTTTTTGACGCGATGAAAGAGGCGGAAACCATCCTCCTGTCCCGCTTTGGAAGCATAACGCTTGCAGCGCTGGCGAAAGAATCGATTGCCCGCTGGTCCAGAGTGTCCAATAGCCCCTCGGCGATGGAGCAGCTCTAAAGGCGAAAGCTGATTGCATCCACGAAAAAACCGCCTGCCCGAAGGCAGACGGTTTTAGCATGTCAGTCAGCCCATTACGGCTGGGTCTGAGTGCCACCCGTAGTCGGGCTTGCCGGAGCCGTGTTGTTTGCCGGCGGCGTCGCCGGTGCGGTCGGCGTCATCGGGGCGGGTGCCTGATCCGTTGCAGCGGGCGGTGTGGTGGACGATGTCGTGGCCGGATCGGTGGTCGGGCCGCTCATCTGCGACCAGGCGAAAACGCCCACCAGCACGACAACGATAATCGCCAGCCACGGTACCCAGGACGACGAGGTCCGGGCAGCCGGCTCATTGCTGATATTCAGTTCCGGACGAAGATCGCGGTCCGGGCGCGGGTTGTTGGGATCGAATGTCATGGTATTTCTCCTCTTCACTCTGCGGAGAAAACGGCGTTCACGCGATTTTGTTCCGATTCGGCCCTTGGCCCTCACAAAGAGCGACGATCAGGCACAGACCGGAGCGCATCCGCCACCACGGCCATGGTCTCCGAACTGCCCAACTGCGAAACATTGAAACGCATGAAAGCGGCGGCATTCTGCGAGGAACTGAACACATTTCCGGGCGCCAGAACCACCTGCTGCGCAAGGGCGTGGCGCGCCACATTGCCGGCATCCACCCCGTCCGGCAGGCGGCACCATAAAAACATGCCCGCCTGCGGTTCGATCCAGGGTACACATCCAATCGCCTTTAAACGCGCCGCCGCCTCCGGCATCGCCGCCGCAAGACGCAGGCGCAGCGCCTCAACATGACGGCGGTAGCTGCCATCCGTCAAAAGCGACAGGACCAGCGCCGCCGAGAAATGCGTCCCGCCAAAGGCGGTGGCGATCTTAAGGTCGGTCAGCGCCTCCACCCACGCAAGAGGTGCCGCAATGAAACCGCAACGCACGGAGGCGGACAGTGTTTTGGAGAAGCTGCCGATCTGGACGACGCGGTTCAGCCCATCGAAAGCGGCCAGTCGCGGCGCCGCCTGCGTTTCGAAATCTGCAAAAATATCATCCTCGATGATGGTCAGTCCCGCCTGTTCGGCAAACATCAGCAGGCGATGGGCGGTAACGGCGGAAAGCCTGGCGCCTGTGGGATTATGGATCGCGGAATTGGTAATATAAAGACGCGGCTGGTGTTCTTTCAGCGCCTGTTCGAAAAGCGGAAGGTCCGGTCCGGTCGGGGTGTAAGGCACACCGATGACTTTAACGCGGTGTGCGCGCAAGAGGGCATGGAAATTGAAATAGCAGGGATCGTCGACAATCACCGCATCCCCCGGCTGCAGCAGGAAACGGCAGAGAAGATCGATCGCCTGCGTGCCGGAATCCGTGAGCATGATCTGGCCCGCACCCGCCTGCACCCCGTGTTCGGCAAGCCTGCGCGACAGAAGCTGGCGAAGTTGCAGCAGCCCCATGGGGCTTGCATAGTCCGTCAGCAGGGCGGTATCCGCACGGGCAATCCCCCGCATCGCCCGCCGCAGCGCCTCTTGCGGCATCCACGATGCGGGAAGCCAGCCGCAGCCGGGTTTGGCAAGGACCGGGGCCTCATCCAGCGCCTGCCGCGATACCCACAGGGGGTCCACCGCCCTGTCCAGCCGCGGCTCAATATCGGCCAGAGATAACGGCGCAAGCGGGCCGGCTACAAAAAAACCGGAGCCCGGACGCGAACTTATCGTGCCATCGGCGACCAGCCGGTCATAGGCCTCGACAATGGTGGAGGTTGAAACCTGCATGGTTTTTGCCAGCGCGCGGACGGACGGTAAACGTGCGCCCGGCACGAGGCTGCGCGAAGCGATGCGCTGGCGGATGTTCGCCATCACTTTTTCTATGCGTGTTCCGGGTTCCATGCGCGTGAGGGAAAAGACCTGTCCGTCCAAATCGCTCTCCATCCGTACTGGGTCAACAACCATAACAGTTTCTCAAAATTGTATACGACTGTTGCTGTTCCCGCCAGCCGTTCCGGATCAAGACAAGCAAAATGCAGGAGATGACAATGGACAAGACGACAAGCGGCTGGCTGAACGGTCTTATCGGCGTGGTGATATTCAGCGGCTCGCTGCCGGCCACACGTATCGCGGTGACGGATTTCGATCCGGTGTTCCTGACCCTCGCCCGGGCCAGCATTGCCGGCATTCTGGCGCTCGCCCTGCTGTTGCTGTTCCAGCAAAGACGCCCGGCACGGAACGATATGACATCGCTTTTCATCGTCTCGCTCGGCGTGGTGGTGGGTTTTCCGCTTTTGACGGCGCTGGCACTGCGTCACGTGACATCGGCGCACTCCATTGTCTTTGTCGGCTTGCTACCACTTGCCACGGCGATCTTTGCCGTGTTGCGCGGTGGCGAACGTCCCCGCCCCGCCTTCTGGCTGTTTTCGTGTCTGGGCAGTGCTCTCGTGGCAGGTTTTTCACTGTCGAGCTCGCTTTCAGCCGGAGTTGGGGCTTCGCTTGCCGGCGATCTCCTGATGCTGGGCGCGATCATTGTCTGCGGGCTGGGTTATGCGGAGGGCGCAGCCCTGTCGCGAAAGCTGGGCGGCTGGCAGGTGATCTCCTGGGCGCTCGTTCTTTCGCTGCCGGTGATGCTGCCGCTTGCCTTTTTCACCGGGCCGGAAACGCTTGCCGGCATCGATCCACAGGCCTGGGGCGGACTTGCCTATGTCTCGCTGTTCAGCATGCTGATCGGCTTCATCTTCTGGTATCGCGGGCTGGCGCTCGGCGGCATTGCCGCCGTGGGCCAGCTGCAATTGCTACAGCCGTTCTTCGGGCTGGTGCTTGCAGCAAGCCTGCTGCATGAGGAGGTGAGCCCCGCCATGATCGGTGTCACGCTTGTGGTGGTGCTCTGCGTTGCGGGTGCCAGAAAATTCGCGCGCTGACGCACGACCCGGTTCAGCTTGAACGGCGGTCGATCCAGCGATGCCATGCGTCCTCGCTGCCGTTGAAGACATTGAGATCGATACGGCCATCGACACCATGCGACAGGCCCGAGCCGGAATATTGCCAGAACAGCCACTTGCGGCCGGGATAGACCACGGACGGATGCTGGGCGACGGCGCGCAGCCAGAATGGATAGTCCTGGAACTCGCCGGTAAGATTGTCCTTATAAAAATCGGGCGCCGTATAGATGATCGGCCGCTGTCCGTAGTGGCGCTCCAGTTTGTTCATGAACACGCGCATCTTTTCCAGAACGCGTTCGCGGGAATGGCGCATCTTGCAGCTCGACTCGCCGTTATATTCCACGTCGATGACAGGTGGCAGCGCATCGGGATCGCGCGGCACGTTGCGAATGAACCAGTCGGCCTGTTCGCTGGCGGAGCGGCACCAGTAAAAGAAGTGGTAAGCGCCGCGGCGGATGCCCGCTTCCTTTGAACGCTGCCAGTTGGCGCGGAACATCGGGTCAAGATGATCGCCGCCATCCGTCGCCTTGATGAAAGCGAAGTTCGCGCCGCGGGTGCGCAGCAAAGGCCAATCTATATTCGCCTGCCAGCGGGAAACATCCACACCATGAACCTGGAAATGGCGCGGCTGAACCCGGCCGAAATTGATGGGCTTGGCGTCGCTGAAGCTGGAGCGGAAGACGCGGGAGCGGATCTGGGCGCCAGCGCTCGCCGCCGGAGCGGCAGCCATGGCCAATTGTACCGGACGTTCCATCGGGCGTTCGGCCGGGCGCACCATTCCGGCCTGCGACGGGACCGGCAAACGGATTTCAGGCGCATTCTGCGGCAGGGACGCCCGCGGCGTGACGGCGGAAAAGGCCTTGGGTTCTTCCGGCACCGGCCCGCCCCATGCCAGAACCTCCTGTCGCGGCTGGGCCGTGATGGGCTGGGTACCGACACTTGCCTGCGGCACCGGCGCGGAAGGCGTGACCGAACTCGTGGTTTCCTTCGACGGCAAGCCGGCCACCAGGCTTTCCGGCCCGGAACTGGACGTGCAGCCGCCAAGCAGAAGGCAACCGAAGAAAAGTGCTGGCACAGCCGATGAACGCATGAGAACCCGTACGCAAAACAAATCGGGGGCACACTGACGCCGCCCGGAGACCTCGAAACACAAATGCTAACGGAAGATTATCAAAAAAGACTGAATCTTATCTTTACGCCGACATCTGCCAATGCGCCCTTCATTTCTGGCAGGCGAAATGCTTCGAGTTCTCACGTTGGCGACAGTGCTCAGGCCGTCATGGTGGTCAGGTCAACGGTATCGGCGCCGGGGGAATTTTTCTTGATCGATTCGATTGCGTGAACTGCTGAAGCCTTGGCCTTGTATCCTTCCGATGAAAACATCGTTTCGCCGTTGGAAGCCTTGAAGCGAAAGCGATATTCCCCGGCCCTGTCCTGATAAATCTCAAATTTATACATGTTTCTGCGCCTCCTTCGCGCGACATTCAGCCCAGCCGCAACCTTCATACGCCTCAGCTTCATTCACAAAGGAAATCTCGTGCGTTTAAACGAGCCGCACCCAGGCGCGGGCAATTTCCAGCCCGGTTGCATCGGCCTTTTGCGCACGCATACCCCGGTGATCACCGTATTTCTCCAGCCAGCCGGGCGCCATTTTTTCCACCGAAGCCGGAAATGCCTCACACCAGCCGTCAACCACCGTCGTGGACGCCTCGAAATGGAACTGGGTGCCATAAACCGCCCGGCCGAGACGAAAAGCCTGATTGCGTGTCGCGCTATTGGTCGCAAGCCGCGTCGCCCCGGGCGGAAGCGTAAATGTATCGCGGTGCCACTGAAAAATCGGGAATATCCTGTCCAGCCCGGACAATAATGGATCCGACATCCCTTCTTCCGTCAGCGACACATCCTGCCAGCCGAATTCCGGCGGGCCGGCAAGAATATTCTCTCCGCCATAGGCGCGCGCCAGCAGCTGACTGCCGAGGCAGACACCCATTACCGCCTTATCGGCATCACCAAAGGCCTTCATCAAAAGCGCAAGCTGTGGAAGATAGGGATAAAGCGCGTCATCAAGGGCGTTCTGCTCACCCCCAAGAACAATGAGCGCATCATGTTCACCGGCATTGGCGGGAAGAGCCTCGCCCGCATAAGCGCGAATAATATGCACATCCGCTGCCGCCTCTTTCAGCGCGATGCCGAGCTGTCCATGGGGTGTACCCGCCATGTTTTCGATAATTGCAACGCGCATACGGCCTCTCGATGATGAGGGAAATTCAAACGACGCATCCGCCGTCAAATCCAAGCTTCACCACGAGAAAAACGGATTTTCAAGAGACCTGAACGGCGGCGGGGCGATATTCGACACGCCCCGCCGGCGGATTTCAGAATTCCCGCGACAGTTTTGCGTCGACGGAATGCCGGTTGCCACCACGAACCGCGAAGAACAGGAAGATAGCGGCCCAGAGGATCGACTTCTCGGCGCCGACCAGCCCTTCCGCTCTCAGTATGCCGTGCACATACACCGTTACGAGAAGCACGATCATGGCAGCAAAGGATGCCGGCCGCGTGAAGAGGCCGATCGCCACCAGAATACCACCGAAAAACTCCGTGGCAGCCAGGAGCGGCGACCAGAAGACACCGGGATAAAAGCCCAGATTTTCGACCATGCCGACAGCCCCGAACGGATTGACTATCTTGCCGAAACCATGGGTGACGAGGAGGAGACCCGCAGCGACGCGCAAAATGGTCTCCACCAGATCATGCGTGGCATTATAAAGCGGTGCGACAGCGGGAACGAAAAGACGCTGACGGTTATTGTCGAACTGGGCCATAGGATCTCCACGTTTCAGCCTTCGATGGCTTATCTGTTCGCAAAGCCCCATGGTAAGAACAAGCACGCGCCGGGTAAAAACATGAGTATTATAGTTGACATTATCGTGACCGGGCCCTGAAGGAGACGTGATCGTGACCGGAACCAAGCCGCACATAACCATTCGCTACTGCACACAATGCAACTGGCTGCTTCGCGCGGGCTGGATGGCGCAGGAAATCCTGCAAACCTTCGCCTCTGACGTCGGCGAAGTCAGCCTTGTCCCCGCAACCGGCGGCCTGTTCGAGATCACATTGGACGGAACCATCATATGGGAACGCAAGCGCGATGGCGGTTTTCCCGGCCCAAAAGAACTCAAACAGAGAATCCGCGATATCATCGACCCCGAACGCGATCTCGGTCACGTCGACAGAACGAGGCATGAAGGGCTCGACACCTGACCCGGCGACATGTTTCAACAACATCCGGCAAGTTTTTTCCCTTTAAAATCAATGATCGTCATAAAAGTTCAAAAAGTCTGTTGACACCGGGCGGCTGCCCTCGTACATCGCTCTCCGTCGCCCAGATGGCGGAATTGGTAGACGCGCCAGCTTCAGGTGCTGGTACTCGCAAGGGTGTGGAGGTTCGAGTCCTCTTCTGGGCACCATTCCTTTTTTGATCCTAGCCAGATCAATGACTTAGACGAAAAAACAGCAACATGCAGGTCTCCGGCAGAGCGCCGGAGAGCATGTTGTGTTTTTTCGGTCTGCCAAAATATTCGGCTTCGTCTCTCACCAAAAATGGTCAGCGCCTGCATAAGCGCGACATTTGTCACGCCGGCAAAATGCGGGCGGCTTCTTAGAGCGGAATCAATCCATTCGACGGCCGGTTTGGCCTCGCCGAGTTTAAGGCTGAGAGTCCTTGTCGCCACTGTTTTGCGAATGCTGTTCGCAATTCGGCGTGCAGGAAAGCACGGTTCGTTCCGTCTGGCGGAAAACGCGAACCGTATTGCCTTCATCGATGGAGACGAGAATGCGTTCATCGACGATCGGATTGCCGTTGGAATCGAGAAGCACGAGGTTTGTCGTTCCGAAACTGCGGCCAGTCAGGACAATCGTGGTGGCATCCGCGACGGTGGCATCGGCAACTTTCGAATTACCGACGATAACCTTGCTTACGGGACGATCGAGACGGAGAACGCGGGCATGGTTCATAGAAACACGCAATATGTCTTCCTGAGCGAAAACAGAATGCGACGAGCCTCCCATAATGACGCACAAGCCCACCACAAATTTCGCCAGTTTTCCGGATGACACGCGTTTGGCCCTTGTTCATTACCCGCACTTCACTGCGTCCAAGAATGCTCGGTTTTAGTGAATGAAGCGTTAAATGACGAAAATGCACGATTGCAGCGGTAACCATGCGCATCGCAAGTCATTCTCCACTGCCGCAAACCCGCACCAAAAATGAACATATATGTCTCATCTAGAGCGCGCTCTTCTCAAAACAGGAAACAGCTTGCAGCGGAATATATTCGTTTTCCAGCAAATATAAAAATACAGGCAATACTTTTTATCTTTGTTTACCAAGAGAAACTCAACATGCCGTTTACTTTGGATTAATCCTTTTTTTTAAGCGCTTGGAAATTGCTCGGCGGTAGTTTGAACGCAACCGAACAACGGAGAACAGTTGTCGGCGTGCTGAACCAAACAAGAGTTAGGAGATACTCATGACCAAGATTTTCGCTCGTTTCCTCAAGGACGAATCCGGCGCCACGGCAATTGAATACGGCCTGATCGCCGCGCTTATTTCCGTTGCTATCGTTGGCGGCGCTACGACCGTCGGCTCCCAAATCAAGCTCCTCTTCGAAAACATCGGTGACAAAATGACGGATGCTACAGCCAAAACAACGGGTTGATAGCTGCGACGTCCTTGGATGGCCACCCCTTAAGCGGGTGGCCATCTCAATATTTTTGGCATCCTCCTTACATTGGTTGCCACCCATGTAGGAAACTCCTTTGTGGAATTGATCCGATGGTTGTAGCAGCAATTTTTCTGACTCTGCCTTTGTGCGTCGCTTTTGCTGCACTGAATGATCTATTCAGCATGACCATACCCAACAGAATACCCCTTATATTGCTGCTTTCCTTCGTAGTGGTAGCACCATTGACGGGTATGGATTGGCAGACTTTCGCGATGAGCATTGCTGCAGCCACTGCGGTATTTTTAGTCTGTTTTGCACTTTTTGCGGCCAATGCAATGGGCGGCGGAGACGCAAAGTTGCTAACCGCAGCGACGGTCTGGTACGGTTTCAATATATCGCTTGTGGAGTTTCTGCTCGCAGTGACATTCCTCGGCGGCGTGTTGACAATCGGCATCCTGCTTTTGCGGTCGCGATCGCAGGAAATCATGGCAGCTGGCATTCCTATTCCGGATTCCCTGCTGGTAGCAAAAAAAATCCCCTATGGCATCGGCATCGCCGTTGCTGGCCTTTTGACTTATGGTGACGCGCCGCTTGTAAAAGCCGCCATCGCCAGTCTTTCCTGAACAAGTCACGGCGCTGACGGATTAAAGTCCCGTTAACCACAAATCCAAGCATAATATTAACTATAATTATACCAATCACGCGCCATCCTGACGGGAGAAGAATCTGATTCCCTCAAGGATCGAGCATGAAACCGTCGCGTATCGTCATTCTCTCCGTTGCCCTGGTTGCAGCCGGCCTTGCCGGTCTTGTCGCCATGCAGATTTCCGGTGCAAAGCAGGTTATCGAAAAGGCGGAAACGATCATCCAGAAAGAGCCGACGGTCAACGTTCTCGTTTCCTCGGTCAACTTGCCCGTCGGCAGCCGTCTGAATGACAGCTCGGTGCGCTGGACGCCCTGGCCGCAGGGCAATGTCGTCGACAGCTTTATAACCGAAGCCAAAAACCCCAACGCAATCACCGAACTAACCGGCGCCGTCGTGCGGTTGCCCCTGTTCGAGGGGGAACCGGTGCGGCCGGAAAAAGTCGTCGATTCCAGCACCCGCATCATGTCATCGCTTCTGCCGGCCGGAAAACGCGCCGTCGCCACGGAAATTTCCGTTTCAACCGGCGCGGGCGGTTTCGTACTGCCCAATGACCGTGTCGACGTCATCATGGTTCGCAAGGGTGAGAACGGAAACTTCCTGACCGAGAGTGTTTTGAACAATGTCCGGGTTCTCGCGATCGACCAGCAGATCAAGGAAGGCGAAGACGGGATTTCCGCCGTCGTGGGCGCAACGGCCACACTGGAACTGACACCTGAGCAGGCGAAGATCATAACGGTGGCGCAGCAGATGGCGGATCGCCTCACTCTCGCCCTGCGTTCGATCGCCGATGCACAGGAAAACGACACGCTTTCGGCGGGCTATCTTCTCAACGGCGGCTCCGGCCAACCGGAAATTCAGGTGATCAAATCCGGTTCGATCGTCAAGGGCAATCAGGGAGCATCACAATGACCGGGGGGCTCATGGCAAAGCGCGTTAAAAAACACCTGCGTTCATCGATGCTGGGCGGACTTGCATTCTGCGTGGCTTTTTCAGGCATTCCAGGCCCGCATTCGCCCGAGTTTCTGCGTCTCGGCGAGGCCGCGGCACAAAGTGCCAGCATCGTGCGCATCACCGAGAGTGGCTCGGGCATTCGCAAGCGCCTGAAACTCGGTCTCAACAAGGCTTTGGTCATCGACCTGCCCGAGGACGCCCATGATATTCTCGTTGCCGACCCCAGCCTTGCCGATGCCGTGACCCGCACGTCGAGACGAATCTACCTCTTCGGAAAAACGGTGGGGCAGACCAATATTTTCATTTTCGGCGAGGGTGGTCGTGAAATCGTCAGCCTCGATCTTGAGGTGGAGCGCGATATCGTCGGGCTGGAGACCAATATTCGCCGCTTTATTCCCGACTCCGACATCAAGGTCGAAATTGTTTCAGACAATATCGTTTTGACGGGGACGGTTCGTACACCGCAGGATTCGGCACGTGCAGTACAGCTTGCCGAAGCCTTTTTGAAGGGCGGTGAAGCCACCACCCGCAACATATCGCTGACAGGTGGCGACAATGGCGGAGACGCGGCGATTTTTGCCGAAAACCGCCAAGTATCGCAGATCGTCAATATGCTGACGATCGAAGGCGAAGATCAGGTAACGCTGAAGGTCACCGTCGCCGAGGTCAGCCGGCAGGTGCTGAAACAGCTGGGTTTCAATGGCTCCATCAGCAGTTCGACAAGCAATAATGGCTTCGAATTCGCAAATCCGTCCAATCTTGGAAATGCAATCAGCACTGCCTCACGAATAGCCAGTGGTTCGATCGGTTCCGGCTCACTGAACTTTGCCACCTATCTCAATGCCATGGAGCAGGCAGGCGTTGTACGCACTCTGGCTGAACCGAGTCTTACTGCCATCTCCGGGGAACAAGCCAAGTTCTATGTCGGGGGCGATTTCCGCGTGGCAGCCGATCAGGAAATTTCCGTCGACAAGGATACGGGCCAGCAGACCATAACGCGCACGACCGACACGGTCGACTACGGCATAACCTTGAATTTCCGGCCGGTCGTGCTTTCGCCAGGACGGATCAGCCTCAAGATCGAGACCAATGTTTCCGAGCCTACCTATGAAGGTAACGTGGTAACCGGAAATGCAGGCCGGAACATCCCGGGTTCGACTTATATGTCGATCCGCAAGCGCGAGACCTCGACAACCGTCGAACTTCCATCGGGTGGCTCGATCGTCATCGCCGGCTTGGTCCAGGACAATATCCGCCAGGCCATGTCGGGGCTTCCGGGCATTTCAAAGGTTCCGATCTTCGGTACGCTTTTCCGCAGCAAGGACTTCATCCGCAACGAAACGGAACTGGTCATCATCGCGACGCCCTATCTGGTGCGGCCAGTCGCGCGCAACCAGATCGCCCGGCCGGATGACAACTTCAATCCGGAAAACGATGCAGCCATGTATTTCATGAACCGCGTCAACAAGGTCTATGGCCGCAAGGACCAGGTTCAGGCGGCTCCTTATCAGGGATCGGTGGGGTTCATCTACAAATGACGAAACGCGCACGAAATCCCCTCTTCAGAGCAAGCCCGGCGGGGGCAGGAAACATCATGCAGGAAACCTCTTCCTTTTTGTCCATCAGACGCGCCGGTCTCGTCGCCATGGTTGCGCTCACCGCCGGCCTTCTGCAGGGCTGCGCGCGTGACCCTTTGACGACCAATGCCATTCCTGACGACTATCGCACCCGCCATCCCATCACGCTCTCGGAAGCGGAACATTCGCTGGACATTCCGGTTTCGGCAGGCGACAGCCGGCTGACCACGGCAATGGCGGATAATGTCCGCGGGTTTGCCCAGAATTACGCGTCCATGTCGACCGGCATCGTCAATATCCAGGTGCCGTCGGGGTCCGCCAATTCGGCGGCCGCATCAAAAATGGCGAAACAGATCCGCTCGACGCTTTCCGGCGCCGGAGTTTCTTCGGGCAAGATCATGGAAACCCGCTACGCCGCATCCCCGAATGGCGATGCTGCTCCCATTCGTTTGAGCTATGTGGCCGTCACCGCCATGACCGGGCAATGCGGTCAATGGCCAGAGGACCTTTCGGACAACACCTTTGCCAACAAGAACTGGTACAATTTCGGGTGCGCATCCCAGAGCAATCTCGCCGCACAGGTCGCCAACCCCATGGATCTGGTCGGCCCGCGTGGCATGAGCCCGATCGATGCGGAGCGCCGCGCGGTCGTCATCGACAATTATCGTCAGGGCAAGACCACGGCGACGCCGAATTGATGCGGCTCCAACATTTGTTACGGCAGGATAGACGATGAGCGCTGTAGAATACGATATCAAGGCAAGCGGCAGTGCAGACGCCGAGGCGCCCGTTCGTGCCGGGGACATGGATCGCCTGCGGCCCCTGCCCCGCATTTCCGTCCATGCCTTCTGTGTCAGCGACAATATGCAGGGTGTCATGGACGCATTGTCCGGCGACCGGCGCATGAGCAAGGTAACCCTCAGGGTGACCAAGGGAGACATCAACGCGGCCGCCACGATGTTTTCCGCCTCGCCGACGCCCAATCTCATTATTCTGGAGACGGCCAGCGCACCCGGCTCGCTGCTGGATGATCTGGCTCCGCTGGCAGAGGTTTGCGATCCCTCGACCCGCGTCATCATCGTCGGCCGGCACAATGACATAACGCTTTATCGCGATCTCATCCGCAACGGCATTTCCGAATATCTGGTCGCCCCGGTCAGCATGGCCGATCTGCTGGGCTCGATCGCGACGATCTTCGTTGATCCGGAAGCGGAGCCACTCGGCCGCAACATTGCTTTCATCGGTGCCAAAGGCGGCGTTGGCTCCTCGACGATCGCACATAATTGCGCCTTTGGCATATCCACGCTCTTTTCCACCGAAACCATTCTGGCGGACATGGACCTTGCCTATGGCACGGCCAACATCGATTTCGATCAGGACCCCGCGCAAGGCATGGCGGAAGCCGTGTTTTCGCCGGAACGGCTGGACGAGGTGTTTCTAGACCGCCTTCTGACGAAATGTTCCGACCACCTGTCGCTCCTGGCGGCGCCCTCGCTTCTCGACCGGACCTATGATCTCGATCGTCAGGCTTTCCTGCCGATACTGGAGGTCCTGCAGCGCAGCGCGCCCGTTGCCGTTCTCGATCTTCCACACCAGTGGTGCGACTGGACGCGGGCGGTCCTTGCCGAAGCCGACGAAGTGGTCATCACGGCGGTTCCCGATCTCGCAAATCTGCGCAATACGAAAAACCTGTTCGATGCGCTGATAAAATTGCGGCCCAACGACAAGTTGCCTCACCTCATTCTCAACCAGGTGGGCATGCCGAGGCGGCCGGAAATCGCCCCGGCGGATTTCCTTGAGCCCCTGGAAATCGAACCGATCGCGATCATCCCGTTCGATACCCAGCTGTTCGGCAGCGCCGCCAACAGCGGACGCATGATCAGCGAGATGGATGAAAAATCCCAGATCGCGGAAACTTTCTCGCAGATCGCCCATACGATTACCGGCCGCACCATACTGCGCAAGAGCAGACGCGGTGGCCTGGATAAACTCAAGAATATTCTCAAGCGCAAATAGGTCTTGCCTCTGCGCCCTTAGACGGAAACGCCGATGTTCGGAAAACGCGGGTCTGACGGCCCAACCAGAAGCACGAAGCCGGATCTGGCCGCACCTGTTTCCGTTCAGGTGGCGATGCCACCCGAGCCGCGTCCTCTTGCGATCGACACCTTGGAACCCGGCCAGTCACCCGCGACGCGGCAAGCGCAGGCAACATCGCAGTCACCGCAGAAAAAGCGCGCCCGCACGGAAGACTATTACAATACCAAGAGCCAGGTTTTTTCCGCGCTCATCGATACGATCGACCTTTCGCAGCTCGCCAAGCTCGATGCGGAGAGCGCGCGCGAGGAAATTCGCGATATCGTCAACGATATCATCACCATCAAGAATTTTGCCATGTCGATTGCCGAGCAGGAAGAGCTGCTCGAAGACATCTGCAACGACGTTCTGGGTTACGGACCACTGGAACCGCTTCTCGCACGCGACGATATTGCCGATATCATGGTCAACGGATCCGGCCAGACCTTCATCGAAGTCGGCGGCAAGACCATCGAATCCGACATCCGCTTTCGCGACAATGGCCAGCTGCTGTCCATCTGCCAGCGGATCGTCAGCCAGGTCGGCCGGCGCGTGGATGAATCAAGCCCCATATGCGACGCCCGCCTGCCGGATGGGTCGCGCGTCAACGTCATCGCGCCGCCGCTGGCCATTGACGGCCCGGCGCTGACGATCCGAAAATTCAAGAAGGACAAGCTCACACTTGACCAGTTGGTGCGTTTCGGGGCGATCACGCCCGAAGGTGCGACATTGCTCAAGATCATCGGCCGCGTCCGCTGCAATGTCGTCATCTCCGGCGGCACCGGCTCCGGTAAGACAACGCTTCTTAATTGCCTCACGAGCTTTATCGACAGGGATGAACGCGTCATCACCTGCGAGGACACCGCCGAACTCCAGCTGCAGCAGCCGCATGTGGTGAGACTGGAAACACGTCCACCCAATATCGAAGGGGAAGGCGAGATCACCATGCGCGATCTCGTGAAGAACTGCCTTCGCATGCGGCCCGAACGCATCATCGTCGGTGAAGTGCGCGGACCGGAGGTTTTTGACCTGCTTCAGGCCATGAACACCGGCCACGACGGCTCGATGGGAACGCTGCACGCCAATACGCCGCGGGAATGCCTCAGCCGTATCGAATCGATGATCGCCATGGGCGGTTTCACGCTGCCGGCGAAGACCGTGCGCGAAATCATCTCCGGATCGATCGATATCGTTATCCAGGCTGCGCGCCTGCGTGACGGTTCCCGCCGGATAACGCAGATCACCGAAGTGATCGGCATGGAAGGCGATGTCATCGTCACCCAGGATCTGATGCGATACGAAATCGAAGGCGAAGATGCGCATGGCAAGCTGATCGGCAGACATGTCTCGGCAGGCATCAGCAAACCCCATTTCTGGGATCGCGCACGTTATTACGGCGAAGAAAAACGTCTGGCGGCTGCGCTCGATGAAATGGAAAAGACATCCTAAGGGAAGGCGACCGTCATGGACCCCACAATCCTGTTACTGGCCGTACTTGTCGCCATTTCGGCAGGAGCGCTGGCTTACGCCTTCCTTTTTCAGCAGATAGAGGTCGAAAAAAAGACCACCAGCCGCTTCAAGCGGGTTCAGGCCGCCGAGACGGATCACGCCAACATCAAAGCGGCGCGCGACCGCGTGCAGGAACTCAGCAAGCGCCGTAAATCCATGCAGGACAACCTGCGGGAAATGGAAAAAAAGCAGAGTGAAAAGGCAAAGAAAGCCAAGAATGTCAGTTTGCGTGACAAGCTGGTTCAGGCAGGCCTGCAGCTTTCGGTTCGGCAATTCCACCTGATAAGCGCTGGCGCCGCCGTATTCTGCGCCCTTATCGCTATTCTCTACGGCCTGTCGTTGGTGCTCGCGCTGCTCATCGGGGTTGTCGTGGCATTGGGATTACCGCGGTGGATTCTGGCTTTTCTTCTCAAGCGCCGGCAGAAAAAATTCCTTGAAGAATTTCCCAATGCACTCGACGTCATGTGCCGGTCGATCAAGTCCGGATTGCCATTGAACGACGCCGTAAGGTTGATCGCATCGGATGGCCAGGAGCCGGTAAAAACCGAATTCCAGCGGATTGTCGATGCGCAACAGGTCGGTATCAGCATTCCCCAGGCAATCGAACGCATGATGCTTACGATGCCACTCTTCGAGGTCAGTTTCTTCGGCACCGTCATCAATATTCAGGCGCAGGCGGGCGGCAATCTTTCGGAAGCGCTGTCCAACCTTTCAAAAGTCCTGCGTGACCGCAAGAAGATGCGCGCCAAGGTCAGTGCCCTTTCGATGGAGGCGAAAGCGTCGGCGGTCATCATCGGCGCGCTGCCCTTCATCGTCATGATGCTGGTGCACTTCACGTCGCCAGATTACCTGTCCGTGCTCTTCACCGACCTGCGCGGGCACCTCATTCTCGGAGCATCGGGCATCTGGATGTTGATCGGCATTTTCATCATGCGCCAAATGATCAATTTCGATATCTGAGGGTGGGCCATGACAGGGAATCTCATCTCCAGCCTGACGGATCCGCAAACGATCATCGCCATTCTGGTCACTCTTGCGGTTTTCGCCACCCTCTACACCCTCATCATGCCGTTCTTCGAGCGCAAGGACTTCGCCAAGCGCATGAAGGCCGTATCGTCGGAGCGCGACTTTATCCGCAGCCGGGAGCGTGAGCGCATTGCAGCGGCCTCCAGAGATGGAAAAGCCTCGTTGCGCGGCAGCAACAACAAATCGGCCCGGCGTATCGTCGAAAAATTCAACCTTCAGGAAGCGCTGGCTGACGCCAATACGATGAACAAGCTGCGTGCAGCGGGTTTTCGTTCGCAGAACGCGCTCAACACATTTCTTGCCGCACGCTTCCTGCTGCCATTCGCCTTTCTTGCCATCGCGTTTACCTGGGTCTTCCTTCTGGGAAACCTTGCCGACAAGGCTTTCATCGTCAGGCTGATGGCTGTGCTGCTTTTCGGTTATGTCGGGTTTTACGCGCCCAATATCTATGTCTCGAACGCCATGACGAAGCGGCAGAGTTCGATCAAGCGCGCATGGCCCGACGCTCTGGATCTGATGCTGATCTGCATTGAATCCGGTGTTTCGATGGAAGCCGCGATGCGCCGTGTTGCGGAAGAAGTGGGCGAACAGTCCCCTGAACTGGCTGAGGAGATGATACTGACGACGGCGGAGCTCTCCTTCCTTCAGGACAGGCGCATCGCGCTTGAGAATTTTGGCATGCGCACACAGCTGGAAGGCGTCAAAAGCGTGGTGCAGGCCCTCATCCAGGCGGAACGATACGGCACACCGCTGGCTCAGGCGCTGCGTGTTCTGGCGCAGGAAGGTCGTGACGAGCGCATGAACGAGGCCGAAAAGAAAGCCGCCGCGCTGCCGCCGAAACTGACCGTGCCGATGATCGTCTTTTTCCTGCCGGTGCTCATTGCCGTCATTCTCGGCCCGGCCATCATCCGGGTTCTGGATACGTTTTGACAAAGAAAAATACCGCCGGTATTTCACCCGGCGGTACAGCGTAATTCATATGGCAAGATTTTTAGCCTGCCTATACCGGGCGGCCACATCCAAAGCGTATCAGCCCGCCGGCTTTGCGTCTTTTTTCGCCAGTTGCTGCCAGGAATTCTGCTGCGAGAGCATGGCACGCAGATAGCCGAGATTTGCCTGCGCCTGCTGCGGCGACAATTCCTGGGCCGCGATACGCTCGGCTTCGGCGAAACGCCCCTGAAGACCGACCACAAGCGCCAGATTCTGACGGACGCGGCTATCGGCGCCGGGCTGGGCGATGGCCGACTGCAGATATGTCTCGGCAGTGCGGGGATCGCTCGACAGGACATAGGACATGCCGAGGTTCGAAAGCACGCTTGGATCATTCGGCTTGAGGTCCAGCGCCTGCCGATATCGGGAGCGCGCATCGTTCGAGCGCCCGAGCTGATCGAGCACGGCGCCTTCGGCGGAATAAAGCCGCCAATCGGGGCGGTCAGGCGTCTGTGCCCGCTGTATGGTCGAAAGCGCCTGTTCCAGCTGACCGGCCGCCGCCTGCGCCTTGCCATAGGCGGCAAGCACGTCGCGATCCGCCGGATTGGCGATGGCAATCTGCTGCATCACGGCAAGCGCCTGCGTATTCTTGCCCGTCATCATCAGCACGCTGGCATAACTCATGCCGACCGACTTGTCCTTGGGGCTGCGCTCATAGGCTTTACCGGCAGTCTCCTCCGCCTGTCGCAACTGGTCCATGTTCATGGTGTCATAGGAACGCGTGGCTGCGGGAATGGAGCCGGTGGACATGCGATCCGGCTTATTGGTGCCCGCGCATCCGGAAACGGCCAGAACCAGCGCCGCCAGGCACACGCCGCGCAGCAATCCGGTCCGGCCTGTCTCGCCCAAAGAAAAAGCAGTCATGGCAGCGCCCCCGCCCAAGAATGATCGATCTTGCGCCCGACATACGACAGACTCACATGACGCAACTTTCGCTTAAGCAATAATCTGTTAACCCTAACAGAGCGTTAATCGCACCGATTCACGAGATTTACGGAAGCATACAATGGCGCCCTATCAGTTCATCGAACGCCCCACCCCTTTCAGCTCGAAGGCCGGCAGCACCTTGCCGGTTTTCGCCGTCACACCAGCCCATATTGAACAGGGTGCCATCGATCCTGTCGCTCTGGACTGGGCGAAAAAGGCGGGGTTCAAGGCGGAAGCTGGCGCCATCCTGCTTGTCCCTTCCGCCGATGGTTCGCTCGGCGGCGTGCTTCTCGGCCTTGGCGGCAATCCGTCCGAAATTCCCTTCATAACCGGGAAACTGGCCCGCGAGCTGCCGGAAGGCGAATGGCACATCGAGACCGCACCGTTGACGGCCAACCGCCTGGCACTCGGCTTTGGTCTTGGCAGCTATCGTTTTGACAAATACAGGACCACCAAGACCAACGGGGCAAGGCTTCTCATTCCGCAGGATGCCGAAGACGGCGAAATCAAGCGCATTCTGGCGGGCGTTTTCCTTGCCCGCGACCTCATCAATGTTCCGGCCAATGACATGGGACCGGACGAGCTTGAAATCGCCTTCCGCGCCCTTGCCGCCCACTACAAGGCAAAGGTCAGCGTCACCACCGGCGACGACCTGCTGAAAGAAAACTTCCCGCTCATCCACGCCGTCGGCCGCGCCAGCGAAAGCGCGCCACGTCTTCTCGAAATGAACTGGGGCAAGAAGGGCAATCCGCGCCTTACCCTCGTCGGCAAAGGCGTCTGCTTCGATACCGGCGGTCTCGATATCAAACCCGCCGCCTCCATGGCTTTGATGAAGAAAGACATGGGCGGTGCGGCCAATGTCCTCGGTCTCGCCCTGATGATCATGGATGCGAAGCTGCCGGTCGACCTTCGCGTGCTTATACCAGCCGTCGAAAACTCCATCTCTTCCAATGCCTTCCGTCCCGGCGACATCTACAAGAGCCGTAAGGGACTGACGGTACAGATCGACAATACCGATGCGGAGGGCCGTCTTGTTCTGGCGGATGCGCTGGCCTATGCCGATGAGGACGCGCCGGACCTGATGATCGACATGGCAACGCTGACGGGTGCCGCCCGTGTCGCTCTCGGCCCGGATCTGCCGCCGTTCTATACCGATGACGAGGATCTGGCCCATGATATCGCGGAAGCGAGCATCGATATCGATGACCCGTTGTGGCGGATGCCCCTTTATATGGGATATGACAAGGACATCCGCTCACGCGCGGCCGACATCACCAACGCGCCGTCAGGCGGCATGGCCGGTTCGATCACAGCCGCGCTGTTTCTCAAGCGTTTCGTCACCAATACCAAGCGCTGGGCGCATTTCGATATTTACGGCTGGTCGCTGAGCGAGAGACATCACTCATCGATCGGCGGCGAGGCGCAGGGTATCCGGGCGCTCTTCCACTACATCTCGCATCAATTCGCGAAATAATCACTTCCACGGGCGCTTCGTTAACCGGAGCGCCTGGTCTCGATTAAACCAGAACCTTCTGTTCCTTGTGGTCTTCCTCGCCGAAGAACTTCAGGTAACGTTCCACTTCGGCCGGTTCGCCCGTCGCTTTCTGCGGATTGTCCGAGAGCTTTACCGCCGGCCGGCCATTGGCATCGCTGACCTTGCAGACGATGGAGATCGGCTTGAGGCTGGCAATGGTTTTCGGCGCGCAGCCGGCAAAATCATTGGTCAGATTGGTGCCCCAGCCGAAGCTCATGCGTACCCGGCCTTCAAAATGCCGGTAGGTGTCGATAATGGCGTCGACATCGAGACCGTCGGAGAAGATCAGCATCTTCTTGCGAGGATCGCGGCCCATCTTCTGCCACCACTCGATGATCTTTTCCCCGCCTTCGATCGGCGGCGCGCTGTCGGGGCGAAAGCCCGTCCAGTCCGCCACCCATTCCGGCGCGTTGCGCAGAAACGCTGCCGTGCCAAAGGCATCGGGCAATACGATCAGCAGGTTGCCGCCATAAAGCCGGTTCCAATCCTTCAGAACCTGATAGGGCGCTGCCGCCAGTTCCTCGTTCGTCTGGGCAAGTGCCGCAACCACCATCGGCAGCTCATGCGCGTTGGTACCGACAGCTTCAAGATCGGAATCCATAGCGAGCAGGACATTGCTCGTGCCGGTGAAAGCAGGGCCGATGCCTTCCTTCAGTGCCTCGACGCACCAGCGCTGCCACAGGAAGCTGTGGCGGCGGCGGGTGCCGAAATCGGAAATGCGCAAGCCCGGCAGTTCCCGCAGCCGCTCGACCTTTTCCCACATCTTGGCCTTGGCGCGGGCATAAAGGACATCCAGCGTGAAATAACCGAGAGAACGCATGGCGCTGCGCGAGCGGAGTTCGTTGATGATCGCCAGCGCCGGAATCTCCCAGAGCGTCGTATCCATCCAGCGGCCATGGAAATTCAGTTCATATTGCCCGTCGCGCTTGAAAAGCTCGTATTCCGGCAATTGATAGCTCGAAAGCCAGGACAGGAATTCCGGCTCGAAAATCTGCGAGCGGCCGTAAAACGTGTTACCCGCAAGCCAGATGTTTTCCTTTTTGGAGAGACGCAGGGTGCGCGCGTGATCGAGCTGCTCACGCAATTCCATCTCGTCGATCTCTTCCGCCAGCCGCACGGTCTTCGTGCGATTGATCAAGGAAAATGTCGCGTCGACTTCTGGATAGAGCTTCCAGATCATCTGCAACATCAACAGCTTGTAGAAATCCGTATCGATCAGGCTGCGCACAATCGGATCGAGTTTCCAGGTATGATTGTGGACACGGGTGGCTATATCGGTCTTCGTCATACTCGCATTCCCCAATATCGGCCAAAGGTCAAAATAGCCGATGTCACTCCGCACGCGTGCAGGTACCAACCTGTCATGCCGAAGATTTATCTGAAAAAGCGACAACAAGTCCAGAGCAACGAAAGGGCAAATGCCTTCCGTTGCTGCTTGCGCATCGATTTTCCGAACGCCGTCTGAAGTTTTCGGCCCGCCGCCTTAAACCATGTCGCCTCAGAAGGTCGGGTCAACGGGATTGATGCCAGGATACCAGTCCTTCGAGACCGGATTCCTGCCGCCGAAGCTGGAAATGCCGTTTTCATCCGTGCAGCGGTAGCCCTGCATGGGAAGGCCCCGGCTGCCGAAAACATCCCGGTAGGGACCTCGGGAATATCCGGTAACGCCAAGCGCGCTATGGCAGGTGTAACGGACCTTGGGTTGCAGCGTTCGCGGATCCTTGACGCCGGGCAGATTCGCATAGGCGTCAGGCGCCGGGGCGAAACCATTCTGGAAAACCGTCTGCGCCTCTGCCGCACCGCTCGCCAGAACCGCCGCGAGGATGGCAGCCAATCGTGTCGCTGTTCTTGTCTTCATCGATGCCTGTCCCGTGCTTTTATCCATGGGATGTAGGCCGTCGGCGCTCTTCCTACAAAGGGCGGGGCGGGCACAATTTCGTGAAAGCCGCCTTCTCAGCCCTCCAGGCGGCGAAACGCCGTCGGCTTTTCATAAAGCCAGCCGATACGCTCGATGGCCGCATCGAGATTTTCGCGTGCGACATTCATCGTATGACCATTGGCATGCAGCAGGGTTTCTTCGTTCTCCATGAGGCCGACATGGCCTTTCCAGAAAACGAGATCGCCGCGGCGCAATTCGTCACGCTGTATTTCCACACCGAGCGACTTCACCTGCATGTCGGTATCGCGAAGAACCCGCCGACCCGTCATCGCCATGGAAAGCTGGACGAGGCCGGAACAATCGATGCCGAAACCCGAGCGTCCGCCCCACAGATAGGGCGTCTCGATGAAACGTAACGCGACAGCGACGTAGTCGTCGTCACAAGCGGCATCGACGGTCTGGCAATGACCGGCGATGATGCCTTCGCCCTTGTCGGTCATCAGGTAACGGGTGCCGCGAGTTTCCGCCTCACCGACGATACGGACAAGGCTGCCCATCGACAGCGCCGCCACCGGCGGTTTGCGCAGCTCGGCCGAAGGATAAAGGAAGGTGCGCGGCGCGATGACGCGGTGGGTCGCGGCAACGACATCACCGATGGCCGTTTCCGGCACGTAACCGGCGTAACCATCGGCATCCGCCTGCACCCATGCCCAGCCGTTTGCCCTATCGAAAACGCGCACCGTTTCGCCAAACAGCAGCTCGGTGTCGATGCCGGCGATAATATCGGGCGTCGGGCGCAGGCCGATCACCGGTGCCACGATCTGCGCGGGAGTGCCGCCGACAAAACGTTCGGCCTGCACCACGCCCTGCAGTTTTTCATCGGCGAGATCGGAACGGAAAACATTCAGGCGGCGGTCGAGCATCATAGGTTTCACGTCCTGAGGTTAGATCTTACGCGCCTGATCAATAACCAGATCGCCAAATTTTTCCAGATAGAGCGCACCTGCGACGGTACGTTTTATCACGACATTGCGCCTGTCCCGCTCATCGCGCACCCTGTCGACCAGCCCAAGCGCCCCGAGACTGTCAAGTGCGCGGGTGATGACCGGCTTGGTTACGCCCAGCATCGCGGCAAGCCCCCGGACGGTGTGCGGCGGCGGCACGAGATAAATCTGCAGCAGGATGGCAGTCTGGCGCAAGGTCAAATCCGGTGCATCGGCGATGACCTGCGTCATGGAAACACGATGCCAGAGTCCCAGAGCCTCCGAGGGTGACAATTGTGCAGGCAAGCCGGTAACCCTCCAGTCGTTGTCCTACCGTTTTCATTCAACGGAAGGCAAAACTCAAGAACCATGCACACAAACAAACCGCCGCGCTGTTGGGACCCGACAGGTCGAACGGCGCGGCGGCGTTTTTTTGACCCGTTTTCCGGGCTTCCAACGTCCCCTCTGGACTTGTGACAGGAGAAGCAGGAAGCATGCCAGTTTTATTGCGGCGCACAAATTCAAGGTAAAACAAATACTTGCCATACCATCGCGGCGCTATGGCCAATTTTTCCGCAACGAAGGAACAGCAATAAAAATAAGCAAACGGGAATTCAATGCTTAAAAACTGCCTTCCGCCATGACGGCGGAAGGCGGGGATCATAGTGGATCAGATTTCCGCACCGCGCGCCGCATCAGCGGCACCGGCACTTTGCTGCCGGTTATGCCGGATCGATGACCAGAGCGAAATGCCGATCAGGGTCGCGCCACCAAGGCCGGTGATGACCTCCGGTATATGGAACATGGTCTGCACATACATGATGATCGACAGGATCAGGATCGCATAAAAAGCGCCGTGTTCCAGATAACGGTATTCGGCAAGCGTTCCCTTCTCCACCAACATGATCGTCATCGAGCGCACATACATGGCGCCGATGCCGAGGCCGATGGCGATGATGAACAGGTTCTGCGTCAGCGCGAAGGCGCCGATAACGCCGTCAAAGGAGAAGCTGGCATCAAGAACTTCGAGGTAGAGAAACGCACCGAAGCCGCCTTTCGCCGCGCCTTCCAGCATTTCCTGGCTGCGGTCGAGAATGCCGCCGACAACTTCCACCAGCAGGAAGGTCAAGAGACCCCAGATCGCCGAATGGAAGAAGGTGTTGGCCGCGACCGGACCGAGTTCCGGATTGTCGCTCGCGCCGATGATGCGGGAAAAGATCAGCATGACGACAAGCACAAAGGCGATTTCAATCCCCTTGACGGAGGAATAGGCCGCTGCCTTTTCCTCGATCCAGCGCACCCAGTGCACGTCCTTTTCATGGTCGAAGAAGAAGTTGAGACCAACCATCATCAGGAAGGTACCGCCGAAAGCCGCGATCGGCAGATGGGCGTCACGCATGATTTCCGCATAACGTTCCGGTTGCGTCGCCGCCATGACGATCGCCGTCCAGGGGCCGACATTGGCGGCCACGACGACGATGAGCAGCGGGAAGACGATACGCATGCCGAAAACGGCGATGAGAATACCCCAGGTCAGGAAGCGGTGCTGCCAGACCGGTGTCATGTCCTTGAGCTTATTGGCATTGACGATGGCGTTGTCGAAGGAGAGCGAGATTTCCAGCACCGCAAGAACGACGCAGATAAAGAAGATCGTCGCCGTGCCGCCCACCGTTCCGGTCATTTCCCAGCCAAGATAGCCGCCAAGGATCAGACCGACGACGGTGACGATAAAAGCCCACTTGAAGTAGGAAAGCGTGGTTTTCTGGGCGGCGCTCATGTCCGGTCGCCTCCGATAACGAGGGCATACACGGACCGACGCGGAGCGTCAGGCCGCACGCAGAAAGCACGCGCGCGAAGCACATTCAGGTTTTTCATAGTTTTTAATCCGCCGGCCAATTTTTGCAGGCGGTACCGACATCACGAGAGCGCCGTAAAACTCTCGCCAGAGGGGCCCGGCACCTTTGTTTCCTCTGCCCTTGCGAGACAAATCATCGCAGGGCCCTCTCTTACTTCCCGAAGATCACGCCGTCGTCAAGTCCCGTGATCGTGTCGGCGGCGGCCAAAGCAGGATCAGACCTGCTCCGCGGCCAGTCCTTCGGCAGTTTCGCGGCGGCGTTTGAGCGTATTTTCACGGAAGAAAATATAGAGGCCGGACAGAACGATCAGACCCGCGCCGACGACGATGCTCGTCTGCGGCACATCGCCGAAGAACAGCCAGCCGAAAATCACCGCCCAGAGCAGCAAGGTATATTGCAACGGCGCGACGGTGGCCGCATCGGCCAGTTTAAGCGCCCGGTTGACCAGCACATGCGCGGCCATGGCGACCACGCCGAGCAGGCCGAGGAAGGCAAGATCGAAACCGGACTGCACCGGCGACCAGCCCGATGGCGCAAGAAACACCGCAACGATGCCGGCAAGCGCCGCTCCGATGATCTGCCAGAAGGCAAGCACCGTATCCGGCGTATTGCGCAGCTGGCGGCCGGACAACATCATGAAAGCGAAGGCGGCGCTGCCGAGAATGGAAAAGAGTGCCGCGGAGGTGAGGCTTGCCGAACTGGGTTTGAGCGCGATGAGAACGCCGACAAAACCGATGGCGATGGCCGTCCAGCGGCGCCAGCCGACCTTTTCCCCGAGCAGAAACGGCGAGAGCGCCGCCACGTAAATCGGAGCGGCAAGCCAATAGGTCATGACATCGGCCAGCGGCAGGGCGGCCACGGCGAAATAGAAACAGAAGAGCTCGGCCGTGGAAAAGAACACGCGCGCCACCTGAAGGCCTGGCCGCTCGATATTCACGAGGCCGGAAAGGCCGGCTCTCCAGACGATCGGAACGAGAATGACAAGCGCTGCCGCACTTCGGATGAGAATGACCTGACCCTGGCTATAGGTCGATACCAGCCATTTGCCCATGGCGTCGTTCAATGCAAAAAGCAGCATTCCAAGCAGCATGACGGCCACGCCGAGGCCGGTCGGCGAAAGCTTTTTTATCATAGTCGACATGTCAGGTTCCGATTTCTCCCAATGGCTGCATTGGTCGTCCAGCCAGCAGCCCTTTGTCAAGCCCGGAAGCAGCCGTCTCGCGCAATTAATATTACTAATAGCCGGACCATCGGATATCAGGTGAAAATTCGCCTTTCTTCGGCAACGAGTTCCTGCAGAAAATCGACCACGGTACGGACGCGGACCAGTTGTCGGGCGGACTCGTGATAGGCCGTCCAGTAGGACCGGTTTATGCTGAGATGCGGCATGATCCGCCGAAGCTCGGCATATTGCCCGGCGATGTAATTATGCAGGATGCCGATGCCTGCGCCCGAGCGCACCGCCTCTGTCTGGCCCGTGGCGCTGGAGATTTCGAAGGCGGCATCCCAGTCGCGCATGATCTCGCCGGTATAGTTGAGCGACGGTGAAAAGATCAGGTCTTCCACATAACCGATGCGGCGGTGGCGCTTCAGCGCTTCGACATCGGCCGGCGTTCCATATTCGGCCAGATAATCCGCAGAGGCATATAGACCCAGCGAATAATCGGTCAGTTTCGAAAACATCAGGCGGCCCTGCTCCGGCCTTTCGATGGTGATGGCGATATCGGCCTCGCGCTGCGACAGGGAGAAAGAACGCGGCACCGGCACGAGCTGGATTTTCAGGTCGGGATACCGCGCCGTCAGCCGGCCGAGCCGTGGCGCGAGGAAAGATACACCAAGACCATCCGGCGCACCGATGCGCACCGTTCCCGCCACCACCGTATCGACTCGGCCAAGATTTGCCTGGGCATTCAGCATTTCGGTTTCCATGCGTTCGGCCCCGGCAAGAAGGCGCTGGCCCTCCTCCGTCAGCTCGCAGCCATTGGTGCTTCGCAGGAAAAGCTGCGTGCCGATCGCCGCTTCCAGCGCGGAAATCCGCCGGCTGAGGGTAGCATGGTTGACACCAAGCTTCCTGGCCGCCGACAGAAACTGGCCGCTTCGCGCGACGCTTAGGAACAAACGCACATCATCCCAGTTCATTGGCCCCTCCTTGTGTCTATTTTTGCACAATGGATGCTTATTTCAGGCGATTGATTTGTGCAAATCGAAAGGTAATGCTGCGCCATCATAATCTGGAGGAAAACCCATGAAGGAAATCGGTCATTTCATTAACGGCAAGCATGTGCCTGGCACCAGCGGCCGCACATCGAATGTCTACAATCCCGCCACGGGCGAAGTTCAGGCAACCGTTGCGCTTGCGAGCGACGCCGAACTGCGCGCCGCCGTTGAAAGCGCCAAGGCTGCGCAGCCGAAATGGGCCGCCACCAACCCGCAGCGCCGCGCCCGCGTCTTCTTCAAGTTCGTCGAACTTCTGAACCGCGATATCAACGAGCTGGCGGTGCTGCTGTCCAGCGAGCACGGCAAGACCGTCGAGGATTCCAAGGGCGATATCGTTCGCGGCCTTGAGGTCTGCGAGTTCGTCTGCGGCATTCCGCATCTGCAGAAGGGCGAATTCACCGAGGGCGCCGGCCCGGCCATCGACATGTATTCGATCCGCCAGCCGGTTGGCATCGGCGCGGGCATCACCCCGTTCAACTTCCCCGGCATGATCCCGATGTGGATGTTCGCCCCGGCAATTGCCTGCGGCAACGCCTTCATCCTCAAGCCTTCCGAGCGCGACCCGTCGCTGCCGATCCGCCTCGCCGAACTGATGATCGAGGCCGGTCTTCCGGCGGGCATCCTCAACGTCGTCAACGGCGACAAGGGCGCTGTCGACGCCATCCTGACCGATCCCGATATCGGCGCGGTTTCCTTCGTTGGCTCGACACCGATCGCCCGCTATGTCTACGGCACCGCTGCCATGAACGGCAAGCGCGCGCAGTGCTTCGGCGGCGCGAAGAACCACATGATCATCATGCCGGATGCCGATCTCGACCAGGCCGTGAACGCATTGATGGGCGCGGGTTACGGCTCGGCCGGCGAGCGCTGCATGGCGATTTCGGTTGCGGTTCCCGTTGGCGAAGAGACGGCCAACCGTCTCGTTGAAAAGCTTATCCCGCAGATCGAGGCACTGAAGATCGGCCCCTATACCGACGACAAGGCCGATATGGGCCCGCTCGTCACCAAGGAAGCGCAGACGCGCGTCAAGGGCCTGATCGACAGCGGTGTCGCACAGGGTGCGAAGCTTCTGGTTGATGGCCGCGACTTCAAGCTTCAGGGCTATGAAGACGGCTATTTCGTCGGCGGTTGCCTGTTCGACCACGTCACCCCCGATATGGACATCTACAAGACGGAAATCTTCGGACCGGTTCTGTCGGTCGTTCGCGCCAAGAACTACGAGGACGCGCTCGAACTGCCGATGAAGCACGAATACGGCAACGGCGTCGCGATCTATACCCGTGACGGCGATGCGGCCCGCGATTTCGCCAGCCGCGTCAATATCGGCATGATCGGCGTCAATGTTCCGATCCCGGTTCCGCTTGCCTACCACTCCTTCGGCGGCTGGAAGGCTTCCAGCTTCGGTGACCTCAACCAGCACGGCACGGATTCGATCAAGTTCTGGACGAAGACCAAGACGATCACCTCGCGCTGGCCGTCCGGCATCAAGTCCGGTGCCGAATTCGTCATGCCGACGATGAAATAATCGGGAAAGCCCGTAAACAAGACAAAAGCCCCGCTGCAAAACAGTGGGGCTTTTTTTGATTAAAAAGACGACTTAAAAAATCAAGTTTCTTTCATCAAGATAATTCCACTTAAAGCTGTTATGGCGTAAAAGAGCCGTTGCGGCGTGGGGACGCTGCCAAACCGACGATAACGGGGAAGCTTGCAAACTCAATCTGCCCGGAGAGGGGCATGTCATGAGGGACTATTATGAGTGATATCTCTGTCAGCGCGGATCAGCGCGCACTCGAACGCGGCTCATTCAGTGGAAATGCCAAGGAATATTTCGGAATCTGGATCGTCAATATTCTGCTGACGATCATCACGATCGGCATCTATTCCGCCTGGGCGAAGGTGCGCCGCAAGCGTTATTTCAATGGCAACACCGTGCTGGCGGGCCGCGCCTTCGGTTACCACGCCACGGGCGGACAAATCTTCAAGGGACGGCTCATTGCCTTTGCCTTCATCGTCGTCTCGCAGCTTGTCGGTCTCATCCATCCGTACCTGGTCTTCGTGCCGGCAATCCTGCTGATGATCTTCTTTCCATGGCTGATTACGCGCAGCATTCGTTTTAATGCGCGGGTGACAAGCTATCGCAATGTGCGTTTTGATTTCGTCGGCACTGCAGGGGGCGCTTTTGTCTCCATCCTGCTCGGCAGCCTCGTTGCGTTCTTCTCCTTCGGCATTCTGGCGCCGCTGTCCAGCCGTTGGGCGAACCGCTATATTTTCGGCAACCTGCGTTATGGTGACCGGCCCTTCAGCGCCGACCCCAGGATCGGCAAGCTCTACCGGGTCTGGATCATTCCCGCGATCATGGTGGTGATCGGTGGCATCGTGGTTGGCTTCTTCGGCCTTGCCGCCTTTGCGGCCAACAGCGCTATGCTCGAAGACGAGACGACAGCCATGGCCACCGCGCTGGCTTCGCTCTATGTCGGAGTTTTCGGCGCATTTCTGGTCTATGGTCTTGCGGGTGTCGTCTATCGCACCGGCGTTCGCAACGTCGTCATTTCCTCCATGCTGCTGGACGGCAAGCACGACCTGCACAGCGACCTTCATCGCGGCCGCTACCTGTGGATCATCATCTCCAACCTCATCGTCACAGTCTTCACACTTGGCCTGATGCGGCCATGGACGGCGGTGCGCGAGGCGCGTTACACCGTGGAACGCACGGCAATCCGCTTCAACGGTGACGTGGGCGAAGTCCTCTCATCGATGGAAGCTACCGGTGCCGCCGTCAGCGCCGAATATATGGATATGGAAGGTTTCGAATTTGGTTTCTGATACCGGAGAAACCGTTTCGGGCGAGTGGCATGCCGCTCGCTCCAGCCTTTCCAGCGCCGCCAGGCTGAAGCTTGGCGGCACGGTTCTTCTCGTGCTCGACACGAAGGACAACCACGTCAGAACCCAGGCCGAGATAAAAGCGGTCGAGATCAGCCACCGGGTTGGCACCATCCCCCGGGAGTTGCATTTTCCCGATGGGTCGCTGTTTGAAACACGCGACAATGACGGCGTGGATCGTCTGCTCGGCCAGCACATTGCCAAACGCGCCGGTTTCGTAAACTGGCTGGAACAGTTCCGCCTGCGGCTGGTCGGTATCACCGCCGCGGCCGTTCTTCTGGCCTATGGCACCTACAAGCTGGCACTTCCGGCGCTGGTGGAGCTGGCCGTCGCCGTAACACCGCCGATCGTTCCGCAAATCATGTCGGCCAGCACCATGCAGGCTCTGGACCAGGCAGTGTTTTCTCCAAGCGGCCTGCCGCGGGAAGAGCAGGATGCCATCCGTGCGGAATTTGCCCGGATCGCCGCCCATGCGGAAGGTTCACCCGAGGACTACAAGCTGAATTTCCGCAAGGGCGGTTATATCGGCCCCAACGCCTTCGCGCTGCCGGACGGGACGCTGGTCTTGACGGATGAGCTGGTGGAGCTGGCGGGGGACGACAGACAGATGATTACCGGTGTCCTCGCACATGAAATCGGCCACGTGGAATATGAGCACAGCCTGCGGCAGCTTTATCGTGCCGCCGGTGTCGCAGGTCTTGTCATGCTGATCGCCGGCGACGTCGGTTCGGCGATGGAGGATATTCTCACTCAGGGCGGCGGCCTTCTGGCGCTATCGCATTCGCGCGATGCCGAACGGCAGGCGGACCAGCGCTCTGTCGAACTGATGCGCGAGGCAGGGCTCGACCCCACCGCCATCGAACGCTTCTTCGCGCTGCTTGAGGAAAAACTGGGCGACAAGGGTGGCACCAGCATCGTCTCCACCCATCCCGGAACGCCGGAAAGGCGTAAAGCGATCCTCGACTACAACGCTTCACTCGATAGCAAACCGGCGGGCAAATGACCCGCCGGTAATATCGACACTTAAAGCGGCGAGCCTTGGGAGCGGCGTCAGTTGGTCGGACCGTCGTTGAAACCGACTTCGTCCACCAGTTCCGATGCCTGCTTGCGATGGGCGGCAATATCCGTCAACGGCAGCTTGTCCGGATTGATGGGGCCGAAGCCCTTCACGACATCGGAAGGCTCCGCGCCGGGCAGCACCGGATATTCAAAGACCTGCTTGGCGTAGATTTCCTGGGCTTCGCGGGAAGCCAGAAATTCCATCAGCTTCAGCGCATTGTCCTTGTTGGGCGCATATTTCGTCAGGGCCATGCCGGAAATATTCACATGGGTGCCGCGATCGCCCGCATTGGGGAAGATCACCCGCACCGATCCAGCCCATTCCTTTTCTTCCGGTTCACGATCATTGGTCAGCATCAGGCCGACATAATAGGTGTTGCCGAGCGCGATATCGCATTCGCCGGAAAAGATCGATTTCGCCTGACTGCGGTCGGTGCCATCAGGCTTGCGCGCGAGGTTATTCTTCAGGCCGGTGAGCCAGGTACGGGTGTAATCGACGCCATGATGGGCGATCATCGAGGCGATCAGCGCGATATTGTAGGAATGCTGGCCGTCGCGAATGCAGATTTTGCCCTTCCACTTGGGATCGGCAAGCTCCTCATAGGTGATATCCTTCTGGGTCACCCGCTCCCTGGAAGCATAGACAACCCGGCCGCGCGTCGTCAGGCCGAACCACTCCCCCTGGGGGTCACGCAGGTTCGCGGGTATATCCTTTTCAATGACGGGATCATTGAGGACCGGCTGCGTGACGCCGCCTTCCTTTGCCTCCACGAGACGGGCGATATCGACCGTCAGCAGCACATCGGCGGGCGAATTGACGCCCTCGGCCTGGATGCGCTCCACCAGCCCCTTGTCGAGGAAAAGAACATTCGCCTCGATACCGGTTTCCCTGGTGAAAGCATCCAGCAGCGGCTGAATCAGCTCCGGCTGGCGATAGGAATAGACATTCACCTCGCCTTCCGCAAAAGCCGCAGGCACGGCCGAGAGGATAGCCAGTCCCGAAAAAACGGCAGCGGAAAAATATGATTTCAAGCTTGCCATTATGAATGCCTCCATTACATTCCGATTCTTGACTTGTTTGTTCATGAATCATCGAGGCGGTCAACAAGGCTGTTCGAGAAATATCGGATGGATGCCAGTTTTTTCAGTTTCTGGAATTGTTCTAAACTGAAAAAGAGACTATATAACTCCACATTGAGAGTTAGGAGACCAGCATGCGTTTGACCAAACAGACCAACTATGCCGTTCGCATGTTGATGTACTGCGCCGCGAATGAAGGCAAGCTGAGCCGTATTCCAGAGATCGCCAGGGCCTATGGCGTGTCAGAGCTGTTCCTTTTCAAGATCCTGCAGCCGCTCAACAAGGCCGGACTGGTGGAAACCGTACGTGGCCGCAATGGCGGTGTGCGCCTGGGCAAGCCCGCCGAGAAGATCAGCCTGTTCGATGTCGTGAAGGTCACGGAAGACAGTTTTGCAATGGCGGAGTGCTTCGAGGACGGCGCTGTCGAATGTCCGCTTGTGGACAGCTGCGGCCTGAACTCGGCGCTGCGCAAGGCGCTCAATGCCTTCTTCGACGTGCTGGCGGAATATTCGATCGACGATCTCGTCAAGGCACGCCCGCAGATCAACTTCCTGCTCGGCCTCGATACCGAAATGCCGAAGGCCGTGGCGCTTCCCGCCGCCTGACCAGAAGAATGCCAAATGGCGACAGCCAGAGCCCGTGCCGGAAGGTCACGGGCTTTTCTTTTATAAAATACTCATGAAATACAATATTTTTGGTCCCGCCGGTTGACGTTGCGAGACGAAGCGGCGCATTTGGTCACGAGCTTTTTCAAGCAAACAATCAGCGTCGCAATGATCATCAAGCCTGAACTTCATACATTTGCGCTTACCGCCCTTGTCGGCAGCATGGGCGCACTGCTTGCCAGCCTGCTTCATGTTCCCGCCCCCTTTCTTTCGGGGCCGGCGCTCGCGGTGACGATCACCGGACTGGCGGGCGTCAAGCTTGGAATTCCCGCCTTCATCCGCAATGCCTGTTTCGTCGTCGTCGGCATTTCGATGGGAACGAGCGTAACGCCCTCAGTCATCGATGCGGCAAAGACATGGCCGCTGAGCTTCGTCGTCGTGCTCGTCGCCGTCGTCATCATGCTCTACGTCGCTTACTGGATCCTGCATTACGGTTTCGGCTACGACCGGACGACGGCCATGCTGGGCGCCTCCCCCGGTCACCTCAGCTACATCATCAGCCTTGGGGCGGAAACGAAAAGCGACCTTGCGACCGTCAGCATCGTGCAAAGTGTCAGGGTGCTGGCGCTGACGCTTTCGGTGCCGCTGATTGTCGAATATTTCGATCTGGTCAGCACCGAGCCGCTGATCACAAACCCGCCAATGGGTCTTTTAACCCTGGCGCTGACCATCGCCGCATCCCTGCTGACCGGATGGCTTTTCCTGCGCTGGAGATTTCCGGCCGCGCTGTTGCTTGGCGGCGTTGCCGTTTCCATCGGCACCCATATTACCGGCCTTACCGAAGGCGGTGTTCCCACCTGGCTCAGCCTGCCGGTCTATGTGCTGATTGGCTGCCTCATCGGCACGCGTTTTTCCAATGTGTCGCTGATGGAAGTGCGCAAGGGTTTTCTGGCCGGCTTCGTCGTCACCATTGCCGTGATGGTGATCGCCGGCAGTATCGCCTGGATGATTTCCGGCGTCACCGGCGTTCCGCTCAATGCCGTGATGATCGCCTATGCGCCGGGCGGCCTCGAAACCATGGCGGCGATGGCGGTGATGATGCATGCCGATACCGCCTATGTCGGCTCCCACCATGTCATCAGGCTGCTGTTTCTCTCCGTGCTCATGCCACTCGTCATGGGCAAGGATGCGCGCAAACGGAACGACGAGAGCTGATGGCCGCCCCGTGAGCGCAAAGCGCCTCGCCGGACGCCAAATTGCAGGTGACGTTGCAACCTTTTTCCCTCCCGGTCGTTAACACTCCGCCGCAATTGCGGCGGCGATCTTTCACCTGTTCGGCAGGCTGACCCACCGGAGGAAAATTCATGAACCGCTTGATGACGTTGACGGGCGCAGGACTTGCGTTCGCCCTTTCTGTTTCCATCGCTCAGGCGCAGGTGGTGGTGTCGTCGAAGATCGATACGGAAGGCGGCGTCCTCGGCAACATCATCCTTGCCGTCCTCAGCAAGAACAATATCGAGACGACGGATCGCATCCAGCTTGGTGCTACCCCGGTCGTCAGGAAGGCAATCACTGCCGGCGAGATCGACATCTATCCGGAATATACCGGCAATGCCGCCTTCTTTTTCTCCAAGGCCGACGACCCACTGTGGAAGGACGCCGCCAAGGGTTATGAAGAAGCGAAAACGCTCGACTACGACGCCAACAAGATCGTCTGGCTGACGCCCTCTCCGGCCAACAACACCTGGGCGATTGCGCTTCGCAAGGATGTCGCCGACAAGAACAATCTGAAGACGCTTTCCGATTTCGGCAAATATGTCGCCGATGGCGGCGCGGTGGTTCTTGCGGCCTCCTCCGAATTCGTCAATTCCGCCGCCGCCCTGCCGGCATTCCAGACGACCTATGGTTTCACCATGAAACCGGAGCAGCTGATCACGCTGTCCGGCGGCGATACGGCCGCCACGATCGCCGCCGCCGCCAATCAGACCAACAATGCCAATGCCGCCATGGTCTATGGCACGGATGGCGGCATCGCGCCTTCGGGTCTTGTGGTGCTGGAGGACGACAAACATGTGCAACCAGTCTATCAGCCCGCACCGATCATTCGTGAAGAGGTTCTGAAAAAGCACCCCAATATCGAGGAACTGCTGAAGCCCGTGTTCGAGAAACTCGATCTGGCGACCCTGCAGGATCTGAATGCGCGTGTACAGGTGGGTGGCGAGCAGGCGAAGACCGTGGCGCTCGACTTCCTGACAAAGAACGGTTTCGTCAAGTAAGCGATCATGGTGCCGGGGTGGGCTGCGGGAACCGCAGCGCTCTTCCGGCCCAGCGCTGGACCAGGGTGCAGGGGAGCAGGATTTGACGAAATGGCCTGACAAGGTGGGCGTGCTGATTTCGTGCCTGCTGCTTTATGCGCTTTTTGTATCGCCTTTCATGACGTTTCGCGCCAACCGGATCGTTCAGGGCGAAGCACGGGCGATCTTCGATGCACTTCCATCCGTTTCCGCAACACTCCTTGCCGCCATCATTCTCGTTGCGGCCTTCATCGCTTTCCTGCGCATTCCGGCCCGGCTGAAACTCGCAGCCGCCCTGGTCTCTCTTGCGGCGCTGGCGGTTTTTGTCGGGCAGGCGGCCTCCTTCCTCACACCGGAGGGTAATGGTTTCGCCCGCATTTCACCGGCGAGCGGTTTCTGGCTGATGTTTGCCGGGCTGGCTTTGCTCGCGACGGATTGCATTGCACGTCTCCAGCCGAAGCCAGCTGTCCGGATATTGCTATTGCTCATGGCCATTGCCGCACTTGCAGCCGTGCTGACAAGCGGTCTCTGGAACGATCTCTCGATCATCAGGGAATATACTGCCCGGGCCGATATTTTCTGGACAGAGGCCGTCCGGCATGTGGAGCTTGCGATCGGCTCGCTGATCGCGGCGACAGTGGCAGGCATTCCGCTGGGGATACTCAGTTACAAGGTCGAGCGGTTGCGGGCAGGCGTGCTGAACAGCCTCAATATCGTCCAGACCATCCCTTCCATCGCCCTCTTCG
Organism: Rhizobium sp. UGM030330-04; assembly: GCF_003208455.1. NCBI lineage: Bacteria > Pseudomonadati > Pseudomonadota > Alphaproteobacteria > Hyphomicrobiales > Rhizobiaceae > Rhizobium > Rhizobium sp. UGM030330-04. Next base: position 450,393 of record NZ_QKML01000001.1, read on the forward strand.
GCCTGCTGATCGCTCCGCTTGGATGGATTGCTGCCACCGTGCCGGGAGCGGCCAGGATCGGTATCGCCGGCATCGGCATGGCACCCGCCTTCGTGGCGCTGTTTCTCTATTCGCTGCTGCCGGTGGTTTCCAACACGGTTGTCGGCCTTTCCGGCGTCTCGCAGACGGTTCGGGAAGCGGCGCGCGGGCTTGGCATGACACCGGTGCAAAGGCTGCTGCGGGTGGAGTTTCCGCTGGCCATGCCGGTCATCCTCACCGGCATCCGCATCGTACTGGTGCAGAATATCGGGCTGGCGACAATCGCCGCGCTGATCGGCGGCGGCGGTTTTGGCGTTTTCGTGTTTCAGGGCATCGGGCAGACGGCGATGGACCTCGTACTGCTCGGCACCGTGCCGACCGTTCTCCTCGGCTTCGCCGCCGCGATCACGCTCGATGCCCTCATCGACAGCAATCTCTTCAGCGCAGGCGGAAAGCAACAGGCATGATCGAGATCGACACCATCACAAAACGATATGGCGATGCGGCCGTGGTGGATCAGGTGTCACTGACCGTCGCACCGCGCACCGTCACCGTCATCGTAGGCACGTCAGGATCGGGGAAAACCACGCTGCTGCGGATGATAAACCGGCTGGTGGAACCGACATCCGGCACGATCTGGATCGACGGCGAGGATGTCAGCACGATGCCGGGTTACAAACTGCGCCGACAGATCGGCTATGCCATTCAGGGCCATGGCCTGTTTCCACACAGGACGGTGGCGGAGAATATCGCCACCGTTCCGCAGTTGGTCGGCTGGGACCGCAAGCGTATCGAGGCGAAGATCGAGGCGTTGATGCACCTCTTCCAGCTTGATCCCGCGCTTTATGCGGACCGTTTTCCGCATGAGCTTTCCGGCGGCCAGCAGCAGCGTGTCGGCGTGGCGCGGGCGCTTGCCGCAGAGCCCAATATCTTGCTGATGGATGAACCCTTCGGCGCGCTCGACCCGGTAATCCGCGCCAAGGCGCAGAACGATCTTCTCGATATTCAGAAGAAGCTCGGCGTCACCATCGTCCTCGTCACACACGATATGGACGAGGCCTTTCATCTGGCGGATCGCATTGCCGTGATGGACAAGGGCCGCATCGTGCAGGATTGCCCGCCGGCCGAACTGGTGCTGAAACCGGCAACCGATTTCGTACGCACTATGATCGGCGAAAACGAACGTGCGCTGAAACTGCTGTCTGTTCTCTCGATTGCTGACATCGTGGAGCCGGGAAGCGCCGAGGGCGAACCGCTCACCGAACATACAAGCCAGCGCGATGCCCTGTCAGCGATGTTATGGGCGGGCTGCGATGTCCTGCCGGTCGTCAAGGACGACGGCCAGCTCGCCGGCCGGGTGCGGCGGGACGTTCTCCTCCAGCGTGCTGCCGGAGCCTCATGAAAAACGCGGCCTCTTTCCTTGCAATCGGCTTTCTGGTGCTGGTGCTGATCGTCTTTCTTGCAGCGCCGCAAATCTTCGCGCCGATATTCCGCCCTCTCGTGCAGGCCAATGCACCGGCGATCTACACGCAGGCCAATCTTCTCTCCCTCACCCTCTCGCATCTGACCACCGTGGCGATCGCCACGGGGCTGGCCACGCTGGTAGCGGGTGCGCTTGCAGTTCTCGTCACCCGGCCTTTCGGGGCGGATTTCCTGCCGCTGTCGCGCAGCATCGTCAATATCGGTCAGACCTTCCCGCCCGTGGCGGTACTGGCGCTTGCGGTGCCGATGATCGGTTTCGGGGAGAAACCGACGCTTATTGCGCTGTTTTTATACGCGTTGCTGCCGGTGTTCGAAAATACGCTGACCGGGCTTACCACCCTGCCCGCCACCGTAATGGATGCCGCCAGAGGCAGCGGCATGACCGGCTGGCAGCGGCTTGTCAAAGTGGAACTGCCGCTTGCGTTACCCGCCATTCTTGCAGGCATCCGGTTATCAGCAGTCATCAGCCTTTCAACAGCCACCATCGGCTCCACGGTAGCGGCGCGCACGCTTGGCGAAGTGATCATCGCCGGCCTGCAATCCAACAATCTCGCCTTCATCCTGCAGGGCGGGCTGATCGTCGCCGCACTTGCGGTTCTCATCCACTCTGCTTTTTCCGCGCTGGAAAGAGCAGCAGCCCGCAAAACCGGGCACTGACACGGGCAAGCTCCGTATTTTTATGTTCCCGACGTCAGCCGCACATGTTAGGGGCTGACCGTCGAAACAGAAACATCAGAGGTTCGGGTGACACAGGCAATCGTCGTGATGGGAGTGAGCGGCTCTGGCAAGTCCACGGTCGCAGAGGAGCTGGCGGAAAAACTGGGCATCGCTTTTATTGAAGGCGACAAGCTTCACCCGAAAGCCAATGTCGATAAAATGTCCGAGGGCATTCCACTGACGGACGAAGATCGCTGGCCCTGGCTTGACCTGATCGGCGCGGAACTGCGCAAGGGCAGCGAAGGCAACGGTGTCGTCGTTTCCTGCTCGGCACTCAAGAAAATCTATCGCGACCGGCTTCGCACGGCCACCGGCAGCCCGCTTGCTTTCGTTTATCTGGATGGCAGCCTGGAGCTTCTCAGCCGGCGCATGGGTGAACGCAAGGGCCATTTCATGCCGCTCTCGCTGCTTCAGACCCAGCTTGCCACGCTGGAAGTGCCGACCGGCGAACCGGGCGTCGTCACCGTCAGCATCGACACCACACCGGAAGAAATCGCGAAAAATGCGCTTTCCGGCCTTAAAACAGTGACGTTCTAACTCCCTGTTTCATTGCATTTCCGCACGCGAAACCGCTTCGCGCTTTTGCTGGAAATGCTCTAAAAGCCGAGCCTGTCCCGCATGCCGTACCACCAGGCGCCAAGCACGGTCAGCGGCACACGGAAGGTCTTGCCGCCGGGGAAAGGATAGTTCGGCAGCGAACTCCAGATATCGAAACGTTCGGCGTGGCCGGCAACGGCCTCGCCCAGTATCTTGCCGAGCAGATGTGTGGTCGTGACGCCATGGCCGCTGTCGCCATGCGAAAAATAGATATTGTCCGAAAGCCTGCCCATATGCGGGATGCGCGTCAGCGTCAGCGCGAAATTGCCGCTCCAGGCGAAGTCGATCCTGGTCTTTTCCAGTTGCGGAAAGGTCTTCAGCATGTTTGGGCGGATAACGCCGGTCAGGTCGGCCGGGTCGCTGCCGCCATAACCGATGCCGCCGCCGTAAAGCAGACGGTTATCCGAGGTGCGGCGGTAATAATCGAGAATGTAATTGGCATCCTCGACGCAATAATCGGCGGGCAAAAGCGCCTCGATCAGATCGGCATCCAGCGGCTCCGTCGCCATGACCTGACTTGAGACCGGCATCATCCGCTCGCCGATTTCCGGCAGCAATGTGCCGAGATAGGCATTACCGCAGACGAGCACATATTTCGCCTTCACGCTGCCCGTCGCCGTGCGCACCACGGGGTTTGCACCCTGTTCTACCGAGATAACCCGTGAATTTTCGAATATGCGGGCACCGAGGCTTTCGGCCGCCGCAGCCTCGCCCTGCACCAGATTGAGCGGGTGGATGTGGCCGCCGAGGCGGTCGATCATGCCACCGGCATAACGGTCGGACTTTACATAAGTGCCGACATCCGCCCTGGAGACCATTTCCAGCCCGCCATGGCCGTGCTTTTCCCAATGAGCCTTGTGAGCCTCCATCTCGCGGATCTGTTTCGGCGTGAAGGCGGCAAAGAAGCCACCATCGACGAGATCGCAATCGATGACGTATTTGGCGATGCGCTCACGGATGATCGCGCCGCCTTCCAGCGACATTTCCCCGAGTTTAACTGCCTTTTCGTTGCCATAACGCCCGGCGATGGTTTCGAGATCACGGCTGTAACCGTTGACGATCTGGCCGCCATTGCGGCCCGAGGCGCCGAAGCCGACCCGCACGCCTTCCAGCACGATGACGGCATAACCACGTTCACTGAGTTCAAGTGCTGCGGAAATACCGGTGAAACCGCCACCGATGATGCAGACATCGGCTTCCAGCGCGCCTTCGAGCGTTGGCCGCACGGATTTGACATTGGCGGAGGCCGCATACCACGAGGATGTGTGGCCAGGATTGGGGATCGTCGTTACCTCAGCCATTTCTCACACCGTCCTGATATAGGCGTCATATTCGACGTCGGTTACGCGCAGGGAAAATTCGGAAAGCTCCTGCTGTTTGCAGGCGGAAAACAGCGTGCGGTACTTCTGGCCGAGCGTCGCATAGGCAAAGCTCGAGCGCGTGAAGCGCTGCAGGGCATAATCCCAGTTGGTGGGCAGCGGTTCGTGATTGATCGCGTGACTGTCACCGGCGATCGCACCGCCGGGCTGGCGCTTTTCCTTCATGCCGGCAAGTGCGGCACTCAGGATCATCGCCACAACCAGATAGGGATTGGTATCGGCCCCGGCGACCCGGTGTTCGATACGCGTCGCGGCCTTGCTGGCAACGATGACGCGCACCGCAGCCGAGCGGTTGTCGATGCCCCATGAAGCGTAGGTCGGCGCATGCTCGCTCGGCGTCAGGCGACGATAGGAATTGGCATGGGGGGCGAAGATCGCCATGCTTTCCCCCATGTTTTCCAACAGGCCGCCAACCGAATGCATCAGTGCATCCGACGGGCCGTTTTCGCCAGCATAGATGTTCCTGCCGTCCTTATCGAGAACGGAAAAATGCACATGCATGCCGTTGCCGGCCTGCAAGCCGTAAGGCTTGGCCATGAAGGTGGCGTCGAGCTCATGCCGCCGCGCCACGCCCTTGACGATGCGTTTCAGGAAGACGGCGAAATCGGCGGCCTGCAAGGCGTCCGGCACATGGTTGAGGTTGATCTCATATTGCCCCGGCCCGTTTTCGCGCAGCGTCGTATCGGCAAGCACGCCCTGTGCCCGGCAGGCTGTGGCTATATCGTGGAAGACATCCTCGAAATCCTGCAATTCGGAAATCGACAGAACCTGCGTCTGGCCCGTGTGCCAGCGTCCCTCGCGGCTATGCGGCGGTCGCACCGGATCGAGCGCCGAGCGGACTGGATCGATCAGATAAAATTCGAGCTCGGTCGCCACGACCGGCGTGAGGCCGGCCTTTTTATAGGCGTTCAGAACCTGTGCCAGAACATGGCGCGGATCGCCATAAAAGCCGGTTCCATCCGGGTTTTTCATCGCCAGCAGAACCTGCGCCGTCGGACGGCCAAGCCATGTCACACGCGATAGCGTGCCGGGAACGGGGAAACAAAAACCGTCCGGATCGCCCGTACCTTCGGCAAGGCCCGCGGCGTGCACATCCCGGCCCCAGATATCCAGCGCATAAACGGAGCGGGGAATTGCCATTCCCTTTTCGAGCACGTCGATCGCCCTCTCACGCGGAATCCATTTGCCGCGCGGAACGCCGTTCGCGTCTATGACGAAGGCTTCGAGAATTTCGATATCGGGATTATCGGCGAAAAATTTCTTTGCGTTTTCAATATCATCCATCATGCACCAGCAGGCCGTTTCTCTTCTGTTTCGCGCGCGGAAGCGCTTCGCTAACGAAAATCATCCTGCTGCTGATAGATGAGAAACCTCGCCACCATGATGACGTTTGCCCCTTTTCCCCTTTGATAAGCCTATGTTACGTGGCCCGCCGCAGGAAGGCCAGCGGATTCGGCCATCAGGGATTGAACCTTTCCGGACGATAGGCGTCGATGGCGATAACAGGCGTTTCGCCGGCCATGGTTTCCGCCAGCACTCGACCGGTGATCGGCCCAAGTGTGAGGCCGTGATGAGCGTGGCCGAAGGCAAACCACAAGGTCCTGTGGCGCGGTGCCCTGCCGATAATCGGCATCATGTCAGGCGTGCAGGGGCGTGCGCCCATCCACGGCTCCGCATCCAGCCGGCCGCCAAGGGGAAAGACGGTACGGGCCACCCGTTCCGCCCGCTCGATCTGCACGGGGGATTTCGGCGCATCGCGTTCGGCAAATTCAGCACCCGTCGTTAGACGGATGCCCTTGCGCATCGGCGCCAGAAAATAACCGCGCTCGGCATCGATCAACCAGTTGTTGAGCTTTGTCCCTTCCTGCGGCGCATAATGCATGTGGTAGCCACGCTTCACGCCGAGCGGAAAGCGATAGCCAAGCCGTTCCGTCACCGTATCTGCCCAAGGACCAAGCGCCACGACGGCATGCTCGGCTTCAACTGCGCCGGTTTCGGTGCGCACCGTCCAACCGCTTACCGTCTGGCTAAGCGTCGACGCATCGCCCCGGACAAAGGTCCCCCCGTAGCTCTCAAACAGTCTGAGATAGGCGAGTGTCAGCGCGTGCGGATCGAGTACCGACCAGGGATCGTTCCATTTCAGGCCGCCAACGAAGTCACGGCTGAGATGCGGTTCGACGGAGGCAAGCTCATCAGCATCGAGTTTCGTGTGGGAAATGCCATGGTCACGCGCCAGACGCTCGGCGAAGGCATAGTCGGCATCCCGCCTTGCGGCAGTCCTGTAAGCCTCCATCCAGCCATTCTTCACGATCAGATCGCCAGCCTTCGCCTCATCGACCAAAATGCTGTGTTCAGAGACGGAATGTTCGATCAGCGGCGCATAGGCACGGGCAATCGCCGCGTGGCGCGTAGCTGCGGAATTATACCAGTAGCGGCCAAGAAAAGGCGCGATCTTCGGCAGAGCCGAGAGATGATAACGGGCATCGATGCTGTTGTTCAGGGAATAACGCAGCAGCAGTGCCAGGTCCTGCGGAAAGGCGTAAGGCACGACACCTTCTCTCTGGATCAGCCCGGCATTACCGAAGGAGGTCTCCTCGCCCGGTCCGCGCCGGTCGACCAGCACCACCGATTTTCCCCTTCGGGCCAGTTGCAGGGCGACCGAGACCCCGATGATCCCCGCTCCCAGAACAATCACATCCGCTGCCATGGCAATCAATCCGTTTCCGCGTCACGTCTATCGCAACATGGGTCGGCATTTTTCGCAAAGCAACAGAAAAATCATTGCCTTAATAGAAACAGCGATGGGCCTACTGGCTCACCGCTTTGGTTTCGACAGCCTCGATATTGAAGGCGGCCGCCAGCAGCGCTCTGGTATAGTCCTGCTGCGGATTGGCGAAAATCTCGGCCGCCGGGCCGCTCTCCACCACCTTGCCGTGGCGCATGACGATCAGGTCATTGGCGAGCGCTTTCACCACCTTCAGATCGTGGCTGATGAAGAGGTAGGCAAGCTCGTGCTTGGCCTGGAGATCGCGCAGCAGATCGACGACCTGCGCCTGCACGCTCATGTCGAGCGCCGATGTCGGCTCGTCCAGCATGACGAAACGGGGTTTAAGCACCATGGCGCGGGCGATTGCGATGCGCTGGCGCTGACCGCCGGAAAATTCATGCGGATACCGCCAGCGGGTGGCGGGATCGAGACCGACCTCTTCCAGCGCGGTGGCGACACGCGTATCGCGTTCATCGGCAGACAGGGACCGCTCGTGCACCTTCAGGCCCTCGGCGACGATTTCGCCAACCGACATGCGCGGGCTGAGCGACCCATAGGGATCCTGAAACACCACCTGCAACCGGTTTCTGAGCGGCTTCATCATCTCATAGGAATAATGATCGATCGACTGGCCGATGAAGCTGATGCGCCCCTTGGATGCGATCAGCCGGGAGAGCGCCAGACCAAGCGTGGTCTTGCCCGAACCGGATTCGCCCACCACGCCAACCGTCTGGCCGGCGCGCAGGGTAATATCGATGCCATCAACCGCCTTCACGTGGTCGACCACCCGGCGCATCAGCCCGGCCTTGATCGGGAACCAGACCCTGATGTCGTCGCCCTGCATGACCACCGGTTTGCTGGCATCGGAATGCGGCGGCTCGCCTTTGGGTTCGGCTGCAAGGAGATGGCGCGTATAGGCGTGCTGCGGATCGGTGAACACCTGCTCCACGGTGCCGGTCTCGACGATCTTGCCCTTGGTCATGACACAGACGCGATCGGCAAATTTGCGAACGATGCCGAGGTCGTGGGTGATGAACAGCATGGACATGCCGTGCTTGGTCTTCAGATCACTCAGAAGCTCGAGGATCTGCGCCTGCACTGTCACGTCGAGCGCCGTGGTCGGCTCATCGGCGATCAGCAGTTTCGGCCGGTTGGCAAGCGCCATGGCGATCATCACGCGTTGCCGCTGGCCGCCGGACAATTCATGCGGATAGGCCTTCAGGCGCTTTTCCGGCTCGCGGATGCCGACCTGCAGTAATAGTTCCAGCGTGCGTGCCCGCGCCTCAGCCCCGGTGATTGCCTGGTGCAGCTCCAGAATCTCGCCGATCTGCCGCTCGATGGTGTGGAGCGGGTTGAGCGAGGTCATCGGCTCCTGGAAAATCATGGTGATGTCGTTGCCCCGCACCGCACGCAGGGATCGCTCCGGCAGGGTCAGCATATCCTTGCCGTCAAACAGGATTTTCCCGGACGGGTGGCTTGCCGCCGGATAGGGCAGCAATTTGAGAATGGAGTTCGCGGTCACGGATTTGCCGGAGCCGGATTCGCCAACGAGGGCGACGACTTCGCCCGGCATCAGGTCGAAGGAGACGTGATCGACGGCAACGCTGGTCGCGCCACCCTGATGGAAGGTGACCGAAAGGTCACGGACGGAGAGAAGCGGCTGGATGGTTTTTTCCGTCATGGCGATCACCGGAACGTCTTGCGTGGATCGAAGGCGTCGCGCACCGCTTCACCGACGAAAATCAACAGCGAAAGCATGATGGACATGGTGAAAAACGCAGTGAGGCCAAGCCAGGGGGCCTGAAGGTTGTTCTTGCCCTGCGCGATCATCTCGCCCAGCGACGGCGATCCCGGCGGCATGCCGAAACCGAGGAAATCGAGCGAGGTGAGCGTCGTGATCGAACCGGAAAGGATGAACGGCAGGAAGGTCAGCGTTGCCACCATGGCGTTGGGCAGAAGATGCCGGAACATGATCGTCCAGTTGCCGACGCCGAGCGCACGGGCAGCGCGGACATATTCGAAGTTTCTGGCGCGCAGGAATTCCGCACGCACAATGCCGACAAAGCCGACCCATGAGAACAGCAGCATGATGCCGAGCAGCACGAAGAAACCGGGTGGAAGAATGGCCGCGATGATGAGCAGGATGTAGAGCACCGGCATGGACGACCAGATTTCGATGAAACGCTGTAGAAGCAGGTCCGTCCAGCCGCCGAAATAGCCCTGAATGGCGCCGGCGGTGACGCCGACCAGCGCCGACGCGATGGTCAGCGTCAGGCCGAACAGCACGGAAATACGGAAACCATAGATCATTCGCGCTGTGACATCGCGTGCCTGATTGTCGGTTCCGAGCCAGTTGAGATTGCCGAGCGTGCAGCCGGGATCGGCATTGCCCTGCGGGTAGGCCGAGCAGCGATCCTTTTTGTCCATCAGCCAGAAGGGCGCGGTGGGCGCCGAATGCGGAATATTGGAGTTGACCGTCTGGTAGGAATAGCGGATCGGCGGCCAGATCATCCAGCCATTGGCGTTGATCTCATCCTGAATGAAGGAGGATTTGTAGTCGGTCTGGGCCAGGAAGCCGCCGAATTTCTCCTCGGGATAATCGACCATGACCGGCACCAGAATCTCACCCTTGTAGGAAGCGAGAATGGGTTTGTCATTGGCGATGAATTCCGCGATCAGGCTCAGGAAAAACAGGATCAGAAACAGCCAGAAGGACCAGTAGCCGCGCCGGTTCGCCTTGAAATTCTGCCAGCGGCGCTTGGTGGTCGGCGAAAACCACGGGCGCTTCGGCTTTACCAGTGTTTCAGTAGCGGCGGTGGGGGCAAGCGTCATCACACGTCCCTCCGCTCGAAGTCGATACGCGGATCGATCCATGTGTAGATGAGGTCGGAAATCAGGCCAACGACGAGGCCCATCAGTGAGAAGATGAAGAGCGTGCCGAACACGATCGGGTAATCACGGTTCACAACCGAGAGATAACCAAGGCGGCCGAGACCATCCAGCGAGAAGATGTTCTCGATCAGCAGCGAGCCGGTGAAAAAGGCCGAGATGAAGGCGCCCGGGAAACCAGCGATCACAATCAGCATCGCATTGCGGAAGACGTGACCATAGAGAACCCTGCGTTCGGTGAGACCCTTGGCGCGAGCGGTGATGACATATTGCTTCTTGATCTCGTCGATGAAGGAATTTTTGGTGAGAAGCGTCGTCGTCGCGAAAGCCGAAAGCGACAGCGCGATCAGCGGCAGGGTCAGGTGCCAGAAATAGTCGATGATCTTCTGCCACCAGTTCAGTTCGGCAAAGTTATCGGACACAAGGCCGCGCAACGGGAACCAGTCGAAGAAAGATCCGCCAGCGAAAAGCACGATGAGCAGGATGCCGAAGAGGAAGCTCGGCACCGCATAACCGATGATGATGACGCCCGAAGTCCAGACATCGAAGGTGGAACCGTCGGAAACGGCTTTCTTGATGCCGAGGGGGATCGAGATGATGTAGGAAATGATCAGAATCCAGAAGCCGAGCGACGCCGAAACCGGCAGCTTGTCGATGATGAGATCAATGACCGAGGAATTGCGGAAGAAGCTGTCGCCGAAATCGAAGCGGATGTAATTCCACATCATTTCGAGAAAACGGGTGAGCGGCGGCTTGTCGAAACCGAACTGTTTTTCGAGTTTTGCGATCAGTTCCGGATCGAGACCCTGCGCACCGCGATATTTCGAGCCGCTTTCATCGAAGCCGCCGGACTGGCCCATAAGATCGCCGCCGCCAGAAAGCCGGTCGGAGGCACTGTCGCCCTGCCCCGTCAGCTGCGCGACGACCTGCTCCACCGGTCCGCCCGGTGCAAACTGGATGACGAGAAACGAAATGCCCATGATACCGATGATGGTCGGGATCATCAGCGCCAGACGTCTGAGGATATAGGCGCCCATCAGCCTTTGTTCCCAGCCGATATGTCAGCGGTTTTCGTCTCTCTCAAACCCTGTCCTTTCCTCAAAAGCGCTCTTCCGCGCTCCAAGCGATTCGTATCGCCCTATGTGAATCAAGCCTTCGGCGCGAAAGCAAGGCCGGCGTCAGTTTGCGGCCTGGCTTGACCACCAAGCTTCCGGAAAACCGATGCCATATTCGGGCAGGTTTTCAGGGCGGGTGAGCGTGTTCCAGTAAGCGATGAACATCTCGCCGCGGTAAAATTGCGGAATGACATAGCTGTTTGCCAGAAGCACCCGGTCGAGCGCCCGCGCCGCGGCCACCTGCTCATCCCGGTTGGGCGCAAATATGACCTTTCTGACCAGCGCATCGACGGCCGGGTTCTTGATGCCGGCAAGGTTGTTGGACCCCTGCCGGTCGGCGGCGGCCGAGCCCCAGAAATCCGCCTGTTCGTTGCCGGGATTGGCCGATGTCGCCCAGAGCTTGACGGCGATGTCGAAATCGAAGCTGCGGGTGCGGTTGGTATATTGCGAGGCATCAACCGTGCGGATCGTGGCATTGATGCCGATCTTTTTGAGGTTCTGGACATAGGGCAGGATGGTTCGTTCCATGCCCGAGGAATCGATCAGGAATTCCATATCCAGCGGCTGTCCAGTTGCCACATTGACCATGCGGTTGCCACGCAGCTCGTAACCGGCGTCCTTCATCAGCTTCACCGCCTCGCGCAGATTGTCGCGCTGCTTGGCGGGATCGCCTGCCACCGGGTTGCGGTATTCGGTGGTGAAGACTTCCGGCGGAACCTGATCCTTCAACTCCTGCAAGAGTTCCAGCTCGCGCCCGGTCGGCAGGCCGGAAGAGGCGAGCTCGCTGCCCATGAAGAAGCTGTTGATGCGCTGGAACTGGCCGTAAGCCAATGTGCGGTTCAGTTCCTCGAAATCGAAGGCGTAATTGAGCGCCTTGCGCAGGCTGGGGTTCTGGAACTTTTCACGGCGCATGTTCGGCACGAAGGCCTGCATGATGCCGACGGAGCGGTAGATATTCGGCAGTTCCTCTTTCTTGACGCGGCCTTCCTTGACGGCCGGAAAATCATAACCCGTGACCCAGCGGCTGGATGAGGCTTCCTGCCGGAAATCGACGGTGCCGGATTTGAAGGCCTGGAATTCCACATCCTGATCGGAAAAGAAGCTGTAGGTGATGGTTTTGAAATTGTTCATCCCGACATTCACATTGACGTCCTTGCCCCAATAATCGTCGCGACGCTCATAGGTCATCGTGGAACCGGGAGACAGCGAGGCGATCTTGTAGGGGCCGGAGCCCATCACCGGCTCCAGCGTGCCACGGGAGATATCACGCGGCTTGCCGTCCGGACCTGCGGCCTCCCACCAGTGCTTGGGAACGATGAGCAATTGCCCGACGATCTGCGGCAGCTCGCGATTGTTCTTTTCATCGAAGGTGAAGATGATGTCCCTTTCGCCACTCACCTCCGCCTTGGTGACGTGGGTATAGTAGGTGGCGAGCTGCGGGCTCAGGTCCTTGGCCTTTTCGAAGCTGAAAACGACATCCTCCGGGGTTACCGGTTTGCCGTCCGCCCATTTGGCCTCCGCCCGCAGCCGGAACGTGGCTTTGGAGATGTCGTCGGGATAGCTGACGCCCTCTGCCAGAAGCCCGTAGGAGGCCGAGAGTTCCTCTTCCGTCGATTTCATCAGCGTATCGAAAACCAGCGAAAGGCCGGTCGCCGCCTCGCCCTTGGCGAGCAGCGGATTGAGCGTATCGAAGGTTCCCGTCGTCGACAGGCGAAGCGCGCCGCCTTTCGGGGCCTTGGTGTTCACATAGTCGAAATGATCGAAACCATCCGGATGTTTCAGCTCCCCGACCGTCGAAATCCCCTTGCGCCACACATCCGCAGACTGGGCGGAGGCCGCCGCCGGTATCAGCATGGCGGATGCCGCAAGAGCGATGAGGAAACGGGATTTCAATGGCGCCAATATCATTCGGGAAGTTCCCTGTTTTAGTGTTTGTTGAAGAGAGCATAAAACAAAGATTGTCAAAAAACAGATGCGCTGGCTCACAAGCTCTTTATCGGCGTCGTTATCCCCGCGCTTTGCGGGATGTGGGGCGAAACATGGTTTCAACAAAATCCCGTTCCAGTTTATTCTGCGGGGAAGAGAATCATCTGATCGGACGGACACGGCTATATGACGGCGGGATCATCCAGAATTTTCAAGGCGGCCATGCTGGCGATTTCCGTCGTCTCCGCGCTGCAGTTGCAGATGGAAACCGCATCGGCCGAGGACCGGCCTGCGAAAGAAGTGTTCGGCCATATGGCCCTGCCCTCCGCTGCGGCCTCCCAGCCGATCGGCTCTTATGCCAAGGGCTGCCAGTCCGGCGCCATCGCCATGCCGACGGACGGTCCCGGCTGGCAGGCCATGCGGCTTTCACGCAACCGGCGCTGGGGCCAGCCGCAGCTGATTTCCTTCCTTGAGCGGTTTTCACAGGATGCGCAGAAAATCGGCTGGCCGGGCCTGCTGCTCGGCGATATTTCCCAGCCGCGCGGCGGGCCGATGCTGACCGGCCATGCCTCGCATCAGATCGGCCTCGATGTGGATGTCTGGTGGCGGCCGATGCCTAATCCCCGGCTGAGCGTGGAGCAGCGCGAAACGGTGCCGTTCATCTCCATGCTGGACAAGAGCAAATTTCTGACGGTCGATGATCGCAAATGGTCGCCGCTCAATGCCCGGCTGGTGATGATGGCGGCGAGCTATCCGCAAGTGGAACGCGTCTTCGTCAACCCGGCCATCAAGCAGAAGCTTTGCCAGACATGGACCGGCGACCGCACCTTCATGGGCAAGATCAGGCCGATCTATGGGCATGACGAACATTTCCATATCCGCCTCGAATGCCCGCCCGGCGCGCCGAACTGCAAGCCGCAGGCGGCCGTGGGCAAGGGCGATGGCTGCGACAAGTCGCTCGCCTGGTGGTTTTCCAAGGAACCATGGGCAGCACCGAAGAAGGACCCTAACGCCAAGCCGGTGAAACCGCGACAGGTGATGGTCTCCGACCTGCCCGCCGCCTGCGCCGCCGTGGCTGCCGCCCCTTCCGCCAACCCCGAGGGTATTGCTGCGCAGGCCTATTCCCCAGCACCGGTTCAGGCCGTGCGCCAGCAAAGCGTCGAACAGGTCATTCAGAACGCTCCGACCCTGCAGCCACCTTCGGATATTCCGCTTCCGACCCAACGTCCGACATTGAACTGAAACAGAAATGAGGCATTCAACAGCTTCCCTTTTCAAATGGCGGCAAGCTGTTATAGAAGGCTTCAAATCGATTTAATTCTTTACGGGGACAGGCTGGGACCATGGAAGGGCAACGCTGTATCGCGCTCATCGCTCACGACGAGAAAAAAGACGATATGGCGGATTTCGCCCGTCATCACCAGAAGGCGCTCTCCAATTTCAGGATCGTCGCCACCGGCACGACCGGCGGGCGGGTACAGGAAGCCTGCCCGGGGCTCGAGGTCATTCGTCTGAAAAGCGGGCCGCTTGGCGGCGACCAGCAGATCGGAGCGATGATCGCCACCGGCGAGGTGGATATGCTGATCTTTTTCACCGACCCGCTGACGGCCATGCCGCATGATGTGGATGTGAAAGCGCTGACCCGGCTTGCCACGGTTTACGACATTCCCATGGCGCTCAACCGCGCCACCGCAGAAAACCTGATCGATTTCAACTCCGCCGACTGACCCGCACCCACCAATATGGAACAGGCAATGCCGAAGACGTCCGATACCGAATATCTGTCCTTTCCGATCCTTCTTGGCGACATCGGCGGCACCAATGCCCGCTTTTCCATTCTGATCGATTCCTTTGCGGACCCCGTACACCTGACCACGGTAAAGACCGCGGAATACCCGACGATCGACGACGCCATCCAGCAGGCGGTTCTGGACAAGACCTCGCTTCAGCCGGTCTCGACCATTCTTGCGATTGCCGGCCCTATCGAAGGCGACGAGATACCGCTCACCAACTGCCACTGGGTCGTCAAGCCGAAGAGCATGCTGGCTAATCTCGGCCTGAAGGACGTCATCGTCATCAATGATTTTGAAGCACAGGCTCTGGCGATTGCAGCGCTTGACGACGACAACCGCGAACCTATCGGCTCCGGCAAGAAAGACATGCTGGCGTCGCGTGTCGTTCTCGGACCTGGCACGGGCCTCGGGGTCGCCGGTCTGGTTTACGCCCGCCATATGTGGTTCCCGGTACCCGGTGAGGGCGGCCATATCGATGTCGGCCCAAGGAGCGCGCGTGATTATGCGGTTTTCCCGCATATCGAAACCATTGAGGGCCGTGTTGCCGGCGAGCAGATCCTGTGCGGACGCGGACTGGTCAATCTCTACCGCGCCATCTGCAAGACCGATCGCATCGAACCGGTCTTTTCCGACCCGGCCGACATCACCTCGCAGGGGCTTTCGGGCCAGAATGCGCAAGCAAAAGAAACGCTTTCGCTTTTCAGCACCTATCTCGGCCGTGTGGCTGGCGATCTTGCGTTGATTTTCATGGCCAAGGGCGGCGTTTATCTCGCCGGCGGCATTTCGCAGAAGATCATCCCGGCGCTGAAGAGCCCGGAATTCCGGGCCGCGTTCGAAGACAAGGCGCCACACAGCGCGCTGATGCGGACCATTCCGACCTTCGTGGTCACCCATCCGCAGGCGGCGCTTTCCGGCCTTGCCACCTATGCGAGAACGCCTTCCGATTTCGGCCTGGCGCTGGATGGGCGGCGCTGGAGAGCCTGACCGCTCTCCTCTCAAAGCGGCTACCCTTCCCATGTGACGCTTGCGAAGCGAGCGGCTGGTCTTTAACGTCACCGCTGCAAATATCAAACGTCCGATACCGGCGGGTCTCGATCCGCCCGACATGAGAAGTGAGTGACAGCATGGGCAACAGCGGCATGAAACTGGTGGTGGTCGGCGCGGCGGGCCGCATGGGACAGGCGCTGATCCGCCTCATTCACCAGACACCAGGCGTCCAGCTGCATGCCGCCGTCGCGCGTGAGGGCTCGGCCTTTGTCGGCCGCGATGCCGGCGAGATTGCCGGTCTCGGCCCGATTGGCGTCGAAATCACAAGCGATCCACTGCAGGCGTTCCTGCATGCGGAAGGCGTTATCGACTTCACCTCACCGGCAACCAGTGTCACCTTCGCCGGCCTCGCCGCGCAGGCACGCATCGTGCATGTCATCGGCACCACGGGCTGCTCCCCCGAAGACGAGGAAAAATTCAAGGCGGCATCGCGCCATGCGCGCATCGTCAAGTCGGGCAATATGAGCCTCGGCGTCAACCTGCTCAGTGTTTTGACGCAGCAGGCGGCGCAGGCACTGGATGCGCAGAACTGGGATATCGAAGTTCTGGAAATGCACCACAAGCACAAGGTGGATGCGCCGTCCGGTACGGCACTTCTGCTTGGCGAAGCGGCGGCGGCCGGCCGCAGGGTCGATCTCACCACCTCCTCGGTGCGCGTGCGCGACGGACATACGGGTGCGCGGGAGACCGGCACCATCGGTTTCGCCACGCTGCGCGGCGGTTCGGTGATCGGTGAACATTCGGTGATCTTTGCCGGCGAGGGTGAGCGCGTCGAGCTTTCCCACTATGCCGGCGACCGCTCCATTTTCGCACGCGGCGCGATTACGGCGGCTGTCTGGGCCTTCGACAAGAAGCCGGGCTTCTATTCCATGCTGGATGTGCTCGGTCTTTCGCAGGCGGAATAAGCCTGTACCCTAATTTTCCACCGTGAATTCGACGGTATCGGCCGAAAATCGGCTGACGGCATATTGCACCGGCACGCCATCCATATCGGCATTCAGCGCTTGGGTGACGAGCAGGATGGCACCCGGCGACAATTCAAGATCGGCCAGATCCTGCGTATCTGCGTGGCTTGCAGAAATGACAGTAGAAATACGCACGTAGTCCGCCACGCCGAGCGCCTTGAAAGCGGCCGTAATCGAGCCGCTTTTCTGATAGGCCTCGCCTATTCCGGCAAAGCGATCCGCCGGAAACCATGTGGTCGAACGGGACACCGGCCGGGTGTCGGCCTTGCGCAGGGTCTCCAGACGCACGAGCGGTGCACCGGTCTGCAATTGCAGCCGCGCTGCCAGATCGGCACTTGCAGGCTCGGTCGTGTGGGAAAGAAGCAGCGCCTCCATTTCCTTCACCTGATCGCCGATGCCTGCCGTGAAGCGTGTGCGCAGTGAGATCGGAAAACTCAGCCGTTCCTTGCGGGCAATCATCGTGCCGCGCCCCTGCCTCGGCTCGAGGATGCCTTCGCTCGCCAGTGCGGCAATGGCGCTTCGGACGGTATGGCGGTTGACGCCGAATTTTTCGGCCAGTGTCATTTCCGGCGGCAACATGCCGGTTTCGTCGTGATCGCCCGCCGCGATCTCGCCCCTGATCCTGTCGGCAATCTGCCGCCAGAGCGCCACGCCGTTCTTTCTTTTCATCGCTGCTGCAGGGCTCATGTCACACGCTTGTCATTCATCGACGTTAATTGTAGCTTATATTGTATAGTTGTCTATATCAATAGACATTAGAGGTCAAGCGATGAATAACGAAGTTGCGAATATACTTAGCGAAAGGAAGCGGGTGGCGGCACTTCTTGCCCGCGCCACCGTTCAGGAACTTGAGGCGGTCTGGAACCGGCAGGACGCCAGCCCGCAGACGGAAAACGTGCGTGGGCCGGAAACCGGCCTCGTCATGGTCAAGGGCCGTATCGGCGGCGGCGGCGCGCCTTTCAATCTGGGTGAAACCACCGTTACCCGCGCGACGATCAAGCTTGCTTCCGGCACTGTCGGCCATGCCCATGTTCTCGGCACCGGCCGCAAGAAGGCCTGGTATGCGGCCGTTTTCGACGCTCTCTGGCAGGAAAACCCGACCCGCGACTTCATTGAAACCGAGCTGCTCTCACCGGTCGAAAAAAGACTGAACGAGGAAAAACAGCGCAAAACCAAAGAAACCGCCGCCACGCGGGTCGATTTCTTCACCATGGTTAGAGGAGAGGATTGATGGGTGTAAAGGCCGAAGCATTGACAGGCGGCTTTTCCAGCGCCGTCTTCGATTCCCAGCGGATTTTCAAGAAACTGATGGACGGCATGGCGCGTCCGGGCACACCGCAGACAATCGAAACCGCGGTCGCCCCGCCGCTACCGCTTGCTCCTGCAACTGGCGCGGTTCTGCTGGCGCTCTGCGATCATGACACGCCGGTCTGGCTGAGCGGCGCGCTGCGCAAGACTGCGGTGCCGGGCTGGGTCGGATTTCACACCGGGGCAATTGCGACGGAAGAAAAAAGCGCTGCACATTTCGCCGTTATCGAGGCGGGCAGCGCCATAGCTTCCTTCGGCCTCTTCGCCCAGGGAAGCCAGGAATATCCCGACCGTTCCACCACGGTCATCATTGAGCTGCCCGATCTCGATGGCGGACAGGAACTGCTGCTGTCCGGCCCCGGCATCCGCCACATCAACATCATCAGCCCAACCGGCCTGCCGGACATATTCCCGAGGCTGTGGGCGGAGAACAACGCCATCTTCCCGCGCGGCGTCGATGTCATCCTGACGGCCGGCGATAAATTCGTCTGCCTGCCGCGCACGACGCGCATTAAACCCGTGGAGGCATAAGATGTATGTTGCTGTCAAAGGCGGGGAAACCGCCATCGCCAACGCCCACCGGCTTCTGGCCGACAAGCGGCGCGGAGACCGCGACCTGCCGGCGATGACGGTCGCGCAGATCGTTTCGCAGCTTTCACTCGCCGTCGACCGCGTCATGGCGGAAGCCTCGCTCTACGATCAGTCGCTTGCAGCCCTTGCCGTCAAGCAGGCGCGCGGTGACATGATCGAGGCCATCTTCCTGCTGCGCGCCTACCGCACCACGTTGCCGCGCTTCGGCTATTCGCTGCCGGTCAATACGGCGGACATGACGGTGCAGCGACGCGTTTCGGCAACCTACAAGGACTTGCCGGGCGGGCAATTGCTGGGGCCGACCTTCGACTATACCCATCGCCTGCTCGACCCTTCGCTGCTCGAAGACGAGGCTGTCGAAACCGCTGCCATTCGTGAAGGCGAACCGGATTATGTCATGCGGGTTTCCGACATTCTCGCCGAAGAAGGGCTAATCGAAAGCGATGGCGATATGCCTGACGATCATATTGCCGGCGATCTGACGCGTGAGCCGATGGAATTTCCGATGCCACGCGACCTGCGCCTGCAATCGCTGGCGCGCGGCGACGAGGGCTTCCTCCTCGCGCTCGCCTATTCGACACAGCGCGGTTACGGCCGCACACACCCCTTCGTCGGCGAAATCCGCATTGGCGACGTGGAAATCGAACTGGACGTACCGGAACTCGGTTTTTCTGTTTCCCTCGGCGACATCCGGGTTACCGAATGCCAGATGGTCAACCAGTTCAAGGGTTCGGCCAAGGCGCCACCGCAGTTCACCCGCGGTTACGGTCTGGTCTTCGGTCAGAGCGAACGCAAGGCGATGGCCATGTCGCTGGTCGACAGGGCGCTGCGGGCCGGTGAATTCGGCGAAGATGTCGTTGCGCCGGCGCAGGATGAGGAATTCGTCATCTCACACGCCGACAACGTGCAGGCAACGGGTTTCGTCGAACACCTGAAACTGCCGCATTACGTGGATTTCCAGGCCGAGCTCGGTCTGGTCAGGAAAATGCGCGCCGATTTCGAGGCGATCAACGCTGATGGCGCGGAATGGATGGGCGATGCGGCCGAATAGCTCAGCGGCTGTGCTGCTCACCAAACCAGTAAGCGCAAAAGACGGTCGATGCTGCAAACACAGCAAAGAACACGGCTGCAAGAATTCCAATCTCCATGAGCTTGTACTCCTTTTTTCGCAAGGTTAACGCGCAATGCTTGAAGAAGTTTCATTTGACGACGGGCTGGCTGCCTACAACTTCGCCTATCTGGACGAACAGACCAAGCGGATGATCCGCCGGGCTATCCTGAAGGCCATCGCCATTCCCGGTTACCAGGTCCCCTTCGCTTCCCGTGAAATGCCCATGCCCTATGGCTGGGGCACCGGCGGCGTGCAGCTGACCGCCTCCATCGTCGGCCCCGACGATGTGCTGAAGGTCATCGACCAGGGCGCCGACGACACCACCAACGCGGTCTCCATCCGCGCTTTCTTCCAGAAGGTGGCGAATGTTGCCGTCACCACCCGCACCAGGGATGCGACCATCATCCAGACGCGGCACCGCATTCCGGAAGAAGAACTGCATTCCGGTCAGGTTCTGGTCTATCAGGTTCCCATTCCCGAGCCCTTGCGTTTCCTCGAGCCACGCGAGACCGAAACCCGCGTCATGCACGCGCTAGAGGAATACGGTCTGATGCACGTCAAGCTTTACGAGGACATCGCCCGCAACGGCCGCATCTCCACCACCTATGCCTATCCGGTGAAGGTTGCCGGGCGTTATGTGATGGACCCCTCGCCGACCCCGAAATTCGACAATCCGAAAATGAATATGTCGGACGCCCTGCAACTGTTCGGCGCCGGGCGCGAAAAGCGCATCTATGCCGTACCGCCCTATACCGACGTCGTCAGCCTGGATTTCGAGGATCACCCCTTTGAAATCCAGCGCTTCGACAAGCCCTGCGCACTGTGCGGCGCGGGGAATGTCTATCTGGACGAAGTGGTGCTTGATGATAAGGGCGGGCGGATGTTCGTCTGCTCCGATACCGACCATTGCGAGGACCGCCGTGCCCATGGCCACAAGGGCCATATGCTGGCGGATGTGAAGGAGGCCGCAGAATGAGCGACGCACCGCTTCTGAAAGTCCGGGACGTTTCCAAATATTACGGCGACCGCGCCGGTTGCCGCAACGTCTCCTTCGAGCTTTATCCGGGCGAGGTTCTGGCCATTGTCGGCGAATCCGGTTCCGGCAAGACCACGCTTCTCAACTGCATTTCCACCCGGTTGATGCCAACGGCGGGCAGCGTGGAATATCGCATGCGCGACGGTTCGGTACGTGACCTTTACCACATGGGTGAGGCCGAACGGCGTTTCCTGATGCGCACCGACTGGGGCTTCGTGCACCAGAACCCGGCGGACGGGCTGCGAATGGCGGTTTCGGCCGGCGCCAATGTCGGTGAGCGGCTGATGGCCGTGGGCAACCGGCATTACGGCAACATAAGGCAATCGGCCAGCGAATGGCTGGAGCGGGTGGAAATCGGCACCGACCGTATCGACGACCAGCCGCGCGCCTTCTCCGGCGGCATGCGCCAGCGCCTGCAGATTGCCCGCAATCTCGTCACCTCACCGCGCCTCGTCTTCATGGATGAACCGACGGGCGGTCTCGATGTCTCGGTGCAGGCGCGCCTGCTCGATCTGGTCCGTGGTCTCGTCAATGATCTCGGCCTTGCCGTCGTCGTCGTTACCCATGATCTGGCCGTAGCGCGGCTGCTGTCCCATCGCATGATGGTGATGAAGGGCGGCGACGTCATCGAACACGGTCTCACCGACCGGGTGCTGGACGATCCGCGCGAACCCTACACGCAATTGCTTGTTTCCTCCATCTTGCAGGTTTGACGCTATGACGACGCCTCTTATCGTTTCGGAAGTCTTCAAAAGCTTCACTATGCATCTTCGCGACGGCATCGAGCTGCCCGTTGTCCGCGATGTCAATTTCTCCGTTTCGGGCGGCGAATGCGTCGTTCTCGGCGGCCCGTCAGGTATCGGCAAAAGCTCGATCCTGAAAATGCTCTATGGCAACTACGCCATCGACAGCGGGCAGATCCTCATCCGCCATCAGGGTGAGGTCATCGATATCGGCAATGCTTCGCCACGCACGATCCTCGATATCCGCCACCGCACCATCGGTTATGTCAGCCAGTTCCTGCGCACGGTGCCCCGTGTGGCGGCCATCGACGTGGTTGCCGAGCCGCTTCTGGCACGCAAGGTTGCCACTGGGGACGCGCGCGAACAGGCAGCCATGCTGCTTTCGAAACTCAACCTGCCGCGGGAATTGTGGTCTCTGCCGCCGGCGACCTTTTCGGGCGGTGAGCAACAGCGCGTCAACATCGCGCGCGGTTTCATCACCGATCACGCGATCCTGCTCCTCGACGAGCCAACCGCCTCGCTCGACGCCACCAACCGGCGCGTGGTGGTCGACATGATCAGGGAGAAAAAGGACAAGGGCACGGCGCTGCTCGGCATCTTCCACGACGAGGAGGTGCGCGAAGCCGTTGCCGACCGCATTCTCGACGTCTCGCAATTCTCCCCCCGGAAAGCAGCGGCATGAGTGTCAAGGTCGGTCTCGAACCCGTCATTCACGACACCGCCCGCGTCACCAATTCCTCGATCGGCCGCTACACCGAAATTTCGGAGCGCTGCCGCCTCGAGGAGGTTGAGATGGGCGACTACTCCTACGTCATGCAGGATGGCGCGATCTGGTGCGCCACTATCGGAAAATTCGTCAATATCGCCGCTTCCGTCCGCATCAATGCCACCAATCACCCGATGCAGCGGGCGACATTGCACCATTTCACCTATCGCGCCCGCAGCTACTGGGACGACGCCGAGGATGAAACGGATTTCTTCGCCGCCCGCCGCGCCAAGCGCGTGGTGATCGGCCACGATGTCTGGATCGGCCATGGCGCGACCCTCCTGCCCGGTGTGACGGTGGGGAACGGTGCGGTAATCGGGGCCGGGGCGGTCGTTTCCAAAGATGTTGCGCCCTATACCATCGTCGGCGGCGTGCCCGCCCGGCTGATCCGCGAGCGTTTTCCCTCAGAGCTTGGCAGGCGCATGGACAATCTGAATTGGTGGGATTGGGACCATGCAAGACTGCGCGGCGCGCTCGATGATTTCCGCACGCTCGCCGCCGAGGATTTCGTGGCGAAATATGGCGGGTGAATTCCGCTCATACCAAAGCAATTGCAGTCCCGGGGCCATGTCCCGGGATTTCTGTTTGTCGGCTCCTGATAACCAGGCGGAATTTGCTGCTCATGACACGCTTGACGAAAGGTTTGTCGGCGAACGCCAGAGTGTCGTATCTGCGAATTCTGTAATATTTTCTTCATTAAACTGACACGCGCAGTTCATGGACCGCTGTTAGGTCGAACCCCGTCATAAGAAGATTGGACGGGGAAATGAGCTTTCACCTGAAGCAAGTCACGCGCCGTTTCGGCAACCACACTGCGGTCGATGCCGTGAATGTCGAGATACCGCAGGGTCAGATGGTCGGCGTGATCGGACGCTCGGGCGCTGGCAAATCAACGCTGCTGCGCATGATCAACCGCCTCGTCGATCCGTCTTCGGGTTCCATTCATTTCAACGATACGGAAGTATCGGCGCTGAAGGGTGCTGCGTTGCGCAACTGGCAGCGTGACTGCGCCATGATCTTCCAGCAGTTCAATCTGGTACCGCGTCTCGACGTGCTTACCAATGTCATGCTCGGCCGCCTCAACCACCGTTCGACGGCGCTCAGCCTGTTCAACATCTTCACCAATGACGAGCGCCTGATGGCGATCGCCGCGCTGGAGCGCCTCGGCATCGAGCATGTGGCCATGCAGGCGGCCGGCACGCTTTCCGGCGGCCAGCAGCAGCGCGTCGCCATTGCCCGCGCGCTGATGCAGTCTCCGAAGATGGTTCTGGCCGATGAGCCGATCGCATCGCTCGATCCCCTCAATGCCAAGATCGTGATGGACGCCCTGCGCGACATCAACGAACGCGAAGGCATTACCGTCATCACCAATCTGCACACGCTGGATACGGCGCGCAATTATTGCGAACGCATCATCGGCATGTCACAGGGCCGCGTCGTTTTCGACGGAACACCGGCGGAGCTGACCGCTGCGGCCGTCACGGAGATTTACGGAACCGATTCGCAAGGCTCCGGCATCGACGAGACCATGACCTCGACCAGCATCAATATTCCCGGCGCGCAGCTTGCCGCGCGTCCGGTGCAGCAATCTGCCGGTCCCGAACCGCTCGCTCTCGCCGGGCTCTGAGGAACCGCTCAGCATCGTTTGCGCCCGCGTCAAGGGCCGACATCTCACAACAAACTCCGGCTCGCCGGGAAACAGGAGAAAGTCCATGTTGAAGAAAGTCCTTCTTTCGGCAGTCGCCCTTGGCGTTCTGGCCGGTTCCGCCATGGCTCAGGACGTCAAGGTTCTGCGCATCGGTCTCGACGGCTCCGAAAACGAAGCCGACCAGATCCGCAACACCAAGTGCGTTGCCGATGGCCTCAAGGCTGCGACCGGCGTTTCCGAAGTTCAGGTTTTCCCGTCGCCGGACTATAACGGCGTCATCCAGGGCCTGCTCGGCGGCACCATCGACATCGCTTCCATGGGCGCCTCCTCCTACGCCAAGATCGCTCTTGCCGATCCGAAGGCCGTCGACCCGATCCTGACCACGGCCGGCGCCGACGGTTCGACCGGTTATTACACGATCATGGTTGCCCGCAAGGACAGCGGCATCAAGACGCTGGCTGACGCCAAGGGCAAGAAGATCGGCTTTGCCGACCCTGACTCCACCTCGGGCTTCCTCGTTCCGAACGTCGCCATCCCGAAGGAAACCGGCGTTCCGGTCAAGGAATACTTCTCCGAAACCGGTTTCGGCGGCGGCCATGAGAACCTCGTTCTCGCCGTTCTCGACAAGAAGTTCGACGTCGGCACCACCTTCGGTTCGGGCGTCGGCAAGTGGGAAGAAGGCTACACGGCCGGCAACCTCTACCAGATGGTCAAGAAGGGCAACCTCGACATGGACGATATCGTCGAAGTCTGGAAGTCGCCGCTGATCCCGAACGGCCCGCTCATGGTCACCAACAAGCTCGGCGACGCCATGAAGCAGAAGGTCGAAGACTTCTTCATGGAACTGC
This sequence comes from Rhizobium sp. UGM030330-04, assembly GCF_003208455.1. Taxonomy (NCBI): domain Bacteria; kingdom Pseudomonadati; phylum Pseudomonadota; class Alphaproteobacteria; order Hyphomicrobiales; family Rhizobiaceae; genus Rhizobium; species Rhizobium sp. UGM030330-04. The sequence continues at coordinate 475,139 of NZ_QKML01000001.1, forward strand.
CGAAGAAGGACCTCGCATGCTTCCAGGGCTTCACCCAGGGCAAGAACACCGCCTACATCAAGGTCGATCCGTCCTTCTACCAGACGATCATCGACGCCCGTAAGTCCGTTATCGGCGGCTGATCCTGAGATCATAACCGAAAGCGGCGGTGCCTTGCGGCGCCGCCGCTTTTGCCAATAAAGGAAAAAGCGGCATGGCGACCACACTGCACCATGGCACCCTCTCGCCCGAGGGATTGAGCGCATCGTCCCGGACGGTCATGCGCCATTATCAACAGCAGCTTGCGACACGGCGGATCTACACCGTCATTTCGCTCGTGATCTTCCTCGTCATTCTCGCCGCTTCACTGAATTTCGCCAATGCGGCCAATTCGGGCAAGTTCTTCGAGCGCCTGCCCTATTTCTTCGATTTCATGAAGACCTTCGTGCCGGACAGTCCGCTGGAAATTTTTCGGGCGATGTTCGACCTGCCATCGCCCTATGCGAACGGCTCGCTGAAATACAACTATGTCGCGGATCGCGTTTACATCACCGATGGCTTCTACATCCCGCATTTCATTTACCAGCTGATCATCACGCTCAACATCGCGCTGGTTTCGACAATCATCGGCACCGGCTTCGCCTTCGTGCTCTGCTTCTTCGCCTCCACCAACCTCGTCGGCGCCGGCCTCGTGCGCTGGGTGGTGCGCCGGGTGATGGAAGTGCTGCGTGCCTTTCCTGAAATCGTCGTCGCCGGTTTGCTGACCGCCATTCTCTCGATCGGTCCGATTGCGGCGATCATCGCGATTTCGGTCCACACGATCGGCGCTCTTGGCAAGCTGTTCTTCGAAGTGGTGGAAAATGCCGACATGAAACCCGATGAAGGCCTGCGCGCCGCCGGCGCCAACTGGCTGGAGCGGGTTCGCTTCGCCATCGTGCCGCAGGTGCTGCCCAATTTCGTGTCCTATGCGCTGCTGCGCGCCGAAATCAACGTGCGCGCCTCCACCATCATCGGTGCGGTCGGCGGCGGCGGCATCGGCGAGGTGTTCCGGCTGTCGATCGGCAATGACCATGCTTCCAAGACCTATGCCATCATCATCCTGCTGCTGATCACCATCATCGCCGTCGACCAGTTTTCCAGCTGGCTGCGCCGCAGACTGATCGGCCATCAATCCTTCGAATTCGGACGGGGAGCGGCCTGATGTCCTCCAGCTTCATTCTCAACACCGCCGAGCGCGAAAGGCTGACCGCCGCGCATCCCGCGATTTTCAAACGCGGTTTCATGAAGCGTTACGGTCTGCTGATCGGTATTCTCGCCACCGTCATTTATCTCATCAGCTGCTTTTTCTTCTTTAATGTCGGGCCGGCTTTCATGCAGGGCCGCTGGGATCGTGCGTCGAGCTATATTCAGGACTGGTATTCCTGGCGCGCCCAGCCGCGCCTGCGCTTCGAGGATGGCAAGGTCGAGCCGCAGTGGTCGAGCCGCGGACAATATCCCGTCGACGCAAAGATCGACTGGCTGCAGCCTCTCCCGGATGGCGGCTACAGCGTCGTTTATGCGGGTACGGAAAACCGCCTTGACGTGACGCCGACCCGCGTGGATGTCTATGTCGACGGTCAAAGCTATCCCGTCATCATCAATGGCGAACAGGCACGAGCGCCTGAGAACCGGCCGCAGGAAATCCAGCAGGACGGCAACAAGGTCCTCGTGCATTACGGTTTTGCCGGACAGGCGGAAATCCGTACCAGCCAGGTCTATGTGCAACGCCGTTTCCTTGGATGGGCGAATTTCCTGTTCGACACCAAGTCGGAATTCTGGGGCAAGGGTTATGGCGAACTGGCGGCTCTCGCGCTTTGGGGCGAGAGGCTCGATCCCGAGCGCTCCAATATCAGCCATATGGCGGATGATTTCCTCGACAACAGCGTCTGGCAGCATGCCGATATTCTATCCAAGCTGATGCAGACGCTGGTCATGGCCTTTGTCGGCACGCTGTTCGGCACGCTCGTCGCCCTGCCGCTCGCCTTCATCGCGGCGCGCAATATCACCGCCAACAAGGCTGCGAACTGGGGCATGAAGCGCCTGTTCGACTTCCTGCGCTCCATCGACATGTTGATCTGGGCGCTGTTCTTCACCCGCAGTTTCGGCCCGGGACCGATCCCTGGCATTGCCGCGATCTTCTTCACCGATACGGGCGCGCTCGGCAAGGTCTATGCCGAGGCGCTGGAGAATGTCGACGACAAGCAGCGCGAGGGCGTCAAATCGGTCGGCGCTTCCCCGATTGCCGTCAATCGCTTCGGTGTGCTGCCGCAGGTGCTGCCGGTCTTCATTTCGCAATCGCTCTATTTCTGGGAAAGCAACACCCGCTCCGCCACGATCATCGGCGCAGTGGGTGCGGGTGGCATCGGCCTGAAACTGCTGGAAGCGATGGGTACCAATGCCGATTGGGACAAGGTCGCCTATATGGTCCTGCTTATCCTCTTCGTCGTTTTCCTGTTCGACCATATTTCCAACTCGCTGCGTTCCCGCCTGATCGGCAAGACACAGCACTAGGCCATGATCGGGGTGTGGTGACGAAAGTCACGGCGACGTTTGTCCTCACACCCCAGACACTCGCGCAGTCCTGATTTATGCCGGCCACCTCCCCTCGTCATATCCGTCTGCGCTCTCATTGCATTCGGAAGGGTTGGCGCATTTCGAATGCGCTTTTTTCCATGGGCATCATCATTCTGTCACGGAAAGCGATTACCTCGCACTCCTGACCTTGCGGGAAGCGGGCGAGTCACGCCAAATAGCTTCTCATCCCTGGTTTCCCATGACACTGAAGAGTGCTTGCCGTGCGCTACGCCATCTATTTTTCTCCGGCTAAAGATCACCCGCTGACTGAAGCAGCGTCACGCTGGCTTGGCCGCAATGCATTTTCCGGCGCGTTGCATGACGACCACGACGACTATGCCGAGATGACGGAAGAACCGCGCCGTTACGGCTTCCACGCGACGCTGAAGGCTCCTTTCGAGCTTGCCGAAAAATACAATGAAGCGGAGCTGCTCACCGCTGTGGAAGACTTCGCGGCCAGCCAGTCGGCCTTCGATATTCCGCGTGTCGTCGTTGGCGCGCTCGGGCCGTTTTTCGCGCTCGTTCCGGACCGGACCTACCAGCCGCTGCAGGATTTCGCCGCCGAGATCGTCGATCATTTCGACCGGTTTCGTGCGCCCCTGTCGGAGACCGATATTGCGCGGCGGCGGCCGCAAATGCTGACGGAAAGCCAGCGGCAGAATCTGTTACTCTGGGGTTATCCGCATGTAATGGATGACTTCCGCTTTCACATGACACTCACCGGCCGCATCGACGAGGGTGACCAGCCCACCATGCAAGAGGTTCTTTCGGCGCGTTTTGCCGAATTCGTCGACCAGCCCCTCACCATTTCCGGCCTCGCTTTGTTCATTGAAGAAACGCGCGGCGCGCCCTTTACCGTTCATCGCTGGCACCCGCTTGGCCAGCAGCCAAAGAAAGATGCGAACCCATGACCGAGCACGCCCTGTCCAATGCCCGTATCGTCCTGGAAGACGATATTATTCTGGGATCTGTTCTGATCCGCGACGGCAAGATCGCCGATATCAGCGAAGGCGCCTCCAAAACCGGAGAGGACCTCGAAGGCGATTTCCTCATCCCCGGTCTGGTGGAACTGCATACCGACCATCTGGAACAACATTATTCACCGCGTCCCGGCGTGATCTGGGACAAGATTGCCGCCATTCAGGCCCATGATGCACAGGTGGCGGCCTCCGGCATCACCACTGTGTTCGACTGCCTGCGGCTCGGCTCGGATGAGGATGGCGGTTTCAAGAAGGGTGAAATGCGGGAAATGGCTGACGCTATCGAGGCGGCAGCGGACCAGAACCGTCTGCGTGCGGATCACCTGCTGCATCTGCGCTGTGAGGTTGCCTCCGCCGATGTGCTCGAACATTTCGAGGACTTCGAAACCGATCCGCGCGTTCGGCTGATTTCGCTGATGGACCACTCTCCGGGTCAGCGCCAGTTCCAGTCCATGGATCAGTACATCTTCTATTACCAGAAGAAGCGCGGGCTGAGCGATGAGGCTTTCGCCGAGTTCGTGCGGCGTCGGCAGGCGGCGTCGGCGGAATATTCCGCCAGGCACCGCGATTATCTGGCCGCCCGCTGCGCCGAGCGCGGCATTACCGTCGCAAGCCATGACGACGCCACCGAAGCGCATGTCGGCGAGGCTATCGGCCACGGCGTGAAGCTGGCGGAATTCCCCACCAGCGTCGAGGCCGCAAAAGCCTCGCACAGCGCTGGCATGAGCGTGCTGATGGGCGCGCCGAACATCGTTCGCGGCAAGTCCCATTCCGGCAACATTGCCGCCCGCGATCTTGCCGAGATCGGCGTGCTGGATGTTCTTTCTTCCGACTATGTGCCCTTCAGCCTGCTCTTCGCGCCATTCCTGCTCGCCGATCAGGTGGAAGCCATCACCCTGCCGGAGGCGCTCCGCATGGTTACCGCCACGCCGGCGCGCACCGTTGGCCTTCTTGACCGCGGCCGTATCGCAACGGGATTGCGTGCCGATCTGGTCCGGGTTCACCGCGAAGATGGCGTTCCGGTCGCCCGTTCGGTCTGGCGCCAGGGCAAGCGCGTGGCATGACCGACGGCGGGGAGGACAGCCGGCGTGAAAAAATGCCGGGAACGATGATCGTGGTTGTCGGCCCGAGCGGGGCCGGCAAGGACACGCTGATGGACTATGCGGCAACACAATTGTCCGGACGGCCCGGTTTTCACTTCACCCGCCGGGTCATTACCCGCAGCGGCGATGCAGGTGGCGAAAACCACGATGCGGTTTCGATGCATGAGTTCAACCGGCTGGCGGATGAAGGCGCATTCGCCGTCTCCTGGCAGGCGCATGGGCTGAAATATGGCATTCCGGCCATGGTCCACCGTCATCTAGAGGCGGGAGACGTGGTCATCGCCAACGGTTCCCGCTCGGCCCTGCCGCAGTTCGGCTCGGCCTTTTCCCGTCTCAAGGTCGTGAACATCGTTGCCCGGCCGGAGGTGCTGGCCCGGCGGCTGGAACAACGCGGACGGGAAAGCCGCGAAGATATCCTGCGGCGGCTGGAACGCAGCTCACTTACGGTCACCGGAGACTTCGACGTGACGACAGTGGATAATAGCGGCGCCATCGAAGATGCCGGCAGGACCATCCTGCAGGTGCTGGAACAAAGCTGCGGCCTTAGCCGGTCTTGAATTCCCGGCCCGTACTGCTCGACAAATAGCCTTGCAAAGCTTACCATCAGGCGACAATTTCCAAACATGGTACGCCAAGGCGAGGGATGCCCGAAAAGAGGGTCAGTGACGAGATAACTGTGGTGGCTGGTCTGGCCGCCGGCGTCGGCAATTATGCGCGGTCGCGGGGCATCGATATCGCCCCCATCTGCAAGGCTCTCGATATAGATCCCGCCACTTTCGACAGCCTGACGGAGCGCATAAGCCTCGACAGATTGTGCCGCCTGCTTGAAACCTGCGCCCTGATTTCGGGTGACGATGCCTTCGGTCTGCAATGCGCCTCCAGCTTTCCGGCCGGTGCATCCGGCGCATTCGGCTATGGCCTGATCAGCGCGCCCACGGTGCGGGCTTTTTTGCGTTTTCTTCAGGATCACGTTTATTACGCAACCAACAACAGCAATTTCACCATGGTTGCGGACACCACACATGTAACGCTTTCCTGGTCCTTTGCGCCTGTTATCGCCAAGCGGGACCAATATGTGGATCTATCCCTGACAGTTCTGATCCAGCGCCTTCGCGATATTCTCGGCGAGCGCATCCACCAGATCGAAATCGGTCTGGAGCGGCAGAAACCGATTAATATTCAGCTATTTAAAGAAAAAATGAGCAAACGGATCAGTTTTTCCCAGCCGATCCATACGATGCGTCTTCCCGTATCGCTTCTCGATGTGGCCAATCCGAATGCGGATGAGCGGCTTTTCGAGCTGATGAATTTGCAGTGCCGGATGCTGCGACCGGAAACCTCGGCCGACGCAACACATTTCATCGACCAAGTGAAACGATACATGCAGATGCGGCTGTCGGATGCGGAGCTTTCTCTCGGTGAGATCGCACCCTATTTCAATCTCTCCGAACGGAGTTTTCAGCGGCGGCTTGCCGAACTTGGCACTAATCTCAACGAGATCAAGGATGCCATACGCAAGAACGCCGGCTTCAAGCTTCTGGTGGAAAGCGACCTGCCGGTTTCTGACATAAGCTACAGGCTGGGCTATTCGACACCCGGAGCGTTTTCACGCTCGGTGTCCCGCTGGTTCGGGGCCACCCCGACGGATATTCGCAAGAAACATGCGCATCATTCCGCCGGATAAAACCCATTTACGGCACCTATATTTCAAAATTACACTTTAAATTTAAAAATTATGTCGGCTTTTCACGGCATATGTGCCGAAACATAACAATAAAAGCGCAAAACTTGGCGTGGGATGTTATTTTATCGCTGTCCGATATCGCCTATTAGAGCGCCGCGTGGCCCGTCGAGTGTGACGGAAACATTCCAAAGCTTTGAATTTGTACATTGTTCCGGGCCAAAACCGATACCGGTTCAGGACATATCGGAACGACTGTTCTTCCAATGACCGGGGGATAACGTCAATACCGGGGCCTGCCGGCTGCGAAAGCGGCCGTTCATCGCATAATTCCTGATGCCATATGAAACTTATTGGCGAAATTGGCGTTTCTGTTCGCGTGCAGACAGAGCGTTGGCGAGCGGGTCTCAGGGAATGAAATTATTACCTGATCGCACTCCGGGAAGGTCAATCTCTTTTGAGGCAGAAAGAACATGTCTTTAAAAACGCCGCATGAACGTCGCCAGACGCGCGAAATCACCCTTTCAGACCGGGAACGGCACTATCTGGGACTGGTGGCGCGGGGTAAACACCCTTCCCACATCGCCCTTATGACTGGTGCGAAGGAAGCGGAAGTGAAGGACGTACTGGAAGCAGTGCGGACCAGGCTCGGCGCGGCCAATCTGCTGAATGCCGTCAGCATTGCCCTGCTGCGCGGCCTGATTGAACAGGACATCTAAAGATTTTTCGCTCCAGGCTTACGTGAATTCGTCCCCTTTCCGTAAGCTGAAAACCGGATGAGCGGCTTTCTGCGTCAAATCCCCCATTTTGGTGGCGGGATGGCGGACCAAAAGCGGGCAGGAAATGATTTCCGGCCCATATAGACGCAAATGCAAGCGGCCATAAACGGTTTGCCCGGCGGATCACTGGATCCGCCGGGTTTTCATTTTGCAACTCTTTAGAGCGACCGGATTTCGGCGAGAATATCGCTTTCGATGACGATGCCACCTTCCAGCGCCTGACGGCGGATACCCTGACTGCGCCGGCCGGGCAGGCGTACATTTTCCTGTTTTTCGATCTCGCCGGCAATCAGCGCCAGCCGCTCGGCAAAGGCCGCACTGCCTGTCGATACCGGATCTATGGCTATGATCGTATGGCCAAGGGCGGGCGGCGCACCCTTGTCATCCAGAAGGGAGGAGGCCTCAAACGCGAAATTTCCGCCGGTCAGCGCGGCGGCCATGATTTCCACCATCAGCGCCAGCGCGGCACCTTTCGCCTCACCTGCGGGCACCATGGTTCCCGCTATCGCTTCTTCCGGATCGGTCGTCGGCCGGCCATTGCTGTCGAGCGCCCAGTCACCCGGAATGGTCTCACCCTTCTGGCGCGCCGCCATGATCTTTCCGCGCGCGACCTTGGAGAGCGCCAGATCGATCACCAGCGGGTCGGCGTTGCCGACGGGGGTGGCGAAGGCGATCGGATTGGTGCCGTAAAGCGGTTTGCTGCCACCCCATGGCGCCATGGATGCCGGCGCATTGGCGAACATGAGCGCGACGAGACCCATGTCGGCAAAACGTTCGACGGTCAGCGCCATGACACCGGCATGATGGGAGCGGTGGATTGCAGCAAGCGCAATGCCCTGCTGCCGGACCATTTCAGGCAATTCCTCCAGCGCGCAGTCGATCGCCGGATAGGCATAACCATGATTGGCATCGATTGACAGGACACCCGGCTTCACGCGCTTCGCCACCGGCCGCGCCTTGCCATCGACCTTTCCGACCCGCGCCTGACGGACATAAACGGGAATACGGCGAAAACCGTGACCGCTCTGACCCGCGGCTTCCGACGCCACGAGCGCCTTGGCCACCGAGCGGGCGTTCTGCGGCAGAACGCCATTGCGCTCAAAGATAGAGGATACGAGATCCTCCGCCTCTGCGATTGAGAATTTCATTCCGGAATGCCTCTGCTTGGTAAAGTCGACAAGACCTACACCATCGAAAACATTCGCGAAATCTTATTCGCGCACAAACCGGTTCACGCGCGAAGAATAGTGGATAGCCGTGTGTTCAAACGCTGTTCTAGCGGATGCTGATCGGCAGCGTGATCGTCTTGTTTGCTTCCGGAGGAGGCGCCGGCACGGGTGACGCGCTCTGAATCCAGGCTGCGATCTGCTGGTCGATGGAGGAGTCGCCCGTAGACTGCACAACGCTGACCCCGCTGATGGCGCCGGCATCATTAACCCTGAACCGCACTGTCGCCGTCATCGCATCACTGCGCAGCGAACGTGGCTTGCGCCGCTGGATATGCGAGCGAACCTTCGATCCCCATTTCGCAGGCGAGGCCGATGATGACGAGAAGAAACCGGCATTGTTGCGCGATGCCGCCGTCCGGTCAGACTGCTGGGCCTCCGCCTTCGCGGTTTCGCGCAATTCCGATGCCTGCTGCGGTTTGGGACGCTGGCGCTCGACTTTCTTTTTCTCTTCCGGCTCTTTCTTTTCCACCTTCTTTTCGACAGGCGGCGGCGGAGGCCGCATGACGGGCAAGGGAACCTCGACATTTTCGAGTTCCGCCATCATCTGCTCTTGCACGGGATCGATCGGCTCCACCGGCTCGGGAATTTCCTGCGGTTCGACAATTTCCTCGACCGGCGGTTCAGGCGGCTGAACGGGTTCCGGCGGTGGTGTTTCCGCAACCGGTTCCGGTGGTGGCGGCTCTTCCGGAGCGGCCTCTTCCAACGGTTCACTGCTGTCGCTCTTTACCTCTTCGGCGTCTTCGACATCCTGCGCCTGCGTCGTTTCCTCGGTCTTGACGGCTTCCGGTATCGCCGCCATTTCGATCATGATCGCAGCAGGCGGCGGTCCGCCGGCATCCAGTTCCTCCGGCTCCTGCATCAGATAATAGGCAAAGCCGGCATGAACGCTCAGCATCAGCAGCGCCGCGGTGGACCACAGCGTCACTTCCCCGAGACGGGAATGGCGGGCCTGCGGGTAGCCGTTTTCGGTCATGGCGCGGTTCCCTGCGCCGCCGGCGCGGTAGGCTCGGCCGGGGGCTGCGTGGCTGCTGCTGCAGCATTTTCGAGCCCCACCAGGGCAATCTTCAGATAACCCGCATCCCTGAGCAGATTCATGATTTCCATGAAGTGACCATAGTCGACGGCCTTATCGGCCCGCAGGAAAATACGCGTATCCTTCTTGCCGCCCGTCTGCCGGTCTATCGCTGCTGCCAGGGCTTCGCGGGCGACCGCATCATTGCCGAGGTTGAGTGAAAGATCGTCCTTCACCGTCAGATAAAGCGGTTCTTCCGGCCGCTCCGCCGGCCTGGCGGTGGATGCCGGCAGATCGACATTCACATCAACAGTGGCGAGCGGTGCGGCCACCATGAAGATGATGAGCAGCACCAGCATCACATCGATGAAGGGCGTGACATTGATCTCATGGTTTTCGGAGAGATCGTCACCGCTGTTTTCGCGAATTCCGCCAGCCATGATCGATCACCGTCCAACCAGCGACACGGCGGGCTTGCTCGCGCTGCCCGGCGGAATACGGCGGAAATCAAGGTCGCGGCTGACGAGGCGCTCCACGCCGGCTGCGGCATCCGCCAGCAGATGGCGGTAACCGGTGATGGAGCGGGCAAAAACGTTGTAGATCACCACCGCGGGAATAGCGGCAACGAGACCAATCGCGGTAGCCAGAAGCGCTTCCGCAATGCCGGGTGCGACAACGGCAAGATTGGTGGTCTGCGATTCCGAAATGCTGATGAAGGAGTTCATGATCCCCCAGACCGTGCCGAACAGGCCAACGAAGGGTGCGGTGGAACCGATAGTAGCCAGGGCACCCGTTCCGCGCGACATGCGGCGGCCGGCATGGGTTTCGATACGCGACAGCGCCGAGGAAACCCGTTCCTTGATGCCACCGCCATCCGTGTGTTCGACCACCGCGTCGGAAAGCTGCATTTCGTGGGTCGCCATGCGCAACATGAGCGCGGCCGGTCCGCCCTTGTTTTCGACAGCCTCGGTTGCCTCGGTCAGGGTTTTGGCCCGGCGAATGACCTTCAGTGTCGCGCCTGCACGCACCCGTGCACCGGCAAGCTCGATCGATTTTGCCACCCAGACCGTCCAGGTAACCAGCGATGCGAAGGCAAGACCGATCATCACGCCCTTCACGACCCAGTCCGCCGCCATGAACATGCCCCAGGGCGACAGATTGTGCGGGATGTCGGCGCGGTGTTCAGCACTTGCGGGTTCAGTGCTCACGGGCTCTATCGGCGTCGAAGCCTCATTCGGCGCTACCGTCTGGCTGGCCTGTCCCGGCTGTTCGGTCGGCGTCGGCTGCGGCGCAACGCCCTCGGGTGCCGGCACGGGATCGGTTGCCGATTGAGCGGGCGCAGGCGGGTTCGAAGACGGCTGGGCAGGCACCTCGGCGGCCGGTTGTTCCGGTGCGGTCGCGGAAGGCTGGGCTGGCTGGATCGCCGGCGCATTCGGTGTCACAGGTGCTTCCGCCGGCGGCAGGGCGGGCTGGACGGTTTCCGTTTGAGGCGCGGGTTGAATCTGGGGGTCGGATGCCGTCTGAGCCAAAGCCACGCCGGCACTCAGCCCGGCCAGCAGGGTGACTGCCGTGGCAAGGGAGAGATGCCGCAACTTGTTTGCCCTGTTGAGGGAGGCGGAAGAAATGGAGGTCTCAGCTGACATAATTTTAATCCCGGATTTCCGTCGATGAACTCATCCGCAGATTGGCCGGCTCCTGAAAGCCGGGGTCATGAACGGATGCCGTCGTGAAAGCTTGACGTTCCGATAATAAACCTGAGTTCTTTTGACAACTATTATATTGTCAAAAGACGACTCGCAAACTCTTCTTTACAAAAAAGTGACTGCGCTGCGGCCTTCAGTTGTTCTGCGAAGGCGAAAATTGCGCGACGAGCGCGTGCCGGTCACCGGGATAGGTGACCCTGACGTGGGTAATATAATCCGCCCCGTGCCATGTGCGGCGATCAATGACCAGACAGGCGGCACCGGATGCGATGCCCAGCGCCGCCGCACTCCTGCGGTCGGCGGAAACGGCGCTGATGCGATGTTCGGCGGCACTCCAGGGCACCATCTTCAGCAACCATGTTCCCGGCCCCATCTGCGAAAAATCCGTGATTTCCGCCTCTGGAACGGCGATGACATTTATGATGCGCTCCTCCAGACAAAAAGGAACGCCGCCGGCAAAATGCGTGCAGGTGAGTTCCAGAACCCGGGCATCGGCGGCAAGCGCCATCGCCGCACCGTCGTCGTCACCGGCAGGGCGCAGACGCCGCTTGTCCAGCCGGTATCCGTAAACGAGGCCGAGCGCCTGCACCTCCCGCTCGATATCATGGATTTCCAGCACAGCCGATTGGGCATGGGGCTGGCGGACGAAGGTACCGAGACGGCGGCGTCTTTCAATCAGGCCCCGCTGCACCAGCTCGCCCAAAGCCTTGTTCACCGTCATGCGCGAGCAGGCATATTGCCGGGTCATCTCGTGTTCGAAGGGAATGCGATATCCAGGCGGCCATTCGCCCGACATGATGTGGCGCTCGACATCGTTGCGGATGCGTTCGTGCAGTGATCTCTCCTGAAGATCGGCGCCTGTGCTCCTCATCCCGATGCTTTCATCCTCCCGGTTCGCTCGGTCAACTATCCATGGGCAGCGGCAGCAATCGCCTCGCTGCGGATTTCCTCCGTCAGTTTGGCGCGCAGCTGAGAAAATTCCGGGCTGGCCTTGACGGTGTAGTGACGCGGATGCGGCAGGTCGACCGGCGTGATCGACTTGATGCGACCCGGCCTTGCGGACATGGTCACCACACGCGACGCCATGAAGACCGCTTCTTCAATGTCATGGGTGACGAAAATGACGGTCTTCTGCTCGCGCTCCCAGATGCCGAGCAACAATTCCTGCATCAGCCCGCGCGTCTGGTTATCGAGAGCGCCGAAAGGCTCATCGAGCAGCAGGATTTTCGGGCCGTTCGCCAGGGCACGGGCAATCGCCGTTCTCTGCTGCATGCCGCCGGAGAGCTGTTTCGGCCAATGGTTTTCAAAACCGCGCAGGCCGACCTTGTCGATATAACTATCAACGATTTCCCATTTTTCCTTCTCAGCGACGCCGCGTTCGCGCAGGCCGAAGGCGACGTTTTCCCGGATCGTCAGCCAGGGAAACAGCGTATAGGACTGAAACACCATGCCGCGATCCGCCCCCGGCCCCGTCACCGCCTGGCCGGAGAGAAGAACCTCACCCGTCGTCGGACGGTCGAGACCGGCGATAATGCGCAGCAGGGTCGATTTTCCGCAGCCCGACGGGCCGAGGATGGTAACAAAATCATTGCGGGGAATTTCCAGACTGGTGGGCTGCAGGGCCAGCGTCGGCTGCCCGCCCTGAACGCCCGGAAAGGTGCGGCTGACGCCCTTGATAACGAGTTCGCTCATCAGGCAAGCCTCCAGGCGAAAAGCTTCCGGTTCAGCGATTTGAACGCGAAATCCGAAATGAGGCCGATAACACCGATGACGATGATGCCGAAGATGATCTGCCCGGTCGCCATCAGCGCCTGGCTGTTGATGATCATATAACCGATGCCCGAAGACGCTCCGATCAGTTCGGCGACGATGACATAGGTCCACGCCCATCCGAGAACGAGGCGGAGGATTTCGGCAATGTCAGGCGCATTGGCCGGAATGAGCACACGGCGAACCACGCCCCGGTCTTTTGCGCCGAGTGTATAGGCGGCCTCCACCAGATCGCGCCGTGTACCGGCGACCGCCACGGCCACCATCAGGATGATCTGGAACACCGCGCCGATGAAGATCACCAGCAGCTTCTGCATCTCGCCAATGCCGGCCCAGAGAATGAGCAGCGGCACGAAGGCGGACGCCGGAAGGTAGCGCGCAAAGGAGACGAAAGGCTCCAGCAGCGCTTCGATGGGTTTATACGCCCCCATGGCGATGCCGAGCGGCACGGCGACCACCGATGCCAGCACGAAACCGCCCACCACGCGCCAGATGGTCATGCCGATATCGCTGGCAAAGCCCTGATCGGTGATGAGATAGATGCCGTCCTTCAGCATGGTGATGGGGTCGGCCAGAAAGGTCGGCGATACGAAGCCGCCCAGCGTGGCGAGGCCCCAGGCGGAGAAAAACAGCACGAAGAACAGGATACCGAGGGCAATCCTCGTGCTGTTCCTGATGGGTTGAAGAGGTTGCATACTGTCGCCTGTCCGGGAGAACTGGCGCGGCAGCGGCGCCGCGCCCTCAAAGCGCCTCCACACCATTCCCGGCCTGGAAGACACTTTCCTGCGTGTCATTGGCGGCAACATTCCCTGCGAGGGGACCCAGCCGCCTGCTTCCGTCACTTGATGAAGGACGTATCCGCGAGGGTCGAAAGATCGGGCTTCGACTTGATCACGCCGATTTCGAGCAGCAGATCGGCCGATTTTTCGGAGAAGGTCTTGAATTCACCCTCGAAGAATTTCTGGTTAGCGGCCTTGTCCTGCCATTCCAGGAACTTTGCCGAAGCCGCAAAGGCCTCTCCGGCCTGCTTCACATCCGCGCCCATCGTCGCATAGGACTTCTCAGGATCTGCCTTGATGAGATCAAGCGCCTGGAAATAGCTTTCCGCCAGGGCTTTCGCCGCCTGCGGATTGTCCTTCAGGAAATCCGGTGTGCAACCGAACGTATCCATGACGGCGGGATAATCCAGCGTCGTGGCCAGAATCTTGCCCTTGTCGGGGGCGGCACGCACGGTGGACAGGTAGGGCTCATAGGTCATGGCCGCATCATTCTGGCCGGCGACAAATGCCTGCGCGGCCGGCCCCGGCTCAAGATTGACGACCTTTACATCCTTCAGCGTCAGTCCGTTTTCCTTGAGAATCCAGGCAAGGAAGAAATAGGGCGACGTGCCGGGCGCGGAAGCGGCAATCGTCTTTCCCTTGAGGTCGGTGACCTTGGAGACGTCGCTGCGCACCGCAATGCCATCGGCACCATGCGATTTGTCCATCTGGAAAATCTGGGTGGACTTCACACCGTTGGCATTCCAGGCGATCCATGTTTCCACCGTGGTGGCAGCGCACTGGATATCACCCGACGCCAGGGCCAGATGCCGGCTTGCCTGCGGTATCTTCTTGATATCAACCTTCAGGCCGTTCTTTTCGAAAATACCCGCTTCCTTGGCGAGTGTCAGCGGCGCAAAACCGGTCCAGCCGGACATGCCGATGGTCACCGACGTCTCGGCATAGGCGGAAGCGGATGAGACAAGCGTTGCAATAGTGGCGAGAACCCACGTTTTTTTCATGATCTGAACCCCTTTTGATTTATTTTTGTGCGACATTTTTTATCGCTTTATTTAAGGCATCGTAGGCAGGGATTTTATATTTGTCTAGACAAAATAGACACATTCGAAAGCCGCCGGAAATATTGCAAACTGGCCATCCGCCGTCCTACACATAGTGTGACGCGGCCGGGTATTGGCCCGCTGTTTTCCTATCGAGCTTTCCATGACCAGACAGAGACGTCGCAACATTATCAAGGCAAGGCGCACCGGAACAGGTATTGCGCTGGTTGCCGCCATTTCCTTCATTGCCGGCATGACCGATGCGGTGGGTCTTTATATTTCCGGAGATTTCGTCTCCTTCATGACCGGCAACACGACGCGCGCCGCCGTCTCGATGGAAGCGGGCATCTATTCCCATGCGGCGAAGCTGCTCTTTGCGATCGTGGCCTTCGTGGCGGGCAATGCCGGCGGCATCGTTGTGGCGCACAAGTTCGACCGGCGCATTTTCGCCGTTCTCATGGTGGTGGGATCGCTGGTGGCGATTGCGGCGCTGCTGCGCGGCGAAACATCAGGTCTCGCGCAATTTTATCTCGTCGTTTTCGCCATGGGCATGGTCAATGCCGCAGTGGAGCATATTGAGGGGCTGCCGATCGGCCTCACCTATGTGACCGGCGCCCTTTCCCGTTTCGGCCGCGGCATCGGCCGTTTTCTTCTCGGCGAACGGAGCCTTGACTGGGGCATTCAGATCGTACCCTGGCTCGGCATGCTCTGCGGCGCGATCTGCGGCGCCGTTCTGGGCGCCACGCTGCATTCGGATGCTTTGTGGGTCGTTGCGGCCGCGGTTTTCGCCGTCGCCACCGCCACCCTCGTCATTCCGCGCTCGCTTCGGCAGCGATACAATCAGAGGGTCAAAATCCGACGGATTGCGCCGTAAGGGCTGCCGCTGTCATTTTCGCGAAATGGTGACGAATTTCGTACCGCGTACCCGCACCGTCATCAGGCAGGGTTCCTTGTCGGTGCGCTCGCAATAACGGGGATGCATCTTCAGCACGAAGACCATGTTGCCGAAACGCTTGATGAAGTCATAGCCGTAAATCCGGGCCGTGGCGATCATCAGATAACCGCCCTCCTTCACCTGAACGTAGAAATTATAGGGGCAGCCCTCATCGTCACAGCTGCGGCCCTTTTCGCCATCGCAATCGAGAACGCCGTGATTGACGACGGCGTCCATCAGCCCGTCATTGTTGATATCCAGCCGTGTGACGAAATCATCACCAAAGGCCGCCACCTTGCACTCCCTGCGGAAATGATCCTTTTCGTAAATCTCGGGATCACTCACCAGCTGCTGCTGCGCCGACAGCGCCGCCGGAAACATCAAGAAGACCAGCACCTGAAGAGCGGCAACGAGAGCGATTCTCACGGCATTTTCCTTTGCATCCGTTTCGGTTATGGATGTTGCGATCATCCGGGCGGCCAGCCTAGAGTTTAGTGCTTGCGCGACACTGACGTGTTCGCGGACCGTGTTTCGGGGGGAACCTTTTCATGACGCTTCTCGGTTTTCTCGATTATGCCGGCGTCGCCATCTTTGCCGCAACCGGTGCGCTGGCCGCCTCGCGCAAGCAGCTCGACCTGATCGGCTTCCTGTTCTTTGCGGCTGCGACCGGCATTGGCGGCGGCACGGTGCGCGATCTCGTGCTGGGCAGAACGCCGGTCTTCTGGGTGGTGAACCCGACCTATATTCTGGTCTGCGTATCGGTCGCGGTTCTGCTGTTCTTCACCGCGCATCTTTTCGAATCCCGTTATCGCGTGTTGATCTGGCTCGATGCGCTCGGTCTTTCCGCCTATTGCGTCATGGGAGCGGCAAAGGGCCTCGCCGCAAGCGGCTCCGCAACCGTCGCCATCGTCACCGGCATTCTGACAGCCACGTTCGGTGGCGTGCTGCGCGATATTCTCGCCGGGGAACCTTCCGTTCTATTGCGCCCGGAGATCTACATCACCTGCGCGCTTTTGGGCTCCTCCACCTTCATTGTCGTCTATTTCCTCGGCGCACCGCTTTATGCCGCATCAGCGGCGGGTGTCCTGACGGCCTTTGGCATCCGGTCCGGCGCGCTGGTCTTCGGCTGGACTTTCCCGCCCTACAAGGCCAAGCCCGGCAGACGACCGGAAGATGTCATGAAGTGACATATGGAAATGACAGCTGAAAACAGAAAAGGCGCCCACGGGCGCCTTTTTCACATCAACTATCAGGCAAAGCTTCAACCGCGCTTGCGGCGAAGGCGGATGACCACATCCACATGGGCGATTTCCATGCCTTCGGGCGCTTCCGGCAGATTGTCGATCTGGAGATTATTGATCGGAATATCCAGAACCTCGTTCTCACCCTCCACGAAGAAATGGTGGTGATCCGAGACATTGGTGTCGAAATAGGTGCGCGCGCCTTCCACGGCCAGAACGCGGATCAGACCGGCTTCGGTGAACTGGTGCAGCGTATTGTAGACGGTGGCGAGGGAAACAGGCACGCCGGCGGTGACCGCCTCATCGTGCAGTTCCTCCACCGTCAGGTGGCGATCGCCCTTTGCGAAGAGAAGATCGCCCAGAGCCACACGCTGGCGCGTGGGGCGCAGCCCCGAGCGCCGCAGCCTCGTTCCGATATCCAATGTGGCGTCAAATGCCATGCAATCCCATTCCAAACAGAGGTATGAAACT
Source organism: Rhizobium sp. UGM030330-04 (assembly GCF_003208455.1). NCBI lineage: Bacteria > Pseudomonadati > Pseudomonadota > Alphaproteobacteria > Hyphomicrobiales > Rhizobiaceae > Rhizobium > Rhizobium sp. UGM030330-04. Next base: position 492,453 of record NZ_QKML01000001.1, read on the forward strand.
CGTCAATTGCATTAGCATATATCTTTTGCAGCGAATGCTTTCAATAGTTTCAGCGCCGTCAGGCGCGGCAAATGGCGGCAAACCGGCCATTCTTGCAAATTTCCTCTGGTTCCTGCCGGATGGTTCCTGTATGCGGACGGCATATTGAGGTAATGACTTCTGCAAAGAAGGTTCGAAGACAAAGAATGACGCCGGAGCGGCCTCTGCCCTTGCAGCGCTTCATTTTGAACCTAACTTGCTCTAGTGAAGTCGATCAACACCAGTAACTGGGGAAGTGAAAGCGGTATGGCAACGAGGCAATCAAGTTACAATTACGAGGAGATCCTGTCCTGCGGTCGCGGCGAATTGTTCGGCCCGGGAAATGCCCAGCTCCCATTGCCCCCCATGCTCATGGTTCACCGCATCACCGAAATTTCCGAAACCGGTGGCGCCTTCGACAAGGGTTTCATCCGCGCGGAATACGATGTCAGCCCCGATGACTGGTATTTCCCCTGCCATTTCCAGGGCAACCCGATCATGCCGGGCTGCCTCGGCCTTGACGGCATGTGGCAGCTGACGGGTTTCTTCCTCGGCTGGCTGGGCGAAGAAGGCCGCGGCATGGCGCTCTCCACCGGCGAAGTCAAATTCAAGGGCATGGTCCGCCCTCACACCAAGCTCCTTCAGTACGGTATTGATTTCAAGCGCGTGATGCGCGGTCGTCTGGTGCTTGGAACAGCCGATGGCTGGCTGAAGGCAGATGGAGAAACCATTTATCAGGCGACGGACCTTCGTGTAGGACTGTCGAAGGAAAAGACTGCCTGAGGCAGACGGAATAAGTCCTGGCAAAAGCCGGGCGGCTTCGGTCGTCCAGCCGAAATCTTAAGAAAAGGTCCCTTTCATGAGACGAGTTGTTGTCACCGGCCTCGGTATTGTTTCTTCCATCGGCGGTGATGCCGCTGAAGTCACCGCATCGTTGCGCGATGCGAAATCCGGCATTTCCTTTTCGCCGGATTTTGCCGAACACGGTTTCAAGTGCCAGGTCTGGGGCAAACCCTCTCTCGACCCGACCGATCTGGTCGACCGCCGTGCCATGCGCTTCCTGTCACAGGGCGGCGCGTGGAACCATGTCGCCATGAAGCAGGCGATCGCCGATTCCGGTCTCGAAGAGAGCGACATCAGCGGCAACGAACGCACCGGCATCATCATGGGTTCGGGCGGTCCTTCCACCCGCACCATCGTCGAGGCCGCAGACATTACGCTCAAGAACAACAGCCCGAAGCGCATCGGCCCCTTCGCCGTGCCGAAGGCCATGTCCTCCACCGCCTCCGCGACGCTTGCCACCTGGTTCAAGATCCATGGCGTCAATTATTCCATCTCGTCGGCTTGCTCCACCTCGGCGCATTGTATCGGCAACGCCGCCGAAATGATCCAGTGGGGCAAGCAGGACATAATGTTCGCGGGCGGCCATGAGGATCTCGACTGGTCGATGTCCAACCTCTTCGACGCCATGGGCGCCATGTCGTCCAAATATAACGAGACCCCGAGCGTTGCCTCACGCGCCTATGACGTCAACCGCGACGGTTTCGTTATTGCTGGCGGTGCGGGTGTGCTGGTTCTCGAAGAACTGGAACATGCCAAGGCGCGCGGCGCGAAAATCTACGCCGAGATCGTCGGTTACGGTGCGACCTCCGACGGTTACGACATGGTGGCCCCTTCGGGCGAAGGCGCGATCCGCTGCATGCGGCAGGCGCTTTCCACCGTCAAGGGCGACATCGACTACATCAACACCCACGGCACCTCGACGCCGGTTGGCGACAGCAAGGAAATCGGCGCGATCCGTGAAGTCTTCGGTGACAAGATCCCGCATGTCCAGTCGACCAAGTCTCTCACCGGCCATTCACTGGGTGCGGCCGGCGTGCAGGAATCGATCTACGGCCTGTTGATGATGCAGGAACGCTTCATCGGCGAAAGCGCGCATATTTCCGAGCTCGATCCGGAATTTGCAGGCGTTCCGATCGTTCGCAGCCGCATCGACAACGCCAGGATCGACACCATCCTTTCCAATTCCTTCGGCTTCGGCGGCACCAACGCCACGCTCGTCTTCCAGCGTCATAACGGATAATTGCCCATGAACGGCATCATGCAGGGTAAACGCGGCCTCATCATGGGCGTCGCAAACAATCACTCCATCGCCTGGGGTATCTCCAAGGCACTGGCGGCACAGGGCGCGGAACTGGCCTTCACCTATCAGGGTGAAGCGCTTGGCAAGCGTGTGAAGCCGCTGGCTGCCGAGCTCGGCTCCGACTTCATCGTGCCTTGCGATGTCGAGGATATCGCCTCGGTCGACGCCCTCTTTGCAACGATCCGCGAAAAGTGGGGCTCGCTGGATTTCGTCGTGCACGCCATCGGCTTTTCCGACAAGAACGAGCTGAAAGGCCTTTACGCGGATACGACGCGCGACAATTTCAGCCGCACCATGGTCATTTCCTGTTTCTCTTTCACGGAAATCGCCAAGCGCGCCGCTGAACTGATGACCAATGGCGGCTCGATGCTGACGCTGACCTATAATGGTTCGCAGCGCGTGATCCCGAACTACAACGTCATGGGCGTCGCCAAGGCGGCACTCGAGGCCTCCGTGCGTTATCTCGCCGCCGATTACGGTCCGCGTGACATCCGCGTCAACGCCATCTCGGCCGGCCCGGTCCGCACATTGGCGGGCGCCGGTATTTCGGATGCGCGGGCGATCTATGCATGGAACCAGAAAAACGCCCCCCTGAGACGCACGGCCGATATCGACGATATCGGCGGATCGGCGCTCTATCTGCTGTCCAGCCTGTCGCGCGGCGTGACCGGCGAATGCCACTATGTGGATTGCGGCTACAACATCACCTCGACACCCACGCTCGAGGTTCTTTCAAAAGCGGATGCGGAATAATCCGTATTTTTGTCTTTCGGCAAAAGCCCGGCAATATGCCGGGCTTTTTGCATTTAAAGCCTGTGTCATTTTTGTGAATCGCTAAAGTAGAACCTGTTCGGGTAACTGAATTTAAACATCGGCTGGTTATGGTCCGCAACAATTTCAACGGTTGCGCTTGCCGCATATTCCAAAGATAGACACATATGCGACTGGCCAGACTGACGCCATTGCTGAGAAAATTCGGAATCTCGCGCGACGGGACAGCGGCTATTGAATTCGCGATCCTCGCCATTCCCTACTTCCTCGTCGTCTTTGCAATCATCGAGACTTTCATCGCCCTGATAGCGGAACAGGTCGTCGTGAATGCCACGGACACCATGGCGCGGCGTCTGCGCACCGGGCAGCTCAGCAGTTCGATTTCGAAAGAGGATTTTCGCAAGAACTTCTGCAACGAAGTTTCGGTGATGATCACCTGCTCTGACGATGAAATAAAAACCGAACAGAAACTTTATATCGACCTTCGCTCCTTTCCCGCCTTCAAGGATATTCCAACCACGATACCGCTGAAGGCCTATGGCGAATATTACGATCTCGATACGGCGGAATTCGGCTTCAAACCGGGCGGACCGGAAACGATCAACATGCTGCGCGTTTATTATCGCTGGCGCGTCATCGCCGATATCATCCGGCCATATCTTACAAAAATACGTCCGGCAGACGGGTCCATGCCCTCACATTTTCTCATCGTCGCGACCGACGCCTTCATGAACGAGAAATACACCACAAGCGGAGGCTTATAATGGCAGGGCTGGTGGACGCCGTGGCGAATGGCAGACATCGTTTTGCCGCGCTCGCCGCGCGCTTCATAAAGGATCGGCGTGGCGTCGGCGCGGTGGAATTTGCAATCATCTTCCCGATATTGCTCGCCCTTTATGTGACATCCTTCGAACTCACCATCGGCTACAATACCTATAAGCGGGCAAGCAGCGCTTCGGCGACGATCAACGACCTGATCTCGAAGACAGGCTCGGTTGACAAGGCCTATCTTAAAAACATGCAGCATGTTGCAGCCGCCGTCTTTGCACCCTACAGCACGACGGGTTTAAAGCTGAAGATCAGCGGCATAACAATCGACAAACAGAAACAGGCGAAAATCGCCTGGTCCTGGGATGAGAGAGACCAGAAGCCTTATCCCGTGGGATCGGTGATGGCGGTTCCGCCGCGTCTGCTGATTGCGGAAACCTTCCTGATCCATGTCGAGCTTTCCGTCCCGCATGAATTGCTGATGTTCATGACCGACGTCTCATCCTCCGGCGTAAGATCGATCACCATCGGCCGCGATTACTTCTTCAAGCAACGCGATGCGGAGGTCACCTGCACCAATTGCTGAGCCATCGGGAGCAGCAAGGGTGATCCCCCGCATAATCTGTTTCTAATAGACGTCGCGCAGATAACGTTTTTCGCGCTTCAGCCGGTTCACATAATCGCCTGCCGCTTCAGCAGAAATGCCCGCCTCATCCATGACGATCTGATGCAGGGCATCGTCGACGTCCTTCGCCATGCGGGTCGCATCGCCGCAGACGTAGAAATAGCCTCCCTCTTCGAGCCATTGATAAAGCGCCTTGCCGTTCTGGCGCATGCGCGTCTGGACATAGATCTTTTCCGCCTGATCGCGCGAAAAGGCGAGATCGAGGCGCGTCAGCACACCCGTGCGGCTCATTTCGCCAAGCTCGTTTTCGTAGATGAAATCCGACTGCCGGTGCTGGTCGCCAAAGAACAACCAGTTCCTGCCGTTTGCACCCCTCGCCTGTCGTTCCTGCAGGAAAGCCCGGAATGGTGCAATGCCCGTGCCCGGCCCGACCATGATGACAGGCGCGTCATTATCCTGTGGCACGCGGAACGCCTTGTTAGGCGAAACGAAAATTCCGGCAGTCTTACCAGCCTCCACCCGATCCGCCAGATAGGTGGAGCATACGCCGCCACGCTCACGCCCGTCGGCGCGATAACGCACGCTGGCAATCGTCAGATGCACGCTGTTTTGCGCAACCAGCGGGCTGGAGGAGATGGAGTAGGCGCGATGCTGCAGCGGCTTCAGGAAGGTCACGAATTCCGCAAGCTCGAATACGGGTTTTCCGCCGAGATTGACCAGATCGAGAATATCCTTGCTCCAGAGAAAGGCAGCAAGTTGCTCCCTGTCCCCATTCGCAAGGATGTGGCTGAGCTCATCATGCCCTGCGCGCCTGCCGATTTCGGCGACGAGTTCGCGCGAGGGTGTCGAGATTTCGAACATGTTGAGAAGCGCATCGCCGACCGGGCGATCCAGTCCTGCGACTTCACTCTCTGCGCCCGCGCCGAAATGCGCGAGCAGCGCGCCGACAAGTTTCGGATCGTTGAGGGGAACAACGCCAAGGGCATCACCCGCCTCATAATCGAGCCCGCTTTCCCCAAGATCGAATTCGTAGTGGCGGATCTCCTTCGACGAGCCCGGGCCGGAAAGACGGTGATTGACGCTTGCCCGCGCCGAATAGGGGTTCTTGCGGTTCCAGCCCTGCTTCGCCCGCATCGGCGGTTCGGCAACCGCAGGCGCGGCCATAGCCGTCGCATCACCACCGCCAAGGGCGAGCGCGAGCGGCAGGGTCTCGCCAATCCATGCAGCGGCCGCATCCTCAAAGTCGATATCGCAGTCGATCCGCGTCTTCATGCGCTTGCCGCCAAGCTGTTCGAAGCGCGTATCGATGAGCTTGCCCGCCTGGCAGAAGCCGTCGTAACCGGTATCGCCGAGCGCAAGCACGGCAAAATTCATCTCGTCCAGTCGCGGCGCGCCGTCAGCGGCAAGCGCCTCCCAGAACAACTGGGCATTGTCAGGCATCTCGCCTTCGCCATAGGTAGAGGTGACGACGATGACCCGCTTCATTGAACCGAGACTGTCCATGGAGACATCGTCCAGCGCCGTTACCACCGGCTGCATGCCCTGGGTGCGCGCAGCGGCGGCGATGTCCATCGCCAAAGCTTCGGCGTTGCCAGTCTGGGTGCCGACAAGGATGTTCAGCATGCTGGCAGCCGTTTTGGGGGCGGCAGCGGCCACCGATGTCTCCAAACCGATGGCGGCGCGGGAATGGAGCCCGGCCAGAAAGCCGGCGAGCCAGGCGCGCTGGTCACCATTGAAGGGCGCGTCTTCGGGAATATAGGGTATCTTCATCATGCTGCCCTGTTCTGGCTGGATGCGGTGGCGAGGTCCGGTATGGCGCGGGCCGCAAAAAGCTCCTCGAAGCCCGGCAGGCGGCCGATCTTCTCGATGTTTTTGCAACTCTGCTGCATGATCCAGCCATAGGTGCCGGGGCTGTCCACCGACCAGATGTTGCGGCGCGCCAGCGCCTGCTTATAATCGTCGAGCCGCTTGGCGGCGATCATCACCGCAAGCTGTTCGTCGCCATGATCGGAAAGCGCCTCGCGCGCATATTTCAGCAAACGCTGCATCAGCGCATAATCTTCCGTGAGGATGAGATTGCGCACGGCTTTTTCAATGCCGGGATCGGAAGGACCTGATGCCATCGGCACCCGCTGCAGGGCAATGGCCTGCGCCATGCTCAACACCGTGTAGTTATTGATGAGCGCATACATGTCTTCCGTGTCCGTCTCGCCATAACCCGGCACCGTCCCGTTCAGCACGGACTTGCGGTCGCGATAGGCGAGCTTGAACTTGCGTAGCTGATGGGCGGCAAGCGCGGAGGCCAGTTCCTCCAGCAGCTCCTTGCGGGGCTTGGCTTTGAGAATTTCGTCGCTGTCCTGATAAAGCAGCAGGGCGCGCGGCATGCCGTAGACGAAATTATGCTGCTCGCTCTCCCAGTTTTCCAGGAGCCATGCCGCCTTGGCCGAGCCGGTTTCCGCGACATGCCAGGACAGAAGCTGGTGGACGGCCTGATTATGGATCGCGGCCTGCTCATCCTCGCCAGTGATCGAGCCGAGCAGGATCGAATCGTGGCTGACCTTCTTCGGCAGATCACCGTAGGGATCGTATTGATAAACGAAACCGCCACTCATGCCGTTGCCGAAGCCCTTGCCGAAACTGCCGAGGTTCAAGACCGCGCCATTGGTCATGTATTCGCAGGCGAAATCACCCACCCCTTCGACCACAGCGGTTGCGCCGGAATTGCGCACCGCGAAACGGTCACCGGCCTGACCTTCCACAAAGGTGCGGCCGCCAGTGGCGCCAAACAGCGCGAAATTACCGACCAGCACATTGCCGCCCGCCTCTTGCGAACCGCCGCCGGGAGAGCGCACGACGATGGTGCCGCCACAGGCGCTTTTGCCAACGCCGTCATTGCAGGTGCCGGTATGGATCATGACCATGCCGTCATTGCAGAAAGCGCCGAAGGACTGACCGGCGGAACCTGACGTATCGATGCGCACCGAACCCGCTTCCAGGAAGCGGCGGCCACGGCTGTCCCGTTTCACCGCCGGCAACGCATCCGCCTCTTCGTCGGAAAGCTCATGGTTCAGCATGCGTTCGATATCGACGGCGAGCTGGCCGCCGACGCTCTTGTTGCAATTGTTGAGGAAACGATTGCCGCCAAGCTCGATGTTCTCGCGCCTGCTGTCGACGAGGGCCGAGCGCACGAGTTCGATGAAGGCATCGTCCAGCGCGAAGTCCTTTTCCATATAGACCGGGCTGTCGATCTTCACCTCTTCGACCACGGCAAGCATTGCCCGGAGGTCAAGCTGGCCGACGCTTGCCGGATGATCGAGGAGGTGAAGGAGATCGGAACGACCGCGTGCCTCCCGCAACGAACGCAGGCCGAGAGTGGCCAGGATTTCGCGCGTTTCATGGGCGATGTTCATGAGATATTGCGCCAGCGCCCGCGGATCACCGTTGAAAGCTTCCTGATTGGTGGTGAGGCCGGCCGGGCACTTGATGTTGCAGTTCTTCGCCATGACGCATTTCAGCATCATCAGCGCCGTGGTGCCGAATTCGAAGCTGTCGCCGCCGAGAAGTGCTGACTTCACCACGTCGCTCGCCGTCTGGTGCGCGCCGGAGCAGCGCAGCAGCACCTTGGCGCGAAGGCCGGTGGCGCAGAGCGCCTGATGCACTTCCGCGATACCAATTTCTGCCGCGCGGCCGGTATATTTGAGGCTGGTCACGGCCGCCGCACCCGTGCCGCCGGTATTGCCGGCAACGTTGATGACATCTGCCCCCGCCTTGGCGACGCCGACCGCAATGGTGCCGATGCCTTCCGACGAGACGAGCTTGACGATGACGCGCACGCGCGCCGCCTTGGCATCGTGGATAAGCTGGGCCAGATCCTCGATCGAATAGGTATCGTGATGCGGCGGCGGCGAAACGAGTTCGACGCCGGGCGTGCCTCCGCGTGCCGCCGCGATTTCCACCGTCACCTTGGGAGACGGCAGCTGCCCGCCCTCACCCGGCTTTGCGCCCTGACCGATCTTGATCTCGATCTCTTCCAGCATCGGATCGGCAAGATAACCCGCCCAGACACCGAAGCGACCGGAAGCGAACTGCTTGATGCGCGAGGCGCGGATGGTGCCGTAACGGGAAATATGCTCGCCGCCCTCTCCCGAATTGGACATGCCACCAACCATGTTGGTGCCGTGGGCCACCGCCTCATGGGCGGCCGCAACCAGCGCGCCGTGGCTCATGGCACCCGATGCGAGGGTCTTGGTGATCTCGCTTGCCTTTTGCACGGTCTCAAGCGGAATACTCTCCGGTGCGGTGCGGATAAGCGACAGATAGGCGGAGGCCTCACCCTTTGCCTGAACCATGAGCGCGCCACCTTCCAGCCAATGGCCGGCGATGTCGTCACCGAAGCGGTCGAGCAGCGACTGGCCGAGTGCGGCGAGGCGGGCAAGTTCGTGACCATGCGGCCCGTTCAATCGCAGCCGAAACGCGCCGTCTCCCGCCTCTTCGCACAGCAATCCGCGCACCATGAAGCTGTTGTTGCCCTGCCGGGAGAAGCGACCCATTTCCCGGCGGAACTCTTCGGCCGAACCGGCGAAGGTCACATCGGCCGGCAATTCCAGAACATCGCGCAGGGCGGCCGGGCGGCGCGCCCTTTCTTCCGCCATCATACGGGCAAAGGAACGGTAACCGGGTGTCACCTCGAACGCGTCGATGGCCTCGGGGGTCAGCCGGTCGAAGCTGTTGTGGTAATAGGCCGCATCGTTGAGCCCAAATGCATCCTCAAGCCGGTTGAGCGGCAGGAGGCGCAGCGCCTCCTCGTTTTCGGTTCCCTTGTCGAAACCGATCTTTTCCTCCGTCATATCCACGAAACCGCGTACCGCCGTCGTGCCATAGGAATGGCCGGCACCTTCCGCACGTTCCTTGAAGAGGCCGAGCAGGGGAATGTCGTTCTCACCCTTCACCGACAGCGCCTTGCGGTGCCAGTCCGCCACCGCCTGCGCGATGACGGCGAAGTTGACACCACCGACAGGGGTTTTCACATTGGGGAAATAGCGCTTCAGCACCGGATCGTCGGTATCGAGGAAGTTCGGCTCGAAAAACTCGCCGCCGATGTAGCTTTCCGCCGTACACAGGCCGACCTTGCCCATTGTCTTCATCAGCGACTTTTCAGCCGCCTTGGCGAAGCGCTTGAACGCCTTGTCGGCATCAGCCCCGAATTTCTCCTCCGCACGGAACTGCACGCCGAGTGGGTAGACCGCCGAAGCGCCGAAACCGAGACCGGCTGCAATGTGATGGGAGGAGGAAAACTGTCCGCTTTCGACGATCAGGGAAACGCGCAGCCGCAGGCCTTCCTCGATCAGCCGCTGATTGATGGCGGAAACGACCATGATCATCGGCAAGGCCGCACGGCCTGCCGAGACATGCCGGTCGGTGATGACGGCAATGCCGCCTTCGTCAGCCGCGAAAGCCACGACCTCATCGCAGAGGCCGTCGATCGCCTGCCGGAGGGCCGCTTCATTGGCGTCAGCAGCATCGAAGACCGGCGTAAAGAGCATTTCGAAACGACGAACGGGTGTCTCAGGCTGCTCGCGAATGCGCAGCATATCGAGGTGGGTGAGGATCGGGGAGCGAACGACGATCTGGCGGGCCTTGGCCGCACCGCTGTTCGGCTTTGCGCCCAACGCGACACGCAGCGTCATACCATCGGCCTCACGAATGCTGTCGAGCGGCGGATTGGTGACCTGCGCGAAACGCTGTGAGAAATACTTCGCGACGCCGCCTTCCTGATCGGAAAGCGCATTGATGGCATTGCCATAGCCCATGGCCGAGATTTTTTCCGAACCGGAGGCCAGCATCGGGTCCATCAGGAACTTGAAGCTTTCCTGATTGTGCGAATAGGCGACATAACGCTGATGCCGCTCCAGATCGCCATTGTAGCGAAGCGGCGAACCCTGCTTGTCGGCCGGCACCTCCGGCAGATCACCAAGCATCACGCGCGCTTCAGACAGCAGCGACGAATAGTCCCGCCGGGCCGCCAGAAGCTCAAGCGCTTCGACGGTGGAAAAGGCGCGGCGCGCGGCGTGATCGTAATAAAGCATGCCCCCTGCCTCGATACGGCCGCGACGGATGACGCTCTCGGCCGGAAAGGCGATCTGACCGGCCTCTGACATGACGCAGAGATAGTCTTCCGTTTCCACGGTGCGCAGGGGACGCAGGCCAAGGCGATCGAGACGCGCGCCGATGATAGTGCCATCGCCGAAGATCAGCGCTGCCGGGCCGTCATTCTTCTCCTCATAGAGCGAGAAATATTCCAGCATCGCCTTCACACCGGGCGAGAGCGTGTCGTCGTTCTCCCAGGCCGGCGGCATCATCGAGACCACTGCGGTGACGAGGTCGAGACCATCCTCCATCACCCGCGCCTGCAATGTCTGGTCCAGACGGCAGCTATCCGACTGGCCCTTGGGCCTGACGATGCTGGCATTCTTCGCCAGCGCCACGGCCGCTTCCGATAGCCGGTTTTTCTTGTCGGTGTTGAGTTCGCCATTGTGCGCCATCAGGCGGAAGGGCTGCGCCATGGAGGGGTGCGGATCGGTATTGGTGGAGAAGCGCGTGTGGAAATACATCGTATGCACTTCATGGCGCGGATCTGTCAGATCGCAAAAATAGGGCATGACCTCCTGGGAGTTCAGACGGCCCTTGAGCACTTGCGTGCGCGCGCTGAGCGACAGCGGGTAAAAACCGGCAAGCTCCGGCACGGTGTAAGCAAGTGCCTCGATGGCGAGCAGCGCCTTGTGGATGCGCCAGTCGAATTCGGCGAGGGTCGCGCATTCCGCCGGTGCCGAAAAGACCCATTGGCGGATCGGTAACTGGTAGGGGATAGCGGCGGGACGGATGGCCGCATCATTCACCGGCACATCGCGCACCAGCAGAACCGAAAAGCCCTGCTCTTTCAGAGCGCTGCGGATGATACTGACGGCCTCACCGTGGAAAGCCTGATTCTGCGGCAGGAAAAAATTGCCGACGCCGAACCGGCCGGCCTTGAGGGAACCTTGTCCCGTCAGCCCACGAAAAAAGGAGAGCGACAGATCCAGCGACACGCCCGCGCCATCACCAACACCTTCCGCCGACATGCCGCCGCGATGCGGCACGGCACAGAGCGCCTCATGACCGCGCTTCAGCACATCATGCGTCTGCATGCCATCCTTGCGGGTGATGAAACCGACGCCACAGCTGCTTTTTTCAAAAGCCGCATCATAAAGGCCGAATTTTTGCTCCGTCACACTCAAGGCACTCTCCTCTTGTTGCGCATTTCGCGCGGCATCGCCCTCTTTTCCCGAAACCCGGCGCGTCAGCCGGCACTCTGCGGGCGGAGCCGCAGGCGACCTGGCTGCTCCTCTTTTTTTTGGCTATCGGCGTTTAATGGCGCGAACGGTCGTTTTGCGGCCGGCAAACGGCGTGGCGGCAATGGCCGCTTTTTCGCAAATAATGATCGTCGTCGTTCGCATCGCGTTCCCTGGTGGCCGGCATTTCCGGCAATGAGACACACTGAATTATGTCAGTATTGCTTACATAATATTTCATGATGGACCGAGTCAAGATTAAAATCGGCCTTGCGCAATAAAAAAACAAAAACGCCGCGAAATCCGACAGGATTCCGCGGCGCGATGGCTGCAGGGATTGTTAAATTGCCCAGATCAGTCCGAAGGCATTTCCAGCGTTCGGCTGAACCACAGGGCAACCAGCGTACAGACGGCACCCGACATCAGGTAGATTCCGACCGCAAACAGTCCGAATTTGGACGAAAATCCGAGTGCTACGAGCGGTGCGAAACCGGCGCCGATCAACCAGGAAATATCCGAGGTCAGCGATGCGCCGGTATAACGATATTCGCGGCTGAAGCGGGAGGCGAGCGCGCCGCCCGCCTGGCCGAAAGACAGGCCAAGCAGCGAGAAGCCGATCAGGACGAAGAGATAGCGGCCGATATCGCCTGAAGCCAGAAGGACCGGCGCAACAAGGCTGAATAGACCAATGAGCACAGCCGCAATGGCCAGAAGCTTCCGCCTGCCGATCCTGTCGGCCAGAATGCCGGACACCACGATCATGCCGCCGGCGATGATGGCGCTGACGAATTGCACGAACAGGAAGTCCGACACACGCTGGGTGGTGTTGAGGGAGACCCAGCTCAGCGGAAACACCGTGACGAGATGGAAGAGCGCAAAGCTTGCCAAAGGCACGAAGGCACCGGTGACGACGACCGGGAACTGCGAGCGCAGCATCTTGAACATCGGGCGCGGTTCCAGCTCATGCTGCTCCAGCATGGCCTGGAATTCCGGCGTGACGATCATGCGCAGGCGGGCAAAGAGAGCGAGAACATTGAGCGCCAGCGCCACGAAGAAGGGGAAACGCCAGCCCCAGGCGAGGAATTCCGCATTGGAAAGCTGCGTGACGAAAACGATGAAAAAGGCGCTGGCGAGACCGAAACCCATGGCCGCACCGATCTGCGGCATCATGGCGTACCAGCCGCGCTGTTTCTGCGGTGCATTCATGGCAAGCAGCGAAACCAGACCATCCCAGGCACCGCCCAGACCAAGACCCTGGCCGATGCGAAACACCGCCAGGAGAACGGGGGCGAGCATGCCGGCTTCCGCATAGGAGGGAAGGAAGCTGATCGCCATGGTGGAGCCACAGAGCGTGAACAGTGCCGCCATCAGCTTGACGGCACGACCGAACTTGCGGTCGATCTGGAGGAAGATCAGCGAGCCGATCGGCCTTGCGATAAAGGCCAGAGAGAACACCGCGAAGGAATAAAGCGTGGCCGTCAGCGGATCGACGAAGGAAAAGAAGACATGCGGAAAAACGAGAGCGGAGGCGATGGCGTAGATGAAAAAGTCGAAAAACTCCGTCATTCTCGCAAGAATGACCGCAATCGTGATGCGATCCGGATCGACCTTGACCGGATCCGTTCCATGACCATTGGCTTCCGGCGCCTGCCCAAATGATGGAGCAGCATTGCTATAACTCATAATATCCCTCCTGCGTCATGGACGAACCATTTCCTGTAACGCGCGGGCTCCTCTTCCGTTGCGTTACGATGCGACGGATTGTCACACGCACCCTCCGTAACGTCAATTGAAGTTTGATAAGAAAGGCTTGCCCCACAAGCGCGCTATGCGATAATGCAGCCGCTCCGCCTTCAAAGGCAGCTCTGCCAGGCACATGGTGCATCGCGAAGGTTTCGCTGCACCGCGACAATATACCTCATTTGAAAAATGATGTTCGGCAATTAATCGCGGCATAATCCAAACTGTACGAGTTCAGAGAACGTGCGCATGATCAAAAAAATCCCATCCGCCCTTCTGGCTATTCCGGTACTGCTGCTGCTTAGCGGCTGTAACCTCGTGGTCATGAATCCATCGGGCGACGTCGCCATCCAGCAGCGCGATCTCATCATCACGTCCACGGTTCTGATGCTGCTGATCATCGTTCCGGTCATCGTCCTCACGCTTTTCTTCGCATGGAAATATCGTGAATCGGCCAAAGCCGAGGATTACGATCCCGAGTGGCACCACTCCACACGTCTTGAAATGGTGATCTGGTCGGCTCCGGTCGCCATCATCCTGATGCTCGGAACCGTGACCTGGATTTCCACCCACCGTCTCGACCCCTATCGCCCGCTGGAGCGGATCGACGAGAGCCGCCAGGTCACCGCCGATATCAAGCCGCTCACGGTCGAAGTCGTCGCCATGGACTGGAAGTGGCTGTTCTTCTATCCCGAACTCGGCATTGGCAGCGTCAATGAATTCGCCGCTCCGGTCGATGTTCCGATCAATTTCAAGATCACCGGCACGACCGCGATGAACTCCTTCTTCGTTCCCGCGCTCGCCGGCCAGATCTACGCCATGGGCGGTATGCAGACAAAGCTGCACGCCGTCATCAACAAGGAAGGCGTCTATGACGGCTTCTCGGCCAACTTCTCCGGCCCCGGCTTCTCCCATATGCGCTTCAAGTTCCATGGCCTCAGCCAGCAGGGCTTCGACCAGTGGGTTGCCAAGGCGAAAGAGGGCGGCAAGGGCTTCGGCCGTCAGGAGTATCTGGAATTCGCCAAGCCTTCGGAGCGCGAGCCGGTGCAATATTTCGCCTCGGTCGATCCGGAACTCTACAGCGCCATCCTCAACCGCTGCGTGGAGCCCAACAAGCTCTGCATGCGCGACATGATGCATATCGACGCCAATGGCGGCGGCGGCAAGGAAGGCATCGACATCGCCAAGGCGCTGAACTCCGTCGTCTGCACGCCGCTTGCGCCTTATGGCGTCGCCAGCGGCCCCCAATCCACTCCGGCCGTGATCGAAGGTCAGACTTTCGAACCTGCGGCGCTGCCGGAAACCAAACAAGTCGCTGGCTGACGATACGTCCCGGCATTCTTCGGCGCGGCCTGTCCGCGCCGACCTTACGTCTTAGAATCGCAAGAGGCTGAAAATGATCGTCAATTCCGATCAAACGTCGTTCCTGTTCGGGAAGCTGACATGGGAGTCCATCCCGCTTCACGAGCCCATTCTTGTCGCCACCTTCGCGGCCGTGGCGCTGGGCGGCATCGCCGTCGTTGGCGCCCTCACCTATTTCCGGCTGTGGGGCTATCTCTGGAACGAATGGTTCACGAGCATCGATCACAAGAAGATCGGTATCATGTACATCATTCTGGCGCTGGTCATGCTTCTGCGCGGCTTCGCCGACGCGATCATGATGCGTGTCCAGCAGGCGATCGCCTCCGGCGGCTCGGAGGGTTATCTTCCGCCGCACCATTATGACCAGATCTTCACGGCCCATGGCGTCATCATGATCTTCTTCATGGCCATGCCGATGATCACCGGTCTCATGAACTTCGTCGTGCCGCTGCAGATCGGCGCCCGCGACGTTTCGTTCCCCTTCCTCAACAACTTCTCCTTCTGGATGACCACGGCCGGCGCCGTCATCACCATGATCTCGCTGTTCATCGGTGAATATGCGCAGACCGGCTGGCTGGCCTATCCGCCGCTTTCCGGCATCGATGGAAGCCCGGGGGTCGGGGTCGATTATTATATCTGGGGTCTACAGATCGCCGGTGTGGGAACGACACTGTCAGGCATCAACCTGATCGTGACGATCATCAAGATGCGTGCGCCCGGCATGACCATGATGCGCCTGCCGATCTTCGTCTGGACGTCGCTGTGTTCGAACATCCTGATCGTGGCCTCGTTCCCGATCCTGACCGGCACGCTCGCCCTTCTCACCCTTGACCGCTACGTTGGCACCAATTTCTTCACCAACGATCTCGGCGGCAATCCGATGATGTACGTCAACCTCA
Source organism: Rhizobium sp. UGM030330-04 (assembly GCF_003208455.1). NCBI lineage: Bacteria > Pseudomonadati > Pseudomonadota > Alphaproteobacteria > Hyphomicrobiales > Rhizobiaceae > Rhizobium > Rhizobium sp. UGM030330-04. The sequence goes on from NZ_QKML01000001.1 coordinate 508,107, forward strand.
TCTGGATCTGGGGCCATCCCGAAGTTTACATTCTGGTGCTGCCGGCATTCGGCGTGTTCTCGGAAATCGTCTCGACCTTCTCCAACAAGCGCCTTTTCGGTTATGCCTCGATGGTCTACGCCACGGGCGTCATCACCATCCTCGCCTATATCGTGTGGCTGCACCACTTCTTCACCATGGGTTCCGGTGCAAGCGTGAATGCCTTCTTCGGCATCACCACGATGATCATCTCGATCCCGACAGGCGCGAAGATCTTCAACTGGCTCTTCACCATGTATAAGGGCCGCATCAAGTTCGACGTTCCGATGCTCTGGACGATCGGCTTCATGATCACCTTCGTCATCGGCGGCATGACCGGCGTTCTTCTCGCCGTTCCGCCTGCGGATTTCGTTCTGCACAACTCGCTGTTCCTCATCGCCCACTTCCACAACACCATCATCGGTGGCGTGGTGTTCGGTGTGCTTGCAGGCATCGTCTACTGGTTCCCCAAGGCCTTCGGTTACCGTCTCGATCCGTTCTGGGGCAAGCTGTCCTTCTGGTTCTGGTTCATCGGCTTCTACTTCGCCTTCATGCCGCTCTATATTCTCGGCCTGATGGGGATTACCCGCCGTATCAGCCAGTTCGAGGACAATTCGCTGCAGATCTGGTTCGTGATTGCCGCCTTCGGCGCCTTCCTGATCGCGCTTGGCATCGCCTCCTTCGTCATCCAACTCATCGTCAGCTTCCTGAAGCGCGATCAGCTGCGCGATGTAACCGGCGACCCCTATAACGGTCGCACGCTGGAATGGTCGACCTCGTCGCCGCCGCCGGCCTACAACTTCGCCTTCACGCCCGTCATCCATGATGTCGACGCCTGGGCGGATATGAAGAAGCGCGGCTACAACCGTCCCAGGGAAGGTTTCATCCCGATCCATATGCCGAAGAATACCGGCGCGGGCGTCATCATCAGCGCCATCAGCGTGGTGCTCGGTTTTGCGCTGGTATGGCACATCTGGTGGCTGGCAGCTCTCTCCATGCTCGCCATCATCGCGGTCTCGATCGCCCATACCTTCAACTACAATCGCGATTACTACATTCCGGCTTCCGACGTTTCGACGGTCGAGGCGGAACGTACGAAGCTGCTTGCTGAACAGGCGTAACGAATATGGCTCATGCACCTGCACAAAGCGTCGACGGCGCTGAACCACCGGTCTTCTACCTGAAGGAAGACCACCATCCGGAAAACGGCACGTCGCTCGGCTTCTGGCTCTATCTGATGAGCGACTGCCTGATCTTCGCGACGCTGTTCGCCACCTATGCCGTTGTCGGTCGCAACTATGCGGCCGGCCCTTCGGGCGCGGACCTGTTCGATCTGAAGCTCGTGGCGATCAACACCGGCTTCCTGCTTTTCTCCTCCATCACCTATGGCTTCGCCATGCTGGAAATGGAAAAGCAGAAGGTAAAGGCCACGCTGGTCTGGCTCGGCGTCACCGGTCTCTTCGGCCTCGCCTTCCTCGCCGTGGAGCTTTACGAATTCCATCATCTGATCGCGGAAGGCGCCGGTCCACAGCGTTCGGCGTTCCTGTCCGCCTTCTTCGCGCTGGTCGGCACCCACGGCCTGCACGTCACCTTCGGCATCATCTGGCTTGTCACGCTGATGTTCCAGGTGGCCAAGCATGGCCTGATCGCGGCCAACAAGCGCCGCCTGATGTGCCTGTCGATGTTCTGGCACTTCCTCGACGTCATCTGGATCGGCGTCTTCTCCTTCGTCTACCTCATGGGAGTCCTTTGATGAGTTCCGAAGCACACGCACATCACGACGCGCATGGCGACGACCATCATCACCATGATGCCGCCAGCCATGGCACGTTCAAAAGCTATATGATCGGCTTCGTCCTGTCGGTCATTCTGACGGCGATCCCTTTCTGGCTGGTCATGGGCGACGTTCTTGAAAACAAGACCCTGCTCGTCATCGCCATCATGGGCCTCGGCGTCATCCAGATCTTTGTGCACATGATCTACTTCCTGCACATGGATACCAAGTCGGAAGGCGGCTGGACCTTCATGGCGCTGATCTTCACCGTTGTGGTGCTCCTGATCACGCTCTCCGGCTCGCTCTGGGTCATGTACAACATGAACAAGAACATGATGCCGCTGCACATCGAGGATGTGAAGAACCTGCCCTGAGCAGCATAGATCAACGGCCTGCCGGACCCCGGCGGGCCGCCTTCCGCGCCAACACATAACCCCATGAATCGTGGTGCGATTTATGGGGTTATCTGCTGGAAGAACCGGATGCCGGCGGCAAACCGCGTGCCGCCTCGCAAGGACTGTGCAAACCATGACCGATCCGTCAAGAACCTCACCACGCAACCAGCGCATCCGCCCCGCTGCAATCATTGTCCTGTTTCTGACCATTGTCCTGACAGGCTGCCTGCTGGCGCTCGGAACATGGCAGGTCAAACGCCTGTCCTGGAAGCTCGACCTGATCGAGCGCGTCGAGGCCCGCGCCCATGCAGAACCTGTCGACGCACCTGCCGCCGGCGAATGGCCCGCACTCGCCGATCCCGCAGGTTACGAATATCGCCGCGTGAAACTGTCCGGCACCCTCCTCAACGACAAGCAGGTTCAAGTCTACACGGTTACCGATCTCGGTCCCGGTTACTGGGTCATGACCCCGTTGCGGCGGGACGATGGCTCAAGCGTCATCGTCAATCGCGGTTTCGTGCCGTCCGACCGGCGCGATCCGTCCTCGCGCCGGGACGGCGAACCGACCGGGCGCGTCGAGATCGTCGGGTTGATGCGCGCGCCGGAAACCGGCGGGCTTTTCCTCCGCACCAACGATCCGGCGAACGGACGCTGGTATTCCCGCAACATTCCTCAGATCGCCCAGGCATCCGGGCTCTCAGACGTCGCGCCCTTTTACGTCGATGCGGATGCGACGCCCAATCCGGGCGGCCTGCCTGTGGGCGGCAAGACCATGCTGACCTTTCCCAACAACCATCTCTCCTATGCGGTCACATGGTATATTCTGGCGGCCATGGTGGTGGCTGCGGGCTGGTATGTCCTGCGCAATCTCAACGCACCGAAATCCAGGCGGGAGCCTGATTGAGCGACCGGTTTTACCGGATGGTTCACAAAAGCACTTCCTTCTTCACGTTTTGCTGATCTATAACGACAGTTCGGCCTGACATTGCCCGTCGGCGCATTTTCGTTTCGGTGAGTTATGGCAAGAGCACTTCTTCTGGTTCTGGATTCCTTCGGCGTCGGCGGTGCGCCTGATGCAGAGCATTATGGCGATCTTGGCGCCAATACCCTCGGCCACATCGCTGAATTCTGCGCCGCAGGTGCAGCCGACAGGGCGGGACTTCGATCCGGGCCGCTAAGGCTGCCGAACATGAGTTCCCTCGGCCTGCTGGAGATCGCACGTCAGGCGAGCGGCGAGATCCCCGCCGGCATGGAACCACCGGAGCGTATTTTCGGCCTGCATGGCTGCGCCAGCGAAGTTTCGAAGGGCAAGGACACGCCGTCCGGTCACTGGGAGATCGCCGGCACACCTGTCACCTTCGACTGGGGATATTTCCCGACGGAGGGCGACGCCTTTTCTCCGGAACTGGTGGAAGCCATCTGCAAAGAGGCGGATATTCCCGGCATTCTCGGCAATTGCCACGCGTCCGGCACGGAGATCATTGCGCAATTCGGCGAAGAACATATCCGGAGCGGCAAGCCGATCTGCTACACATCGTCTGATTCCGTGTTCCAGATCGCCGCTCATGAAACGCATTTCGGGTTGCAGCGCCTCATTTCATTGTGTGAGACGGTGCGCAAACTGCTCGATCCGCTGAATATCGGCCGTGTCATTGCCCGTCCCTTCATCGGCGAGACGGTCGCGACCTTCGAACGGACCGGCAACCGCCGCGATTTCTCCGTTCTGCCACCCGAACCGACGCTGCTCGACCGGCTGGTGGAAGCGGGCCGCAAGGTGCATGCGATCGGCAAGATTGGTGATATCTATGCGCATCAGGGCGTGTCACGCGTCATCAAGGCAAACGGCAACGCCGCCTTGATGGATGCGACGCTGCACGCCATCGACGAGGCCGAGAACGGGGACATGGTCTTCACCAATTTCGTCGATTTCGACATGCTTTATGGCCACCGCCGTGACGTTGCCGGTTATGCCGCCGCCCTTGAGGCTTTCGATGCGCGTATTCCGGAAATCCATCGCAGGATGAAGCCGGGAGACATTGCCATTCTCACCGCCGATCATGGTTGCGATCCCACCTGGCGCGGGACGGACCATACACGCGAACGGGTACCGATCATGGCATTCGGACCGGGCATCCGCTCGCGCGATGTCGGCATTCGTTCAAGCTACGCCGATATCGGCGAAAGCATCGCCCACCATCTTGGCATAGAGGCCGGTTCACACGGCAGGAGCTTCATTTGACATCGCATTTGCTGAAAGCGGAAATTCACTGCCACATCGAAGGTGCGGCACCGCCCGCCCTCGTCGTCAGGCAGGCGGAGAAATACGGCATAGACACCAGCAGCTTCCTGCGCGACGGCCGATATGTCTGGTCGGATTTCGCGGAGTTCATCCAGTGCTACGATGCGGTGGCGCAGGTATTCAAGACGGATGAGGACTATGCCGTCCTGACCGAGACCTATCTGACCGAACTTGCCGACGCCAACACGATCTACAGCGAATTGATCATCTCGCCCGACCATGGTGACCGCATCGGCCTCGGCGCGGACGCCTATCTTGCCGGAATTGCCGAGGGCATCCGCATCGCGAAGGAAAAGACCGGTATAGAAACCCGCATCATCGTCACCGGTGAACGGCATTTCGGCCCGGAACGGGTCATCGCGGCAGCCGAATATGCGGCACGTGCCCGGCATCCGCTGGTGACCGGCTTCAACATGGCGGGCGAAGAGCGCATGGGCCGGGTTGCCGATTACGCCCGCGCCTTCGATATCGCCCGTGATGCGGGTCTCGGATTGACCATCCATGCCGGTGAGGTCTGCGGACCGGAAAGCGTTGCCGACGCGCTCGATCTCGTCAAGCCGTCGCGTATCGGCCACGGCGTGCGCGCCATTGAAGATGCCGGTCTCGTCTCCCGGCTGGTCGAGACGGGAACGGTTCTCGAAGTCTGCCCGGGCTCGAATATCGCGCTCAACGTCTATCCCGATTTCGCCAGCCATCCGCTAAAAGCTCTCAGCGATGCCGGGATACGCGTCTGCATCAGTTCCGACGATCCGCCCTTCTTCTTCACCTCGCTTGCCCGGGAATATGCGCTGGCCGCGGATGCATTCGGTTTCAGCGATGCCGGCATCAACCGCATGACCCGCACCGCACTGGAATGTGCCTTTGTGGACGAGGCAACGCGCGGCCGGCTGCTTGCGAGACTCGATCACGCCTGAGACGGTTGTTGGCGGGGTAAAACCGCGAAGAAGGCTTGCGAAAAGCGCGCTTTCGGTGAATTACAGGGGCATAAGATAAAAAGGAAGGCCAGGTTCATGGACGGCGTCACAGTCATCGAACATCCGCTGGTGCGGCACAAACTTACCATCATGCGCAAGAAGGAAACTTCCACGGCCGGCTTCCGCCGTTTGCTCAGGGAAATTTCGACGCTGCTCTGCTATGAGGTGACGCGCGACCTTGAAATGACGATGGAAACCATCGACACGCCGCTCGAAACCATTCAGGCTCCGGTTCTGGAAGGCAAGAAGCTGGTTTTCGCCTCCATCCTGCGCGCCGGCAACGGTCTTCTGGAAGGCATGCTTGAACTGGTGCCTTCGGCGCGCGTTGCCCATGTCGGCGTCTATCGTGACCACGACACACTTGAGGCCGTCGAATATTACTTCAAGGCTCCCGAAAGCCTCGATGCCCGTCTGGTCATCGTTGTCGACCCGATGCTGGCGACCGGCAACTCCTCCATCGCTGCTGTCGAAAAGCTGAAGGAGCGTGGCGCGAAGAACATCCGCTTCCTGTGTCTGCTGGCAGCACCGGAAGGCATCAGGAATTTCCGTGAAGCCCATCCCGACGTGCCGATCTACACGGCCGCGATCGACAGCCACCTGAACGAAAAAGGCTATATCGTTCCCGGCCTCGGCGATGCCGGCGACCGCATGTACGGCACCAAATAAGGTCGTTCATCTTCGCTTAACCGTTTGCGCCATTCGCCGCCCGATAAGCGGCGAATGGCTTTTTCTTTTAAGATTTCAGCATGTTTTACGCCTATTCTGTTCAAGGATAACCGCCATCTTCGAGGAGCAACGGCTTGCTGGCGCGCGCAATTTTTCTGCTTGTCGGTCTTTCGCTCGGCGCCACGCAAATTCCGGCGCTGGTCGAAAAATTTCAGCCGCGTCCTGAAACCGACGTGGAAAAATCCGGCGCCGCACCCGAAGCTGTCAGACCGCAACCGGTTTCACTGGGCGGCGTCAATCTGAAAGCGGATGCGCGCGGCCATTTCAACGCTACCTTCCGCATCAACGGCAAATCCTTCGAAGGGCTTGTCGATACCGGCGCTTCCATGGTGGCCATCAACGAGACGATTGCGCGCCGGCTGGGTTACGGCGTCAACAGTCTTGATTTCAAATATGCGATCTCAACCGCCAATGGCCAGACAATGGCGGCGCATGTGAAACTCGACCGGGTGGAGATCGGCGCGATCCGCGTTCAGAATGTCGATGCCCTGGTGCTGAAGGACAATGCGCTGAGCAACATGCTGATCGGCATGAGCTTTCTGAAACAATTGTCGTCCTTCAAGGTCTCGGGCGGCGAGATGCGGCTGGTCAGATGATCCGTTCGAGAATGGGCGCATCGGTACCCGGCGCGCTGTCGGCGATACCGTAACAACCCTCTATCCTTTTCACGGCGCGCTCCGCTTCTTCTTTCGAAGCCGCATGGACGGTGGCAATCGGCTCGCCCTTTTCCACTCTCGTGCCAAGCGGCAGGATAGCCGAAATACCGACCGCCGGGTCGATGATATCCGAAGGCTTTTTTCTGCCACCGCCGAGTTCGACGACGACCATGCCGAGATCGCGCGTTTCGCAGGATGCGAGCCAGCCGCTTCGCCAGGCCGAAACCGGAAGAATGACCGGCGCGGACGGCAGATAACGGGCCGGGTTCTCAACGAAATCCGAAGGCCCGCCAAGGGCTGAAACCATTCGCGCAAATATTTCCATCGCGCGGCCGGAGGACAGCGCAGCCGCAGCCAGCGCCTCACCCGCAGCCAGCGTAGCGGCACGGCCAGCCTGCACCAGCATCTCCGCCGCAAAGGACAATACCACTTTCTCCAGACGGGTACCGGCCTTACGACCGGCCAGAAACTCCAGGCAGTTGACGATTTCGACCGCATTGCCCGCGGCATCGCCAAGCGGCTGGCTCATGTCGGTTATCAGCGCCGTTGTCGGCAGGCCCGCGCCATTCGCCACATCGACCAGCGCACGCGCCAGAGTGCGGGCATCGTCAACACTTTGCATGAAAGCACCGTTGCCGACCTTCACATCGAGAACCAGCGTTTCAAGACCGGCCGCGAGCTTCTTCGAGAGAATGGAAGCCGTGATCAGCGGAATGGAATCGACCGTCGCGGTTACGTCGCGAATGGCATAGAGGCGTTTGTCGGCAGGCGCCAGATTACCCGTCTGGCCGATGATGGCGCAGCCGACCGACTGCACCGTCCGACGAAACAGGGCTTCATCCGGCATCACATTGTAACCGGGAATGGCTTCCAGCTTGTCGAGTGTGCCGCCGGTATGGCCAAGGCCCCTGCCGGAAATCATCGGCACGGCAAGACCACAGGCGGCGACGATCGGTGCGAGCATCAGGGAGACGTTGTCACCGACACCACCGGTCGAGTGCTTATCCACCACCGGCCTGCCAATATCGCGCCATGAGAGGACATCGCCGCTGTCGCGCATGGCAAGCGTCAACGCCACCATCTCAGCGCGGTTCATGCCGCGAAAAAACACCGCCATGGCAAAGGCGGCCGCCTGCCCTTCCGATATGCCGTCTTTCGACAGCGCCTCGATGAAAGCGGCAATCTCCTGCGGCTCAAGAGACAGGCCATCGCGTTTGCGGCGGATGATCTCCTGCGGGATCAAGCTCAATACCCGCTGGCGGCCTTGGCCGGTTCGCCGCCGGCCAGCACGTTCAGCACATCGTCGAGAACGCCCGAAGCACCGAAACGGAAAGTGGACGGCATGGCCCAGTTGGGGGCCATGATGGTTTCCGCCAGCCGCAGATAAAGCGTCGCATCCTCCACTGTGCCGATACCGCCGGCAGGTTTAAAACCAACTTTCTGCCGGCTGTCGCGGATCGCCTGCAGCATGATGTCTGCCGCCTCCAGCGTGGCATTGACAGCGACCTTGCCGGTCGAGGTCTTGATGAAGTCAGCGCCTTCGGCGATGGCGAGTTCGGAGGCGCGGCGGATCAGAGCCTTGTCCTTCAACTCGCCGGTTTCGAGAATGACCTTGAGCAACACGGGTGCGACACAAGCCTTGCGCACGGCCGCTACCATTTCGCTAACCGCCGCTTCATCGCCTGCCATGAATTTACGGTACGGGATGACGAGGTCGATTTCATCGGCACCGTCACGGATCGCGGCTTCCGTTTCCGCCACGACAGTCGCGACATCAAGATCGCCCGAGGGGAAATTGACGACGGTGGCGATGCGGATCGCGTGTTCTTTTCCAAAAGCAGCGCGTGCCTGCGCCACGAAACGCGGCCAGATGCAGATGGCGGCGGTGTTGCCATAATCCGTATGCGCCCGCTGGCACAAAGCGGCGATCTGCTCGGGCGTGCAGTCTTCCTTAAGATTGGTCAGGTCCAGCAAGGACAGAGTGAGGGCAGCCGCTTCGCGCGGACGCTGGAGTTCCATGGTCACGCTCCTCCTGAGATCATTTCCTTCAGAATGGCGGCAAGTCGTTTGCCGCCCACGGGAGCCATGTCCTTGGTTTCCTCATGGCTCAGTTCCGCGCCAGTCATGCCGGCACCGTAATTGGTAATAACCGATGCGGCGGCGACGCGCATCCCGAAAAAGCGCGCGAGGATGACTTCCGGCACGGTGGACATGCCGACGGCATCCGCGCCGAGAAGCCGCGCCATGCGAATTTCCGCCGGCGTTTCGAAGCTCGGCCCGGAAAACCACATATAGACGCCGCCGAACAAGGGCACCGTCGCGCGGATCGCGGCGTTGCGCATGGCCAGCATCAGGTCCGGATCATAAGCCGTGGTCATGCCGACGAAGCGGCGATCGCTTTCCTCGCCGATCAGCGGGTTCATGCCGGAATAATTGATGTGATCGGTGATCTGCATGACGGAGCCGGGTGGCATATCCTGCCTCACCGAACCAGCCGAATTGGTGAGGATGAGCGATTGCACACCGAGACCGGCGAGTGCCTCGATGACCGGGCGCATCGCCGCCGGATCGCCCTTTTCGTAGAAATGCACCCGGCCGGACAGCATCATGACGGGCTCACCGCCGAGATAACCGGCCACCAGTTCGCCCGCATGGCCGGAAACGCCACCGGCGGGAAACCCGGGAAGATCGGCATAGGGCACACGGATCGGGTCGCTGATTTCCTCGACCAGCGACCCAAGGCCGGAGCCGAGGACGATGGCGACACGCGGCATCAGGCCGTTCAGGCGCTCCACCAGAATATCGATCAAACCATCCGTCATCAGGGTAGCTCGGTCTTGAAGACGGAGGGCAGAAGCTCTTCCATGGTCATGACCTTCTGGACGCCGGTTTCGTCGCAAAGATAGATCCTCGTCTGCGGCGTGGCGAATTCGGCAATCTTCTGGCGGCAACCACCGCAGGGCGTGCAGAGCGGCAGCTTTTCGGCAAAGACGGCGACTTCGCTGATCTTCTTCGCCCCGCCCATGATCATGGCGCTGATGGCTGAAGGTTCCGCGCACCAGCCCTGCGGGAAGGAGATGTTCTCGATATTGGCGCCCTTGTAGATTTTGCCGTCATCAGCGCGGATCGCCGCGCCGACGGGAAACTTCGAATAGGGCGCATAAGCGAAGGCCATGGCCTCCACCGCCGCCTCGAACAGGGCATGGGATGTCGGGTCGGGGGATGTCGGGTCGGAGGACATGGGTTTAACGCTCCTTCGCATAGGCAACGCCACCGGCCTTGGGGGGCTTGGCGACGCCGATGAAACCGGCAAGCAGGATGCAGGTCAGGATATAGGGCATGGCCTGGAAAATCTGCACCGGCACCTCGCCGATGCCAGGCACGGATTTGCCCTGCATGAAATTGGCGAAGGCATCCAGAAAACCGAAAAGCAGGCAGGCAAACATGACCGGCACCGGCTTCCATTTCGCAAAGATCAAGGCGGCAAGCGCAATATAACCCTTGCCGGCAGACATGTTGGCGATGAAGGCTGCCGACTGCGCAACGGCGAGATAGGCGCCTGAGAAACCGCAGAGGAAACCGGCGACGATAACGGCGCGGAAGCGCATCCATGTCACCGATATGCCGGCCGTATCGACAGCACCCGGATTTTCACCGACAGCGCGCAGGCGCAGGCCGAAACGGGTGCGGTAAAGCACCCACCAGGAAAGCGGCACCGCCAGGAAGGCGAGATAGGTGAGGATATTGTTGCCGGAAATGACATTGGCATAGAGCGGGCCGATGAAGGGGACTTCGCGCATGGCATCCGCGCCGGGCAGGATGATTGGCGCAAAACGCCCCTCCCCGGGCAATTGCGGCGTGCGGCCACCTTGCCCAAACCAGGCCTGGCCCAGAACCACCGTCAGACCGGCGGCGATGAAGTTGAGCGCTACCCCTGAAACGATCTGGTTGCCGCGATTGGTGATGACGGCAAAGCCATGGATCAGCGAGAACAGGATGGAGACGGTAATACCGGCCAGCAGACCGGCCCACGGGTTTGCGGTAAGATAGGCAACACAGGCGGAAGCAAAGGCCGCCGCCAGCATCTTGCCTTCAAGCCCGATATCGAACACGCCCGCGCGTTCGGAAAACAGCCCGGCAAGCGCGGTGAAGAGAAGCGGTATGGTGAGGCGGACGGTCGAGCCGAGAATGCTGACCAGCATATCGAAAAAATCCATATCAGCTCACCCCTTTGCCAAACGCTGGTAGATGCGGACGACCGTCGGCCGGTACATATATTCCAGCGCGCCGGCGAAGAGGATCACCAGACCCTGGATGACCACAATCATCTCGCGGGTAATGTTGGGCATCTCGAAGGAAAGATCAGCACCACCCTGATAGAGGATGCCGAACAGCAATGCCGAGAAGATGATGCCGAGCGGATGACTTCGCCCCATCAGCGAGACGGCGATGCCGACAAAACCTGCACCACCGACAAATTCCACCTGCAGGCGGGCGGACGCGCCCATGACCGGGTTCAGCGCCATCATGCCCGCCAGACCGCCGGAAATGAGCATGGCGATGATGACGGTGCGCGCATAGGGAATACCGGCATAGATGGCGGCCGACGGGCTGATGCCGAGCGTACGCATTTCGTAACCGAGCTTGGTGCGCCAGATCAGCACCCAGACAAGAAAACACATGACCAGCGCGATGAGGAAGGACACGTTGAACGGCGCGGGTCCGAGCTTGAGGCCGAACAGCGCCATCAGCCAGTCGAGCTTCGGCAATTGGCCGCCGGCCAGGAAGGTGCGCGTTTCCGGCGCCATCTTGCCGGGCACGATCAATACATTCACCAGCAGATAGACCATCAGGGCCGCGGCGATGAAATTGAACATGATGGTGGTGATGACGACGTGGCTGCCGCGCTTGGCCTGCAGCCAGGCCGGAATGAAGGCCCAGGCCGCGCCGAAAAGTGCAGCCCCGATGACGGCGAAGGGCATCGTCACATACCAGGGCACGTAACGGTCGAGCGCCAGCGCCACCAGCGCAGCACCTAGGCCGCCAATATAGGCCTGGCCTTCGGAACCGATATTGAACAGCCCGGCATGAAAGGCCACGGCGACGGAGAGGCCGGTGAAAATGAAGCTCGTCGTGTAAAACAGCGTGAAGCCGATGGCATCGCCACGACCGAGGGCGCCTTCGATCAACAGGCGGAGCGCCGCCAGCGGGTTTTCACCAATCGACCAGACGACGAGGCCCGAAATCAGAAAGGCGGTGACGACGTTCAGCAATGGCAGCAGGCCGTAGCTGATCCAGTTTGGTAGGGGAACGGAAGCGGTGCTCATTCATGCCTCATGCGGCGATGCCGGCCATCATCAGGCCCAGCGTCTGTTCTTCGGCTTCCGCCGTTTTTTCTCCAACGACACGGCCGGCGAACATGACCATGATCCGGTCCGAAAGGGAGCGGATTTCATCGAGTTCGACCGAAACCAGCAAAATCGCCTTTCCGGCATCACGCATTTCGATGATGCGGCGATGGATGAACTCGATGGCGCCGATATCCACGCCACGTGTCGGCTGGCCGATGATCAGCATCTTCGGGTCGCGTTCGATTTCGCGGGCGACAACAATCTTCTGCTGATTGCCGCCGGAAAAATTGGCGGTCTTCAAATGCGGGTTCGGCGGGCGGATGTCGTATTTCTCGATCTTTTCGACGGCATCCCTGCGGATGGCCTCGGGGTTCAGGAAAGGCCCCTTTCCGTAACGCTCGTCATGGTGATAACCGAGGATGGAGTTTTCATATTCCTCGAATTTCAGCACCAGCCCCATATGATGGCGGTCTTCCGGGATATGCGCCAGACCAAGTTTGCGCAGGATCGCCGGATCGGGACGATCCACCTTCTGGCCATCCACCCATATCTCGCCCGAAGAGGGCTTGCGTATGCCGGCGATGGCTTCCAGCAGTTCCGATTGACCATTGCCGGCGACCCCGGCGATGCCGACGATTTCACCGGCGCGGACATCCAGCGAGACATCGTCGACCATGGTGACACCACGGCTGTCCTTGACGGTGAGATTGCGGATGGACAGCAGCACTTCTCCCGGCGTCGTCTCACCCTTCTCCACCCTGAGCAGCACCCGGCGGCCGACCATTAGTTCGGCCAGTTCCTCGACGCTGGTTTCGGAGGTCTTGCGGGTCGCGACCATTTCACCGCGGCGCATGACGGAGACGGAATCCGTGATCGCCATGATTTCGCGCAGCTTGTGGGTGATGAGGATGATGGTCTTGCCCTGCTCGCGCAGGACACCGAGGATCTTGAAAAGGTGATCGGCCTCAGCCGGCGTCAGAACGCCGGTCGGCTCGTCAAGGATCAGGATTTCGGCACCACGATACATGGCTTTGAGGATTTCGACGCGCTGCTGCAGGCCAACAGGCAATTCTTCGATCACGGCATCCGGATCGACTTCCAGCCCGTAATCATCCTCCAGACGCTTCAGCTCCTTGCGCGCTCCGGCCCGGCCCTTGGCCAGCAATGCGCCGCCCTCGGCGCCCAGCATGACGTTTTCGAGCACGGTGAAATTTTCGACCAGCATGAAGTGCTGGTGCACCATGCCGATGCCGGCGCTGATGGCCGTCTGGCTGTCACGGATCGCGACAGGAGAACCGTTGACCCGGATTTCGCCTGTATCGGCCTGGTAAAAACCGTAGAGGATCGACATCAATGTCGATTTTCCGGCACCGTTTTCCCCGATGATGCCGTGGATGGTACCCTTGGCAACGGTCAGATTGATATTCTTGTTGGCGTGAACGGCACCGAACTTCTTGTCGATGCCCACGAGCTCGATTGCAGGGTCCATACTCAAACCGAAACCTCTCCGAAGGCTGGATATGAAAAGGGCGCAAGATGAAAAATCACCATGCGCCCCAGTCACATATCATATCATTTCGGGCAGGAATTGTCCGCCATGTAGTCATGGACCTTGACGGTGCCGGCAATGATGTCGGCCTTCGCCTTGTCCACGGCGGCAATCATCTCAGGCGTGATCAGGGCCTTGTTGTTGTCATCGAGCGCGTAAGCCACGCCGTCTTCCTTGACGCCGAGCGCCACGATGCCGGAGGTGAACTTGTCGTCCTGGGCGTCCTTATAGGCGTTGTAGACGGCCAGATCGACGCGCTTGACCATGGAGGTCAGAACCGAACCCGGATGCAGGTGGTTCTGGTTGGAATCGACGCCGATCGAGAACTTCTTGTTGTCGGCCGCGGTCTGCAGCACGCCGATACCGGTCGCACCGGCCGCCGCGTAGATCACGTCAGCACCCTGGTCGATCTGGTTCTTGGTGAGCTCGCCACCGCGCACCGGATCGTTCCAGGCAGCACCTGTTGTACCGGTCATGTTCTGGAAGACTTCGATCTTGTCGTTGGCAGCCTTGGCGCCCTGTGCATAACCACAGGCGAACTTGCGGATCAGCGGAATATCCATGCCGCCGATGAAGCCGACCTTGCCGGTCTTGGAAGCCATGCCGGCCAGCAGACCGACGAGGTAGGAACCTTCATGTTCCTTGTAGACGACCGAGCGGACATTCGGCAGTTCGACGACGGAATCGACGATCACGAATTTGGTGTCCGGGAATTCGGCTGCAACCTTTTCCATGGCCGACGTCCAGGCGAAGGACACGGCAACGACGGGGTTGAAGCCCTTGCTGGCGAAGTTGCGGATGGCCTGTTCGCCCTGCGTGTCGCTGGTCGGCTCGAAGTCACGGTACTCGATGCCCGTTTCCGCCTTGAACTTTTCAGCGCCGGCCGCAGCGGCTTCGTTGAACGACTTGTCGAACTTGCCGCCCGTGCCATAGACCAGCGCCGGCTTGATATCCGCGGCGAGCGCGGAAGCCGACATTGCGGCAAGCGCAAAAAGCGTCAGAAGGGATTTTTTCATTGTGCAGCCCTGTTGTTGCAATTGATATTATAAGGGTCCTCCCGCAAACCCGTGGACCGGGAATGTCTGCGGAACCGCCAGCCGTTATACCGGCTGTGCTTGCCTCATATCCTTGCATGGCTCAATGAAAAATTCATCCGGTTTTTTTGACCCGGTGGAAAAACTTTGATCTGGCGCTTTTTTAGTCTTTCCACCGGGGTGACCTGCAAAAAAACTAGTCGATATTGCAGCTTACGCCGGTTCCCCTCAAGCCGCAGTAGCCACCCGGGTTCTTGGCAAGATATTGCTGATGATAGTCCTCAGCATAATAAAATGTTTCAAGCGGCCCGATCTCAGTGGTGATCGCCCGGCCATGGCCCGCATCTTCCAGAGCCTGCTGAAAAACGTCCCGCGCCTTCTGGGCCTGCTGCAGTTGGCCTTCCGTCGTCGCATAAATGGCGGAACGATACGTGGTGCCAACATCGTTGCCCTGCCGCATTCCCTGAGTCGGATCATGCTCCTCGAAGAATATCCTGAGCAGGCCCGACAGCGAGATCACGGCCGGATCGTAAACGACCTTCACCACTTCGGCGTGACCCGTCTGGCCCGTCGTCGTTTCCTGATAGGTCGGATTGCGGGTAAAGCCGCCGGCATAACCCACCGCCGTCACCCATACGCCCGGCGTTTGCCAGAACAGCCGCTCCGCACCCCAGAAGCAGCCCATGCCGAGATAGATGATTTCAAGACCATCGGGATAAGGACCCTTCAGGGGCCGGCCGTTCACGAAATGAAGTTCCGGCACGGCAAGCGCCTCTTCACGGCCGGGCAAGGCCGTTTCTTCGGTCGGCATCGTCGTCTTTTTCGAAAGCGTATCGAACAGGAACATTCGGTCCTCCATGCGGCCAGTTCCGCCGCTTTTCACGGTTCACATCTGCGCAGCGCCACCGTCGTCATGCTGAAAGATCAGACTGACAGACGCCTCATCGCCTTGTGCTTCCTGTAACCCGCCATCCAGCAAAGCAGGGACAGCGTGAGGAAAAAGGCAGATGCCGGCAGCGCCGACAGCCCATTTTCAATGAAGCGCCACGCTTCAGGGTGAATATAGTGAGCCATACCCGCTTCCACCATGGTGCGCGAGGCGAGAAGAAGATAGTTCCACACGGACAGGATGCCGGTAATGCTCACCGAGGATGTCGAAACGGAGCGGATCGAATCGAGCACACCCAGAAAAATCGCGGCCACGAGGAAAAGAAAGCTCAAAAACCGCAGAAAAGCCTTCATCCGGGACACCTCGCTTACGGCCTGCCAGTCAGGCAACCACATTCTGAAACATATAATGCATCGATAAAGGCGGGAAAACCGGTTTGCAATCACGTCGGAAGGCAGGAAATTGCCGACATTTCAAAAAACTGTCAGATTCGTGTTGATCCCTGCGAATTCATCGGTATATATCGCGCCGTTCCAGTGATTTGCATTCTTCATGACATGCAGACTTGAAAAAGGACAGGTGGCCGAGTGGTTTAAGGCGCACGCCTGGAACGCGTGTGTGCGTGAAAGCGTACCGTGGGTTCGAATCCCACCCTGTCCGCCATATTTCCCGGAATAATCAGCCAAGCCCGCGACTTAACGTCGATTGCCGCCTGTTTTCCCCGATACGCCTTTTCTGTCCCGCAAGACGGACGTGTTCGCGGACCCCATGGTGGCCGCGTCCGGCGGCGCTCGCGTGACGGGCGAATCTCGCTTTCACCATATCTCGCTCATTTTACCCGGGTATAATTGACGGAATTGTTTTACGCGGATATTAATCGCGTATCCATTTTGGCGAGCGCGACATGTCGAATCCCCCCAGCAGACCCTGCACCGCATTTTCCGGCGATAGATTACTGCTCAGCGGTCCGCTGGCCGAAGTAGCCATCGCAATCCGCCGATCGGGCGAGACGGACGAAACAATCCTCGTATTCGATGATGCGACAGGTCGTGTCGTCGATCTCGATCTGCGCGGCACCGACACGGACATCGTTGAACGGCTGTCCCACCCTCCCAAGGCGGCTGCGGGAAGCGATTGCCCGAAGACCGGCGCAACCTCCAGCCTGGCGGTTTTGGAGGAAAGACAGGATCAGAAGAGCCGCGGACGGCCGAAACTGGGAGTCGTCGCCAGGGAAGTGACCCTGCTGCCACGACAGTGGGAATGGCTCGCAACCCAGCCCGGCGGCGCTTCAGCGGCACTAAGGCGCTTGGTGGACGGGGCCAGAAAGGCTGCGCATCCGCATCAGGAAAAGCGGGCGGCACAGGAGGCCGCCTATCGATTCATGCAAGTGATCGCTGGAAACCTCCCCGGTTATGAGGAGGCGATACGAGCCCTCTTTGCGGACGATCGCCCCGTACTGGAAGAACGGACCATTTCGTGGCCCGCGGATATCAGGGCCTATGCCCTGCGTCTCGCATTCAGGCCGGACAATCACCAGCATCCGTGACGTGCCGGGAAACCGAACACCACGAGCAGAGCAGAACAGAGCCGACCCATACCCCCTGTTTTCCCTAATTTTCGCCGGAGGGCCGCCGTGAATATTGCAATATCCAATGGCATCGAACTCGCCTGGGACAGTTTCGGCGATGCCACGAATGAGGCGATCCTGCTGATTTCCGGGCTGGGAACGCAGATGATCCGCTGGACGATACCTTTTTGCGAGCAGCTGGCCGCAGCGGGTTATCACGTGATTCGCTTCGACAATCGCGATACCGGCTGCTCCACCCACTTCAGCAGTTCGCCCCCACCGGATTTCGGCGCGCTTGCCTCCGCATTGATGGCAGGACGCCGGCCCCAGGTGCCCTATGCTCTTGGCGATATGGCGGTCGACGCCATCGGCCTCCTCGACGCGCTCGGCATCGCGCGGGCGCATGTCGTTGGGCGCTCGATGGGGGGAATGATCGCACAGATTCTTGCGAGTGATCACACTGACCGCATCCTTTCCCTGACCTCGATCATGTCCAGCACCGGTAATCCCGCCCTGCCGCAGGCGGCACCCGATGTCATGGCAATGATGATGCGCCCCGCACCTGATCCCGCCGTCGATCAGGAGGGGTTTCTGGCTGTGCGCCTCGCTTTCGCACGCCGGATTGCGGGGGCGGGTTATCCCCTCAACGAAGAGGCCCATCGTGCTCTTCTGCTGGAAGAGATGTATCGCAACCATGACCCCGACGGTGTGGCACGGCAGATCGCAGGCATGGCGGTGGCAGGGGACCGACGCTCGCGTCTGGCGACGATCACAGCACCGACGCTCGTCATTCACGGAACCGACGATCCATTGATCCCGCCAGCCTGCGGTCACGATACGGCGCTTTCGATCCCGAATGCGATTTATCTGCCGATCGAAGGGATGGGGCACGACCTGCCACGCGAACTCGACCGGACGGTGATAGAAGCCATTTGCAACGTGGCCGGAAAGAAAATCCTTGCGGGAACGCAGCGCCCTGCGTAGCCCGCCATGGCACCTGTCATGCGCAACAGCGACCCAAATCGAACTTCGCCGTTCCCGCCGGCGGTCACACCGGATGATGGCGCGGCGTAACGTCAAAGTCGCGTTTTTCCGTTTCCGCAAGCGTGAATGGCTATGCTTCTGCACGGACAGGGGTTTCGTGCGCTTTTTGCTGCGCTTACCCCTCTCTTGCGCCTTGCAGCAGGAAAAATCGCTCCTTATATACGCCGCAGAACTGCAGCGAATACTGCAAATCCAAGTCAAGGAGCTGCTACAAGAATGCCTCACGGGGTTCCGGCAGCTCGCTTCAAGGAGAGAAGAGCATGGCAAAAGTAATCGGTATCGACCTTGGCACGACCAACTCCTGCGTCGCAGTGATGGACGGCAAGGACACGAAAGTAATTGAAAACGCGGAAGGCGCACGCACCACGCCGTCCATGGTGGCATTTTCCGACGATGGCGAACGTCTTGTCGGCCAGCCGGCCAAGCGCCAGGCGGTCACCAACCCGACCAACACCCTGTTTGCGGTCAAGCGCCTGATCGGTCGTCGTTATGAAGATCCGACCGTCGAAAAGGACAAGGCCCTCGTTCCCTTTGAAATCGTCAAGGGCGACAATGGCGACGCATGGGTGAAGGCGCAGGACAATAATTATTCCCCTTCGCAGATTTCCGCCATGATCCTTCAGAAGATGAAGGAAACGGCTGAATCCTATCTCGGCGAGAAGGTCGAGAAGGCCGTCATCACCGTTCCGGCCTACTTCAACGACGCACAGCGCCAGGCAACCAAGGATGCCGGCCGCATCGCCGGTCTTGAAGTTCTGCGCATCATCAACGAGCCGACCGCGGCAGCGCTCGCCTATGGTCTCGACAAGAAGGACGGCAAGACCATCGCCGTCTACGACCTTGGCGGCGGCACGTTCGATATTTCGATCCTCGAAATCGGCGATGGCGTCTTCGAAGTGAAATCCACCAATGGCGATACCTTCCTTGGTGGTGAAGACTTCGATATGCGTCTGGTCGAATATCTGGCCGGCGAGTTCAAGAAGGACCAGGGCATCGACCTGAAGAACGACAAGCTCGCCCTGCAGCGCCTCAAGGAAGCTGCGGAAAAGGCGAAGATCGAGCTTTCGTCCTCGCAACAGACCGAAATCAACCTGCCGTTCATCACGGCCGATGCTTCCGGTCCGAAGCACCTGACGCTGAAGCTGACCCGCGCCAAGTTCGAAAGCCTGGTCGACGATCTGGTGCAGCGCACCGTCGCACCGTGCAAGGCAGCGCTCAAGGATGCCGGCGTTTCCGCTTCCGAGATCGATGAAGTCGTTCTCGTCGGTGGCATGAGCCGCATGCCGAAGGTGCAGGAAGTCGTCAAGCAGCTGTTCGGCAAGGAGCCGCACAAGGGCGTGAACCCGGATGAAGTGGTCGCCATGGGCGCCGCCATCCAGGCCGGCGTTCTGCAGGGCGACGTCAAGGACGTTCTGCTGCTCGACGTGACCCCGCTGTCGCTCGGCATCGAAACGCTCGGTGGCGTCTTCACCCGTCTGATCGATCGCAACACGACGATCCCGACCAAGAAGAGCCAGACCTTCTCGACCGCAGAAGACAACCAGTCGGCCGTGACCATCCGCGTCTCGCAGGGTGAGCGCGAAATGGCCCAGGACAACAAGCTGCTCGGCCAGTTCGATCTCGTCGGCCTGCCGCCGGCACCGCGTGGCGTACCGCAGATCGAAGTGACCTTCGATATCGACGCCAACGGTATCGTGCAGGTTTCGGCCAAGGACAAGGGCACAGGCAAGGAACAGCAGATCCGCATCCAGGCCTCCGGTGGTCTCTCCGACGCCGACATCGAAAAGATGGTGAAGGACGCCGAAGCCAATGCCGAGGCCGACAAGAAGCGTCGCGCCGGTGTCGAAGCCAAGAACCAGGCCGAAAGCCTCATTCACTCCACCGAGAAGTCGGTGAAGGAATATGGTGACAAGGTCTCCGAGACCGACCGCAAGGCTATCGAAGACGCCATTGC
The DNA here is from genome assembly GCF_003208455.1 of Rhizobium sp. UGM030330-04. Taxonomy (NCBI): domain Bacteria; kingdom Pseudomonadati; phylum Pseudomonadota; class Alphaproteobacteria; order Hyphomicrobiales; family Rhizobiaceae; genus Rhizobium; species Rhizobium sp. UGM030330-04. The sequence continues at coordinate 528,337 of NZ_QKML01000001.1, forward strand.
CAGCCTGAAGACCGCCGTCGAAGCTTCCGAGCCGGATGCAGACGACATTCAGGCCAAGACCCAGACCCTCATGGAAGTATCCATGAAGCTCGGTCAGGCCATCTACGAAGCACAGCAGGCCGAGGCCGGTGATGCTTCCGCAGAGGGCGGCAAGGACGACGTCGTCGACGCGGACTATGAAGAAATCAAGGACGACAAGAAGTCCGCATAATCGCGTGACTTTCCGTCTCCTGACAACATATGCAAGAGATCCGGCTGCCGAGTGCAGCCGGAAATCCATTTGCGGGGCTTGTTAACTTAATGGCGAAAGCAGACTTTTACGAAACACTCGGCGTCAGCAAGACCGCGGACGAAAAAGAGCTGAAAAGCGCCTTCCGCAAACTCGCGATGAAATACCATCCGGACAAGAACCCGGATAACGCCGAATCCGAGCAGAAATTCAAGGAAATCAACGAAGCCTACGAAACGCTGAAGGATCCGCAGAAGCGCGCGGCCTATGACCGTTTCGGCCACGCCGCATTTGAAAATGGCGGCATGGGCGGTGGCGGCGGCTTTGGCGGCGGCGGTTTCGCCAATGGCGGCTTCTCCGATATCTTCGAAGACATCTTCGGAGAGATGATGGGCGGTGGCCGTGCGCGCCGGTCTTCCGGCGGACGCGAGCGCGGCGCCGACCTTCGCTACAATATGGAAATCGCGCTGGAAGAAGCCTTCACCGGCAAGACGGCGCAGATCAGGGTTCCGACCTCGATCACCTGTGACGTCTGTTCCGGCTCGGGCGCGAAACCCGGCACGCAACCCAAGACCTGCGCCACCTGCCAGGGTTCCGGTCGCGTGCGTGCAGCACAGGGCTTCTTCTCGGTAGAGCGCACCTGCCCCACCTGCCACGGTCGCGGGCAGACGATTTCCGATCCGTGCAGCAAGTGCCATGGTCAGGGCCGTGTGACGGAAGAGCGTTCGCTCTCGGTCAACATTCCCTCTGGTATCGAAGACGGCACCCGCATTCGCCTGCAGGGCGAAGGCGAAGCCGGTATGCGCGGCGGCCCGGCGGGCGATCTCTATATCTTCCTGTCCGTGCGTCCGCATGAATTCTTCCAGCGCGACGGCGCCGATCTCTATTGCACCGTGCCGATCTCCATGACAACGGCAGCGCTCGGCGGCACGTTCGATGTCACGACGCTCGACGGCACCAAGTCGCGCGTCACGGTTCCGGAAGGCACCCAGCCGGGCAAGCAGTTCCGCCTGAAGGGTAAAGGCATGCCGGTCTTGCGTTCGGCGCAGACGGGCGATCTTTATATCCAGATCCAGATCGAAACGCCGCAGAAGCTCAGCAAGCGCCAGCGCGAGCTGCTGCAGGAGTTCGAGCAGCTGTCCTCGAAGGAGAACAACCCGGAGTCGACGGGCTTCTTTGCCCGGATGAAGGAGTTCTTCGACGGCTGATTACCGTCGGTCTTACACATCAAAAACGCCGCCATCCTCCGGGACTGGCGGCGTTTTTATTTCAGGCTCAGCCGGAAAAGCCGCCTTCATCAAGATATTGCTTTTCCTCAGGCGTCGTTTCCCGCAGCAATATGTGGTTGCGATGCGGAAAGCGGCCGAAACGCTCGACGATATCGCGATGTTCTTCGGCATGGTGGAGATAAAGCCCGCCAAGCGGCTGGTTCAGCTCGCAGGCCCGCCGCTGGGCTGCCATATCCTCCGCATGGGAAAAAGGCAGGTAGAAGAAAACGCGCAAATCCTCGCTCATAGCCTGATCATGGCCACGACGGATTGCGTCATCGGCGAAAAGCCGTGCCAGCGGATCGGTGGCATACATATGGGCAGTGCCGCGAAAGCAGTTGCGCGGGAATTGATCGAGAAGAAGCAGCAACGCCAGACTGCTTTCCGCGCCGTCCAGCCAGCCATCCAGTTCACGCCTCGCGGCGGCAAAATGGGCATCCCGAAAGCGGTCGTGAAAGTGATTGTCGAAGGCGGCATCCTTGTCGAACCATTTGTCCGGCCCGGCCTTCTTCCAGAAGTTGACGATGTCGGCGGCAAGTTCGGCTGTGTCGTTTTTCATCGTGGCTTCCCTGTCAATAATGCGGCGGCCGGGTGATGGACGGCGCTTCCAGCGATTGCTCCTCAAGGCTCAGGAACCTCTCGGTCAAGCGGTCGAGCTTGGCGCGAGTCTGCTCCACGACCTTCCACTGCTCCGCCAGCTGGTCGGACAGTTCTTCTATCACCTTCACCTGGTGCGCGACCGTCTCCTCGAGCGCGATGATCCGTTTTTCGGTTTCCGACGTCATATCGACCTCTCTTTCCAGCCCTTCCTTGGGCCTAAAAGCGCACAAGTCAACCATATGCCGCTTTCGTGAAGCGAATTCGTCATGGCTGACCCCGAAACGGAAAAAGCCGGCGATGTCTCCATCGCCGGCATCCGGAGTCTGATATTGCTCAGTCTTCTTCTACGAAAACCTCTTCGCGTTTTTTCTTCACGCTGGGCAGGAAAACGACGATCAACACCGCAAGCGCAATAAAAAGCAGGGTGGCGCTGATCGGCCGGGTGACAAAAGTGGACGGATCGCCACGCGACAGGATCATGGCGCGACGCAGATTCTCCTCCAGCAGCGGCCCGAGCACGAAACCCAGGAGCAGCGGGGCGGGCTCGCAGCGCAGCTTCACCAGCACGTAACCGATGAAGCCGAAGAAGGCGACGGCATAGAGGTCAAAGACGTTGGAATTGACGCTGTAGACCCCGATGGCGCAGAAAGCCATGATGATGGGGAACAGCACGTAATAAGGCACCGTCAAGAGCTTAACCCAAAGCCCGATCAAAGGCAGGTTGAGGATGACGAGCATCAGGTTGCCGATCCACATGGAGGCGATGATGCCCCAGAACAACGCCGGCTGTTCGGTCGCGACGTTCGGACCCGGCACGATGCCCTGAATGATCATAGCGCCGATCATCAGCGCCATTACCGGATTGGCGGGGATGCCAAGCGTGAGCAGTGGGATGAACGAGGTCTGGGCGCCGGCATTGTTGGCCGATTCCGGACCGGCCACACCGGCCACCGCGCCATGCCCGAACTCTTCCGGGTTCTTGGAGACGCGTTTTTCCACGGTGTAGGAGGCAAAGGCCGCGAGAATGGCGCCACCGCCCGGCAGGATGCCAAGGGCCGAACCTATGGCCGTGCCGCGCAGCACCGGAGCGATCATTTTCCTGAAATCCTCGCGGGTGGGCATCAGGCCGCTGACCTTGGCAATCAGCACCGAGCGGGTGCGCTCGTTTTCGAGGTTGCGCAGGATTTCGGCGATACCGAAGACACCCACCGCCACCGCCACGAAATTCAGACCGTCAGCATATTCACGGATGCCGAGGGTGAAGCGTGGTGTGCCGCTATAGATGTCGGTGCCGACCAAGCCCAGCAGCAGACCGAGCACGACCATGGCGAGCGCCTTGACGATGGAGCCATGGGCAAGCGCGATCGACGAAACAAGGCCGACGACCATCAGCGAGAAATATTCCGCCGCGCCGAATTCCAGCGCAATTGCCGTGAGAGGCGGGGCGAAGATTGCCACGAGGAAGGTGGACACCGTGCCGGCAAAAAACGAGCCGATGGCGGCAATGGCGAGTGCGGCGCCCGCCTTGCCCTTGCGTGCCATCTGATACCCATCGATGGCGGTGACGGCGGAGGAGGATTCCCCCGGCATATTGATCAGGATAGCCGTGGTCGAGCCGCCATATTGCGCGCCGTAATAAATGCCGGCGAGCATGATCAGCGACGAGACGGGCTCGAGCTGAAAGGTGATCGGCAGCAGCATGGCGATGGTCGCCGTGGCGCCGATACCGGGCAGCACGCCGATCAGGGTGCCGAGCAGCACGCCGATCAGGCAGAAGAACAGGTTTGCCAGCGAAGATGCCGTGACGAAACCGAGAGCGAGATTATCGAGCAAATCCATCGCAGCACCTCAAAATTTAAGCCAGGGGCCGAAGCGCTGGAATGGCAGGCCGAGACCGTAATTGAAAACAGCGACGGAAAAGACCGTGATGGCCGCGGAAAGAATGACCGCCATGAGCGGGCTCATCTTGTGGGAGGCGAAGGCTGCGATGAGGGCGCTGAAAAAAAGCGCCGGCACGAAACCAAGACCCCGGACAGTGAAGCCGAAAAAGATTGGCGCGGGCAGGATGAAGAATATGCCCCGCCAGGCGATCGCTCCGATACCTTCCCCGGCCGGGCGAGCTGAGCGCAGAAATATGATGCCACCGAGCAGGATCAGGATGATTGCCAGGACGAGCGGGAAATAGCCCGGCCCCATGCGAAAGGCGGTTCCGATCTCCAGCCCATAAGACTGCAAGGCGAAAAAGACGCCAAGTCCCATGAAAATTGCCCCGCAGACTGCCTCGGCAGGGTCATTAAATAACGACTTCATGAAAGATGCCCCTCCACCGCGGCCGGCATCACACCGGTCCGCCTGTTAAAATGATCACGGTCGACCGGCGGCGCGATACCGCCGGTCATTCCGAGTCCATCAGTCGGCATATTGGCCGGCAGCTTCGATCACCGGCTTCCAGCGGGCGATTTCGCTTTCAAGCTTGGCCTTGAGTGCCGCAGGCGTCGCATCGCTTTCCGACGAGGGCGTGGTGCCGAGTTCGGCAAAACGAGCCGCGACGTTCTTGTCCTTCAGCGCAACCTGCAGCGACTTGGAGAGTTTTTCGTTGATTTCAGCAGGCGTGCCCTTGGGCGTATAGATGCCGTGCCAGATGCCAACCTCGAGCTTCGGCAGACCCGCTTCGACAACCGTCGGCACATCCGGCAGCACGTCGAGCCGCTTGGCCGTGGTAACCGCATAGGCTTTCACGGTGCCGCCCTGGATCTGCTTGGTGGTGTTGGTGGTCTGGTCGCACATGATGTCGACCTGGCCGCCGAGCAGATCGGTCATGGCCGGACCGGTACCCTTGTAGGGAACGGTGACCAGTGGTGTCTCGATGGCGCTCATGAACAGCATGCCGCACAGATGCGATGCCGCACCGATGCCGGCATTGGCGACGGTGACCTTGTCCTTGTTCGCCTTGGCATAATCGATGAGACCTTTCAGATCCGTCGTCTCGAGGTTCTTGCGCGACAGGATGGTCATCGGCACTTCGGTGACAAGACCGACATATTCGAAAGCGTTCAGCGTGTCATAGGCGAGCTTGCGGTAGAGCGTCGCGCTGGTGGCCATGCCGATATGGTGGAGAAGGACGGTATAACCATCCGGATCGGCCGATGCCACACGGCCGGCACCCAGCGTGCCACCCGCGCCGCCGACATTTTCAACGATGATCTGCTGGCCAAGGTCCTTCGACATGGATTCAGCGACGAGGCGTGCGACCGTATCCGTCGGACCGCCGGCAGCAAAGGGCACCACCATGGTGATGTTGCGCTCGGGATAATTCTGAGCGGATGCCGACAGCGCAAAAAGGGAAACGGCAGCGGCGGCAGCAAGGCCGGTGACTGTCTTCAGTATTTTCATCGATTCCTCCCGGATGAAAATGTTCGCCACTTCAGCCGCGCATGCTCCTCCATGGCGACCGGGGTAAGCTATTTGCGATCCGGGATTGTCGTTCAGCAACGATGGTCTTGCCGGGAGGCGCGCTTTTATCGCCATCACGAATGGCAATGGGTGGATTTCGACCCATAGAGCCTCATCCATGGGTGGAAATCCACCCATCTACACCTCTGTCATATGCCGATGCAGCTCGTATTTCTGCATTTTTTCGTAGAGCGTTTTGCGGGAAATGCCGAGACTCTCGTAGACGGATTTCAGATTGCCGCCATGGGCGGCGATCGCACGCGCGATCAGGCTCTTCTCATAGGCTGCGACCCGTGTGGCAAGCCCTGCCAGGCCATCGTCCTGAAACGGCGGCGACGTTTCGGAAGCATCACTTTCCAGGCCCAGAACGAAACGGTCCGCCGCATTGCGCAATTCCCGCACATTGCCGGGCCACTCCCGTAACGAAACGGAGGAAAGCAATTGCTGTGGCACGTCCATATCTTCCCTTCCGTAACGGGCGGCGGCTTCCCGCACCAGATGCAGGAAGAGCAGTGGTATGTCGGCGCTGCGCTGTGACAGGGAGGGCACGAGGATCGTCGCCACGTTCAGGCGATAGAGAAGATCGGCGCGAAACCGGCCTGCGGCAACCTCCTGCTCCAGATCGACCTTGCTGGTGGCGATGAAGCGGACATCGAGTTCGACCGTTTCATTCGAGCCGAGACGGGTAATCACCCGCTCCTGCAACACGCGCAGGAAGCGGCCCTGCAATTCGAACGGCATGGAGCCAATCTCATCCAGCAGGATGGTACCGCCACGGGCGTGCTCGAACTTGCCGTAGCGCGGGCGCAGCGCACCCGGAAAAGCACCGGCCTCATGGCCGAACAACTCGCTTTCGATCAGCGTCTGCGGAAGGGCGGCACAATTGATCGCGACAAAAGGCCGGTTGGCTCTGGCGCTGATATCATGCAGCGCCCGCGCCACCACCTCCTTGCCAGCGCCGGTATCACCGACAATCAGCGTATCGGCATCGGTCGCGCCGATGGCGCGGATACGATACCGCAGATCGACCATGATCTGGGTTCTGCCGGGCAGGCGCGTTTCGAGATCGTCGTGCTTGCCGGCCACCGCCTTCAGGCGGCGGTTTTCCAGCACCAGCGCCCGCCGGTCATTGGCCCTTTTGATGATGCCGGCGAGATATTGCGGCGTGAACGGCTTCTCGATGAAATCATAGGCGCCGTTGCGCATGGCGTTGACCGCCAGCTGCACATCGCCATGGCCCGTCATCAGGATGACAGGTATCTCCGCATCAAGCTCCCGCACCTTCTGCAGCAGCGTCATGCCATCCATGCCCGGCATGCGGATATCACTCACCACAACGCCATCGAAGCTGTAGCCGATAAGTTCCAGCGCATGTTCGGCGCTCGCCAGCATGGTGACGGCGAAACCGGAAAGCTCCAGCGCCTGCGCGGTGGAAAAACGCAGCTCTTCCTCGTCATCGATCAACAGAACCCGCGACATGGTCATTCCGCAGCCGCCTCCATGCGCCAGATGGCGGCTGGTAATTCGATCTCGAATTCCGCCCCGCCCTCGTCATGGTTTCGGACACGCAGCTGGCCGCCGAAATCCTTGATGATGTTATAGGAGATGGAAAGGCCGAGGCCGAGGCCGCGCCCGACACCCTTGGTGGTGAAAAATGGATCGAAGATACGCTCGGAGATCGCCGGCGGTACGCCGGGGCCACGGTCCCGGATGAAAATCGACACCGTCTGACCTTGCTGCACGGCCTGCAGCGCAATGCGGCGATCCTCGCGCCCTTCCACGGCATCGGCGGCATTGGAGATGATGTTGACAAGCACCTGCTGCAATCGCACCGGCCCGGCCTTCACCGCAAGCGGCACCGGACCGAGATCGACATCCAGCACCGCATTGGCGACCTTCAGCCGCGGGCCGACGATTTCGAGCGTATCGCGAAGCACGGTATCCAGACCCACAGCCGCCATTTTTTCGTTGGGCTTGCGGGCGAAATTCCTCAGATGCTTGCTGATCGACGCCATACGATCGATGAGGCCCGAAATGCGTCTGAGATTTTCCGTTACCTCCTCCAGCCGCCCGCGCTCCACGAGAAGCGAGGCGTTTTCGGCATAATTCTTGGCGGCGGCAAGCGGCTGGTTGAACTCGTGCGACAGCGCCGCCGACATCTGCCCCAGTGCCGCAAGCTTGCCCGCCTGCACCAGATCGTTCTGCATCTTGCGCAACTGTTTTTCCGTCTGGCGGCGTTCGGCGATCTCGTGTTCGATCTCCTGGTTCACCCGCGCCAGATCGGCCGTGCGCTCCTCCACGCGGCGCTCCAGTTCCGCCTGCGCCTCGGCCTGATGGGTCAGGCGTTCGCGCAGACGACGACGCCGTTGCAGCATGGCGGCGATGAGGGCGGCAGCGAGACACAGGCACAGGATGATCGCGATCATCGCCGTCTTCACCTGGGTGCGCAATGAGCCCGTATCCATCAACACGCTGACCGTCCAGCCCGCATCCGGCATCGGCTGCGACAGGACCATATATTCCCTTTCACCGTCATTCTGGGTGATCGTCATCAGTTGATGGGAGCCGAAACTGCCGTTTTTCACCGGCAGCTCCTTCAACGCGGCATTAGCATAACGGCGGGATGTCTCCGTACGCGCCAGCCTCTCCGGTGTCAGCGGCATCAGGCCGGAATAAAGCCACTGCGGCGTTCCGGTCATGAAGATGATCCCTTCCGGGTCGGATACCAGAATTCGGTTCTCGCCATCGCCGAAAGAGGCTTCTATGCCTTCAATATCGACCTTGAAGACGATGACGCCCTTGATCTCCTCATTAAAAAGGATCGGCGCGGAAAAATAGTAACCGCGCTTGTGCGAGGTGGTGCCAAGCGCAAAGAAGCGCGACTGGAAGCCCTTGGCGGCATCCTGAAAATAGGGGCGGTAGCTGAAATTTTCGCCGACGAAGCTGGTCGGACCATCATAATTGCTGGCGGCTATGGTCTCTCCATCCAGCGTGATGATGTAGATATCGGAAGATTCCAGCAGGGTGTTGATGGATTTGAGATAGATATTGGCCCGCTGGCGCAGCGCCGCATCCTGCGGATGCGCGACCAGTTCCTCTATGTCATCGTGATCGGCGATCAAGGCGGGCAGCGGTTCGTAGCGGCTCAAAAGCCCGCCGAGAGCGGAGACGGCCAGTCGCAGCGTCGTGCGGCCCTGATCGGACATTTCGCCGAAATAGCTCTCCGCTATGATGCCGCCACCTCTCGTAACGGCACCATAGCCGAGACCGAGGCTGAGAAGCATCAATAAAATCCAGCGATATTTCACCGAAGCTCCCCTCCTGTTGCAGGCATCAAACCTGCTCTCCCCGAAAGAGTGTAGGAGGAGTGGCCGAATTTTCCAAGTGAGCGGAAAAGGTGGGCAGCCGGTCCTGAAAACAAAAAACCGGCCACGGGGGCCGGTTTTTGCAAAGATGATTTCAGAAAAGCTTATGCGCTTTCCTTCGGCGTCAGAACCTGACGGCCGCGATACATACCGGTCTTCAGATCGATATGGTGCGGGCGGCGCAGTTCGCCGGAGTTCTTGTCTTCAACGTAGGTTGCAGACTTGAGACCGTCAGCCGAGCGGCGCATACCGCGCTTGGACGGGCTTGTTTTTCTTTTTGGTACAGCCATTTGTGTTACTCCACTTAAGCGGCGAAACAACGGAACCGGCCAGAACCAAAGGCCGAATGTCGGATGTCTCGATATCGGAAATTTGGCGCGCTTATACATGCCCAAACGGGCTTTGACCAGCCCTGACGCGCATTTTTTCCGATTCAGCGGAATTGGTGCGACGGGCCGCAGCGGACGACTGCAAATCACACCTCACTTCTTATCGAAAACGACAAGTTCCTTGAAGTGGTTCATGTCGCTGAATTCACAGAAAGCCGGTGGCCGCATCTCGATAACAGGTGCCGCAGCGCGGAGTTTTTCCAGTTCTTCATCAAGCATCGCCTGCCAGCGCGGCAGGCAGTCAGGATCAAACCAGCGTGTGACGTAAGACAGGGTTATATGGAACTCATAACTTTCATGATTGGGATGCCGGTAACCGAAGGCTTGCGCAAATGCATCGCGCCACAACGCAACGATCCGGTCGTCCTCCCCTGTCACACCCTGCATCACCAGTCCTGTCGGTTTGAGGCCTGTCACCTGCATGTTGAAAACCGGAAGAGCCGGAAAGGTCGAAAGACGATCGCGATAATAGTCCGTCATCGTGTCAATCGGCGTATCGAGCGGCAGGTTTTCCGGCCAATAGGGCAGCGCCCGCCGGAACTCGATGATTCCCTGAAATACCGTCATATGCAGGCTGGAAACCGGTGTGAAAGCGAGCTGTGATGCCTCGGGCATACCCAGAAAACGCTGGCGCGTCTTGACTATCGCGCTTTCGCTCTGCGATCCCTCAAGGAGATGGCAAACCACCGTATTGCCCGGCTCGGGCAGAAATTCGCCATCCACATTATAACGGCTGCCGAGATGACGCGGCGGCTTATCGTGGCTATCGGCGGAGAAATATTCCAGATCTTTCGAGACGAGCGGGGCGTGCATCGGGGAAGTCCTTGTGAGAGGTTTCCCCTAGCTTCCGCACGCAACAATGCAATGACATCCGCTGGTCTAACGACCGGTCAATGCGCCTCGTCCCAATTATCGGCCGCACGCGCATCCACCTGCAACGGCACCTTCATGGAAATCGCCGGCATGGCGGCATTTTCCATGACAGAAACCACCACCGGCAAAGTCTTTTCGATTTCCGCTTCCTCAACTTCGAAGATGAGTTCGTCATGTACCTGCAAAAGCATGCGGGCGGAAAGCTTCTCCGCTTCCAGCGCCGGCTCGATGCGAACCATGGCACGGCGGATGATATCGGCGGCCGAACCCTGGATCGGCGCATTGATGGCCGCGCGCTCGTTGAATGCTTTCACGGAAGGGTTAGAGGAACGAATTTCCGGATAGTGGGCGCGGCGACCAAAGATCGTCTCGACATAGCCATTCTCGCGGGCGAAAGCCTTGGTCGCTTCCATGTAATCGCGAATGCCGGGAAAACGCTCGAAATATTTCTTGATATAGTCGCTGGCCTCCGAGCGGGCGATGCTCAACTGGTTGGCAAGGCCAAAGGCGGAAATGCCGTAGATGATGCCGAAGTTGATGGCCTTGGCGCGGCGGCGCACCTCCGATGGCATGCCTTCCACCGGCACGCCGAACATTTCGGATGCCGTCATCGCATGAATGTCGATGCCGTTTTCGAAAGCGTTGCGCAGCTGCGGAATATCGGCGACATGGGCCAGCACGCGCAGTTCGATCTGGCTATAGTCGGCAGACAGAAGCTTGTGACCGGGCGTGGAAATGAAAGCCGTGCGGATCTTGCGGCCTTCCGCCGTGCGAACCGGAATATTCTGAAGGTTCGGTTCCGAGGACGACAGACGCCCCGTGGTCGTGGAGGCAAGAGCGTAGGATGTATGCACCCGCTTCGTCTCGGGATGAATATAACCGGGCAGCGCGTCCGTATAGGTCGATTTCAGCTTGGTCAGCTGCCGCCAGTCAACGATCTTGCGCGGCAGTTCGGCACCTTCCGCCGCCAGATCCTCCAGAACCTGCGCCGATGTCGACCATTGGCCGGTCTTGGTTTTTGAGCCACCGGGCAAGCCCATCTTGCCGAACAGGATATCGCCGAGCTGCTTTGGCGACCCCACGTTAAAACGCTCGCCCGCCAGCTCGTAGATTTCCTCTTCGAAGGACGCGGCCTTCTGGGCGAGTTCGCCGGAAAGGCGCGAGAGGATTTGCCGGTCGACGGTGATGCCGCGTTCTTCCATATGCGCCAGAACCGGCACAAGCGGACGCTCCAGCCGCTCATACACGCTGGTCAGACGCTCGGCGGCGAGCCTGGGTTTCAGGGCCATCCACAGCCTTAAGGTGACATCCGCGTCTTCCGCCGCATAAGCCGTCGCTTTGTCAATATCGACGAAATCGAAGGTGACGCTCGACTTGCCCGACCCCGCCACGTCCTTGTAAGCGATCGGCGTGTGGCCGAGCCAGCGTTCGGACAGCGAATCCATGCCATGCGTGGCCTTGCCGGCTTCAAGCACATAGGAAATCAGCATCGTGTCGTCGAAACTCTGCATAACGACGCCGTGGCGTTTCATCAGCAGATAGTCATATTTGAGGTTCTGGGCGATTTTCAAAACCGCCGGGTCCTCAAGAAGGTTCTTCAGACGCTCCAGCGCCTCGGTAAACGGCACCTGCCCTTCGGCAAGCCTGATGCCATCGCTGAAAAGATCACCACCCGAACCGGTCTTGTGCGTCAAAGGAATGTAGGTCGCGCGGATATCGGTGCCCGAAGCATCCTTGCCATTATCGGCAATCGCCAGCGAAAAACCGACAAGTTCCGCCTGCATCGGATCAAGCGAAGTCGTTTCCGTATCGAATGCAACGACACCTGTTTCACGGGCTGCCGCAATCCAGCGGTCCAGTGTCGCGAGGTCCCTGATGGTCGTGTAGGCGCTCGTATCAATCCTGGCGGCTGAAAAAAGCGCCTGACGTGCTGCGGCGAGATCGGCGGGTGTGCTGCCTTCCCCGGACAGCTTGCGTGCCGGAGCGGCCGCCGAAGGCGAAACACCCGTTGCGTCGGCGGCAACCTCACCAGCCTTACCGGCAGCGGCCGGCGCATCGAGGTCGGGACCATGGGCATCGGCACCCCATTGCACCGGCACATTGGCCGGGTCGATGGCGGACGCGTCGGTTTCGGTCGCCTCCGCAACGCGGCGGGTCAGCGTCGTGAACTCCATCGCTTTCAGGAAAGCGATGAGTTTCGGGCCGTTCTGCGGTTCAAGCACCAGTGCCTCAAGAGACTGCTCCAGCGGCACATCGGTCCTGAGCGCCACGAGCCGCCTGGAAAGACGGGCAAGATCGGCATTGGCGATGATATTTTCCCGGCGCTTCTGCTGCTTGATTTCAGCTGCCCGCGCCAGCAGCGTATCGAGATCGCCATATTCCTCCAGCAACTGCGCCGCCGTCTTCGGGCCGATACCCGGAATGCCCGGGACATTGTCGGTGGAATCGCCGGTCATTGCCTGAAGGTCGATCATCTTTTCCGGGCCGACGCCCCATTTTTCGATGACGTCGGGGATGCCGATCTGCTTGTCCTTCATGGCGTCGTACATATGCACATTGGCCGTGACGAGCTGCATCAGATCCTTGTCGGAAGAGATGATGGTGACGTCAGCGCCGATCGCCTCGGCCTGCCGGGCATAGGTGGCAATGATGTCATCCGCCTCAAAGCCTTCCGTCTCGATGCACGGGAGGTTGAAGGCGCGTGTCGCCTCGCGGATCAGGCCGAATTGCGGCACCAGATCTTCCGGCGGCGCGGTGCGGTTGGCCTTGTAGAGATCGTAAAGCTCGTTGCGGAAGGTTTTCGACGAATAGTCAAAAATCACCGCAAAATGGGTGGGCGTCACGCCGACATCGGTATTGCGCGCATCCTTCAGGAGCTTCCACAACATGTTGCAGAAGCCGGAAACGGCGTTGACCGGCAGCCCGTCCGACTTGCGGTTCAGCGGCGGGATGGCATGGAAGGCCCGGAAAATGAAACCGGAACCGTCAACGAGGAAAAGATGATCGCCTTTTTTCATGGGTAGCATGGATAGCGCGGGGCCGTTTTGACGTCCACAGAAACTTCGCACAACACACCGCAAAGCGCAGGAAACAGGGCCGCCGCGGGAGCGCGTCAAATTCACCTGAACGTTACCGATTTGTAATCCGTGCCTCCCTTGAAAAGCCGCATTTGCAGACACATTTCTTAGAGGACGGCGCCTGATCACGCCGTAGTCTGATAGCTGGCTCGTCCCCCGCCGCGTCAGACCGGACAAAGGCCTTTCCCCCTCTCCGGGCCTTTGTCCTCCAATATGACCGCCATGGCCGACCCCTCCCGGCCATGGCGGTTTTGTTTTGCGCAGGGTTTCGGGCTGGCCTAAACATACCATGCGATATATATCGCACTATCAAGATGCCGGCCGGCGCTGGCCATAATACTTCATGGACGGAAGAATGGGCTTTTCCCGAGACGAATCGGCGATCTATCTTGCCACCAAAATGGCGAGGGAATTCACCATGGCGCTGCAAAAGAGAGCCGCAGCACTCGGCTTCTCGCCGGGACAATTCCCCATCCTCATCGAGCTCTGGCACGAGGAAGGCCTGACGCAGCGGCAATTGCTTGACAGGATCGACGTCGAACAGGCAACGCTCGCCAATACGCTTTCCCGCATGGAACGCGACGGGCTGATCATCCGCAAATCCCACCCGAGCGACCGCCGCGCCCAGATCATCGAACTGACCCAGCGCGGCAGGGACCTGGAGGCGAATGCCATTGCCGCCACCGAGGCCACCGAGGACTTGCTACTCAAGGATTTCCGGCGCTTCGAACGGCAGCTTCTGCTGGAATATATGCGCCGGGCGATCGAAAGCGCAAAAAAAGCGAAATAGCGTTTATGGCTTCGCACTTTCCCTGAACTGCTCTATCGTTCCGGCGGCTGCGCGTTTGCCGATTCACGGCACGCCGGCCCCTTGTTTCCCGCGATGCGCGATGCCCGGATGTTTCGTCTTATCGCCGGGTCACGACAGACATGACAGGATCAGCGATGACAGACGTTTCCCCTATTCTTTCCACGGCCGACGGCAATCTCACCTCCAGCCTCGAGCGGCTGTTCGAACTCGTGCGCATTCCGTCGATTTCCACGGACCCCGCCTACAAGGCGGAATGCCGCAAGGCGGCGGAATGGCTGGTCAGAACGCTTTCCGCACTCGGTTTTACGGCTTCCGTTCGCGATACGGCCGGCCACCCGATGGTGGTGGCGCATCACGATGCGGCCAGCAAAGATGCGCCGCATGTGCTTTTTTACGGTCATTATGACGTGCAGCCGGTCGACCCCCTCGATCTCTGGGAAAACGATCCGTTCGAGCCCGCCGTCAAGGATATCGTTGCCGGCCGTCAGGTAATCACCGGACGCGGAACGGCGGACGACAAAGGCCAGCTCATGACCTTCGTCGAGGCCTGCCGGGCCTACAAGGCTGTCAATGGCGGCCTGCCGGTGCGTGTCACCATTCTCTTTGAAGGCGAAGAGGAATCCGGCTCGCCCTCGCTGAAGCCTTTCCTCGAAGCCAATGCGGATGAGCTGAAGGCCGATTATGCGCTGGTGTGCGATACCGGCATGTGGGACCGGGATACACCCGCCATTGCCGCAGCCCTTCGCGGCCTGGTCGGCGAAGAAATCGTCATCACCGCAGCCGACCGCGACCTGCACTCCGGTCTGTTCGGTGGGGCAGCGGCAAACCCCATCCATATCCTGACCGATATTCTCGCCGGACTGCATGACGAGACTGGACGGGTCACGCTTGCCGGCTTCTATGACGGCGTGGAAGAAACCCCGGCTAACATCAAGGCCTCCTGGGAGACACTGGGACGCACGGCCGAGGCCTTTCTCGGTGAAGTCGGCCTTTCGGTTCCCTCGGGCGAAAAGGGCCGTTCCGTGCTGGAGCAGACCTGGGCGCGTCCTACGGCGGAAGTCAACGGCATTATCGGCGGCTATACCGGCGACGGTTTCAAAACCGTGATCGCCGCAAAGGCCTCCGCCAAGGTATCCTTCCGTCTCGTCGGCGAGCAGGATCCTGCGGCCATCCGCGAGAGCTTCCGGGCCTATGTGCGCTCGAAGATTCCCGCCGATTGCTCCGTTGAGTTCCACGAACATGGCGGTTCACCGGCCATCCAGTTATCCTACGACTCGCCCGTGCTGACCAAGGCCAAAAACGCGCTTTCGGAAGAATGGCCGAAACCTGCCGTCGTCATCGGCATGGGCGGCTCGATCCCGATCGTCGGCGATTTCCAGAAGATGCTGGGCATGGATTCGCTGCTTGTCGGCTTCGGCCTGACCGACGACCGTATTCATTCGCCGAATGAAAAATACGATCTCCAGTCCTTCCATAAGGGCATTCGCTCCTGGGTCCGGATTCTGGATGCCCTCGCGGCAAAATAACGAAGAAGGAGAGGAGGCGTCGGTGACCCGATTCCTCCTCCCTTTTTCGTTTTTCGGCCACCAAAAACAAAAAGGCCGGGCAAGCCCGACCTTTCCATCCGTTTTTCGTCAGTGCCAGTACATCCGTGGTCAAAGCGTTCAACGGTCTGATGTTCCAGAGCGCATCCATCGTGTGGACACTGCTTTCACGATCAGGATCGGCTGCTTCGGTTAATCTTTGGTTAACGCGACAACAGCGGCACTTTCAAAATGCCCGCCTGACAGTTTTCATCCGAAACACTGTTGAACCCTATATCGGTATGCGACCCCGCCTTTTCAAGGCCTGCCCGCTCAGGGCCGCCTTTCAAAAGAAAAAGGCCGGATAAATCCGGCCTTTCCATTCATGCGAATGACCCTTACAGGCCAAAGCGCTTATCAGGCAGCAACGAGGTTGCCTGCGGACATCTTGCCCGAGCGACGATCCTGCATCAGCTCGTAGGAGAGCTTCTGGCCGTCGTTGAGGGCGGTCAGACCTGCGCGCTCAACAGCGGAGATGTGAACGAATACGTCCTGCGAACCGTCGTCAGGCTGAATGAAGCCGTAGCCCTTGGTTGCGTTGAACCACTTTACTGTACCAGTCGCCATAACGATTTCCTTCCGTTGGCAATTGTATTTGCACTGCGAGCAGTGCGGTCTCTTGTCGAATTTGAAGGAAAGATCGTCGTGTGCACCCGAAAAGGTACCGAAGCTCTGGTCGTCAAACAAATATCGATGGGCGAACACCTAGGTTGGCAAGGGCGAAAAGTCAAGTTTCTTTGAAAAACGCGGCAATTTTTGTGAGCTGCCGCCGCCCCAAAGCCCTTGGAAACAGGGCCTTAAACAGCAAAAACCCGGCGCGGGAGGAGGTGCGCCGGGTTCTTGAAACTGACTGACAATTGGGAGGAGGAGTATTGTCAGTCCAATCGGGCGACGCTGGGAGGAGGAGTGCGTCGCTTCGATGGTTTGAACATACAGGATGGCCGCTTAAAAAACAGACATTCTATCGCAGCGCAGCATTGCGAATAATGCATAGCTGTTTCGTGACGTCTTGAAGAGGCGTCGCTTACCGCCTAATAAATACGCATGTCCATTGAATCCGTCAGAGCCTTTTTCTCCGAGAAGTCACCGGAAGTATCCGTTATCGAAACGGAAGCCAGTTCCGCAACGGTGGCACTGGCCGCCGAAGCGCACGGCGTCGAGCCCGACCAGATCGCCAAAACGATCTGCCTGAAGGCAGGCGACACCATTCTTCTCGTTGTCGCCGCCGGCACCAAGCGGCTCGACAACCGGAAATTCCGCGATCATTTCGGGGCCAAGCCACGCATGCTCGGACCGGAAGAGGTGGTTTCCGTGACCAGCCACCCCGTTGGTGGCGTGTGCCCTTTCGGCCTGCCCTCGCCCCTGCCGGTGTTTTGCGACATATCTCTGAAAAATTATCAGGAGGTGGTTCCGGCGGCCGGCGCCACCAATGCGGCAGTACGGATCGCCCCCGATGTGATGGCTGAATTGACGGGTGCGCAATGGGTCGACGTCTGCCAATGACGCCGATTTGATCCGGCAAGGGCTTAACCCCGCCTTAAATTGCCGCATTTAAACTCTTCATCCTGGATTAAGGATCGCGCAGGCATAGAAGCCTGAAACTCACGCGGGCATGTGCGGTTTCGCGAATAGGAGCGACTTCAGCTGAATGGCAGGCAAGGGCAAATCACGCGAACGGGTAGAACCTTCCTTCGGGGATTTCCACGAATCCGGTGATGACCTGCGCCTGGATGCCAGCGAGCGCATCAGCGGGACGACAAAGCAGCCCGTCAGGAAACCGAAGGCTGCCACCGGCCGCGCCAAACCGCAGAAAAAAGAAAAGCGGACCCGCAATTCCTCCGGCCGCGGCGCGACGGGCTTCATCCGCTCCCTTGTCTACTGGTGCATCGTCCTCGGCATCTGGGGCGGCATCGGCGTTGCCGGCCTTGTCCTTTATTACGGCGCGCGCATGCCGAGCGCCAGCAGCTGGTCCATTCCCGAACGTCCGCCGAATGTGAAGATCGTTTCGGTCAATGGCAGCGTGCTTGCCAATCGCGGTACCACCGGCGGCGAAGCGCTCGCGCTGGAAGACATGTCGCCTTATATTCCGCAAGCCGTCATGGCGATCGAGGACCGGCGGTTTTATTCACATTTCGGCGTCGATCCGCTGGGTCTCGGCCGTGCAATCGTGACGAATGTGCTGACGGGGCGAACCGTGCAGGGCGGCTCGACGCTGACGCAGCAGCTGGCGAAAAACCTGTTCCTCTCACCCGACAGGACGCTGGAACGCAAGGTGCAGGAAGTGCTTTTGTCCTTCTGGCTGGAGCATGAATTCACCAAGGACCAGATTCTCGCGATGTATCTCAATCGCGTCTATTTCGGGTCCAACGCCTATGGCGTCGAGGCCGCTTCCCGACGCTACTTCAACAAATCCGCACGCGACGTCAATCTGGGCGAAGCGGCGATGCTTGCCGGGCTTCTCAAGGCGCCATCGCGCCTTTCACCCGCGCGCGATCCGCAGGCGGCGGAAGAGCGGGCGCAGGTCGTGCTGCAATCCATGCGCGATGTCGGTTTCATCACCGATGACGAGATCAAGACCGCCATGTCGCAACCACCGACCAAGGCGAAACGTTTCTGGTCCGGCGCCGAACACTACGCCGCCGATATGGTGCTGGAGGAAGTCCGCAGTCTGGTCGGCGACGTCAAGCAGGACATCGTTGTCGACACGACCATCGACCCCAATCTCGAGCGCGATGCCGAAAAGGCGCTTACCCATGTGCTGCAGGGTGACGGCAAGAAGCAGGGCGCATCGCAGGCGGCGCTGGTATCCATTGATGGCACCGGCGCGATCCGGGCCGTGGTGGGCGGTGCTGACTATGCCGAAAGCCAGTTCAACCGCGCAGCCAAGGCGAAACGTCAGCCCGGTTCGGCATTCAAACCCTTCGTTTATGTAGCCGCACTCGAATCAGGGATGACCCCCTACACCATCCGCAACGATGCGCCGGTGCGCATCGGCAACTGGACCCCGGAAAATTACGAGAAGAAATTCCGCGGCGAGGTGACGCTTGCCACCGCGCTCGCCAATTCGCTGAACACGATTGCCGCGCAGCTGGTGATGGAAGTCGGGCCCGAGCGGGTGACGCAGGTGGCGCATCGCATGGGCATAGAATCGGAGCTGCAGAACAATGCCTCCATCGCGCTCGGCACCTCGGAAGTGTCGCTGATGGAACTGACCGCCTCCTATGCTCCCTTCATGAATGGCGGCTACAAGGCAACGCCGCATATCGTCAAGCGCATCACCGATGCCGAAGGCAAGGTGCTTTACGAAAACAAATACGACAATCCGCCGCGTGTGCTGAGTGAAGAGATTGCTGCGACCATGAATGGCATGTTGTCGCGCGTCATCACCGAAGGCACAGGCAAGGCCGCGCGCCTGCAAGGCTGGCAGGCCGCCGGAAAATCCGGCACGACCCAGTCCTTCCGCGACGCGCTCTTTGTCGGCTACACAAGCAATCTGACCACGGGCGTCTGGTTCGGCAATGACGACGGAACCTCGATGAAAAAGGTTACCGGCGGTGGGCTTCCGGCAAGGGCCTGGAAGGATTTCATGACCGCCGCCCATTCCGGGCTTTCGCCTTCGCCGCTCTTCGGTCTCGGCGCAGGCGGCGTACCGCCGCTCGGCGAAATGCAGCAACCGGCACCGGAACCCGCCCCCTCGTCCATAGGCGACATCATCTCCAATGCGCTGGGTGGCGGAACGGCGGACACCCGCGCCTATCCCGACGCTCCGGTTTCACCGAACCAGCCGGGCATGGCCATGCCGCCGGCAAACATTCCCTCCCGCGATATCGAACCCGGCTATCAGGCCGGCAATGGCCCCGTGCCACCGGCCGATATAGGCGGCCAGGAGCCCGGACCATCAGGGCCCAAACAGACGACGCTGCTTGACATTCTGATGGGGAATTGACCGGCATCGGGTAAAGGCCGGCGGATTTCATCACGAATGGCAAGATGGCAGCGACCCGCTCGCCTTCCCGCAAAAATCCGCTTTTCCGAAGGCTTTCTTCTTCGCATCCGCAGCCATGAGCGGAGACGGTGCAAAGCACGCAACATATGCGTGCGCGCCCATTAACCCTAGATTGCCATTTGCACGGAGGCGGCTACATTTCGGGTGACTTTTTAGGGTAAATGAATTATTAATTGTTCATATAAATTAATTTTCTTGTTTCAAAATAACTTTTCAGGGTTCCATATTATGCTGGGTACTAAAAGCTCATCGCATGCCGTTTTTTACGGCGCTCCCTATCCTGCCGCCGCCACATTTGAAACGGCGGAAATACAGACCTCCATTTCGGAAAAAAACCCATCGGCGTTTTTACGCGGCCAGTTCGCGCTCAAGAGAACGATGGATATTGCAGGGGCGTCCATCGCCCTTGTCGCACTCGCTCCCGTGTTGATGACCGTCGCGCTGCTGGTCAAGCTTGACAGCAGGGGTCCGGTCCTGTTCTCGCAGGTCCGCTGGGGCATGAACGGGAGAAAAATCCGCGTCTATAAATTTCGCTCGATGCGGGCGGAACTGGGCGACGCCACCGGGGTGGCGCAAACGGTGAAGAACGATCCGCGGATAACCCGCATCGGCGCCGTTCTCCGCCGCACGAACATCGATGAATTGCCGCAGCTCATCAATGTATTGAAGGGCGATATGTCGCTGGTGGGTCCGCGCTGCCACGCCATCGGCATGCTGGCGGCCGGCCGCCTCTATGAAGAACTGGTTCCCCAGTATCACATGCGACACCGGATGCGGCCGGGTATCACTGGCCTTGCGCAAATGCGGGGCCTTCGCGGCCCGACGGATCGCAGCGACAAGGCGCGGGCGCGTATCGTCTCCGATCTTTATTATGTCGACAATTTTTCAGTCTGGCTGGATGTCAAGATCATGGTCGGAACGGTGATTTCCGAATTGCGCGGTGGCAAGGGCTTCTGAATTTTCAAAATAAATCCGTCATCAGAATAAAAAGCCCGGCATCGCTGCCGGGCTTTTTTATGAAATCATCATTTGCGTCAGTTCGTCGGCGCGGGAGCAGCGGCGGGATCCGGCAGCGGTGCCGGGTTTGCCGACAGCGTGCGCAGATAAGCGATCAGATCGGCTCTTTCCGTTTCCTTCTTCACACCCGCAAAGCCCATGGCCGTTCCGGGAACGTGTTTCTTGGGAGCTTCGAGGAAGTAGCTGAGATGATCGTAATCCCAATGAACGGAACCGCCCTTGGAGAAATCCTTCATGCCTGCGGAATAGCTGAAACCTTCGTGGCTGGCGATCGGCCGGTTGACGATATCGAAGAGATTGGGGCCGACCTTGTTTGCACCACCACTCTCTCCGGTATGACAGCTCGTACACTTCTTGAAGACCGTCTCGCCCTTGGCGGCATCGGCGCTCGCAAGCAATTGCGCGATCGGCGTCGCCGCGGCAGCGGCTTCTCCGCCGGCTGCTTCGCCGCCGCTTTCTGCAGCAGCAATGGCGTAACCTTCCTTTTCAGGCGCGGGCGCATGGAAAATGCCCTCAGACGCAATTGACACCGACATCAGGACAAAAACCGTACCCAGCAACGCCCCAACGCCCATATTTACATAAGAATTCATCTATATGCGCTCCCTCGCATCCGCTCCATATAACCGGGCATCTTGAAATTACTCGAAAGCTATGGCTTTTGCACAGCCTGCGCAACTTGAATAATGGTCCCCACTCCGTGACGTTTTGACACTTTTCGGGCGGGATTTGAAGGGTGTCGGATGAAGAATCGGGATTTCGAGAAAGCTGTGGTCCTCATACCGGCCCGGATGGCGTCCACGCGCCTGCCGGGCAAACCGCTTGCGGATATTGGCGGCAAGCCGATGATCGTGCAGGTGGCACTGCGGGCACGTGAGGCCGGGGCGGAGCGGATCGTCGTAGCGGTCGATGACGAACAGGTTTTTTCTGCCGTTCAAAATGCCGGTTTCGAGGTTATGATGACGCGGAACGACCACCAGTCCGGCTCGGACCGCATTTTCGAGGCGCTGCAAAAAGCCGACCCCTATGGCAAGGCCGAATATATCATCAACGTGCAGGGCGATCTTCCGACCATTGAGGCAGAGACGATCCGTGCATCGTTGCGCCCGCTGGAAAATTCCGCCGTCGATATTGCCACGCTGACGGTGGAAATTATCGACGAGGAAGAAAAAACCAATCCGAACGTGGTGAAAATCGTCGGCAGCCCTCTTTCCGAAACACGGTTACGGGCGCTTTATTTCACTCGCACCACGGCTCCTTATGGCGATGGGCCGCTCTATCATCACATCGGTCTTTACACCTATCGCCGCGCGGCGCTTGAGACATTCGTGAGCCTGCCCCCCTCGCCGCTGGAAATGCGCGAGCGACTGGAACAGTTGCGCGCGCTGGAAGCGGGCATGCGTATCGATGCAGAAATCGTCCGCTCCGTGCCGCTCGGCGTCGACACACCGCACGATCTGGAAAAAGCCCGCAAAATTCTTGCAAGCAGAACCTTCTGACGGACACACCCATGACCTTGAGCACAAATCGCATTGCCTTTCAGGGCGAATTCGGCGCGAATTCCGACATGGCCTGCCGCGACATGTTCCCGGATATGGAGCCTCTGCCATGCCCCACTTTCGAGGACGCCTTCAACGCCATTGAAAACGGCGAAGCCGATCTCGGCATGATCCCAATCGAGAATACGCTCGCCGGCCGCGTCGCCGATATTCATCATTTGCTGCCGGAATCGCGCCTGCACATCATCGGCGAATATTTCATGCCGATCCGTTTCCAGCTGATGGTGATGCCGGGTGTGAAAAAAGACGAGATCCGCACCGTCCACAGCCATATCCATGCGCTCGGCCAGTGCCGCAAGATCATCCGCTCGAACGGCTGGAAGCCTGTGATCGCCGGTGATACGGCAGGGTCGGCGAGGCTGGTTTCCGAGAAGGGTGATCGCAGCATGGCGGCCCTTGCGCCGCGCCTTGCCGCCAACCTCTACGGTCTCGATATTCTCGCTGAAAATGTCGAGGATTCGGAAAACAACGTCACGCGATTCGTGGTGCTTTCCCGCGAGGAAAACTGGGCCAAGCGTCAGTCGAGCGACGAAATCGTCGTCACCACCTTCGTCTTCAACGTTCGCAATATTCCGGCCGCGCTCTACAAGGCCATGGGCGGTTTTGCGACCAACGGCATCAACATGACGAAACTGGAAAGCTACCAGCTCGGCGGAAAATTCGTGGCAACGCAATTTTATGCCGATATCGAAGGCCACCCGGATGACGAGCCGGTAAGGCATGCGCTGGATGAGTTGCGCTTCTTCTCGGAAAAAGTCCGCATTCTCGGCGTCTACAAAGGCCACGCGATGCGTGGCAAGCTCAACCAGAGCTGAGCCTGCCGAGCACGACTATTTCGTCCATTCCACCCAATCGCGCATCAGCCGATGCGCAATGGCCCCACCTGGAGGCGCGGAAAAGCCTTCGCCCGTCGCCGTCTCCAGCATTTTGGCGACGTCCGCCCGTGTGAACCAGCGGCAATCCTCCAGTTCGATCTCATCGCGGGCAATATCGAAAGACAGTGCCTCGGCATAACAGCCGATCATCAGCGTATGCGGCATCGGCCAGGGCTGCGACGCATGATAACGCACGCGGCCGATTTCAACGCCGGATTCCTCGTGCGTTTCGCGGCGGACAGCCTGCTCGATCGTTTCACCCGGCTCGACGAAGCCGGCAAGGCACGAATACATGCCCGGCGCGAAATGGGCACCGCGGCCAAGCAGGCAAAGATCACGCTCGATATCGATCGTCATCATGATGACGACGGGATCGGTGCGGGGAAAAATGGTGTGGTTGCAGGCGGCACAGATACGCTTGTAGCCGCCGATGCGCAGTTCCATGGTGCCGCCGCACTTTCCACAAAAGCAATTGTCGGCATTCCAGTGGGTGAGGCTGACGGCCTGCGCAACCTCGCTCAACAATTCCTCGTCGAGAAGATGGTCGCGATAAAGCGTGCGGGCATCGGCCAGCTTGTAATGGCTCGCCAGCTGATCCTCGGCCACGGCAACCGGCACCGCAATTCTCGGCTCGCCGGTTTCGCGATATCCGAGCAGGACGGCATTGTCGAAATCTGGCTGCAGTTCAGCCAGCTCATAGGCCGAAAACAGGGGATCGATGACCTGATCGTCGTGCTTCAGGACAAGTCGGTTACCCGAGAAAGCAAAAATATGGGTGCCGTCGACTTTCAGCGCATCGGCAACACACTCTTCCGTCCGCTTTTCGGCAAAACGGTCGAGGGCGTTCTTGGAAAAGGCTGTCAGCAGGCTTGCTTCGGGATGGGGGGCGGTGGTTTCAAAAATTGTCATGGAAATCATCAGAGCGCGCCGGAGATTTTTTTCATCAAATTTTCCCTTTCGCCGGCCTCATAAGGCACTGCCGTACCGTGACCCCAGATAGGGCCAGGCCAGCAGGTGTCGCCTTTGTTGCGGGCGATAATGTGGACGTGAAGCTGCCGGACGATATTGCCCAGCGCGCCGACATTGATCTTGGTAGCCCCCGTGATTTCCTTCAGCGCGGCGGCAACGAGATTGGTCTCGAATGTCAGCATTGCCTGATCGAGCGGGGTAAGATCGAACAATTCGCTCACATCGTCTCGCTGCGGCACCAGCACCAGCCAGGGCCACCGGCTGTCATTTTGCAAACGCAATTCACATAGTCCCAAACGCGTCACCAGCACGCTGTCGCGCGTCAGCCTGTCGTCCAGCCGGAATGTCTCCAAGGTGTCCTCCATGTTTGTTTTCATCGTGATAGCAGTTTTTTGAAGGCTTGGCTTGCATTTGCTGTCGATATTGCCGATATGTGGCCCCGGGAGGTTGGTGGTGGACGAGCCACTCGCCAACCGGGTCAGGTCCGGAAGGAAGCAGCCCTAACGAGCCCGGCACGGGTCGCCGTGCCAGCCTCCCACCTTTTTAAAAGACGTGCTCAGCTTTCGCCGGGCCAGTTCAGCGCCCCAAGACAGACTGGCAAAACAAACTGGCGAGGCAATGAGCGATACTGTACCCACCACATCAAGCGAATCCCAGGTCGGGACCGGCTACCGGGTACTGGCGCGCAAGTATCGCCCCAAGGATTTTTCCGACCTGATGGTCGGCCAGGAGCCGATGGTCCGCACGCTGACCAACGCTTTCGAGACCGGGCGCATCGCACAGGCCTATATGCTGACCGGCGTTCGCGGCGTGGGCAAGACGACCACGGCCCGCATTCTCGCCCGCGCGCTGAATTATAAGACCGACACCATCGACAAGCCGACCATCGACCTGCGCATTCCCGGCGAACATTGCCAGGCGATCATGGAAGGCCGGCATGTCGACGTGATCGAGATGGACGCCGCCTCGCATACCGGCATCGACGATATTCGCGAGATCATCGAGCAGGTGCGCTATCGCCCGGTTTCGGCACGCTACAAGGTCTATATCATCGACGAAGTGCACATGCTGTCGACGCAGGCCTTCAACGGTCTTCTGAAAACCCTTGAAGAGCCGCCGGAACATGTGAAATTCATCTTCGCGACCACCGAAATCCGCAAGGTTCCGATCACCGTTCTGTCGCGGTGCCAGCGTTTCGACCTGCGCCGCATCAGCGCCGCCGATCTTGTCGGCCTGTTCACCGCCATTGCCGGTAAGGAGGGGTTTGACGCCGATCCGCAGGCACTGTCGATGATTGCGCGTGCGGCCGAAGGCTCTGCCCGTGACGGGCTTTCCCTTCTCGATCAGGCGATTGCCCATGGCGGCGGCCGGGTGGAGGCCGAAGCGGTGCGCGGCATGCTCGGCCTTGCCGACCGGGCGCGCATCGTCGATCTCTTCCAGCATGTCGTCAAAGGTGATGTCGCGGCCGCCCTTTCGGAATTCAACGGGCAATATGAGGCCGGCGCGAACCCTGTTGTGGTGCTGAACGACCTCGCCGATTTCACCCATCTCGTCACCCGCATGAAATATGTGCCCGACGCGGCGGAAGACCCCTCGCTTTCCGAGATCGAGCGCGTGCGTGGCGCGGAATTTGCCGAGACGATTGCGGTAACCGCGCTGTCGCGCATCTGGCAGATGCTGCTGAAGGGCATTCCGGAAACGGAAAATGCCTCGCGGCCCGCCGGTGCCGCTGAAATGGTGCTGATCCGGCTTTCGCACGCCGCCAATCTGCCAGCACCTGAAGATGCCGCGCGGCGCCTGCTGGAGCTTTCGAACGGTGACGGCGGTTACGCCAATGGCGGGCCTTCAGGCGGCGGCAATGGCGGTGGTGCGCGCGCCTATTCGTCAGGACAGACCGTGGCCGCGGGAAGACCTGTCGATCTTCCGGCCCAGCGCCAGACAGCACCGCAAACCTCCGCCGTGCTGCGCGCCGTCCCGGACAGCCGCCCGCAGGAGATGCAGGTCGCCCAACCGAAAACCGAAGAGCGGCCGGAACCGAAGGTTCCCGTCAATTCCCTGCAGGACATTGCCGATCTCTGCCAGAAAAACCGTGACCCCGTCATGCGGGCGAAGGTCCGCAATTTCGTGCGGCTGGTGCGGCTGGAACCCGGCCGGCTTGATATGCGCCTCGGCGAAGGCGCCCCCGGCTCTCTGCCCGGCGAACTTGGCGTGAAGTTGAAGGAATGGACCGGTATCCACTGGATCATCAGCCTCAGCAAGGAACAGGGCGAGCCGACCCTTGTGGAAGCCGAAGGCAACGCACGGGATGCCCGCCTTGTCGATGCGCGTCAGGACCCTGACGTTGCCGCCATTCTGGCGCAGTTTCCCGGCGCGAAAATCACCGACGTGCGCATCCGCGCCGCCGTGCAGGATGAGGCCGAAGACATCGCGCCGCCATCGGTTGCCGAATCGAGCGAAGGCGACATCCTTCCCGGCGACGACATCGAATTTTAAACAAAAAGAACAGGAGATTGGCACATGCGCGACATCATGGGCATGATGGGCAAGGTCAAGGAAATGCAGTCCAAGATGGAGAAGGTGCAGGAAGAAATCGCCGCCCTTGAAGTCGAAGGCAGGGCCGGCGGCGGTCTGGTGACCGTCATCCTCAACGGCAAGGGCGAAATGCGCGGCCTGAAAATCGATCCTTCGCTGTTCAAGGAAGACGAAGTGGAAATCCTCGAGGACCTGATCGTGGCTGCCCACAAGGACGCCAAGGACAAGGGCGAAGCGCAGGCACAGGAAAAGATGGCGGGCCTGACCGCCGGTCTGCCGCTGCCACCCGGCATGAAGCTGCCATTCTGATCGGCTGCCTGAAACCGATGGCGAGATGCCCTGGCTTTCGCCATCCCCCGCTTGAAGCTGGCTCTCAGGCTTCCAGCATGGCACGAAACCGGCTTGCAAGCGGCGTTTCGAGATAGGCCAAGCGCTCCGCCGCGTTAAGTTGCATGGGCCTGAAGCGCTGCAGAATGACCGGTATTGGCAGTTTCGTTCCCCGATGGGGCTTAAAGGCGATCTCCTCCCCGGCGGTGAGCATTCCGCCCTTCAACACCCGACAATAAAAACCCGGCTGGCCCGCCTGCCGGAAGCGCAGTGCAAAATCGGGATCGCCGATGCGGGCCGACAGAGTGGCGCAGGGAATGCGGGCGGCGGTTACCTCCAGTACGACTTCGCTGGCCGAGAACCTGTCACCCACATGGAGTTTTGCGCTGTCGACACCCGCCAGAACAAGGTTTTCGCCGAAAAATCCGGGTTCGACCGCAAAACCAAGGGTGCGGGACCAGAAATCGAGATCGGCGGAGCCCATGGCGTAAATCGCCTGATCCGGCCCGCCGTGATGTTTGCGGTTGCACACGGCATCGCTGACAATGCCTTCTGCATCCACCATGACCGGCCCTCGCACGGCGTGTTTGAAGATACCCGTCTTCACCGTCTTTCCCGGCAGTTTTTTTGCCTCGCCCAGGCATACCGCCTGTATTTTCATGAACTGCCCTTCGCGCTTCATGATTCCCGTTTCCCGATTTATGCAGTAGAAAGCCCCCATGGCAAAACGAGTCACCGGTCCCGAAATTGAAAAACTGATCCAGCTTCTGGCAAAAGTGCCAGGGCTCGGCCCCCGCTCGGCGCGGCGGGCGGCATTGCATCTCATCAAGAAGAAGGAACAGCTTCTCGGGCCGCTGGGCCATGCCATGGGCGAGGCCTATGACAAGGTGAAGATCTGCTCCTGCTGCGGCAATGTCGATACCATCGACCCCTGCACCGTCTGCGCCGATGACCGGCGCGACCAGTCGGTCATCATCGTGGTGGAAGATGTTTCGGATTTCTGGGCACTGGAACGGGCGGGCGCGATGAATACCGCCTATCACGTTCTGGGCGGCACGCTGTCACCACTCGACGGCGTCGGGCCGGAGGATCTGAACATCAAGGGGCTGATCGACCGCGTCAGCGCCGGTGGCATCCGTGAGCTTATCATCGCCGTCAATGCGACGGTGGAGGGACAGGCGACCGCTCACTATATCACCGACCGCCTCTCCGACCTCGGCATCAAGATCACGCGTCTGGCGCACGGCGTGCCGGTGGGCGGCGAACTTGACTATCTCGACGAGGGCACATTGACGGCGGCGCTTCGGGCGCGCACGACGATCTGAAGCCTCCCGCCCTCCCCGTCATTCAAAGAGGAGACCGAATGCGAAACCGATTTGCCTCTAAGGCACTGGCTGCCCTTCTTTCCGTTCTTCCAGCAACGACGGCTTTTGCGCAGTCGGTGCCGACCGGAGCGGCGGCAGCCCGATACAACGCCGATTTTAATGCCTGGCTGAAAAAGGAAATCTGGCCCGAGGCCCGCAAGGCCGGTATTTCGCAAAAGACGCTCGAAGCCGCACTCAGCGGTCTTTCGATCAACTGGAAGCTGCCAGATCTCGTCATTCCCGGCCAAAAGCCGCCAAAGGAACAGAGCCAGAGCCAGGCGGAATTCTCCTCGCCGGGTGCCTATTTCTCCGAGAAGCGATTGCAGGGGCTTGCCGGCACCGGCCGGTCGCTTGCGGCGACACATGCGGCAACGCTTCGCAGGATCGAGGCGAAATACGGCGTGCCCGGCAATATCGTCGTTGCAATATGGGGCCGAGAATCCGGTTTCGGCCGGGCGAAACTGCCGCATTCCGTAGTCGATGTGCTGGCGACGAAGGCCTATATGTCGACCCGCAGGCAAATGTTCCGCGCCGAGTTGATCGACGCGCTGAAGATCGTTGAAAGCGGTGATATCGCAGCCTCACGCATGATGGGCTCCTGGGCCGGCGCGCTCGGGCAGCCACAATTCATGCCGTCAAGCTATCTGAAATATGCGGTCGATTTCGATGGCGACGGCCACCGCGATATCTGGAATTCCGTACCGGATGCGCTGGCATCCATAGCAAACTATCTTTCTCAGCGCGGCTGGCAGCGAAACCGCGACTGGGGTTTCGAAGTCTCTATCCCCGCCAATGTCTCCTGCGCGCAGGAAGGCCCTGATCTTGCCCGGCCGGTGGCCGACTGGGCAAAGATGGGCATTACTCGCATTACGGACAAAGCCTTTCCGGCCAATGACCTTACCGCCGACGGCATGATGCTGGTGCCGGCCGGGCGGCACGGGCCGGAATTCGTGGTGACGCCGAATTTCTACGTCATCAAGGAATACAATAATTCCGATCTCTATGCGCTCTTCATCGGCAATCTCGCCGACCGCATCGCCCATGGGGCAGGACCATTCAAGGCCGAATGGGGCAATGTCGGATCGATGCTGCGATCCGATGTTCTGGCCATGCAGAAAGCGCTGGTTGCCAAGGGATACGATGTCGGCAAGGCGGATGGGCTGGCAGGCTTCAAGACGCGCCGGTCGCTTGGCGACTGGCAGGCGAAAAACGGCCTTGCACCGACGTGTTTTCCAGACGCTACGCTGAAAGCGAAGCTGAAGTAGCAGGTTGGCGGCGAAGCGCTAAGTTCTCTTCCGTCATGCTCGGGCCTGTCCCGAGCATCTGCAACCGATTGATTTTACGATACGTGATTGGATACTCGGGACGGGCCCGAGAATGACCGGCAGTGCCTGACAAATGTGTCACCACTCTCCTGACCCCCAGCCCCTCAATGCTGGTCGGTATGGGGCTTGTGGAAGATATCATCGGTCGGCGGGATGGTTTGCCGCTCGATCATCCGATGCACCCGCGGCCGCGTCTTGCCGCGGTGGAGTTCGAGCAGCCGGTCCCAGGCCTCCGCATCCGCCTGGGTGCGGCGGTGGTTGTGGCGGACATATTCCACCCATGTCGGCACATGGTAGCTTTCCGTCCAGATGTCAGGATTTTCGAGATCGCGCATCAGGTTCCAGTTGCGCGCGCCATCTCTCAGTCTGATGCGGCGGCGCTCGGCCATCAGCGGCAGGAATTCGCCGAGGTCCTCGTCATGGATTTCGTAATCGATGAGAATGGCGATCGGACCGCTGCGCGGCTTGATATCCAGCCTCAGCGGCGGCTCCACAAAGCGGTTGAGCGGATCGAGATTGAGCGAGGCGAAAGCCGGCATGGCGAGCTTGAGGCCGACGACAACGCCGAGCAGCATCAGCGCACATGAACAGAGTAGCGAATAGGAAATGCCGTAATCTTCCGCCAGCTCGCCCCACAGCCAGCTGCCGACGGCAATGCCGCCAAAGGTCAGCGTCTGGTAGAGCGACAGCGCCCGGCCGACCACCCAGCGCGGTGTGGAAAGCTGGACGATGGTGTTGAACAGGGAAAGCGCGAGAACCCAGCAGGCGCCGGCAACGGTCAGGACGAGTGAGGTGATGATCGCGCTCGTGCTCAATGCCGTCACGCCGGAACTGAAGGCAAAGCCTAAAAAGGCGACGCGAACGATCCATTCACTGGACAGGACCTCACGCAATCTCGCACTGACCAGCGCGCCGCCAATGGCGCCGACGCCGAAAGCACCCAGCATGACGCCATAGGTGAGCGGGCCGCCTTCGACCAGATCGCGGGCGACAATGGGCATCAAGGCAAGGATGGCACTGGCGGAAAGGCCGAAGAGAAAGCCGCGCACCAGCACCTTGCCGATATTGGGCGACATCGCCACATAACGCATGCCGGCCGAAATGGCGGCCAGAAGCTGCTCACGCGGCAGGGTCGAGGCATATTTGGGCGGCTGCCAGCGAAACAGGGCGTAGATGAGGGTGAAATAGCTGAGCGCATTGACGAAAAACGCGGCGGCGGCACCGGCCGCAGCGACGATGATGCCGCCGATCGCCGGGCCGACGCTGCGGGTGATGTTGAAGCCGACGCTGTTGAGCGTCACGGCGGCGGGCAGATCCTCGCGCGGCACCATCTCGCCGACCGAGGCCTGCCAGGACGGATTGTTGAGCGCCGTGCCGCAACCGATCATGAAGGTGAAGAACAGCAGAAGCCAGGGCGTGAGCCAGCCGGACCAGGCAAAGACGGTCAGCAGCACGGAGGCCGTCAGCATCAGCAGCTGCGCCGAAATCATGATGCGCCGGCGGTCGAAACTATCGGCCAGCGCGCCTGAAATCAGCGAGAACAGCATGATTGGCAGCGAGGTGGAAGCCTGCACCAGCGCGATCATGTTTTCCGAACTGGAAAGCGAAGTCATCATCCAGGCAGCGCCCACCGCCTGGATCAGTCCACCGAAATTCGAGGCAAGGCTCGCAAACCAGATTCGTCTGTAAGTCAAATGCCTTAAAGGCGCGAGTGGCGATTTACGGTCAGGCACGCTCTGTCCACTTATGCAACTGCGATTTGTCAAACGGCAACTATAGACAGTGCCGGAAATCATGCCAGCCTTTCCGACACGGTGTGGGTGAAAATATGGCCGGGGCTGCCACTGAAGCGTGGCTACCCGCGAAAACCTTGCAATCCTGCCCCGATGGGTCTATATGACCCCTGAAATTCTTGATCGCTTGATGAAGAGTGGGGCCGCGAGGCTCCGCTCTTTTTCGTTAGGCGAACCGGAAACCACGGGCAAAAAGCCCGATGAACATCAAAGACCGGAAGGCCAGATGGCAGACACCGCACAAGAACCGCGACTGATAACCGAAACGGGCATCGACCAGCGCATTGCCGAGATCATCGAGCCTGTTCTGACGGGCATGGGATATCTTCTGGTGCGCGTGCGGCTCTCCAACCAGAACGGCATGACGCTTCAGGTGATGGCCGAGCGTGAAGACGGCACAATGACCGTCGAGGACTGCGAAGCCGTCTCAATGGCGATTTCACCGGTTCTTGATGTGGAAGATCCGGTCGATAAAGCGTATCATCTCGAAGTTTCCTCGCCCGGCATCGACCGGCCGATGGTTCGCAAATCGGATTTCACCCGCTGGCAGGGCCATCTGGTGAAGGTCGAAACCTCCATTCTGGTCGAGAACCGCAAGCGGTTTCGCGGCAAGATCGTCGAGGTCGATGCGGACGGCTTCAAGCTGGAACGCGATCAGATCGCCTATGGCGAGGAACCGACAGTCATCATTCCGTTCAGCGCGCTTTCCGATGCGAAGCTCATTCTGACGGACGATCTTATTCGTGATGCGCTGCGGGCAGACAAGGCGGCAAAGGCCGCCGCCGCAAACCAGAACGACGAAAACGAAGCAGACGAAAACTAATTCCAACGTAAAGCCCGAAAACAAGGGCGAACCCCGCAATCATGCGACTTACGGAGACAGAAAAATGGCAGTGAGTGCTAACCGGCTTGAGCTTCTGCAGATCGCCGATGCTGTGGCGCGCGAAAAGGTCATCGACCGCGAAATCGTGCTTGCCGCAATGGCCGACGCTATCCAGAAAGCCGCCCGCTCGCGCTATGGTTCGGAAACCAACATCCGCGCCGACATCAACTCCAAGACCGGCGAAATCCGCCTGCAGCGTCTTCTGGAAGTTGTCGAAGCCGCTGAGGATTATTCGACCCAGATCCCGCTGGAGCTGGCCCGCGACCGCAACCCGGACGCCAAGCTCGGCGATTTCATCGCCGATCCGCTGCCGCCGATGGATTTCGGCCGTATCGCCGCCCAGTCCGCCAAGCAGGTCATCGTGCAGAAGGTGCGCGAAGCCGAGCGTGACCGTCAGTATGACGAGTTCAAGGACCGTATCGGCGAAATCGTCAACGGCACCGTCAAGCGCGTCGAATACGGCAATGTCATCGTCGATCTCGGCCGTGGCGAAGGCATCATTCGTCGCGACGAGATGATCCCGCGGGAAAACATGCGCTACGGCGACCGCGTGCGCGCCTACGTCTACGACGTTCGCCGCGAACAGCGCGGCCCGCAAATTTTCCTGTCGCGTACCCATCCGCAGTTCATGGTGAAGCTCTTCACCATGGAAGTTCCTGAGATCTACGACGGCATCATCCAGATCAAGTCGGTTGCCCGTGATCCGGGTTCGCGCGCCAAGATCGCCGTTATCTCGAACGATAGCTCGATCGATCCGGTCGGCGCCTGCGTCGGTATGCGCGGTTCGCGCGTCCAGGCCGTTGTCGGCGAACTCCAGGGCGAGAAGATCGACATCATTCCGTGGAGCCAGGAACCGGCTTCCTTCATCGTCAACGCCCTGCAGCCGGCGGAAGTCGCCAAGGTCGTTCTGGATGAAGAGTCCGAGCGCATCGAAGTTGTGGTTCCCGACGAGCAGCTGTCGCTCGCCATCGGCCGCCGCGGCCAGAACGTGCGTCTGGCATCGCAGCTCACCGGCTGGGATATCGACATCATGACCGAGCAGGAAGAATCCGAGCGCCGCCAGAAGGAATTCAACGAGCGCACGGCACTCTTCATGGACGCCCTCGACGTCGACGAAATGGTTGGCCAGGTTCTGGCCTCCGAAGGCTTCGCGCAGGTCGAAGAACTGGCCTATGTCGATCTCGGCGAAATTTCCTCGATCGACGGCTTCGACGAAGACACTGCCGACGAAATCCAGACTCGCGCCCGCGAATATCTGGAACGCCTGGAAGCCGAAATGGACGCCAAGCGCAAGGAACTCGGCGTTACCGACGAGCTGCGCCAGATCGACGGCCTGACCTCGCAGATGATGGTGGCGCTCGGTGAAGACGGCATCAAGACCATCGAGGACTTTGCCGGTTGCGCGGCAGACGACCTGGTCGGCTGGAGCGAGCGCAAGGACGGCGAGACCAAGAAGTTCGAAGGCATTTTCTCCAAGCTCGACGTTTCGCGCGTCGAGGCCGAGAACATGGTGGTGCAGGCCCGTCTTCTGGCAGGCTGGATCACCGCCGAAGAGCTTGCTTCCGCAGAGGAAGCCGATCTTGAGGCTACCGAGGAGGCGGATACCGCCGAACAGGAATGACATCGCAGGCGCATGAGCCGGACGAGTTGCCCGAAACGGATGATGACGGGCGGCTCAAAGGCGACGCCAATGGGCGTATGTGCATTGTGACACGGCAGAGCGGATCACCCGACGAGTTGATCCGTTTCGTCGCAGGCCCGGACGGCAGCGTCGTTCCGGATCTGAAACGCCAATTGCCGGGGCGCGGCTGCTGGGTGACACCCGAGCGCGCCCTGATCGAGAAGGCCATCGCGAAGAAGCTCTTCGCACGGGCTCTCAAACGCGACGTCAAGGCCGGGCCGGAGCTTCTTACTCTTCTCGATCGGCTGATGGCGCAGCAGCTTGCCGGAATGATGAACATGGCGCGCAAGGCGGGCCAGTTCATCAGCGGCGCGATGAAAGTCGATGCTGCGGTACGATCCGGGAACGCGATTGCCGTGTTCCACGCGACCGATGCTGCAGCCGACGGCGTGAGAAAACTGGACCAGGCCCGCAAGGCCTGGGCGCTCGGCAGCGATGCCGGCAATGAAATTCCGTCCTTCCGGCTCTTCAGCGGAGCCGAAATGGACGAGTTGATGGGCCAGAATGCTTTTATCCATGCTTGCGCGCTTGCGGGGCAGGCGGGTGAGGGTGTAGTGAAGCGCGCAACGATGCTTGAGCAGTACCGCCCTGGCGGTCGATCTCAGGCGGAACGCGACGCTGCCCGGACAGAACAATGACGCGGTTAACCGACATGAACGGTCGCCGCGTTCCGATGCAGCAATTGAACGACGAGACCTGATGGACGTCATCCGGTTCTCGTCCGAAGGAACGGGAACGGAATGACCGACAACAACGACGACAAGACACTCAACGCGCCGGCCAAGAAGACTCTCACCCTCAAACCGGGCGGGATGAATCAGGGCACCGTGCGGCAGGATATGGGTCGAGGTCGCACAAATGCGGTTGTCGTGGAAACACGCAAGCGCCGCCCCATGCGTCCTGAAGACGAGAAGCAGGTTCATTCGGTTGCAGCACCGGCTCCGAAGCCGGCCGCCCCTGCCCCCGCGGCACCGCGTCCGCAGGCTCCGCAGCAGCGCATCCATCAGCCCAGCGGCCAGCAGCAGCGTCCGGGTTCCTCCCAGCCGCAGCAGCGTCCCGGCTCGTCCGCACCGCAGCAGCGCCAGCCCGAGCGCCCGCGTGGCAATGTCCTGCACGATCTGTCCGCCGGCGAGATGGAAGCCCGTCGCCGCGCACTGATGGAAGCACAGGCGCGCGACGTGATCGAAGCCAAGCAGCGTGCCGAAGATGAAGCACGCCGCAAGGTCGAGGAAGAACGCCGCATCGCCGCTGAGAAGGAAGAGGCTGCACGCCGTGCCGCCGAAGAAGCTGCAGCCGCCAAGGTAGCGGCAAGCCAGCCGGCCGCGGAAGCGAAATCCGAACCGGCCGCTGAAAAGCCGGCTACCGTTGCTCAGCCGGCGCAGCGCGCCGAGGCTCGCCCTCAGGCAGCCGCCGCCCCTGCCCGCGCAACACCCGAAACCGCCGCTCCGCGCGGACGCCGTGCCGATGGTGAGGACGAGGATGATCGCGGTGCACGCCGTGGCAATCTTCCGGTCCGTGGCAAGGTCGCCGCACCTGCGCCGGCAAAGCCGGCTGCTCGCCTGAAGACGGAAGAAGAACGCCGTCGCGGCAAGCTGACCGTCACCTCATCCAATCTGGATGAAGACGGTACGCCGCGCGGCCGCTCCATGGCATCCATGCGTCGCCGGCAGGAGAAGTTCCGCCGCAGCCAGATGCAGGAAACCCGTGAAAAGGTCATGCGCGAAGTGATCCTGCCGGAAACCATCACCATTCAGGAACTGTCGCAGCGTATGTCCGAACGCGCCGTCGACGTCATCAAGTTCCTGATGAAGGAAGGCCAGATGATGAAGCCGGGCGACGTGATCGACGCCGATCTGGCTGAACTGATCGCGGTCGAATTCGGCCACACCGTCAAGCGCGTTTCCGAATCCGACGTCGAAGAAGGCATCTTCAACCAGACGGATGACGAAGGCGAAATGCTGCCGCGTCCGCCTGTTGTCACGATCATGGGCCACGTCGACCACGGCAAGACCTCGCTTCTCGACGCGATCCGTCAGGCCAACGTCGTTGCCGGCGAAGCCGGTGGCATCACCCAGCATATCGGCGCCTATCAGGTCGAAAAGAATGGTCAGAAGATCACCTTCATCGACACCCCCGGCCACGCCGCCTTCACGGCCATGCGTGCCCGTGGCGCGCAGGCGACGGATATTGCCGTTCTGGTGGTTGCCGCAGACGACAGCGTGATGCCGCAGACGATCGAGTCCATCAACCATGCCAAGGCGGCCGGCGTTCCGATCGTCGTTGCGATCAACAAGATCGACAAGCACGAGGCAAACCCGGAAAAGGTTCGCCAGCAGCTGCTTCAGCACGAAGTCTTCGTGGAATCGATGGGCGGTGAAGTTCTCGACGTCGAAGTTTCGGCCAAGAACAAGCTGAACCTCGACAAGCTGCTCGAAGCCATCCTGCTTCAGGCGGAAATCCTCGATCTCAAGGCCAATCCGAACCGCACGGCGGAAGGTACGGTCATCGAAGCCGAGCTCGACCGTGGCCGCGGCGCCGTCGCTACCGTTCTGGTGCAGAAGGGCACGCTGAAGCCTGGCCAGATCATCGTTGCCGGCGACCAGTGGGGCCGCGTTCGCGCACTCGTCAACGACAAGGGCGAACACGTCAAGGAAGCCGGTCCGGCCATGCCTGTCGAGATTCTCGGTCTTTCCGGCACGCCGTCTGCCGGTGACCGTTTCGCGGTTGTCGAAAACGAAAGCCGTGCTCGCGAGATTTCCGAGTACCGCCAGCGTCTGGCACGCGACAAGGCTGTCGCACGTCAGACGGGCCAGCGCGGTTCGCTGGAACAGATGATGAGCCAGTTGCAGACTTCGGGAATGAAGGAATTCCCGCTGGTCATCAAGGCAGACGTGCAGGGTTCGGTCGAAGCCATTATCGCTTCGCTCGACAAGCTCGGCACCGACGAAGTCCGCGCTCGTATCGTTCACTCGGGTGCTGGCGCCATCACGGAATCGGATATCTCGCTTGCCGAGGCATCCAACGCCGCGATCATCGGCTTCAACGTTCGCGCCAACGCACAGGCACGTACGGCTTCCGAACGCGCCGGCATCGAGATTCGCTATTACAACATCATCTACGATCTGGTGGATGACGTTAAGGCGGCGATGTCGGGCCTCCTGTCGCCGGAGCGTCGCGAGACCTTCCTCGGCAATGCCGAAATTCTCGAGGTGTTCAACATCACCAAGGTCGGCAAGGTCGCGGGTTGCCGCGTCGTCGAGGGCAAGGTGGAACGTGGTGCAGGTGTCCGTCTGGTGCGCGACAACGTCGTCATCCACGAAGGCAAGCTCAAGACCCTCAAGCGCTTCAAGGACGAAGTCAACGAAGTGCCGGTTGGTCAGGAGTGCGGTATGGCATTCGAAAACTACGAAGACATCCGCGCCGGCGACACCATCGAGTGCTTCCGCGTCGAACACATCACGAGAACGCTCTAAGCGTTCTCGCCGCAAAACAGGAATTTACTGTCGGGCGCCGGCTTACCGGCGCTCGCTCCGTTTGAGGCATTACCCATGGCAAAAGCAACATCATCGGCCCCTTCGCAACGCATGCTGCGTGTTGGCGAACAGGTGCGCGCCGCCCTTACCCAGATTCTCCAGCGCGGCGAAATCCGCGACGATCTGATCGAAAGCACCGTCATTTCCATTTCGGAAGTGCGCATGTCGCCGGATCTCAAGATCGCCACCGCTTACGTGACGCCGCTTGGCGTTGCCGACCACACCGACATCATCACCGCGCTCAACCGCCATGCCAAATTCATGCGCGGCCGTCTCGGACCCCAGCTTCGGCAGATGAAATACATGCCGGAACTGCGCTTCCGCGACGATACGAGTTTCGACAATTACCAGAAGATCGACGCGCTTCTGCGCTCGCCCGAAGTGCAGCGCGATCTTGGACCTTCGAACGAAAAAGACGACGAACAGAACTGAAGCATGTCCAAACCACGCAAACAGCAGAACCGCAAACCCAAAGGCCGCCCGATTTCCGGCTGGCTCATTCTCGACAAGCCGCTGGATTTCGGCTCGACCGAGGCCGTTTCCAAGATCAAGTGGCTGTTCAACGCCCAGAAGGCGGGCCATGCTGGCACGCTCGATCCGCTCGCTTCCGGCATGCTGCCGATCGCGCTCGGCGATGCCACCAAGACCGTGCCCTATGTCATGGACGGCCGGAAGATTTATGAATTCACTGTCACCTGGGGCGAACAGCGCACGACAGACGATCTCGAGGGTGAGGTGGTCGAGTCTTCCGATCAGCGCCCGGACGAGCAGGCGATCCGCGATATTCTGCCGAATTATACCGGTGTGATCCTGCAGACGCCGCCGCAATTTTCCGCCATCAAGATCGCCGGCGAGCGCGCCTATGATCTGGCGCGTGACGGCGAGACGGTGGAAATTCCCGCGCGTGAGGTGGAAATCCATCGCCTGACACTGCTTGCCTGTCCCGACGCCGATACTGCGCATTTCGAAGTGGAATGCGGCAAGGGCACCTATGTGCGGGCGCTGGCACGCGATATGGGCCGCGATCTCGGCTGTTTCGGCCATATTTCGGAACTGCGCCGCACCATGGTCGCGCCCTTCGGCGAAGACATGATGGTGCCGCTCGAAACCCTGACGGCACTGGAGGCCGTGGAGGACCGCGACGAACGGCTGGCGGCGCTGGATGCCTTCCTGATCGACACGGCAGAGGCGCTTTCCGCCCTTCCCCGCCTCATCATCAACGACGATCAGGCGCACAGGCTGAAAATGGGCAACCCCATCCTGCTGCGCGGGCGCGACGCACCGGCCAATCATCCCGAGGCCTATGCCACCGCGCATGGCAAACTGGTTGCCATCGGCGAGATCGGCGAAGGCGAATTCCGGCCGAAGCGCGTTTTCGGCTAAATCAAGGCTCGGGAGGCGCTGTCAATCGCCTCTTTCAATTGCACCCGGAATAGTTTATAGGCAGCGCCAGCTTGGGCTTTGCCTATGCTGCTGAATGGCCAGAGCTGGACGACATCCCGGCTTTAGGCGTCCCATTTTTCCTTAAAACAGAAAGGATCGTCCGATGTCGATTACTGCAGAACGCAAAGCCGCCCTCATCAAGGAATATGCCACGAAGGAAGGCGACACCGGTTCTCCGGAAGTTCAGGTCGCTATCCTGACCGAGCGGATCAACAACCTGACCGGTCACTTCAAGGACCACAAGAAGGACAACCACTCCCGTCGTGGCCTTCTGACGCTGGTTTCGAGCCGTCGTTCGCTTCTCGACTATCTGAAGAAGAAGGACGAAGCCCGTTACTCCAAGCTGATCGGTGCTCTCGGCATTCGCCGCTAATAACGTCTCCGGCGGGTTTCACAACGATGCCCGCCGGTTTTTATATCCGGCCTTTTCAGGCCACGTGAATTTCCGGGCGTTCGCCGCTGATGTGGCCCCGGACGATAAGGGTGAACCGGATGGGCCGGTGCCTCCTTTTCAACCGCAGACCTGTCATGGGGCAGGATTGCCGGATGCTTGCCTGTCGAAAGCCTCCCGCTGTCTTGCCCGTGATTAAGTCACAGCGCTGCCACCGCCGGCACGATGCCGGAGCGGCAGCCACAACCAAGGACAAGATATGTTCAATCAACACTCCGTGGAAATCGAATGGGCAGGCCGCCCGCTGAAGCTCGAGACCGGCAAGGTCGCCCGTCAGGCTGATGGCGCCGTCATCGCAACCTACGGCGAGACGATGGTTCTCGCGACCGTGGTTTCCGCAAAGTCTCCGAAGCCGGGTCAGGACTTCTTCCCGCTCACCGTCAACTACCAGGAAAAGACCTACGCAGCCGGCAAGATCCCCGGCGGCTACTTCAAGCGCGAAGGCCGCCCGAGCGAAAACGAGACCCTCGTTTCGCGCCTGATCGACCGTCCGATCCGCCCGCTTTTCCCTGAAGGCTACAAGAACGACACGCAGGTTGTCGTGACCGTCATCCAGCACGATCTGGAAAACAACCCCGACATTCTGTCGATGGTCGCCACTTCGGCAGCGCTGACCCTTTCGGGCATTCCGTTCATGGGTCCGATCGGCGGCGCGCGCGTTGGTTACATCAACGGCGAATATGTTCTGAACCCGCATCTGGACGAGATGGACGAATCCACGCTCGATCTGGTTGTCGCCGGCACCTCCGACGCCGTTCTGATGGTTGAATCGGAAGCCAAGGAACTCAACGAAGACGTCATGCTCGGCGCCGTCATGTTCGGCCACAAGGGCTTCCAGCCGGTTATCGACGCGATCATCAAACTCGCCGAAGTTGCCGCCAAGGAACCCCGTGAATTCGAACCGGAAGATTTCTCCGCGCTCGAAAACGAGATGCTGGGCCTGGCCGAAGCCGAACTGCGCGACGCCTACAAGATCACCGAAAAGGCTGCCCGTTACGCTGCCGTCGACGCCGTGAAGGCGAAGGTGAAGGCACACTTCCTGCCGGAAGAAGGCGAAGCCAAATACACGCCGGAAGAAATCGGCGCTGTCTTCAAGCACCTTCAGGCAAAGATCGTTCGCTGGAACGTTCTCGACACCAAGAGCCGTATCGATGGCCGCGACCTGTCGACCGTTCGTCCGATCATCTCGGAAGTCGGCCTGCTGCCGCGCACCCATGGTTCGGCGCTGTTCACCCGCGGTGAAACCCAGGCGATCGTTGTTGCGACGCTCGGCACCGGCGAAGACGAACAGTATGTCGACAGCCTGACCGGCATGTACAAGGAACGCTTCCTGCTGCACTACAACTTCCCGCCTTACTCGGTCGGTGAAACAGGCCGCATGGGTTCCCCGGGTCGTCGCGAAATCGGTCACGGCAAGCTCGCATGGCGCGCTATCCGCCCGATGCTGCCGACGGCGGAACAGTTCCCCTATACGCTGCGCGTCGTTTCCGAAATCACCGAATCCAACGGCTCCTCGTCGATGGCAACGGTTTGCGGCACCTCGCTTGCACTGATGGATGCCGGCGTTCCGCTGGCCAAGCCAGTTGCCGGTATCGCCATGGGCCTCATCCTCGAAGGCGAGCGCTTTGCGGTTCTCTCCGACATTCTCGGTGACGAAGACCACCTCGGCGACATGGACTTCAAGGTTGCGGGTACGGCCGACGGCATCACCTCGCTGCAGATGGACATCAAGATCGCCGGTATCACCGAAGAGATCATGAAGATCGCTCTGGAACAGGCTCAGGGTGGCCGCAAGCACATTCTCGGCGAAATGGCCAATGCCATCACCGAGAGCCGCAGCCAGCTCGGCGAATTCGCACCGCGCATCGAAGTCATGAACATTCCGGTCGACAAGATCCGTGAAGTCATCGGTTCCGGCGGCAAGGTCATTCGCGAAATCGTCGAAAAGACCGGCGCGAAGATCAACATCGAAGACGACGGCACCGTCAAGATCGCTTCTTCTTCCGGCAAGGAAATCGAAGCGGCCCGCAAGTGGATTCACTCCATCGTTGCTGAACCGGAAGTCGGCCAGATCTACGAAGGCACGGTCGTGAAGACCGCCGACTTCGGCGCTTTCGTCAACTTCTTCGGCGCCCGTGACGGCCTCGTCCACATCTCGCAGCTCGCTTCCGAGCGAGTCGCCAAGACCTCCGACGTCGTCAAGGAAGGCGACAAGGTCTGGGTCAAGCTGATGGGCTTCGACGAGCGTGGCAAGGTTCGCCTGTCCATGAAGGTTGTCGACCAGGCAACCGGCAAGGAAGTCGCTGCCGACAAGAAGAAGGAAGACGGCGAAGCCGCTGCCGAATAAGGCCGCGCCGCCAGACCCTATCGAGGCGCGGGTTTTGCCCGCGCCTTTTTTTCGTTTTTGTTATCGTTTGTCTTTTCGGGAAAACCGGTTTCCACTTTTCCCTGACAAACTCCATCCTACCTCGAGGACGCTCCCATGAGCCGTGACGCCGTGAAAACCCTTTTCCATCCCTTTGCCTCCGACATGCTTGCCATGCCGAAAGAGGGCGAACGCGTTCTGTTTCTGGGAGCGGAAGCCGGTCCGCGGCTGGATGGTTTCGACGCGGAGATCGTTGCGGTTCAGCATCTTCGGCCGCTTTACCGGGCCCTTGAGGCTCAGGGCGCGAAGGTCACCCCGGATGTTTCGGGCGAAGATTACGATGCGGCGCTGCTGCTTTGCGGCAAACATCGTGGCGAGAACGAAAACCGTGTCGCCGAAGCACTTTCGCGGGTGAAGGCCGGAGGCCTGATCGTCGCAGCCGGATCGAAGGAAGACGGTATTCTGACGCTGCGCAAGACACTGACGAAGCTCGGCATCGAGACGGAATCGACGCCGAAATATCACGGCGTCGCGCTCTGGTTCAAACGGCCGGACGATGTCTCGACCGCTGTCTCCAAGCTTGCCCAAAAGCCTGCGACGGTGGAAGGTCGCTTCACCGCCCTGCCCGGCATGTTCTCGCATGATCGTGTGGATGACGGCTCGGAGCTGCTCGCATCGCGCCTGCCGACCGACTTCGACGGCAATGCCGCCGATTTTGGCGCAGGCTGGGGTTATCTCTCCATCATGCTGGCGGAAAAATCGCCGCGCACCGCTCGCATCGACCTTTTCGAAGCGGACTGGAACGCGCTGGAATTCGCCAAGACCAATCTTCTCGAAAACAATCCGCGTCTGACGACGCGCTTCTTCTGGCAGGACCTGGCAAACGAGCCGCCGAAGGAAAAATACGACTTGATCATCATGAACCCGCCTTTCCATGCGGCGGGACAGGCGGCAGAACCTGCCCTCGGTCAGGCCTTCATAAAGGCTGCCGCCGGCGCGCTGCGCAGCGGTGGCAAGCTGCTGATGGTCGCCAATCGCGGCATGCCCTATGAGCCGGTGCTCGCGGCTGAATTCCGCACCAGCACTGAAGTGTGCCGCAACGCCCGCTTCAAGATTCTGAGCGCACAGAAATAATCAGCTCGACAGAATAATCAGCTCAACAGCCATGCCCACAGCGACACGGAAAGAACGCCGGTCGCCGTGGAAATGCTGATGGTGGAGGCCGCAACGCTGTGGCCGATACCGAAGCGGTTGGCAATCAGCCAGGCATTCACCCCTGTCGGAACCGATGAGGTGAGAACAAGCGCCGCCGTCCATTCGCGGCTGAGGCCGAGAGCATGGCCCATGGCCCATACACAGGCGGGCAGCAGCAGCAGCTTGAAAACCGTCATGGTGACGGCAATGCCCATATTGCCGCGAATGGTATATTTCGTCAGCGCCATGCCAAGCGAGATAAGCGCCGCCGGCCCCGCCATGGAAGCGATCTGATCAACCACGGTTTTCAGGATCGGTGTCGGTGTTACACCGGAAACATTGGTTGAAAGCCCAATGAAAAGTCCGATCACCAGCGGATTGGTGACGAGATTGCGGCCCACTTGTTTAAACACCGCCGCCATACCCCGCTTTTCGCCGCCAACCGCCTTGTGCGTGGCATTTTCCATCAGGATCGTACCGGCGATCATCATGACCGGCAGATGGATGGCGAGCAGGATGGAGAGAGCCACCAGCCCCTCATCCCCCACGGAACGCCCGACCAGCGGCAGGCCGATGAAGATATTGTTGGCAAAGGCCGAAGAAATGCCGGCGATGACGGCGATGCGAACATCCTGCTTGAAGACATAACGGGTGACGATATGCCCGACCGTCCAGGTGACGGCCACGCCGGCGAAATAGGTGATCCAGAGCCGGAAAGGCGATGCGCCATGGAAATTCGCTTCCGCAAGCGTGCGGAAGATCAAGGTCGGCACCGCGATCTTGAACACGAAATCGCTGAGGATATCGCCGGCATCGGCCCTGAACAGGCCGGCCTTGACTGTCAGCCAGCCGATCAGGATGAGAATGAAAATCGGGGCGACATTCGCGGCAACGGCAGACATGGAGGGAAAGCTTTCGCGGCTTTTGCGGGGAGATACTCCGCTTTAGAGCCTTTTCCCCGGGAATGGAATCGCGAAAACGC
This sequence comes from Rhizobium sp. UGM030330-04, assembly GCF_003208455.1. Taxonomy (NCBI): domain Bacteria; kingdom Pseudomonadati; phylum Pseudomonadota; class Alphaproteobacteria; order Hyphomicrobiales; family Rhizobiaceae; genus Rhizobium; species Rhizobium sp. UGM030330-04. The sequence goes on from NZ_QKML01000001.1 coordinate 572,284, forward strand.
CCCACCTGCCTGTTTTCGTCAAATAGGGGTACGCGCCATATGGTGGCTGTGGGGAACCGTCGTCGAACGCACGACTTGCAACACGCAAAGTCCCGTACGTGAAGACATCCGCGCAAAAGAAAAAGCGGGGTCTCCCCCGCCTTTTATGTCCGTTATATGCCGCCAGTACATCCGTGGCGGAGATAACGGTTGAGCCAGAAGACCATCATGTCTCCCATTCCGGTACGTACTCACATACCTTTTGCTCTGCGGAAAGGAATAACTTAACCACATTACAGGCAGATGACGCGTTTTCGCCGGCCGGGGCGAACCGCATATTTTCCCTTTGGGCTTTTCTTGCCGCCAGAAATGTTTAAGACCTTTCGAAAAATACGCGCACGCCGTGCGAACCGGATAGGGCTCTATGACGAAATTCGACGTACTGACTGTCGGCAATGCCATCGTCGACATCATCTCCCGCTGCAATGACCGCTTCCTCAACGACAACGCCATCACCAAAGGTGCGATGAACCTCATCGACGCGGAACGCGCCGAGTTGCTTTATTCGCTGATGGGACCGGCTCTCGAAGCCTCCGGCGGCAGCGCGGGTAACACGGCGGCGGGTGTGGCGAATTTCGGCGGCAAGGCCGCCTATTTCGGCAAGGTTGCCGAAGACCAGCTCGGCGAAATCTTCCAGCACGACATCCGCGCGCAGGGTGTCTATTTCGAAACGAAGCCGGAGGGCACGTTCCCGCCGACTGCACGTTCGATGATCTTCGTGACCGAAGACGGCGAGCGTTCGATGAACACCTATCTCGGCGCCTGTGTCGATCTCGGGCCGGAGGACGTGGAGGAAGACGTCGTGGCGCAGACCAAGGTCACCTATTTCGAGGGTTACCTTTGGGATCCGCCGCGCGCCAAGGATGCCATTCGCGAATGCGCCCGCATTGCACATGAAAACGGCCGCGAAGTCTCCATGACGCTTTCCGACAGCTTTTGCGTCGGCCGCTACCGCGAAGAGTTTCTGGACCTGATGCGCTCCGGCACGGTGGACATTGTTTTCGCCAACAAGCAGGAAGCGCTCTCGCTTTACGAAACCGACGACTTCGAACTGGCCCTGACCAAAATCGCCGCCGACTGCAAGATCGCGGCGGTAACGATGAGTGAGGAAGGCGCCGTTATCCTGCGCGGCACCGAACGTGTGAAGGTAGACGCCTACCCGGTGCATGACGTGGTCGATACGACAGGTGCAGGCGATCTTTTCGCCGCCGGTTTCCTGTTCGGTTATACGCAGGACCGGTCGCTTGAAGATTGCGGCAAGCTCGGCTGCCTTGCCGCCGCAGCCGTCATCCAGCAGGTAGGACCGCGCCCGATGTCATCGCTCAGGGCGCTGGGCGCGGAGCACGGCCTTATTTGAAGGCTTCGCCCGGATAGGCACCCCAGATCTCACCCTGGGATACCCAGCCCGAGGCCTGCCCAGCCTCGGCACGGCACCAGTCGCCATTGCATTCGCCGATCCTGAAGACGACGCCCGGTTCCAGCCGGGCGATGACGGCAGCCCCCGACTGTGCCTCGCGGCGCATGTTCACATAGATTTCCTTGCCCTTGCCGCGCATCCACGGAGCGGCGACCGCCGTGCGTTCACCGGACAGCAGAGCCTGGTTGACCCAGCCTTCCGTGCCATCGGCATCACGGATACGCCGCCAGTTTTCATATTCCTGGATGATTTCGACCGGCATGCCCGATTTCAGATACATCCATGACACGGCATAATCCGTGCTGGGGCCGATGCGCATATTGACGCGCTTGGATTTCAGGCTGACAAAACGCGGCAGCGGCAGGCCGCTCGCACCCTTGGCCGCACCCTGCGCCATGGCATCGGTTGCCGCACCGAGGAAGCCCAAAGACAATGCAATGCAAACAATAGAAACCACACTGCGCATGCCCATTTCCGTTTCCCGCCTTCTGCAAACCGGATGATATTTAAGGAGGCTCGTTTCCACATGCCTCAAGCTTCGGCGAGTTTTATTTGTCTTCGCCGGTGGGTCTGGTAGAAACGCCCTGATTGAAAGAAATTATCGCTCTTTCTGGTTAATGACTTCTGAACAAGGCAGCGGCAAACGATGACCCACAAGAAGAGACCGACAGTCTATATCACCCGCAAATTGCCTGACGTCGTCGAAACCAGAATGCGCGAACTCTTCGATGCCGAACTGAATATCGACGATACGCCGCGCAGCGAGGAAGAGCTTGTCGCCGCCATGCAGCGCGTGGACGTGCTGGTGCCGACCGTCACCGACCGCATCACCGCCGCGATGATCGAGCAGGCAGGGCCGCAGCTGAAGCTGATCGCCAGCTTCTCCAACGGTATCGACCATGTGGATGTCGATGCCGCGGCCAGACAAGGCATTACCGTTACCAATACGCCGAATGTGCTGACCGAGGACAGCGCCGACATCACCATGGCGCTGGTGCTTGCCGTGCCGCGTCGCATGATCGAAGGCACGCGTGTGCTTGCCAATGGCGCGGACGAATGGCTCGGCTGGTCCCCGACATGGATGCTGGGACGGCGCATTTCCGGCAAGCGCATCGGCATTGTCGGCATGGGGCGCATCGGAACGGCGGTCGCGCGGCGTGCCAAGGCCTTTGGCCTTTCCATTCATTATCACAACCGCAAACGCGTCAACCCGGCGACGGAAGCGGAGCTTGAGGCGACCTATTGGGACAGCCTCGACCAGATGCTGGCGCGAGTGGATATCGTTTCCGTCAATTGCCCCTCGACACCCGCGACCTATCACCTGATCTCGGCCCGACGGCTGGCGCTGATGCAGCCGACAAGCTACATCGTCAATACCGCACGCGGCGATATCATCGACGAAGCGGCGATGATCCAGTGCCTGCGCGAAGGCAAGATCGCCGGCGCCGGTCTCGATGTCTATGAGAATGAGCCTGCGGTGAACCCCAAGCTCATCAAGCTTGCCAAGGAAGGCAAGGTCGTGCTGCTTCCCCATATGGGTTCGGCGACGATCGAAGGGCGCATCGAAATGGGCGACAAGGTCATCATCAACATCCGCACGCTGTTTGATGGACACCGTCCACCGAACCGGGTGCTGCCGGGGCGAAACTGAGCCGGCTCAGGCAAATCTTGTCCGATCGCCAGATGGAGGGGAGTTCGATGGGAATTCAGGCGAAGTTCTTGCTACTCATGTCTGCCCTGCTCGTTCTGGTCAGCGGCCCGGCCCGGGCTGCTTCGGCCTCACCCGAGGAGACTGCGGAACTTTATTACCGCGCCTGGCTGAATTTTGATCGTGCCAGCATGGTTCGCCTGAACAAGGAATGGGGATCTTCCGGCAACGGCCCGCGCTACACCCACATGGATCTCGTTGCCAACCCGGTCGCGTGGCAGCGTAAAAACAAGGGTATGCACGCGCCCAGCGGAACCACCAACGAACAGTCGGACCAGTTCGCGCGGCTCTGGGTGGCAAGCACGGCGCGGGTGCGCTGTAAGGCAGAACCTGCGCGTATCGGCTCACAATCGCCCACGGGTCTCTTCGTGGCGCGGATAAAGATGAATTGCTCCCTGCCGGATGTCGGGTCTGCCTTCCAGCAACTGAAGGCTGCGGCAAAGGCGGATGAGCTTGGCGACAGAACCCGCATGCCTTCCGCGAAACTCATGAAGCAGATGGTCGAGGCCACGAAGGCGGCTCCGCTCACCCACAGGGTCACGACGGAAATCCAGCTTTTCAGCGGCCCGGATAAAAGCGTCTGGCGTGTCGGATCGGCCGACGTTCAGCCGCATACGGGCCTTGAGCGGGTCTCTTCTGTCTTTCTTTCCCAGATGATGCAGTCCGGCATTTTGCGATAGCGGCGCCATGCAGTCACGGACGGGCTTTTCGACTGTCCCGAGCGGATTATCACAGGGCAGAATTCGATAATCTCAGTCCAGGAATTTGGTCATTTCGATCGAGGTCGTCCGATCATAACCGGCATGGGCGTTTTCAGCAGTCCTGACGAAACCCCAGGCGGCAAACCTGGCGTGATTGGCAAGGAGTTCGATACGGGTTTCCAGCCGCAGCGCCGGCAGCGCCAATTCGCGGGCCAGCGCTTCGGATTGCTGCAAGAACATCCTGCCGATACCCCTGCCCTGCGCTTTCGGGGAAACACATAACTTGCCGATGTAAAGAGAGGCTGGCGGCTCCGGCCTGCAGAACATGCAGCCCAGCAACTCATCGCCATCCAGCGCCAGGAAGGCGATCTCCGCCCTCGCCTTCTCGGCAAGATTTTCCAGCGTCAGGCGGTGGGCCGAAGATGGCGGGTCGATGACGCCATCCATATAAGCGAAAGAGGACATGATGAGCGCCAGCAATTCCTGCCAGCGGTCGAATTCTTCCCCAACCCTTGCGATCCGGATCATGGTTTCCTTCCCCCTGGCCGGCGTTTGTAACGCACCGTTTCAAAGCGGGCCGACAGGGCATCGTAAAGCAGCAGGCGGCCGATCAGCGGTTCACCGGCACCGGTGATCACCTTGATTGCCTCCATGGCCATGAGGGTGCCGATGACCCCGGTCAGCGCGCCGACAATGCCCGTTTCCGCGCAATTGGGAATGAGACCCTGCGGCGGCGGCTCCGGGAACAGATCGCGGTAACCCGGCAGAAGAGTGCCCTCGGCGTTGGTTTCATAAGGTTTCAATACGGTGACAGAGCCATCGAAACGGCCGACGGCGCCGGTGACCAGCGGCCTCTTCGCAGTCTCCGCTGCATCGGCGGCGGCATAACGCGTATCGAAATTATCCGAACCATCGATCAGGAGATCGAAGGAGGGCAGATGGTCATGCGCCCAGACCTGCGAAAAGCGCTCCTCATGAACAAGCGTGCGGACCTGCGGATTAAGCCGCGCTATGGCCTTGCGGGCACTTTCCGTTTTCAGCTCACCGATGGTGCCGGTGTCGTGGATCACCTGCCGCTGGAGATTGGAGAGGGAAACCACATCGTCATCGATCATGCCGAGCGTGCCGACACCGGCGGCGGCGAGATAATGAAGGACGGGCGCGCCGAGGCCGCCCGCGCCAATGACGAGCACCCGCGCCGCCTTCAGCCGCTGCTGGCCGGCTCCGCCGATTTCCGGCAGCAGGATGTGGCGCTTGTAGCGTTCGATTTCTTCCGGGCTCAGCGGATCCATACCGCCCTCCATCTCTTAGCCATCATGCCGTGATGCTCCCGTGGGAAACATTCAAGAATTGCGCGCGTTCGCCGAGAGCGGAAAACATGGCCGCATCGGTCCCGGTCATGAAACTCTGGCCGCCAAGCGCGTGGATGAGATCGAACAAAGCGGCCCGCCTGCCCTCGTCCAGATGGGCGGCGATCTCGTCCAGCAGCAGAACCGGCGCATAGCCGGTCATATTGGCGGTGAGCTGCGCATGGGCAAGCACCAGCCCCACCAGAAGCGCTTTCTGCTCACCCGTCGAACAGCGTTCGGCTTCCATATCCTTTTCCGCATGGCGCACGAAGAGATCAACACGGTGCGGCCCATCCAGGGTGCGACCGGCGGCGGCGTCACGATACCGGCCGTCGCGCAACATAAGCCTATATTCATCTTCCAGATCGACGGCGGGGCGATTGAGCCCGTCGTCCATGAAACCGGAGAGCGCAAGCGCCGCCGACGGAAAGGCGGCATTGCCCGCCCGTCCCTCAATCAGGCTCTTCAACAGGCCAAGCATTTCATAACGGGCAACCGCCATCGAGATGCCGAGTTCGGCCATCTGTTTTTCGATACCGTCCAGCCATACCGGATCGAAGCGACCTTCCGAAAGCAGGCGGTTGCGGCCACGCATGGCTTTTTCAAAATCGCCTGCCCGCCGCCCGTGGGCCGGATCAAGCGATAGTACCAGCCTGTCGAGAAAACGCCGGCGGTCCGATGATGAGCCGGTAAAAAGGCCATCCATGGCGGGTGTCAGCCACAGAACCCGCAGATGATCGGTCAGTTCGTCGACGGATTTTACCGGCGTACCGTTCAGCCGCAGACGACGCGACACCACCTCGCCGTCCCCTTCAATTCCGGTACCGATGGCGACATCGCCATCCATGCCCTCGACATCGGCAAAGATCGAAAAACCGGTTGCCTCCGCACCAACCCGCGTCACATCCGACAGGGTGGCTCGGCGCAGGCCCCTTCCGGGCGAGAGGAAGGAGACAGCCTCCAGCAGATTGGTCTTGCCGGAGCCGTTGTCGCCCGTCAGCACCACATGCCGGTCATCAAGCGCAAGCGCCGCCGCCGCATAGTTGCGGAAGTCCGTGAGTTTCAGCCGTAAAAGCGACACCTTGTTCGTCATCTGTACGGCCTAAAACGAACATGGCCGGATGGCAAGCAGTGGAATGGCCATCCGCGTCAAACACCCGCACGGCAATGCAATTCATTCTCCAGTAGCAACTTTTTCAGCGGCCGGTTATTTATGGGCCGTCCTTATCACCGGTAGCCCGTTCATGCGTCTTGTCTTTTCGCTGCTTCTCACTCTCGGTCTTCTTTCATCCTGCGCAGGCCGGCCCGGGGCGGACGTGCTACAGGCCGTAAACACCAGGACCCACGACACGAAAATCGTGACGGCCTATGTGGCCAGCACGCGGGAGAAAAACGAGGACGCGAAAAAGGGCTTCGGCACCCAGCGTGCGATGCAGCCAAACTACGCAAGCTTCGATATTTCCATTCCGCCCAGCCATAAAAGCGGGAAAATCGAATGGTCGAGCGGCAAGCCGGATCCGAACAAGGATTTTGTCGTCACGCGGGCCGATATGCTGACGAAAGCGCGCTTCAATGCCGATCTGGGTGACGTGGCCCGATCCGGCAAGCAGATCGCACTTTTTGTGCATGGCTATAATTACAGCTATCAGGAAGCCCTGTTCCGGGCGGCACAAATGGCTGCCGACGCCAAGATGGACGGCGTGCCGCTGGTATTTTCCTGGCCATCACAGGCCAATGTCGCCGGCTATGTCGCCGACAAGGAATCTGCGACCTTTTCACGCGATGCGCTCGCCGCACTGTTGACCGACCTTACCCGTCAGACCCCGCGAAAGAGCGTCGTCGTGTTCGGCCACAGCATGGGCGGCTGGCTGGTCATGGAAGCCCTGCGGCAATTGCGCCTTGAGGGCAGGAACGATGTCATCGCCAAGCTGCAGGTGGTGCTGGCTGCGCCTGACATCGACGCCGATGTCTTCCGCAAGCAGATCGAAGTGGTCGGCCGGCTCAGCCCGCCACTTACCGTTCTCGTTTCCAAAGACGATCGGGCCCTTAAGGCATCCTCCATTCTGGGCGCGGATGTCACCCGCATCGGCGCGCTTGACGTGACCGACCCGCAGGTGCAGGAGGCCGCCCTGAAGGAGGGCGTGCAATTCATCGATATTTCCAAACTCGAGGCTTCCGATCCGCTCAACCATGACCGCTATGCGGCGCTGGCCTCCATGGTGCCGCAGCTGGAATCCAGCAGACGCGGGGGCGACATCAACAGTGCGGGTGCCTTCGTGTTCGATGCGATCGGCGCAACCGTCTCCAGCCCCTTCCGCCTTGCAAGCCAGGTGGTGAACCCGCAGTAGTTTCTGCGGGTTTCAGCGCACATCCCACTTCAGAAATCCCAGTCCTCGTCCTCGGTGGCGACCGCCTTGCCAATGACATAGGACGAGCCGGAACCGGAGAAGAAGTCGTGGTTTTCGTCAGCATTGGGCGAGAGCGCGGAGAGGATCGCCGGATTGACGCGGCAGGCCTCGGCCGGAAACAGCGCCTCGTAGCCCAGATTCATCAGGGCCTTGTTGGCGTTGTAATGCAGGAACTGCTTGACGTCCTCCGTCAGACCGACGCCGTCATAAAGGTCTTCGGTATATTTCGCCTCGTTGTCGTAAAGCTCCAGAAGCAGGTCGAAGGCAAAATCCTTGATCTCCTGTCTTTCCTTCTCACCGAGCCGATCCACCGCCCGCTGGAACTTGTAGCCGATGTAATAGCCGTGCACGGCCTCGTCGCGGATGATCAGACGGATCAAATCCGCCGTGTTGGTGAGCTTGGCGCGGCTTGACCAGAACATCGGCAGATAGAAGCCTGAATAGAACAGGAAGCTTTCCAGAAACACGCTGGCGATCTTCTTTTTTAGCGGGTCACCACTGTCATATTCCCGCATGATGAGCGCCGATTTGCGCTGCAGGAACTCGTTTTCCTCGGACCAGCGATAGGCATCGTCGACATCAGGGGTGAGGCACAGTGTCGAGAAGATCGACGAATAGGAACGGGCGTGCACGGCCTCCATGAAGGAGATGTTGGAAAGCACCGCCTCCTCATGCGGCGTTGCCGAATCCGCCATCAGGCGCACGGCGCCGACGCCGTTCTGAATAGTGTCGAGCAATGTCAGCCCGGTGAAGACGCGGATCGTCAGCTTCTGCTCTTCCGGCTTCAGCGTTCCCCAGGAGGGGATGTCATTGGAGAGCGGCACCTTTTCCGGCAACCAGAAATTCGAGGTCAGGCGGTTCCACACTTCGAGATCCTTGTCGTCCTCGATGCGGTTCCAGTTGACCGCACGGATGCGGGACACGGGTTTTACGACGATATTCATTCTCTTGTCCCTCAATTCAGAGCGTGCAGGAAACGCAGCCCTGAACCTGCGTGCCTTCCAGCGCCATCTGGCGCAAACGGATGTAATAGATGGTCTTGATGCCCTTCTTCCAGGCGTAGATCTGCGCCCGGTTGATATCGCGCGTCGTGGCGGTATCGCGGAAGAACAGCGTCAGCGACAGGCCCTGATCGACATGCTGGGTGGCCGCAGCATAGGTATCGATGATCTTTTCAGGGCCGATTTCATAGGCATCCTGGTAATATTCGAGATTGTCGTTCGAGAGATAAGAAGCCGGGTAATAAACTCGGCCGATCTTGCCCTCTTTGCGGATTTCGATCTTCGAGACGATCGGATGAATGGAAGAGGTGGAGTGGTTGATATAGGAGATCGAGCCGGTGGGTGGCACGGCCTGAAGGTTCTGGTTATAGAGGCCGGACGCCATGACCTCCTGCTTCAAGGCCTTCCAGTCTTCCTGCGTCGGAATGGCAATGCCGGCCTTTTCGAACAGCACCCTCACCTTCTCGGTCTCCGGCAGCCATTCCCGGTCGGTATATTTGTCGAAATATTCGCCGGAAGCATATTTGGAATTTTCAAAGCCCTTGAAGCTCTGACCTCTTTCCACCGCCAGCCGGTTGCTCGCACGGATGGCGTGATAGGTCACCGTGTAGAAATAGATATTGGTGAAATCGATGCCCTCTTCGGAGCCATAGAAAATGCGTTCGCGCGCCAGATAACCGTGCAGGTTCATCTGGCCAAGCCCGATGGCGTGGCTGGCGTCATTACCCTTTTCCACCGAGGGCACGGAGGAGATATGGCTCATATCCGACACCGCCGTCAGCGCCCGGATGGACGTTGCGATCGTCTTGCCGAAATCGGCGGAATCCATTGCGGCGGCAATATTGAGCGAACCGAGATTACACGAAATATCCTTGCCCATGTGGCTGTAGGAGAGATCGGCATTGAACTCGCTCGCCTCGCTGACCTGCAGGATTTCCGAGCAGAGATTGCTCATGCTGATACGGCCGGCGACCGGATTGGCGCGGTTCACCGTATCCTCGAACATGATGTAGGGGTAACCGCTCTCGAACTGGATTTCAGCGATGATCTGGAAGAATTCGCGCGCCTTGATCTTCTTCTTGCGGATGCGGCTGTCGGCGACCATCTCATGATATTTTTCGCTGACCGAAATCTCTGTCAACGGCACGCCATAAACCCGCTCCACATCATAAGGCGAGAACAGGTACATATCCTCGTTATTGCGGGCGAGTTCAAAGGTAATATCGGGGATCACAACACCGAGCGACAGGGTCTTGATACGGATTTTTTCATCCGCATTTTCGCGCTTCGTATCGAGGAAGCGCATGATATCCGGGTGATGGGCGTGCAGATAGACAGCACCCGCGCCCTGGCGTGCGCCAAGCTGGTTGGCGTAGGAAAAGCTGTCTTCCAGAAGCTTCATCACGGGGATGACGCCGGAAGACTGGTTTTCGATCTGTTTGATCGGCGCTCCGGCCTCGCGAATATTGGTCAAGGACAGCGCCACGCCGCCACCGCGCTTGGAAAGCTGCAGGGCGGAATTGATGGAGCGGCCGATGCTCTCCATATTGTCTTCCACGCGCAGCAGAAAACACGAGACCAGCTCACCGCGGCTCTTCTTGCCGGCGTTGAGAAAGGTCGGCGTTGCCGGCTGGAAGCGGCCGGAAATGATCTCGTCCATCAGATCACGGGCAAGCTGCTCGTCACCGCGCGCCAGAGCCAGCGCCACCATGCAGACGCGATCCTCATAACGCTCGAGATAACGTTTTCCGTCGAAGGTCTTCAGCGTGTAGGAGGTGTAATATTTGAACGCCCCGAGAAATGTCGGAAAGCGGAACTTCCGGGCATAGGCTTCGTCATAGAGATCGCGGACGAAATTGAAGGAATACTGATCCAGAACCTCCTGCTCGTAATATCCTTCCGTCACCAGATAATCGAGCTTTTCCCTGAGGTTATGGAAAAACACCGTGTTCTGGTTGACGTGCTGGAGGAAATATTGCCGGGCGGCAAGGCGATCCTTGTCGAGCTGGATCTTTCCGTTCTCGTCATAAAGGTTCAGCATCGCGTTCAGCGCGTGGTAGTCCAGCCCCGTATCAACAGGTTTCTGGCTTGCGGCTACCGGCTGTTTGGCGTCCTTGCGCAGCGCGCCTGAGGTCAGCGTGTCCAAAATCGTTCCAATCCATGTTTGACGTTGACGACATCTTCCTCCGTGCCGAGAAGCTCGAAGCGATAGAGAAACGGCACCGCGCATTTACGCGAGACGATGTCTCCGGCGGATGCGAAAGCTGCGCCAAAATTCGTGTTTCCAGCCGCGATGACGCCGCGAATGAGATTTCGGTTGGAGGGCTCGTTCAAAAACCGGATGACCGGCTTGGGCACGGCCCCTTTCGGGCCGCCGCCCCCATAGGTGGGGGTGACGAGCACATAGGGCTCCGATACATGGGGCACATCTTCTTCAGCGCCGAGCGGCAGGCGAAACAATCGCCGCCCCAGTTTCAGAAGAAAGCGATGGGTGTTTTCAGAGCGGCTGGAATAATAGACGATCAGCCCCATCACACCGACGCCTCAGCTGATCGAGCCGATCATATCAGGCCGGAAACCCGCCCAATGCCGTTCGCCGGCGACAACGACGGGAACCTGCATGTAACCGAGACCCCGCACATGATCGAGCGCATCCGCATCTTCGGAAATATCGACGATCTCATAAGGGACGCCGATGCGGTCGAGCGCGCGATAGGTGGCGGTGCATTGGACGCAGGCAGGCTTGCTGTAAACGGTGACGGTCATAATTTCCTCTCTCGAAGCCGGTTTCGGACACGGCTCAACATTGCCGATTGCAATCGCAATCGGGTGGCGGTGGATCTGTCATTCAGGTGAGGCGCGCGGCCCAGGCAACTCCTCGCATTTCGGGATGGAACCGGCGCCGGTTTCCCTGAAAATGCTGCAAGTCGCAGAAAATCACTCTCTACGCCGACGAGCGCAGCAACTTAAAGAAATGCACTGGCATGACTTCACCCCGAAGCTTGTTCTGGAGGGGGCAGAAAAGGGAGAACGCAAATCATTTGCGTCATACACCTTCCTCCGGACACCCCGCCCGTGGACGTTTGCGCTCAAGGCAGGTCTCCTGACTTGCGGGTCACAACATCTATTCCGGCCTTCCCGGAGCTTTTAGCCCCAGTGACCCAAATCGGAACGATGCTCACCGCTTACAGTTGCGGGGGCAGTTTCGGCCTTGCTCCGCCACGATGGCGTTGCGCACCGAATTCCCGTCTTAGCTTCCAATCCTTGCGAATCGGAAGAACCTCGAACACCACATATAGTATATGAGGAAATTTTCGCGTCAACGAATAGACACACAAAAGCCCCACCCTGTGGATCAAAAAGATTCAACACATGGTCAATAAAGGCTTAACGGCAAATGCGCCTTGCCGCTCAGTGACGGGAAAGCGTTAACCTATTCCCAGATATCGATGCGAATATCGGCAGAACGGGCGTTCTCGATCACCCTTTTTCCGTTGGGAAGATCGTTTTCAAAAAGTTTGGCATGGATCGCATCCGCATCGAGACCATAGCCCTGCCATCTGTTGCGCAGCCTCTCCTCAAGCACGGCGACGGATGGCCCAACGAAAATGGTAAGGTCGAAGCTCTCGGAAAGTGCCGTCCACGGCGCCTCGTTCAGCAGCAGATAATTGCCTTCAGCAAGGATAAAGCGTGTTTCCGGCGCAATCGCCCGGGCAGACGCTATGGCGATCTCGCGGGAACGGTCGAAAACCGGGACAAGCACTTCCTGCCCGCCCTTGCGGACGGCAGAGACGATATCGAGGAAGCCACGCACATCGAACGTTTCGGGCGCGCCCTTGCGCGGCAGCAGCCCGCGCTCTTCAAGGATGCCATTGTCCATATGGAAGCCATCCATGGGCAGCACGGCGGCGGTTTCGCCCCGCGCCAGCAAAGCACCATAAAGCGCGTCCGCCAGCGTGGATTTGCCGGCCCCAGGGGGACCGGCAATGGCAATGATAAAACGAGATTTGCCCTCTGCCCGCCGAAGAACGTCTTCGGCGATCGTCTCAAGCTTCAGCGTCATGCGGCAAGCGTTTCCTTCGGCGCTTCCTTGGCGCCGGTCATGAAGGCGACGGCGTCGGACATGGAGTAGTCCTTCGGATTGATGACGCACAGGCGCTTGCCGAGCCGATGGATATGGATGCGATCCGCGACCTCGAAGACATGCGGCATGTTATGCGAGATGAGAACGATCGGCAGGCCGCGGGAGCGCACATCCAGAATAAGCTCCAGAACACGGCGGCTTTCCTTGACGCCCAGCGCCGCCGTCGGCTCGTCGAGGATGACGACCTTGGAGCCGAAAGCCGCCGCGCGCGCCACGGCCACACCCTGACGCTGGCCGCCGGAGAGGGTTTCCACCGCCTGATTGATGTTCTGGATCGTCATTAGGCCGAGTTCCGACAGTTTTTCGCGGGCGAATTTTTCCATGGCCGGGCGATCCAGCGCCCGGAACAGGCTACCCTGAATGCCGGGTTTACGGATTTCCCGGCCGAGGAACATATTGTCGGCTATGGAAAGCGCCGGCGACAGCGCGAGGTTCTGATACACCGTCTCGATGCCCGCCTTGCGCGCCTCGATCGGCGAGCGGAACTGGACGGGCTGGCCTTCCAGCCTGATCTCTCCCTCATCGGGCGTCACCGCGCCGGAAATCGCCTTGATAAGCGAGGATTTGCCGGCGCCATTGTCGCCGATCACGGCCAGGATTTCACCCGGATAGAGATCGAAATCGGCATGGTCGAGGGCGGTCACGCGGCCATAACGTTTGACGAGATTGCGTGCTGTGAGAATGGGTTCTTTTGCCATCAGCCTGCTACCTTTCTGATCCACTGGTCGATTGCGACAGCCATGATGATAAGGACGCCGATCAACAGATAGGTCCATTGCGGGTCGGTTCCGATGAGCCTGAGGCCGAGCGAAAAGACACCGACGATCAGGGCGCCGAAGATCATGCCCATGATGGAGCCGCGCCCGCCGAACAGCGACAGGCCGCCAATAACCACCGCAGTGATGGATTCGATATTGGCAAATTGGCCGGCGGTCGGTGAAACCGAGCCGATGCGGCCGATGAGGGCCCAACCGGCAAAGGCGCAGATGAGACCGGACAGGGTGTAAACGGTCGTCAGCATGCGCTTGACGTTGACACCGGCAAGTTCGGCGGCATCCGGATCGTCACCGACAGCATAAAGATGGCGACCCCAGGCGGTGCGGTTCAGCACATACCAGAGCAGGGCGACGAGCAGGACCATGGCGATGACGCCATAGGTGAAGACCGCATTGCCGAAACGGATATTGGCGCCGAAGAATTGCAGGATCGGCGCCTGCTGGGCGATATCCTGGGCGCGGATCGTCTCATTCGCGGAATAAAGGAAGTTGGTCGCCAGCACGATCTGCCACATGCCGAGCGTGACGATGAAGGGCGGCAGGCGCATGCGCGAGACCAGTACGCCATTGATGAAACCGCAGAATGCGCCAACGGCGAGACCGCAGAGAATGGAAAGCTCCGCCGGCAAGCCATAGCGGAAGGTAAACTGCCCCATGACGACGGAAGACAGAACCATGATCGCGCCGACCGAAAGATCGATGCCCGCCGTCAGGATGACCAGCGACTGCGCTGCGCCAACGATGCCGACGATCGCGACCTGCTGCAGGATGAGGGTCAACGAGAAGGCCGAGAAGAACTTGCCGCCGAGGAGCAGGCCAAAAACAGTCAGCGACAGCACCAGAACGATAAGCGGCACAGCCGCCGGACTGGAATGGAGAAAATGCTGGAATTTTTCCAGCGCACTCTTGTCGTGCGTATCGAAAGCGGCAACCTGTGTCGAACTTCCTGAAAGCACCTTTTCAAATTCATTATGCGGCTGAGCCCGCACCGGCTGATCGCTCATGGATTTTCCTCCCGATCGCTCCATCGCATCTGCCCTCGAACCGGGCCTCTTTAAAAGGAGAATGATGCGTAGATTCAAAGTGTTGTGAGGCAGCCCACGTCATTCTCGGAGAATATGGGGCGCGCTCGTTTGTTCCTTTGTCCGATCCCCCGGATCGTGCCTGAAATCATTCTGGTCCAAGGGCGGGGGCAAAAAATGCCCCCGCGGGTTTCAACGGTGAGGCATCAACCCCAGCACTTGTTGAGACCTTCCTTCGTGTCGATCGAGTCGAGGCCATTGACCGGCTTGTCGGTCACCAGCTTCACACCGGTATCGACGAAATTCTTGCCTTCGGTCGGCTTCGGCTTTTCACCCGTATCGGCAAACTTCTTGACAGCTTCGACGCCGAGAGCCGCCATCAACAGCGGGTATTGCTGCGAGGTCGCGCCGATCACGCCTTCCGCAACGTTCTTCACACCAGGGCAACCGCCATCGACGGAAACGATCAGAACGTCCTTTTCGCGGCCCACCGCCTTCAGCGCCTCATAAGCACCGGCAGCTGCGGGCTCATTGATGGTGTGAACGACGTTGATTGTCGGATCCTTCTGCAGCAGGTTTTCCATCGCCGCACGGCCGCCTTCTTCATTGCCGTTGGTGACGTCATGGCCGACGATGCGCGGATCGTCTTCGTCGCCGATCTTGTTGATGTCCTTCACATCAATGCCAAAGCCTTTCATGAACCCCTGGTTGCGCAGCACATCCACAGTCGGCTGGGAGGGGGTGAGGTTGAGGAAGGCGATTTTCGCGTCCTTGGCCTTGTCACCGAGCGTGCCGGCCGCCCATTTGCCGATCAGTTCGCCAGCCAGGAGATTATCGGTGGCGAAAGTGGAATCGGCGGCATCGACGGGCTCCAGAGGCGTGTCGAGGGCGATCACCAGAAGACCGGCATCACGGGCCTTCTGCACGGCCGGAACGATGCCCTTGGTGTCCGATGCGGTGATCAGGATACCCTTGGCGCCATCGGCGATGCAGGTCTCGATGGCGGCTACCTGGCTTTCGGAATCGCCATCAATCTTGCCGGCATAGGATTTCAGCGTCACGCCGAGTTCTTTGGCCTTGGCGGTCGCGCCTTCCTTCATCTTGACGAAGAAGGGATTGGTGTCGGTCTTGGTAATGAGGCAAACCGACGTATCGGCGGCGGACGCGACGGAAGCAAAAGAAACGCCAAGCGCAAGCGCGCCCAAAAGAGCGGAAACAGTGGTCTTCATGAGATCCTCCCAATGGATATTTGAGCACCATGACGGTTGCCCGACGATCTCGTCTCCTCCGAGAACAGCGACCGTTGACCCAGATGGAACCACCAAAGGAAACGGCTGTCAATAAATAAATCCGATTGAATTATTAATTCCGTATGGCATTCTAATCTCCGGCAGGGAGGAATATTGCAGCGGTCGTTTACGTTGCGATAGCAAGATTGCCATAAAGCCTGCCGGTATCGCCCGTGCAGATATCGCGGGCGGGAGGATGACATTATGAGACAATCTGTCGAGACGGCGCCGCCTGCGCCGCCCACCATTATGGATATCAGCGGCGGCGCGAACCAGATCGGGGTACGTGCCTATAATGAGCGGCTGGTGCTGTCCCTTGTTCGCCGCCATGGCGGATTGTCGAAAGCGGAAATATCCAGACTTTGCGGACTTTCTGCGCAGACAGTTTCGGTCATCATGCGCTCTCTCGAGAAAGACGGGCTTCTCGTTCGGGGTGAAAGGTTGCGCGGGAAGGTCGGACAGCCCTCAACGCCGATGCGCCTCAATCCCGACGCCGTCTTCTCTTTTGGCGTGAAGATCGGCCGGCGCAGCGTCGATCTGGTGCTGATGGATTTTGTCGGCCGGATAAAGCTCAAGCTTCGCAAGACCTATCCTTACCCCCTGCCGGAATGGATATTGCCATTCGTGATCGAAGGCATAACGGAACTCGAATCGAAATTGCCCCCGGCTGACCGGAAAAAAATTGCCGGAGTGGGCATCGCCGCCCCGTTCGAATTGTGGAACTGGGCGCAGGAAGTGGGGGCGCCTCAGGCCGAGATGGAACGTTGGCGGGATGTCGATATCCGCTCGGAAATCGCCGAAAACGTTCGCTATCCGGTTTTTCTGCAGAATGACGCCACGAGTGCCTGTGGTGCCGAACTGGTTTTTGGCGCCGGCCAGAACTACGCCGATTTTCTCTATATCTTCATCGGTTCCTTTATCGGAGGTGGAGTCGTTTTGAATTCGGCGCTGTTTTCCGGAAAAACGGGTACCGCCGGCGCAATCGGCCCGCTGCCGGTGCAGGGAGAGGATGGCAACACGGTTCAGCTGCTCAAGATCGCTTCGATCTTCGTTCTGGAAAACATGTTGCGTGAACGGGATATCGATCCACGCCCCCTGTGGTTCTCTCCGGATGAATGGATCGATTTCGGTGAACCGCTGGAAAGCTGGATCAACAAGACCGCCGCCGCACTGGCACAGGCCGTCATTGCCGCCGCTTCCATCATCGATTTTTCCAGCGTCATCATCGATGGCGGTTTTCCCGACTGGGTCAGAACGAGGATCGTTTCTGCCACCCGGCTGGCCCTCAAGCACCACGATCTTCAAGGCGTCACGCTGCCGGAGATTATCGAAGGCGCGGTCGGCAGTCAGGCCCGGGCAATCGGCGGCGCGAGCCTGCCCCTGTTCTCCCGTTATCTCATCGATCAGAACGTTCTGTTCAAGGACACGACAGGATAACGCCGAACGCCTTCAATCTATAACGACGCGCTGGATCTATCGGCGGTCAATCACCGGCGGCATGCTGCATGATCGCTTCGAGAAAGGCGGGGCCGTAACGCTCCAGTTTGCTGTCCCCCACACCGGCAATCTGCGCCATCTCCCTCGCCGAAGCCGGCTTTACCGCCGCGAGTTCGATGAGGGTCTTGTCGTGAAAAATCACATAGGGCGGAACGTTCTGCGCCCTGGCAATTTCCATGCGCTTTGCCCGCAGCGCCTCGAAGAGACCGCGATCCGCCTCCGGCAAAGCCGTCGACGCCGCGTTGCGCGGCGTCTGCTGCCTGCCGGCGCGACGGGCCGATGGGATTCTCAGCATCAGGGACGGTTTTTCGCGCAGAAACCGCCTTCCCTCTTCGGAAATGGACAGTCCGCCATGCCCGGATAAGTCAACCGCGATCAGTCGCAGCGCTACAAGCTGGCGCAAAATGGCCCGCCAAGCGCGATTATCGTGTTCCTTGCCTATTCCATATGTGGTGAGGCGATCATGCCCGAAGCGGGAAATCCGCTCGTCCTCGACGCCCAGCAGGACACGGATGACATAAGCCTGCCCGAAACGTTCTCCAGTGCGATAAATGCAGGACAGCAGCTTTTGAGCGGCGATGGCTCCGTCGAACAGATCCGGCGGCTCGGCGCAGGTATCGCAATTGCCGCATGGCTCGCACCGGTCGCCGAAATAGGACAGCAGGACCTGCCTGCGGCAGCTGGCGGTTTCCGCAAGGCCAAGCAACGCATCGAGCTTCTGCCGTTCCATATATTTGCGCTGGTCCGCGGCATCCGATTCTTCGATGAAGCGGTTTCGCAGGGCAATGTCTTCGTAGCCGTAAAGCATCAGCACATCGCAGGGCAGGCCATCGCGGCCGGCACGGCCGGTCTCCTGGTAATAGGCCTCGATGCTGCCGGGCAGGTCAATATGAACCACGAATCGCACATCCGGCTTGTCGATACCCATGCCGAAAGCAACGGTTGCGACGATGATCACCGCCTCGCCGTGCTGGAAGCGGGTCTGATTTTCCTCGCGGGCGGCCTTGTCCATGCCGGCGTGATAGGGCAGTGCATCGCGCCCCTCTTCCCGCAGCCAGGTGGCCGTTTCGTCCACCTTGCGCTTCGACAGGCAATAAACAATTCCACTTTCATTCTCCCGGCCGCCAAGAAAACGTTTCAGCTGGGCGCGGGGATTGTCCTTCTCCATGATCGCATAACGGATGTTGGGCCGGTCAAATCCGGCTATGAAGGCGTCACCTTCATCAATCGCGAGATGTCCAAGAATCTCGGTGCGGGTGGGCTCATCCGCCGTCGCCGTCAGCGCCATGCGCGGTGTCTTCGGGAAACGCTCGATCAGCATATCGAGCTGGCGATAAGGCGGGCGGAAATCATGCCCCCATTGCGACAGGCAATGCGCTTCATCAACCGCTATCAGGGAGAGGTCAATGGATTGAAGCGCATCCAGGACATCCGGCTTAAGAAGGGTCTCCGGCGCGGCATAAAGAATATCGACATTGCCGGCCCGCATATCGCGCCAGAGTGTCCGTCTCTCATCCGGAGAGAGATCGGAGTTGAGAGCCTCGGCCCGTATGCCAGCTTGACGCAGAGCCGCTACCTGATCGACCATCAACGCAATGAGCGGTGAGACGATCAGCCCCATACCTTTGAGGGCAAGGGCTGGAATCTGGTAACAAAGTGACTTTCCGCCACCTGTCGGCATCAGGACGAAGGCATTGTTTCCCGCCATCACATGCTGGATGATTTCGGCCTGCCGCCCGCGGAAGGTGTCGTAGCCGTAAACTGTCTTGAGTATCTGCAAGGGGTCGGCGGTCACGGCAGCTTTCTTCTGGATTCGGCGTTTTCCGCATCATGGCGAGTTTGCCTTGTATGGCAATCCCGGGATTGAACTGGTGGTGCGAGCCGGCGCTGTGGCTGCAAGTTTTTGAAGCTGCTTTTTGTTCTTCGCTGTGTTTTTGGATAGGCTGAGACTGCAACGCAGTGAAGACAAAAGGTTGGTTTGTCCGGTGCTTGTGATTTTTTTGTTTTTAACGTCTTTGCGGAGACAAAAAACTCCTGGCTGGTTAGCCCGGGGAGTTTTATTGATTTGGTTGCGGGGGCAGGATTTGAACCTGCGGCCTTCAGGTTATGAGCCTGACGAGCTACCGGGCTGCTCCACCCCGCGTTAACCGACTTTTTGCGTTCGCAAAAATGTCATTCCCAGCGACAAGTTCGCAGAACTTGTCGCGAGAGCGTAACCGCATTGCGGTTATGCTTGGTGCCGGAGCAAATTGCCGAAGGCGATTTGTCTCCTTTAAGGGACGCACGAGGCGTCTTTTTATTATTCTGGTCTTGAACGACAAAAGGCCGCATGAGCGGCCCTTTTGTATCGGCTGGGCCGAATTTTGTGAGTGAGAAGATTTGATGTTGCGTTTT